>CAYOJC010000058.1:0-28546 GCA_964404195.1 uncultured Syntrophobacteraceae bacterium
TGAATAGCGATCGCCTTCACACCAGCGCGTTCAATGTCAGCAGCAAGCTCCTCAGCCGCTTTGGCGGACTGGCGATAGTTAATCGCCACGCCACTGACACCGGCTTGCGCCAACTTGCGCACTACTGCGCCGCCGATTCCACCGGCACCGCCGGTGACCAACGCAACTCTACCGCTCAGCTCCACAAATTCCCTTTCCGTATTTCCATCTTCGATCCTCCATCCTCAATCCTTGACCTTAATCTCTCGAAGCGAAACAGTCCGCGACGCATCGATATACCAATCATTCGGCAACTTCACCAAGTCCTGCGCATTGCCTTTATAACGAATTGCCACACCGTATTTTTTTTCCGCTTCTTCTGCCGTAACGTAGCCTTCAATGACATCCCAGAGAACTTTTTGCGGGTCGCGCTCAAATGGATCGCCGTAGCCGCCGCCGCCGGGAAGGTCGACGTGAACGACATCGCTAGCGTGCAAATCTCTGAGTGCTTTAGCGTGCAATTTTTTTCCGTCGTCCATAGTCACTGCGCCAAGCGCGCCTGCTTTGCCGCCGAGCAATCCCGGCGCCGGATATTCCGTGCGATCGGCGATCGAGCTGACGCTCCATTTGCCTTCGCCGCGCCGGGCGAATTCAGTCAACTGGCCGAGCCCGCCGCGCCAAGTCCCGGGGCCGCCGGAATCCGCACGCAACTCGCGCCGCTTCAGCACCACCGGCGATAAACTCTCGATCACTTCGGCGGGCACACCGGCGACGCCGCTGGGAAAGCCGACAGCATTTAACCCATCTTTCGTTGGCCGCGCGCCTGTCCCGCCAACTTGAAACACCGTTAACGTGAACGGTGGATTCTGGCCGCGCCAAACGCTCAGCCAAATTGGATCGGCGCCGGGCGCCATCAATCGTCCCGGCATCGCGCCGGACATCGCCGCGAATATCGCGCTGGGAATAAAATGGCCGATCACTTGCCGGCTCGCCACCGGCGCGGGATCAAGGGCGTTGAGAATACTTCCGGGCGGCGCGCTGACGTGCACCGGACGAAAGCTGCCTTCGTTGTGCGGCACGTCGGGACAGATCGCCGCTTTAATCGCGAAGCTCGCATACGCATGAGTGTAATTCAGCACGACGTTGATGCCGCGCGTGCTTTGCGGCGACGAGCCGGTGAAGTCGATAAAGATTTCATCGCCGGCAACTTTCACGGTACAGCGCACCACGATCGGCTCTTCGAAGCCGTCGCTCCAGGTTTCATTGCTCCATTCACCGCTCGGCAATTTGCGAATCTCCGCGCGCACGGCGGCCTCGGAGCGCCGGATGATTTCTTCGGCGACGTCATCGATCGAATCCAAGCCGAACTCATCCATCATTTCGAGCAGCGCCCGTCCGCCGGTCTCATTGCACGCCGTCTGCGCGTAGAAATCGCCGATCACTTCATCGGGCTGGCGCACGTTGGTGCGGACGATTTGCATGAGAATGCGATTGGGCTCGCCACGGTCGAACAGTTTCATGATCGGGATGCGCAGTCCCTCTTCAAAAACTTCGCGCGCCTCAGCGGAAAGGATATGCCCACCGATATCGGCGCTGTGGCAGGTGTTGGCGAACAGCGCGACCATTTTGCCGTTCTTAAAAATCGGCGTGGTGATCGTGATGTCGTTGATCTGTCCGGCGGTTTGCCAGGGATCGTTGGTGATCAACACATCTCCCAGCGCCAATTTGTCCGGCGGGAACGCAGCGAGAAAGTGCTTCATCGACGTCGCCATGGCATTGATATGCCCCGGCGTGCCGCTGATCGACTGCGAGATCATCCGCCCCTTGGTGTCGAACATGCCGCAGGCGAGGTCCTGGCTCTCGCGCACAATCGTGCTGAAGGCCGTCCGAATCAGCGTGTCCTGCTGCTCATTGGCTACCGAGAGAAAACGGTTCCAGATCACTTCTAATGTAACCGGATCAAACGCGTTATTTTCCATCGTCAGACTCGCTTAATTCGACAACGACATTTAGCCTGTCATCCACTCGCGCGCGGCCGCGCACGCCGATAATCAACGTCGACTCCCGCTCTTCGACAATCGCCGGCCCGTCGAATTTCATGCCCGGTTGAAGCGTATAACGGTCATAGATCGCCGTCTCGACGAATCCATTGCTCTCGGGAAAATATGCCAGGCGCGAACCCTTCCGAGCGTCGCCCCGTATAGAGCTATCACGGGAAAGTTTCAAATTCATATCAGGCCGCGGTCCGCTCGCCACCACGCGCCAGTTGATCACTTCGAGTGCCACATCCGGTCCTTTGCGGCCGTAGAGCGCCTCATAAGTTCGCTCGAACTCGGCCGCGATGGGCGCTAGATCGTTGGCGCTAAGCACGCCGCCGGGCAACGCCACCGACACTTCATGGCCTTGTCCGACGTAGCGTATGTCGGCGCTGCGCTGGTAAGTAATTTCATTTGAACTCAAGCCCGAACTTTGCAAAACTTTGCGCCCTTCATCAGCCATTTCATCGAGTAAGCCGTTGGCGAATTGCCAATCGAGCTGATCGAGCCGGCTGTAGGCACTGCGCACGAAATCGAACGCCAGCGGCGCGGCGAGCAAACCGAAAGTCGATCCGACCCCCGCGCCGAACGGCGAGATCAGCGCCGGCAAGCGGAGAATTTCCGCGACACGGTAGCCGTGCACCGGCCCGGCGCCGCCGAAGGCGTACATCGGCATGCGCCGCGGATCTTTGCCGCGCTCGCCGAGATGGGCGCGCGCCGCGTTGGCCATGTTTTCGCCGACGATCTGATGAATGCCCCATGCGACCTGCTCGATACTTAGCCGCAGTCTCTCGGCCAAATGCGACAGCGCGCGATGTGCCGCTTCGACGTCGAGTTTCATCTCGCCGCCAAGAAAATATTTCGAGTCCAAATATCCCAGGACCAGATCGGCGTCCGTCACCGTCGGCTCTTCGCCGCCGCGGCCGTAGCAGGCCGGACCCGGCTCGGCGCCGCTGCTCTCCGGGCCGACTTTCAAAAGGCCCAGCGCGTCCACGCGCGCGATGCTGCCGCCGCCTGCGCCGATCTCGATCATGTCGATCACGGGAATTTTTACCGGCAGCCCGCTGCCTTTTCTGAAGCGATAGACGCGGTCCACTTCGAATTCGTGCGCCTTGAGCGGCTTTCCGTTTTCCACCGCGCATAATTTTGCGGTGGTTCCGCCCATGTCGAACGAAAGAAGATCGGAAAAACCCGCGCGGGCGCCGAGATGCGCCGCTGCGAGCGCGCCCGCCGCCGGCCCCGACTCCAACAAGCGCACGGGAAAGCGCGCGGCGGTCTCGGCGGTGGCGATGCCGCCGCTCGACAGCATGACGAAAAAACTTCCCTTAAAAGTGAGCCGGTCGAGCCGCAGACGCAGCTCTTCAAGGTAGTTTGCGACGCGCTCCTGGACGTAGACGTTGGCAACGGTCGTGCTCGCGCGCTGGTACTCGCGGATTTCCGCGACGACTTCCGAGCTGAGCGAGAAGCGAATCTCCGGCGCGATTTCTTTGATAATCTCCGCGGTGCGCCGCTCGTGGGCGGGATTGCGGAAGCTGTTCAGGTAACAGACGGCGATCGCCCGGATGCGCTTGTCGCGCAGCTCCGCGACAAGCCGGCGGACAAAAGTTTCGTCCAGCGGCACGAGCTCGCTGCCGTCCGACGCAATCCGCTCCGGCACGTCGAAGCGCAGATAGCGCGGCGCCAGCGGCCTGGGAAATTCAAGGTTGAGATCGTAAAGCTCGTAGCGGTTTTCGCGGCCGATCTCGAGCGCGTCGCGAAAGCCGGCAGTCGTAAGCAGCGCCGTGGGCGCGCCTTTGCGCTCGATGATGGCGTTGGTCACGAGCGTGGTGCCGTGGACCAGCGTGCCGCGCTCGTTCGCGGTGAGCGAAGTCGAACCGCCCGTGGTGAGCCCAGTCGAACCGTCCCCCAGCGCTTGTCTCAACGCCGTCTCTACGGCGAGGCTCGGATCGCCCGGCGTCGTCAGCGTCTTTCCGATGACGGCGCGGCCGTCCGCGCCGATCAAAAGCAAATCGGTAAACGTGCCGCCGATGTCAACGCCGACTCTGTACATAAAATTCAGGCGAGAGGCTAGAGGCGAGAGGGAAGAGGGCTCGGGAGATTTGTTTTAACTCGTGCCTCACGCCTTCCGCCTCTCGCCTATTTTTGGGCAAAAAGTTCCAATACGCGCTGAGTTTGGTGGTTGGCCGCCGGCCGCAATAAGGGAATTTTCACGCCGGCGTCGCGGTATTGCTGGACGCGCTTTTTGACTTCATCCGGCGTGCCGCTCGCAGTCATGCCTTCGACGTAGGAGTCGGGAATCGCCTTGATCAGCCCGTCCATGCCGCCAGCGGTGTGCGCCTTCTCGAAGATCGGGATGTCTTCTTTCCTGATGTAGGGCTCGCCGACGCGCATCTTCGGCCCGGCGATAAATGAGATTTGCACGGGGTCGAGCTTGGTGGCGACTTCCCACCGGACTTGATCGAGCGCTTTCTTGTGATCGTCTTCGACCGAGCAGTTGATGATCTGCGCGATCTCGAACTTCGAAAAATCTCTCCCCGCCGCCTCGGCTGCGGCGCGCACGATCTTGAGCGCGTTCACCGTATATTCGGGCGAGCAGACCGCGTTGAGCACGACGCCGTCGGCGACTTGCCCCGCGAGCTTAAGCCCCGTCGTGCTCGTCGCGGGAGCATAAATAGGAATGAACGTCCGGGCCGGCTTCCAGCCGAGCCCGATGTTGTCGAAATTCACGTACTGGCCATGATAGGAAACTTTTTCGCCGGTGAGCAGCAGGCGCATCGACTCGATGTATTCCTTCAGCACCTGCGCGGGCGTCGCGGCGACGTCCGGATCGAGAGCGTGTACTCTCGCGTGGCTTTTGGTGCAGGCGCCCGGCGCGAGCGTCATCCGTCCGCCGGTCAGCTCGTCCAGGCTCGCGAGCGTCTGAGCCATGACGATCGGACTGCGGAGCCGCACGATCTGCGTCGAGCCTAAAATCATTTTCTTCGTTGCCAGTCCCATCGCCGCGAGCGCGGTCACCGAATCGCGCATAATCTCGATCGTCTCCGAGAAAAAAGCCATCTCGTAGCCGCGCGCTTCCGCCTGCTGCATGAGCGCCGCAATCTCTTTCACGTTGGTGAATTTGCCGTACCCGAGTGCGAAACCTACTCTTGCCATTCATCTCTCCTTTGAAGTCGACGTTTCTTCCTTCGAGATCTTCGTGTCCTTCGTGGTTAAAATCTTCTCACCACGAAGAGCACGAAGCACACGAAGTTTGGATCATTTTTTTCCTTGGCGCCCTTTGCGCCTTCGCGCGAGTCATGTTGTCTTCCTTCGAGACCTTCGTGTCCTTCGTGGTTAAAATTATCTCACCACGAAGAGCACGAAGCACACGAAGTTTGGATCATTTTTTTCCTTGGCGCCCTTTGCGCCTTCGCGCGAGTCATGTTGTCTTCCTTCGAGACCTTCGTGTCCTTCGTGGTTAAAATTATCTCACCACGAAGAGCACGAAGCACACGAAGTTTGGATCATCATCGCGCCAAGACGCCAAGCTCGCAACGAATACGTTACTTTCCCCAAAGCTGCTTGTAAAAACCGGATGTGTCCAGTTCTTTGACGAAGCGGTTGTCGTAAAAGGCTTCGGGTTTTGCGTCTTTCGCCTTGGGATTTCGCGCCGCGGTAAGATTGAGAACCTCCTGGATGCCTTCGCGCGTGTTGTAGGGAATCCTGTCGATATAATCGACCGCGTACTGGTAAACCGCGTCGAGTGTTCTCGCATCCTCGGCGCGGACGTATTTTTTAATCACGCGCTTACTGCCTTCCGGGTCGGCGGTCAGCTTGTAAACCGCCTCGGAGTAGGCCTTGAGAAAACGTCGCACCAGATCTTCGTTGCCGTTCAAGAAAGAGCGGCGCGCCATAAATGCGTCGTGGGGGAAGTAGACGCCGGCCTTGCCCATGTTCATCAGTACTCGCGCGCCGGCCTCCTCCGCCCTAAGATTCGTCGGGCTGGAAAAGGGCGCGGCCACGATCGCGCGCGTGCGCAACATCGCGGCGGCGGCGAAGAGATCCCCGGTCTGAATCAACGTAACGTCCTTGCCGGGCTCGAGTCCCTGCTTCCGGAGCACGTAACGCATCGTAAAATCCGTGGAAGAGCCGAAGCGTGTCACGCCGACCGATTTTCCTTTGAGATCGTCGATCGACTTGATCTCGGGCAAGGCCATGATGTAAAAGGCCGGCACTCTGACGAGCGCGCCGAACATCGTCATGTCCGCGCCGGCGAGACTCGCGTCGACCGAGGCGCTGCCGGCGGCGGCGGAGATCGGCAAATCTCCTCCCAGCATCGCCTGGACCATGAGCGAGCCCGAGGCGATCATCACCAGGTGCGAGTCGATGTTGTATTTGTCGAACAGTCTCGCCTCGTGCGCGATCCAGAGGCCGGCGAAAACGCCGCTGGCGCTGGTGTAGCCCATGGCCAATCGGTCCTTCGCCTCCGCGAAGTCAACACTGTAGCCCAATAACAGCAGTCCCGCGATTGTTGCGGCTATTTGTTTCTTCATTGTTATCTCCTCCGTCGCGGCCACAATATAGCAGGTAGCTACCCTCAAAGGGAAATCCTGTCAACTCTTGCAGGGCTTCCGTGCTCGTGCTCGGCATTCGTGCTCGTGCGGTTTTCACGAACACGAACCATGCTTCGGTTTGACATACAGCTTTTCACTGTGTTAAGCGCGAGGGCAGGAGGAGACATTATGGGACGGATCCTCATCAAGAACGGCACCGTGATCACGATGGACCCGCGCCGGCGGATTATTGCAGACGGCGCAGTCGCGATCGAGAACGACCGGATCGTGGATATTGGAAAAGCGGAAGCGCTCAAGGATTTTCAGGCCGATACGGTCTTCGATGCGAGCGATCGGATCGTCATGCCCGGCCTCATCGACGCGCACTGCCACAACGTGCAGATGCTCGCCCGCGGCCTCGCCGACGACGTCGATCTGATCGCGTGGTGCTACGACCGGATCTTTCCGTATGAGACGTTGCTCACCGACGAGGCCACTTATTTGAGCGCGCTGCTCTGCGCAGTCGAGATGATCCGCACCGGCACCACCTGCGTCTGCGATCCCGGCGGTTATCGCATGGACAACGTCGGGCGCGCGCTCGCCGAGACCGGCATGCGCGGCATTATCGCGTGGGCGGGCATGGACCAGTGGAGCGAGGACCGCGCTCTGCCGGATAAGATGCCGGGCAAGCTCAGCACCGAAGAGACGCTCAGGGTCGAAGAAAAATTGGTCAAGGACTGGAATGGCAGGGAAGGCGGGCGGATTCGCGCCTGCTACGGTTTAAGAGTCGAGCCCAACGTCAGCGACAATCTCTATCGCGGCATCAACGAGCTCGCCAAGCGGGACGGCGTGATGGTGGAGATGCACGCCGCCGTGAACAAAGACCAGGTGGAATGGGTGAAGAAGCGCACCGGCCACACCGTGATCGAGCACATGAACTCGCTCGGTATCCTAGGCGACCACTGGTATCTGATCCACATGGCGGTGCTGACCGACGAAGAGCTGCGCATGCTGAAAGACAACGACTGCCGCGTCATCCATGTCCCGGGCGCGACGCTGCACGGCGCCTACGGCTCGGCCACGGTCGGAAAATTTCCCGAACTGATCGACATGGGAGTCACCGTGGCCCTCGGCTGCGACTCCAGCGCGGCGAACAACAGCCTCGATATGTTCCGCGCGATGTACGAAGCCGCGACCGTGCACAAAGAGGCGCGCATCATCCCGGACCTGATTGCGCCGGAGAAGGCGCTCGAGATGGCGACGATCGACGGCGCGCGCGCCGTGCACTGGGACAACGAGATCGGCTCGTTGGAAAAGGGCAAGAAGGCCGACGTGATCATCGTCGACTGCAAGCGTTCCAACTGGATCCCGCTGCACGATTTCTCGCTCGTGCCGACGCTGGTCTATTCCGGCGAGGGCGCGGACGTGGAAACCGTCATCATCGACGGCCGCGTGGTGATGGAGAAGCGGAAGATCAAGACGGTGAACGTGAAAACGATCTTGCGCCGCGCCCAGCGCGTGACCGAGAAGCTGGTGAAAAAGCTCCCTTACAAGCTCAAGCCGAAATGGCCGTTCGAGTAGAATAAGATTTTTACTCTAATATATGAACTTGGCTCTATCTCATTATCGAATCCGAAGTAACTAAATTGCTCTGTTCAACCCACTTTCAACTAGCACCCGGAGTAGCCTCGGTGCCAACTCGTTTGTTTTTTCATCTACGAATTCGCGCATCGAAGTTACTGGGGCGTGAGGAGCCAATGACAGCTTATTTCTTAGGTACCAATCCTCTGCCAACCGGTATACGCTTTGTTCAACTAAGATCGTCGAAAGCCGGTACTGAGCAGTACGGTCCCGCCTAATCAACTCCGAATATTCTTTTTCTGTGTTCCCGAACACTTCCGTATTTAGCGAATGCGAGCTGTTAATATAAATGATCCCATCGACTAAGTCAGAACATTTTGAATTTTCAAGGTCGCGATACTTCACATCTTTGATTAAACCGGCGTCCGCCTCTGGTTGAACAACGGTGATCGTAGCAAGAGCCGAAACGAGTTTGCCTGTTGGCGTCTTTGTTTCAGCCATTACGTGCGCTGATTGACCCAAACCATTGCCCTGCCATGGAATGAGTATTCGACCCACAGTCGTTCCGGGAACTAAGTGGTGAGTTTCAAACTTGATGCTCAACGAAACAACCTTATTGTTTCCTCCCTCTATGAGGCCTACCGACCCTTGCGCCTTCGTAATTGTGAAATCGACCTTTCGCCCAACAGGTACGACAACGCTATTGATAAAAAGGACGAGATTATTTTTTCGGTTGGGCTGCCCTTTGCTCTCTTTCGGCCTGAATTCCATTTCTTCCGGGGGCTCTAGAATCGGTGCGGCTACAACATCTTCGACGCGTAGGGACTTCTCAAGCGTTTCCTCTAATCCATCTGCAACTGCTGTCACATCCGCTGCCTCATGAAGAACATCACATTTTAAAGAGATAGCTTGCACAATAAATCCCTGGATGCTGCGCGATTTATCAATCTGGAACGATGTTGGTGTCACCTGAACCTTCGAACTATCGCTGTCTAGCAGCACGATGCCACCACTTTTTGCATCTCTTGCACGCAATACGAGATAGACTAGCCGCGGTTTCCCCACAGTTAATCGAGATGTCTTCGGAACGAATTGAATAGGTACGTCGTCCCACTTTTCCGTTTCGCCCCCCTCCGGACCTTCACCGTCTCCCATGAGCTCTGTCAGGTGCTTATTCAAGTGTTTTAGTGCTTCCTGTATTTTCTTTTTGGTTTCTGGTGATAATTCAGCGCTTTGTGACTTGTTGAAACGCTCCTCTTCTTTCCGATAAACAGGTTCAAGGTGTTTTTTTAATTCTTTAAACAGGACCTGGGTTAGATCATGTTTCGTATCAAACCCATCCCGGGTAGTGGTGAGCGGAGATTCCTTCCCGGTATTGAGTATATGGTCAAGAACCGGGCGAATACCGGTGATTCTAACTATTCCGTAAAGTCGGTTAAGATAAGGCGCGCCTTCAAACTCAGGTAGGAACGTTAAATCCAGGACTGCGTCGTTCTCGTCAACGATCAGCAGCCCGTTTTCTCTCCCGTCCCGAGCTTCCTTGCCTTTTAACCCTCCGACGCTTGCTCGACAAACAATACCGTCAACCTTCAATGCCGGGAAATTCTTAACCGTTATGCTGGGTGGGATTGGGAACTCGAAAGCAAACTTGTTAATGATGTCGCCTACCGGGAAATCATATTCCAACTCGTCGACAAAGACTTGCTTCTGCGCTCGATAACGGAAGATCCGAACCTTAACATTTGGATCCGAATTGATCAGACGGAGCATGTAAAACTGTGAGAGTAGCGGAACTACGGTGCCCTCATCAGGGATGGCGCACTCTTCGTGAAGCACCACGCGGACGCAGGACCCATTAGTCGATACATCCAGACGAAGCGTCGCGAGCTGTTTTCTCGCGTTACTGACTTCCTCAAGGCGGCATCTCGGCGCGCCGCGCTTTATGTCAAAAAGAAAGCTAGCATGGCTGAGAACTCCGTCTTTGAAGGAAAAGAATTCGCCATTTTTATGACCGAGAAGGACGTCGCTGACACCTCGTCCGAATAAACTTCGGCCAGGCCGGCCCTTCGACACAGAAGATTTGTCCGCGGCAAATTCCTCGAAAGCTGCTCGTAGTTCGTCAAGTGATAAGCCTTCCGCATGATCGACAACCTCACAGGTCTTCGGTTCCTTAGGATGACCCTTTGCGGTATACAAATGGACCTGAATCTCTCGCTGTGGCGCTTTGCCGGCAAGTTTTTCTTTCAAATCAGACGAAACAAGCTTCGTTCCGACGGATTGGTTAAGGATGAAATCGACAAGCCCTGATGAGTGAGGCAAATCAAACTTCCGTTTGTAAGAGGTGTCGGAGTTCGTGATCGGTTCTGTTACTGTTTTTGCGAAGCTACGGACGACGTTGTGAAACTGCCGTGACCATTCTCTTCCTGCCTGTCGAATCTCAAACTCGTATTCCCTTGGCATTTTGCTTGCCCCCCTTTGAGGCTATTTCGAGAGATAAGTGCTGAATGATTTTTCAATTGTCGCGATGAACTCTAATGCCTCGCGGTCACCTAGCTCTTTTGCGTGGATCTTAAATTCATTGAGTCGCCTTTTCTTTTCCTTCGACGGCGTGTGGTCGTAAACACCTAGCAACCCAATTAGGTCAATCGCTTCTGCTTCGTGCCATTTTGAATCTGCATAAAGGCGGAAGAGCTTGGAATTTCGGAGCTTCTGAAGAAAATCTTCCGCATGAATTGTCCGCGGCCGCTCGTTACCTCTTTCTGCTTTAATGACCGGCGGTACTTCAATAGCATTTGCCCCCCCCAGCATCGGTGATCCCAATCTTAATAAAATAGACTTTGCTTCTTCACTCCCTCGCTCATTTAGGAAAACCCCTTTATCAGTCACTGAGGTTGCGAGGTTCCTGTATTTTGGACGCATTTGTAAAATCGACCTGTTGGTGCGATTTGCGTCAGGAAATTGAGGCCAACTTACCATGGCAAATTTGCTGGGGAATAGCCGATGATTAAGGACGGCAATATTTTCAAAGCTAGTTAGCAAGCCCCATTCTTGTAAAAGATAGACAGCAGAGGCCGTCAGGCTGACCAGCGCATAGTCTTGATAAGCATGGGTTGGATAAGGACTCAGCTCAAGTAAATCCGACGAACTCTTAACCATTGCTGAATTCCTCGCTTACTCGAATATGTGGTGGTTGCCACGTACGAATAACCGGTTGACGCACTTCGACGCTACTGAGTATCGGCGGTACTTTTGTCCACTGTTGTTTTTCTTCAGCCAGCCAATCGACCAGTTTTACCTCGCCGTCTGCTATGTTTGTACGTCCCTCGGTATAGACATATAGAGTTCGCTCGCCAAGCAGTATGCCTCTTTCTGTCCGGAGAAAAGAATTTATGGGCTTGACGTGCACTTCTGCAACCAATCCATATTTTGAAAGCGGGCGTCGTCCAATTAGCGCTTTTGCCTTCTGTTCAACTTGCTTACAATCGATTGTGCCTTTGTAGAGGATGTAAATCATGAGTTTTCCTAATTGATGGGGTTTCCGCGTTCCGGTCAGGGGGCTGGAAACACTTATAATTGCCTGTATTTCTTTTGAGGCGACCTGCTCCGGCTCGCCGCACAAAAGGCTGAATAAAGCTTTGGGGAATTTGACTTGTCGTAGTTTGAGAATCTGATCCGCGAGAGAAGCTCTTTTGCGATCGAGGCTCAAATAATCTCTGGCTTTGCCGTTCAACTTACTTTTGCGGTTTTTGAGCAATCTATAAAACTGTCTCACGTATTGAGAATTGACATCGAACCCGACGTATTTCCTAACCATCCAATGAGCCCGGGCTAAGACAACACCTGATCCTGCGAAGGGATCCAATACGCAGTCTCCTGGGTCTGAGGTTAGAAGCAAAATTCTCTCCACTAATTCAGCGGGAAACGGGCAGGCATGACGTAAGTCGCCGTTACCAAAACTTCCCTGAACCGGTATAGGAAACGTCCATAAATTGGTTGGAGCTTTTCCGAATGGATTATACCTTTCTGGGAATTTGACCCACCATTGCTTGAGGTTTTCCGTCTCTTTTACTCGTTCGACATAGTATTTAAAAGTTTTGCTCTTCGAGAAAAAAAGGACATACTCAAATACGTTCCTTAACTGTCCTTTCCTGGACCAGGGCAAGGTTTTCGTTTTATTCCAAATAATGATGTCGCATAACTTCCAGCCGACTCGCTCCAAGATATGGATGAGATCAAAAGGAAGGAGCGTAATTTTCGATCGATGTTTAAATGTATCCGCAATGACCCACAGCGACCCCGTTTGTTTCGTACTTGCGAACACCTGCCCGAATACATTTTCGAGAGAGGCCAGGTATTCATCGTACGATTGTTTGATGCCGATTTGTTTACTCGATCCATAATCTTTAAGGGACCAATAGGGGGGTGACGTGACAGTGACATCGATAGAATCATCAGGGAGGACGGTTGAAAGCTCCCTGGCGTCACGACAATGATACCGACTCTTTAGTTGTGAATTCACTTCTGACCTCAAGCCGACTGCGACGCAATTATGCGAGCCAGCACACTTTCACGTCGCCTTCCACCTGTTTGAATTCTTTGTCCCCCGTTACCAATTCGGCTTTCTTCTGTTTCGCAAGCGCTGCGGCGAAGCAATCGGCGTAGGACATTTTATGCTCTGCCTTGAACTCGGCCGCTTGTTTCGCCAGTTCCAGATCGACGGGAACAATGTGGATGGGCAAGGTGGAGATAAGGTGCGCCACGTGATCGGCTTGCTCACGGCCCGCTTCTCTCAGCGTGATGTAATAAACTTCGCCCCAATTCACTACCGACAGAAGCAGAGCTTTTCCGGAATCTCTTGCGACGCGGAACATTTCGATCATAGTGTCGGCCCCACGCTCGTTCTCCAAAAAGGCTATAAGGCTATAACTGTCTAAAACTCGGACGGCAGCTCTCACAACTCGCGCTCCTTGGTCTTCTCTTGCATTAATGCCTTAAGAAGTTTGCCCTTTGTGCCCATGACTCCGGCCATCTTCTGTATATATTCGTCGGTTATGGGCTTGATCACGATTGCGCCTTCGCTTTCGTAAATATAAACCTGCGTTCCTTTTTTGATGCCGAATCTGCGGCGCAACTTGGACGGGATCACGACCTGACCTTTAACCGTTACGACAGCTTTATCCATGTATCCTCCTTGGGAGTCCGTGTAGAAAGTTGTATATCGAATATTAAAAAGTAAGTCAACAGGTATTTTGACTTACTTTAGGGGAGAGGGGTATCCGAGGCTTCCTGGTGAGCGGCCGTCGACTGCTGCCGGTGGTGAAGGGGATGTTGGTGTCTAGCCGGGAGAATTTGTTACTTCATTCCCAGCTCCCGATTGACTTCCCGCTGGAGAGAAAAATCGAAAATCTTTGCCGCCGCAATCGGCTCGGGCAGGCCCAGGATCTGAGCATCCATCTTGAGATACTCGCGGATCTCGTCGTCGGTGGGAATGCCGTCGGTCGTAAACGCTGCCTTGGAGATGCGATAGGTTTCCAGCGCGGTCGGCATGTCCACGCTGAGAACTTTAGCCAGCACCTCGGCCGTGCCGCGCTCGTTCTGCTGAAAATAGCGCCCGCCCTTGGCGCGGGCGCGGAGAATCCGTTTGACGAAGTCTCGGTGCTCCTTCAACGTCTTGTCTTGAACCGCCAGGCCGTTTTGCAGGCTGGTGAACTCTTCCATCGCGTTGGCGAGCACGTTCATCTTATATTTTTCGCGCGCGAGGATCACGGTCGGCGGCGAGAGGATGCCGATCTGGATCGAGCCGGAGACCAGCGCCTGCAGTTGCGTGGGAACGTCGCCCGCCAGCACCACGGTCACGTCTTTGTCCGGATCGAGCCCGGCCCGGCGCAGCATGCGGATGCCGGCGGTGTGCTGGCTGCCTCCGAGCGTCGTCGTGCCGATGACTTTACCCTTGAGATCGCGAAAAGATTTCAACTCCGGCCGGCTCACGAGCCAGAACAGCGGACGCCTAAGGCTCACGGCGAGCGTCTTGACGGGCGCGCCGCGCTGGATCGCCCGTATCGCGCTGCCGACCGAGCCGAGCGCGTCGACGTTGCCGGAGACGATGGCCGCGATCGCCGCGGTGGCTCTTACCTGCACGAGCTGCGGCTCGAGGCCTTCCTCGCGGAAGAAGCCGCGCTCCTGCGCGATGAACAGATCGATCGACGCGATGCTGCGGCTCGAATAGGTGATCACCGCCTTCTGCAGCGTCTGGGCGCGGGCTTCGGATGGAAATGTTAGGGCTGCAATGAAAGCCAAAATAATCAGCGCCACGTTTCGTTCTCCTCGATTCCGTTATGTAGGGGCGGTTCGCGAACCGCCCCTACGCCCAGTCACCATAGGGCAGATTTAGCAGCACCGTCAAGGCGCTTGCGCAACATTGACCCGCAGGTCTCAATTGCATAAGGTACAAATCGATGGCTGCGGAGCGCAATACCGAGGTCGCGATTTTCGGCGGCGGCTGTTTCTGGTGCACCGAGGCGGTGTTCGACGAACTCAGCGGCGTCGTGTCGGTCATGCCGGGCTACGCCGGCGGCCGCACGAAGAATCCGACCTACGAGCAGGTGTGCGGCGGAGACACGGGACACGCCGAAGTGATCCGCATCGAGTTCGATCCGAATCAAATCGGCTTTCGCGACCTCCTCACCGTTTTTTTCGCCACGCACGATTCCACGACGCCGAACCGCCAGGGCAACGACGTCGGCACGCAGTACCGCTCGGCTGTGCTCTACGCCGACGAGGCGCAGCGGAAAGAAGCAGAAAGTTTCATCAAAGAGCTGAACGAGACGAACGCTGTCGGCAAGCCGGTCGTTACCACAGTGGAGCGGCTCGGGGACTTCTACGATGCCGAGGACTACCATCAGAAATATTTTGCGAAAAATCCCTACCAACCTTACTGTCAATTTACGATTCCGCCCAAGCTCCAGAAGCTCCACAAGCAGTTCGCCGAGCTGCTGAAGTCTCACGCTAAAGGCTGACATCTCCCGAGGATAGGTGAGTGCCTAAAGAAGAAGTCACTGACCCTGACGGCAATTTGATCTCGGCTCAGCCGCCGGCTAGCTGGGGGGAGAAAATTGCGTACTTTCTTCTGACCGGGTCGCCGCTCGGCAGGCTGGTCCGTTATGTCGCGCGCATCAAGGCCTCAGTCCACGCAAAATTGCTCACCGGATTTTTTATTGTCACGCTGATCTTCATCGTGATGGGAGCGATGAGCCTGCAAGCCATCACCTGGACGTCCAAGCAGAGCGAGCTGCTGGACGAAGCGCACAAGCGGGTCGAATGGTCGCAGCAGATCCAGCACGCGCTGGCGCTCCAGATGAACTTCACCGCGATGGCTCTGCTCCTGCGGGACGAGGCCACGGTCGGGAAGATCCTGCGCGAGAACAATCGTTTCAACAATACGCTCGCGCTGATCGAAGAGGCCGCCCGGCCGGAAGAGCGGGAGGTGATCCAGCGCATCCGCGTCGCCCAGGGAGAGGCTCTGACCGCCGTGGCCGACATCGCGAACCTTTTGCGCGATGGCAAGGTGGAGGAGGCGATGACATTGCAGTTGAGCAAGGGGTACCCTCTCTATGAGCAGATCGCGGGGCTGGTCGATCAGGTCGTGATCAATGAACAATCGAAGATGGCCGGTCTCAGGGCCAGCGTCGCGGCGGCAACCCGGAGAACGCAAATCCTCATGGGCGGATTCGTGTTAAGCTCGATCGCTGTGGCCCTATTGCTCGGATTTGTGATCTCGTGGTCGTTTATTCTGCCCGTGCGGGCGGCGCATGGATTCCTCACCGAGATTTCGAAGGGGAACTTTAACGCTACGATCAACGTGCCCAACCGGGACGAATTCGGCGCCCTGGCCGACCGGATGAACCATATGAGCCGCCAACTGCATAGTTTGTACGAGAGCCAGCGCGAGGGCGCGCGCGAGCTCCAGACACTCAACGAACGGCTGCAGCAGGCGAGCCAGGCCAAATCGGAATTTCTCGCCAACATGAGCCACGAGCTGCGCACGCCGATGAACGCGATTCTCGGATTCGTGGAAATGCTTATCGACGACATCTACGGCGAGATTCCACATGAGCTCAAAGAACCTCTCATGGACATTCAAGTGAACGGCAAGCACCTTCTCAACCTGATCAATGATGTCCTCGATCTTTCCAAGATCGAGGCGGGCCGGATGGAGCTTGCCGTGGCCGAATACTCGGTGCAGGATGTTGTCGATACCCTTAAGTCGTCGCTTCAATCGCTCGCCCTCGAAAAAGGGCTGGAGTTTGTCGCCGCGGCCGAGGAGGACATCCCGCTCGCCTTCGGGGACGGCAAGCGGATCACGCAATGCCTCACGAACCTCGCGGGGAACGCGTTAAAATTCACCCGACATGGGCGGGTCGAGATCAGGGTCGAGAGGCAGGGAGAGACGCTCCGCTATCGCGTCTCGGACACGGGGATCGGCATTCCCAAAGATCAGATCGAAAACGTCTTTGGGGAATTCCGGCAAGTAGACGCGACCATCACCCGGGAATTCGGCGGCACCGGCCTCGGGCTGAGTATCACCAAGAAGTTCGTCGAAATGCACGGCGGCCGAATCTGGGTGGAGAGCGAACTGGGAAAGGGCTCGACGTTCTTCTTCGAGATCCCGCTGCGTATGGACGGAGGGCAACCGGCATGAGCGGAAAAACCATCCTGTACGTGGAGGACAACGAGTTCAACTTGAAGATCGTGCGCCAGCTCCTGAGCCGCACCTCTTACCGTTTGATCGAGGCGGTCGACGGCGAGCAGGGGGTGGCCACGGCGCTGAAAGAGGTTCCGGACCTGATTCTCATGGACATCCAGCTTCCCAAAATGTCCGGCCTGGACGCGACGCGCGCGCTGCGCGGCGACCCGAAGACGGCTCATGTTCCGATCATTGTCGTCACATCGTTCGCGCTCAGCGGCGACGACAAGAAAGCCCAGGATGCCGGCGCCTCCGCCTATCTCGCCAAGCCGTACAGTCCGCGCGAGCTGCTGGCGATGATTCGTAAGCTCGCCCCCGAGAGCTGAAGTTTCCGAGGAGGAATACACGTGGCGCCAACAGCTCGCATCCTCGCCGTGGACGACAACAAGCAAAATTTGACTCTCCTCCAGAAGGCGCTGACGGCGGCAAACTATGAAGTCCTCACCGCGATGGATGGGCCTACGGCTCTCGCCCTCATCGCGAGCGCTGCGGTCGACTTGGTCCTCCTCGATGTCATGATGCCAGGCATGTCCGGGTACGAGGTGTGCGAGCGGATTCGGGCGAACGAGGCCACGCGTCTCCTGCCGGTCGTGATGCTGACGGCGCTCACCGAGGTGGCAGACCGCATCCACGGCATCGAAGCGGGGGCCGACGACTTTCTCACCAAGCCGTTTAACCGCGAGGAGCTCCTGACCCGCGTCAGGTCGCTGCTCAGAATCAAGACGCTCCATGACGACATTGAGACGAAGAACCGTCTGCTCCGCACCCTCTTTGGCCGGTACGTGTCCGAGGAAGTGGCCGCCGAGATCGTCGCTGATCCCGGACGTCACCTGCGGTTGGGAGGGGAGAGGCGCCACGTGACGGTTCTCTTCGGCGATTTGAGGGGATTTACTCCGATGGCCGAAAGTCTCGACCCTGAGGCTGCGGTCGAGATCCTCAATGTGTATCTCACCCACGTCGTGGACGCCGTTTTCGAGTTCGGCGGCACGCTCGACAAGTTCCGGGGAGACGGGATCATGGCCATCTTCGGGGCGCCGATGCAACACGAGGATGATCCTGCCAACGCGATCCGCTGTGCGCTCGTCTTGCAGGAGCGACTAAAGGATATTACATTCGCCAAATTTCCTGGCCTTTGCCTGCGCATGGGGATCGGAATCAATACCGGGATCGTCATCTCCGGGAACATTGGGTCGGAACGAAGAATGGACTACACGGTGATCGGCAACGAGGTGAACGTGGCCCAGCGATTTGAATCGAATGCCGGACCCGGGCAGATCTTGATCACCGGCAGCACCTACGAGCACGTGAAGGACGCCGTGGATGTCAGAGAGTTGGGATTACTGAGAGTGGCGGGGAAACAAGAAGGGGTACTGGCCTACGACGTGCTTCGCTGGCGCGAGACATAGGCGGAGTGGTTCAGAGGCGGACCAAACGGAACGAGAATATTCACTAGAGGAGGGAATGAAGATGGAAAGGGATCATATGCAGTGGGCACGGATTGTCTTGACAGTCGGACTTGCTTTGGGCGCGTTGGTCGCCGATGGGGCGACTGAGACCGTGTGGAGTGGCCAGGAGGAGCAGTTCACTCCCGAGTACAAAGAGGTACGGAGTTCCGTCGATCCAAAACATACCCCGAAAATCGTCGCGCCGGATTCCGTCAAACGCGGGCAATGGTTCGACGTTACGGTCAGCGTCGGGTCGGGCGGTGAGCACCCGTCTCTGACCGAACACCATGTCCGGTACATCGCTTTGTACATCAATACCGCCGAGATCGCCCGGGTCTATCTCCACCCGGTCTACTCCTTCCCCAAGGTCACCTTCACGGTAGCGCTCGATGGGGGCGGCTCGCTGCGGGCAGTCGAGGAACCGACCCATTCCGCCGGCTGGGAAGCGACAAAAAAAATCGCGGTGGTTCCTTAATCTATCGAGGAGAGCGGGGGGTTTACTTCTTGGGCATCCCCACCGTGACAGTGGTGCTACCTCGATCCCCGACAGTAACGTCCTGCGTCACCGTTCCCAGGCTTTCTTGCCAGACCTGGAGGGTGTATTTGCCCGGCGGCACGTTTTCGAGGATGAACTCTCCCTGGTCGTTGGTTACGGCGTAGAAGGGGTGCTCAGCGACCACCACCCAACCGCGCATCCAAGAATGGAGATCGCACTCTACACGGAGCAACTCAGGTTTTTTGAATACGACTGAAATGGTCCGTGCATGTGGCTGGGCCCGGTTGAACGGAGGATTCTCCTTGCCGGTGCCTCTCACGTTATGTAAGAGTCGGTCGCTGTTCAAAAAATCCACGGTCCCGCCTACCGGTGCGAGGACCACGCGCGGGACGAATGCGCACTGCTTCTGATCCATTTTTACAGAAGGAAGATTCGGTTCCCACTTCGCGCCCGACGGAGGATTCTGGAGCGACACCACGGCGTTCCGAATGCCGCTGGTCGAGGAGAGCACCAACTCTTCGGCCTCTTTATCTTTGCCGCAGATGTACTGATCAATCGTCACCGGAAGCTTTTTCTTTTCCACGGGCGCGCCCGTGTACCTGACTATTCCTTTGATGGTCTCTCCCCACGCCGGGCCGCCGGCGATGACGCACCATGCCGCCACACAAACGATGGCGGAGAGCTGCTTAACTCGACTAAAAATACCGTGTCTCAGCAACTTTGTCCTCACGATCTTAGCCTCCACGCATCTAGGCTGTTGAAACGGTTAACACATGCCCGTACGTTAGTCTACCTTTGCATGGCCAGATGCATCATCAGCCCAAGCTTCAGAAGCTCCACAAGCAGTTCGCCGATCTGCTCAAATCTCACGCGAAAGCGAGATAGGGATTAGGAATTGGGAATTGGCTGATTCCTAACTCCTAATTCACTCGCACGTCTTGATACTTGAAATTTTTTCCCTGATAATTATCCGTATCGCGCGAGGTCCTCCGAGAGCAAAAGCGCCATGTACAATAGTTTTTTTGGCTTCCGGGAATCGCCGTTCAACGTCACTCCCGATCCCGACTTCCTCTGGATGAATTCCACCTACATGGAGGCCTTTGCCACGCTGCAATACGGCATCGAGGAGAAAAAAGGCTTCATCGTCGTCACCGGCGAGGTGGGAACGGGAAAGACGACGCTGCTGCGTAAATTCATGCGCACCATGGGCTCCTCTATTCATTCGGTTCTTATTTTCAATACCTATCTCACGTTCACCGAGCTGCTCCGGCTCACGCTCCGCGACCTGGGTTTGCCGATACAGAGCGAGGACCGGCTGACGATGATCGAGACGCTCAACGGCTACTTGATCGAGCAGCTCAAAAACCGCCACGTCGTCTGCCTGCTGATCGACGAGGCGCAAAACCTGAGCGACGACGCGCTCGAAGGCGTAAGGCTCCTGTCGAATTTGGAGACCGACAAGGAAAAATTGATCCAGATCGTTCTCATGGGCCAACCCGAGCTGAAAGATAGACTCGATCAGCCGCAGCTCCGCCAGTTGAAGCAGCGCGTGGTGCTCGAGTGCCGGCTGGTTCCGCTCGAGAAGGACGACGTGCGTTCCTATATCGATTTCCGGCTAAAGGCGGCCGGCTACGAAGGCCCGGGTCTGTTTCAAGCCGGCGCCCTCGATAGGATTACTTTTTATTCCAAAGGCATTCCGCGGCTCATCAACGTGATCTGCGACAACGCCCTGCTCAGCGCTTACGCCGGCTCCGAAAAAACAGTTACGCCCCAAATGATAGAAGATGCGGCCAACGATCTGCGGCTAGGCAAGCGCGCCTATGCCAGAAGAGAAGCGTCGCCGGCGGGCTTGGAGACGGCGGGTAGAGAAGCGGCGGCGTTCCGGACTCGCGAAGACGACGCGGCGACGGACAGGACATGGGAAACCGGCCCGACCGAGAGCTATCCGCCGCTCGAGCGGCGGCTTGCCCGGCATCGGAAGAGGGGCTGGGCGCCCGCCGGGATCGGCCTATCACTGGCGCTGATCGTGCTCGGGCTCGCAGGCGCGTTTTTCTATCCTAAAGATGCGGAAGATTACCTGGCGAATTTGATACGGAGCGTGGAAGATCTTATCGGCGTCGGCGGCGAGAATAAAGCGCCGGCCCGGCATGACGTCACAGAACGGAACGAAAAAGTCCCGCCCCTTGCGGAGACGAACGAATCCGAGGAATCGGAAGCTTCGATGACCGACGACACGCAGAAGCCCTCTCGCGCGGAAAAATCTGCGGACGGCAACGCAAAAAGCGCGGGGCGCCAGGCTCCAAGCCGGGCTTCCAATGACGCTGAGAGCCGAAGAAATAAAATCGAACTGCAGATTGCCAAGGCGATTCAAAATCGGGCGATCGCGGGCGTTCAGGTTTCCGTGATCGACGGCACGGCTTTTCTTGACGGCCGCGTCGCGACCGAGAGACAAAAATCCGCCGCCGAGCAAGCGACGCGCAGCGTCCCCGACGTTAGGCAGGTCCGCAATCGGATAGTCGTAAATTCTGCTCTTGAGCCGGAAGGATAAAGTAGCTCTTCATGCTTCCGTGTGGGTAACCTGGCACTATCACCTTGATTTCGTTCACCACGAAGATCACGAAGGACACGAAGGGTTCGAATATTTGTAAACCAAAACTTCGTGCTCTTCGTGTCCTTCGTGGTGAATACTCCTCCACACTAAACCCAGAAGAACCGATAAAGTAAGAGCTTGATGCATCTCTTCGCCGCGCGCTTGGACAGAGCGCGCCCGCCTTCTACTTACCAAGCATAGCGGAATCAGTAGCCGCTCTCGTGAATTTGCTTGATGATCGAATCGTCGATGATCTCTTTAGGCTTGATCTTCTGGAGATTGGGGTTGGCCTTCGAGAGAATTTTATAAATCTTGCTGACCCCCTCGGCGTTCGGTCGTAGGTCGGCGGCATACGTCGTGACGAGGGAATTATACCCCGATTCCGCCTCTTCGATGCGGCTCAAACGGAGGCGACGCATCAGCGTTTTGACCACGACCGCCCGGTTCTCCGGCTTGAGCACGAAGCGCACCGAGTCAAGCGTTCCCTTTATAATCCCCTCGACAGCTTTCACATCCTGACGCACATTGAGCCTGCGAGTCACGAGCGAAGTCCCCAAGTAAGGAATCGGCGCTTTGCCCAGGTCCACCAGGACGACGAAACCTTTCTTTTTGAGCACGTCGCTGAACGTATAGCCGAGCCAGGCCGCCTGGACTCTGCCCATTTCCAGCGCCTGCACGCGCGAAGCCTGGTCGGGAAAAACCAAAAACTGGATTCGATCGCGCTCCGGATCGAGATTGAGATAATCCAGAGCGAGCATGTTGTTGGCCCAGCCGCCGCCGCCTACGCTTTGGATCGCCACGAATTTCCCCTTGAGATCTTCCGGCTTCTGAATCCCCGGCCGGGCGACGAACGCGCCCTCGGCTTTGGGTATGACCGTCGCGACGACGGCGACATCCAATCCGGCGGCCGCTCCGTTGAGGACGTTGTTCGCGCTGGTGAAGACCATTTGCACGTCGCCCGAGGCCAGCGCCGACATCGCGAGAGGGCCGCTGCGCATGTAGAGCACTTCGGCGTTGAGGCCGTGCTTGCGGAAAAAGCCCTGCTCGGCTCCGATCCACAAAGCGGTCGGATTCTCTCCCGTGGTGCCGTAAGCGATGCGATAGAGGGGAAGGTTTTGCGCGTGAGCGGTCGCCGCGGAAAGCGCGGCGCAGAAAATTAAAAATAGCAGGAGCATTTTGTGCTCTACCATTCTAGTTTGATGCAGATCTCCTCCCCGCGCACTTCGACCGGCAGCGTGGTCAGCGGCGGCCCGTTCGGGGGAACCACGCACTTGCCGGTAGTCAGATCGAAGCAATAGCCGTGGTTCATGCAGCGGACTTGAGATTTGTCCAGCGCGCCCGTTTGCAGGTCCACGAACTCATGCGGACACTCGCGCGCGAAAGCGAAGTAGCGGCCGTCGGCGTGCGCCAGTAAGAGTTGCCGCCCGCCGAGCTCGACCGGCTTCATCTTGCCCGGAAGAAGCTCGCCCACGCGCGCGACCGGAACGTAGCTCAAGCCCATCGCGCTTCAGGCTGCGGCGGCCTGGCGGCCGCGATACGACGAGCCGCGCAAAAGCTGTCCGGGAAGCTCGCCGGTCAGACGCCCTTCTTCATAGATCGGTCGGCCGTTCACGATCGTGTAATGAATTCCCTCAGAGCGCTGGATCAGCCGCTTGGTCTTGCCCGGATAGTCATCGGCCCACTCGGGCTCGTGCGAATCGACGGTCTTGGGATCGAACAACACGAGGTCCGCGGCGTATCCGGGCCGGAGCAGTCCTTTGCCGTCGAGGCCGAAGATCGAAGCGATATGGAACGTGAGCTTGTGGATCGCGTGCTCCAGAGTCAGCACTTGCCGCTCGCGTACCCACAGGCCGAGCAGCGTCGTGCCATAGCCGAAGTCGGCGCCGAACTGAACGTGCGCGCCGGCGTCGGAGGTGCCCATCAAAACGTAAGGGCTGCGCAGGATCTCGCCCATCGCGTTCGCGTCGCCGCCGTTGTTGGCGTTCCAGAAGCCGGTTTCAAGATTTTCTTCCAGCGCGAGATCGAGAAACGCGTCGAGCGGCTCCTGCCCGCGCATCTGAGCCATTTCGGCGACGCTCTTGCCGGCGTATTTTTGGTTTTCCGGCTTGACCGGCTGCTCGACGCGCAGCACGTTCCAGTCGCGGTGAAAGTTTATCGGCCGCGGGTCGGCGAGATCGGCGCGCATTTTCTTTCGCGTCGCCGGATCTTTGAAGGCTTCCCGTCGCGTCTCGACGGGCAAGAACATGAGCGCCTTCCAGGCCGGCATCTCGTCGAAGACCTGGCAGTTCTTCAGCGTGAAGTGGCGCACCAGCGGCACGGTGTGGGAGAGGCCGTACGCCTGATAACCGTCCTCGAAGATCGGCGCGACCGCATCGAGCTGCTCGCGCCAGAGATTGGGCTCGACCCAACGGTGCTGCAGGCTCTGCCAGAGAACCGGCCGCCCGGTGACACGGGCAAGCCGGTCGTAAAATTCGAAGTGTTCGATCTTGTTGCGTCCGAGAATCGTCTCGATGACGCCGGAGTTCAGCTCGGTGAGCACCTGGCAAAGACCGAAAAGTTCCTCGTCGCTCGCCAGCCTGCTGCCCACGGGTTTGCCGTCTTCGCGCATGTGCCGCTCGTTGCGGTTGGTGGAGAATCCCAGCGCGCCGCTCTCCATCGCCTCGAGCACGAGCCGCTTCATCTGCTCGATTTCTTTCGAAGTCGCGGCCCGCTCGACGGACTCTTCGCCCATAACGTACTGGCGCACGGCGATGTGGCCGACCAAGCCGCCGACGTTGACGCCGATTTTTCCGTCGAGCGCGTTCAAATATTCGCCGAAAGTATGCCAGCCCCACGGGACTCCCATCTCCAGCACGCTCCGCGGCATCGCCTCGACGCGGACGAAGCTTTTCACCAGCGCGTCGTGGTCCGTCTGTTTAACGGGCGCGAGCGTTAGTCCGCAGTTGCCCATCACAATCGATGTCACGCCGTGCTGCGGCTCTGACGTGGCATATGGGTCCCAGAAAATCTGCGCGTCCATGTGCGTGTGGTGATCGATAAAGCCGGGGGAGACGGCGAGACCGCCGGCGTCGATCGTCCGCGCGGCGCCGTTTCGAATCCTGCCGATCTCGACGATGCGGCCGTTCTCGACCGCGATGTCGCCCAGGTAAGACGGCATGCCGCTGCCGTCGTAGATCCGCCCGCCTTTGATCAAAAGATCGTATGCCATGGCATGGTCTCCTTATCGCAAACTTTCTCACGCTCCCAATCGCACGGAAGTGATGCACGGCAGGCCGCTCGCGACCACGCGCGCGCCCGAATCATTTATCGAAATCAGCTCGCCGTCGGAAGTGCCGGCGACGATACCGCGGCCCGTGGTATCGGGACACATCGACATGACGCCGCCACTCAAGCCCGCAACGACGGTCTCCCAGCCGGAGCCGGCGTTTCTGCTGCGAAAAATGGCGGCGTCGGCGCCGGACTCTCTGAGCCAGGTATTCGGCCGTCCCCGGGCGCTCCCGAGATAAACGGCTCCGTCGCCGTCTTCGGCCAGCGACATGCCGTAGTCGCGGCCCGGCGGCGTGATCTCTTCCCAATGCGCGGCGCGATCGAAGCTGCGGAAGGCTTTGTCGCCGCAGGCGGCGAAGACCAGCCCGGCTTTTTTTTCACAAGGCAGAACTTCATGCACGTCCGGATCGGTCAGTCCTTCGTTGGCCGCTTGCCAACTTTTTCCGCCGTCGTCCGATAGCAGCAGTCCGCCGACTTCAATGCCGGCGTAGAGCCGGGTCGGGTTTGCCGGGTCCGCGGCGAGATAGCGTGTCCGCGATTGAAGCTCGGGACTCGGCGGGAAATTCGCTCCCTGACTGCCGGCGCGCACGCCTTCCAGCTCTTCCCAGCCCTGCCCGTTCTTTTTGTAAACCGCCGACGGAATGGTCCCGACCATAACCGTGCCGGGGAGCGCAAGGACGGAGAACAGCATCATCTGGGGGACGTTGGGATTGGCGCGCGTCCATTTCTCGCCGCCGTCGGCGGTGAAAAAAAGACCCGAGTGCTCGCTTCCGGCGTAAACGAGACGCGGGTTTTCCGGATCGACGGACAGGCAGGTGAGCGACCAGTACGACAGCGCGTGCCGCGTCTCTCTCCACTCTCCTCGATCGCGCTCGAAACGATGCCAGCCCGACAGCGTCGCGACGTGCAGAGCCTGCTTGTCGCCGTTGGCATTGTTCATGGCTTCCCTCCTTTGCTTGCTAGATCGGTGCGTTCGCCCCCTCACCTTAATCCTCTCCCCCGCGACGGGGGAGAGGGAAGGGTGAGGGGGCGCTTCCAGATTCGGATCAACTCTTGCGATTCGACGATGTCAGCGAAGCGCTCCATCCTTTTAAGCGCCGCGTTGTGGCCGTCTTCCGTATAAGTGCCGACGCAATCCCGCGCCACGACCATGAAGTAGCCGCGGTAAAAACCGTCGCGCACGGTCGCCTCGACGCCGCCGTCGGTGGTGCAGCCGACGATCACGACCGCGCTCGCCCTGAGATTGCCCATCAGTGTCTCGAACTCGTTGCCGATGAACATCGTGCCGCGCCGCTTGTCGATCACGAGATCGCCATCCGCCGGCACGAACGGCGCCATCAATTGCCATCCGAAACTGCCGTGAAGCCGGCGCGGCTTCAACTTGCCCGGATCATCGACTTTTTGCTCCTTCAGCGCGCGGCGGATCCACGCGGGCGATTCGTCCCTCCACAAGTACGGCGTCTGGCGGGTGTAAACGGTTTTGATTTTGGCGTCGCGCGCCGCGGCGATCAGAGGCGGCGCGTTCTCGATCAACGCTGGTTTATTGAACGAGCCGCCGGCCTGATCGTTCTGCATGTCCCACACGAGCAGAACCGTGCGCGCGGGCTCCACGATTTCGCTCAGCTCGGTCGGGATATTTCTTCCTGCGAATTCAATCACGATGGTATCCGCTCTATTCCGGTTTTTTCGTCAATTTTCAAATCCGTACAGCCGCGCGGGGTTATCGACGAGAATCTTTTTCCTGATTTTCTCATCAGGCGCGAATTGAAGCAGCAAGTCCGCGAGATCGCCGTCGTTGGGAGTCTTGCCCGGGGTGAAATTGTTCGAGTGGGGCCAATCGGTTCCCCAGATAACGCGGTCGGGAGCGGCGGCGATCGCCGCGCGCGCAAAAGGAACGACGTCAATATAGGGTAGGCCCAGATAAAAGCCAACTCCGTTTTTGCATAGTTTATCCGCGCCGCTGACTTTCACGCAGAGTCGATCATTTTTCAATAGGTCCAGAAGCAATTGAAACGCGGGCTGAGCCAGCCCATCGGCCGGATTGACTCGGGCCAGATGATCGATCACGACAGGCGCGGGCAGAGCCCGGATGCGCTTCTCCTGCTCCAGCAGGTTCTTTGGATCGATATGCAAATCGACGGACCAGCCGAATTCGGCGATCCGTTCCACGGCCCGGTCGAAGACATCGAGCGCGACGTTGCCCCGCGGTCGGTCCAACAAATTGAAGCGGATTCCGCGTATGCCGCCTTCATGTAATTTTTTAATCTCGCTCGTCGGCGTCTTGTCATCGATGCGCGCGACGCCGCGAAAGCGGCCGCCCGCTTGTTTTATCGCGTCCAAGGTCACCGAGTTGTCGAGTCCGTGGACGCTCGGTTGAACGACGATTCCGCGCTCGATGCCGACCGCCGCCGCCATGTTGAGGTAGTGCTCGAGCGGAGCTGCGGGCGGCGTGTACTGGCGCGTCGGCGCAAAAGGAAACTCTTCCGGCGGTCCAAAAATATGAAAGTGAGTATCGCAGGAGTTGGGCGGGAGAGCGAAGCTCGGCTTTCTCGTATTGGGATCCGGCGGCATGCAATAGCGCATCGGAATTTCTCCTGGCGTTTATTAATAATCCAGTCTCACGGCCGTGTCTATCGGTGCGGCGGCGCTCGATTGACAAGACGCCCGACGCGGAGATAGCTTGTGGCCGAATGTCGCAGAAAACCTATCTCAAAGCTGCCGGCTCGATATTCCTTGTCATCGCTGTCCTGCACCTTTTAAGACTTGTCTTGGGTTGGACGGCCGTCTTCGAAGGGTGGAGCGTGCCTCAATGGAGCAGCGCGGTTGCGCTCGCAGTCGCCGGCTATCTCGCCTACGAAGGATTCAGGTTAAGCAGGAAGTGACTGCATGCTCAAACCATCCGCCTTCGCAACTTCCCTCGCCATCCTGACCGGGGCATTCTATCTCCTGATCCATCTGATTCGGTTGATCGCGCCGATCTTGTTCAGGTTCATCTACAATGCCCAGTTCATGGGCGCGGACGTGGCGTCTCTCATGTGGGGTCCCGGCGTTCCCATCGGGACTTTCATCATCAGTTTCCTCGTGGCGGTCCTCACCGCGTGGTTGTTCGGCTATGCTTGGGCGTGGCTCTACAATAAACTGGCGAATTAATCGCCGAAGTTACGCGAGATCGACTCCGGTTCGGTCGTGGATGTGCAGTTTGTGAGAGAGCTGGAGCAGACCGGTTTCTTGAAGACCCTCAGGGGGAGTTAGCCGCCGTAAAAAATTTTGTCGCCCAGATCTCGCAGCGTCAGCGTGAGGTCGTCCGGCCGGCCCGAGGACTGTTGGAGAACTCCCGCGTCCTTCACCTCTCCCACGAAAATGGAATGATCGGCTCTCTCGACCGTCTCGACCAAAGCGCACTCGACGAAGGCCGGAACGTTTTCAAAAATCGGCGCGCCCAGGCTCCCCGAGCGAAACGGCTGGCCGCCGATCGTGTTGCCCTCGCGTTCGAGCGGCTTGAAGAACGTGAAGGCGATGTCTTTCTGATTTTTGCCCAAAATATTCAATGCGAACGACTTGGATTCTTTGATGATGGCGTGTACGTGGGAATCGGCTTTCACGCCGACCACGACGAGCGGCGGCTAGAAAGCGGTCTGCGTGACCCAGTTCACGGTCGCCGCCGCGACCCGGCCGTCTTTTGCCTCTGCCGTAAGAACATACAGGCCGTAAGGAATCATTCGGAGCGCGGTCTTCTTGGCGTTCGCATCCATGATCGTCTCCTTTGCCTCAAGCTAGTGTCGTGTCTCACGCTGTTGACACCTTATCCTAAGTTCGACAGGCGAAACGGAGTCTGCCACCACGAAGGACACGAAGAGCACGAAGGAAGAGAAAGTCA
>CAYOJC010000059.1:0-28331 GCA_964404195.1 uncultured Syntrophobacteraceae bacterium
CCGTTTCGCCTGTCGAACTTAGGATAAGGTGTCAACAGCGTGAGACACTACACTAACTCACATGCCCATGATCGACTCGTCCATTCCCTCGATATCTTCGGCGGGAAGGCCGTTGCAACTCTGCGGGTCGAGATGGAGGTAGACCTTGTCGCCGGGGCTCATGCTGAGGAATGGGTGCGTGTGGACCCGGAGCAGCGTGTCTCCCACGGCGATCTGACAGTGGTAGGCGTCGCCCATGAAGATCGCTTCTTTGACCGTGCCTTCCAGCACGTTCTGCGTCACTTGCGGCTTCTGCTTCATGACCTCGATGTGCTCCGGACGGATCGAAAGGATCGCGGGTTGGCCTTTGGCCACGCCGCTGGCCGGAATAAAAGAGAAAATCCCATTATTGGTCTCGATACGTCCGGGCTGAGAGTCTCCCCCGACCTCGACGACGCGTCCTTCGATGAGATTGGTAAGTCCCAGAAACGTCGCGGTGAACCTTCTCTTGGGCCGCGAATAGAGCTGATGAGGGCTGCCGACCTCGATCAGCTTTCCCGCGTGCATCACGGCGATCTGGTCCGAGATGGCGAGTGCCTCGCCCTGATCGTGGGTCACGTAGATCGTCGTGATGTTGACTCTTCTCTGCAGCGCCTTGATCTCGAAGCGCATCTGCTCGCGGAGCTTGGCGTCGAGATTGCTCAAAGGCTCGTCCAGCAGCATCACCTTCGGCTCGTTGATCAACGCGCGCGCAAACGCGACACGCTGTTGCTGGCCGCCGGAAAGCTTGGGCGCGGGCCGGTCTTCCAAGCCCTGGAGACCGACGACCTTCAACACATCCGCCACTCGCTTCTTGATTTCGGCTTTGCTTTTGTGCTGGATCGTCAGAGGATAGGCGACGTTCTCGAACACGGTCATGTGCGGCCAGATCGCGTAGGACTGGAACACCATGCCGATGGGCCGTTTATTGGTGGGAACATAAACTCGCTCCGTGTTGGAAAACACCGTCTTGCCGCCGATGCTGATGCTTCCGACGTCGGGCCGCTCCAGTCCGGCCACGCACCTGAGCGTCGTCGTCTTGCCGCATCCGGAGGGCCCCAGAAAGGTGTAGAGAGAGCCCTCGGGGATGTCGAGCGACACCCCTTTCAGGACGTGGACCCGCTCTTTATCTTCGCCGAAATACTTCTCGAGATTCTGAATCCTCACCATGTAATTCATTTCTGCCATTACGCCTCCGACACTTGTTACTTGTTACTGGTTATTGGTTATTCGTCCGTAGTCCGGCACATGCTCGATCTTTTTATCGAGTCAACCAGTAACCAGTCAACCAATAACGAAATCATTCCGCAATTCCCACTTTGGCGCCGAGCTTGCGCGCGATAAACGCCATCACGACCAACAAAAGAACCATCAAAACTCCGAGAGCGCAGACGTAAGTGTACTGGCCCCCTTCCCAAAGGTCAAAAGCCATGATCGACAGGACGGTGCTGTTATACGAGTAGAGCAAGATCGAGGTGGAAAGCTCCCTCAATGCAATAATGCTGATGTAAATCCATCCCGCGACAAAGCCGGGCATGAGCAGAGGAAGTATGATCTTGGTGAAAGTCTGAAGCCAGGTGCCGCCGCTCGCCAGCGATGCCTCTTCGAGTTCCTTGTTGATCTGGATCATCGACGCCGAGGACGCGCGAATTCCATAGGGCATGAACTTGGTGATGTACGCGAGCAGCAAGACCCAGATCGTCCCGTAGATAGGAATCGGCAAGGTCAGATAAACCCATATGAGGCTCACTCCCAAAACGATTCCCGGCATCGCGATGGGAATAAAGGTCATATTGTCGAGGAAAACCCGGCCGGGCAGCTTCGATTTGACGGTGATCCAGGCGATCACCGACGTGAGCAGCATCACCAGCGTCGCCGAGCCGACCGATAGATAGAAGCTGTTTTTGAAAGCGGTCAGCGCCAGCGGGTACGTCAAGACATACTGATAGTTGGCGAGAGTGAGCTTGGCCACGAGCTCCATCGACGGGACTCCGTAGTACGGGATGAACGAAGACCATAGAAGGATGAAAACCGGAAAAATGACCGCCAGGAGGAAGATAAAAAAAGCGGTGGCGCAGGTTAAGTATTTCCATGGCCCGAGGTCGATCACGCGCGGGCGGTAGCCCTTGCCCGTCACCGTCGCAAACCGCTCTTCCTTGCGGGTGACCCTTTGATAAATGAGCACCCCGGTGGCGCTGATCAGGAGCAAGGTTACCGCGTAGGCGCCGGCCAGGCCGAAATCGGACGGGAACTGATGGATGGCGAGAAATATCTTGGTGGTAAAAACGGATATCTTCGCGGGCACGCCGACCAGGGCCGGAACCTCGAAAGCCTCGATTCCCCGGATGAACATCACCAGCATCACGCCGAACATGGCCGGCCGCATGAGCGGAAGCGTGACCGTCCTGAAAGTCGTGAACGTGCTCGACCCGGCGGTCAACGCGGCCTCTTCCAGCGAGGTGTCCATGTTCCGAAAAGACGCCGACATCAATAGAAAGACCAAAGGATAAAGATGGATCGCCTCGGCCCAGACCATTCCCCCCATGGAATAAATGTTGAAAGGCGCCGCCTCCAATCCCAGGGCCGCTTTCACGACCAAGTTGATGAGCCCGATCTTGGGGCTGAGCAGGAGAATCCAGGCGATGGTGCTCAAGATTCCCGGAATGATGAACGGAATCAGCGCCATCACGACGAAAACTTTCTTCAACGGAGTATTGGTGCGCTCGTTGATCCAGGCGAGATAGGTGCCGATCAAAAAGGAAATCACGCAGGTGCCGAAGGCGTACTTGAGGGAATTCCAGAAGAGAAGGTAAAACTCCCGGTCGAAATACGCTTTGACGTAGTTCTGGAGGGTGTAGGTGGCGCCCGGCTCGCCGATCGGGGCGCTGCGAATGCTGCCATAGAGCAGCATGACGAGCGGGATGCCCGCCAGGTAGAGAACGAACAGCGAACAGCCTACCAGAATCAAGCTCTGGGAATTTAAAAATCGCCCCATTTACTTATAAAAAAAGATGAAGGGTGAGGGATGAAGGATGAAAAAAAATCATCCTTTCGCCTTCCGCCTTCATCCTTTCCTGTTCACCCCGCTGTATTGATATCATGCACGGTCTGGTCCGCCACCATGGTCTTGCGGACCTCTTCCTCGATCTGGGTCCAGAGGCGGTCCTCGTATTCCAAAAACTGCTTGCTCCGCTTGACGGCCAGCGGGCGCGGGCGCGGCAGGTCGATCTTCAGCGTGTCTTTCACCTTCCCCGGCCGAGCGGCAAAGATGATCACCCGGTCCGCCAGGTAGATCGCCTCGTTGATCTGGTGGGTGATGAAGAGAACCGTCTTCTTCGCCTCATTCCAGATCCGCAGCAGCTCGAGCTGCATGATTTCCCGGGTTTGCGCGTCCAGCGAGGCGAAGGGCTCGTCCATGATGAGCACCTCGGGGTCCACCGTGAGGGCGCGGGCGAGATTGCACCGCTGCTGCATGCCGCCGGAAAGCTCGTGCGGGTAATGGTCTTCAAAGCCGCCCAAGCCCACCAGCTTGATGAACTTCATCGCGCGCTCCCGCTCCGCCGCGCCGTCGCGATGTCCCCGGCATTCCAGGCCGAACGTGACGTTCTTGATCACCGTCCGCCACGGCAAGAGACAAGCATCCTGAAAAACCATCGCGCGGTCGTTGCCCGGCCCTTTGACCTCCTTGCCGTCTAAAAGTATCTTGCCTCCGGTCGGCTTGAGCAAGCCGTCGACGATATTGATGAAGGTCGTCTTGCCGCAGCCGGATGGTCCCACGATCGTGACGAACTCACCTTCCTCCACGTTCAAGTTGACATTCTCCAACGCCAGCAGCCTGCCGCCGGTCCGCGGCTGGTAGTATTCCATGCGCAGGCCAACCGATTGTAACCTAGTATTCGCCATTGAACCTCCTAAAATAAAACGTATTCAGTATCTTTCGGTTAGAAGAATTTCTCAGCAGGATAATATTTTCACGAATCCGCTCCCCTGCGCAAGGTCCGCTCACTTTTCTTGACAAGGGACGGACGATCGGATAGGGTCCTTTCGACTCGGCACTTTTATACGTAAAAAAACGAGAATGCAAGAGGTGGAGGCGGCATCATCGGCCTCCATTTTTTGTTGGGACTGAAATAAAGGAGGAAATTTCGATGAGCGCGGATTTGGTGATCAAAAACGGCACTGTGGTGACGCCGGAAGAGACGTTCAAAGGCGGCGTGGCGATCAAAGACGGCGTATTTGTCGCCATCGGAACCGACGACAACCTTCCCAAGGGCGGCGAGGAAATCGATGCGAAAGGAAAACACATTCTGCCCGGCATCATCGACGGCCACGTCCACTTCAGAGAGCCCGGCCTCGGGCACAAGGAAGATTTCACCACTGGCTCCACCGCGGCGGTTTGCGGCGGCGTCACGATGATCATGGACATGCCCAACGTCCAGCCGCCGACGGCCGACGCGGAAAAGGTAAAAGAAAAAATCAAAATCGCCGAGGGAAAATTTTTGACCGACTACGCCTTCTACGGCGTCGTGGTGCAGACCAACACCGGCGATATTCTTCCCATGGCGGAAGCGGGAGTCATCGGCTACAAGATTTTTTTCGGTGAGACGATCGGCAACCTGCCGTTTCCCGACGACGGCATGTGCCTGGAGGCGTTCGCCAACATCGCCAAGTCCGGTCTCCCGCTCGGCATCCACGCCGAGAACCGCCAGATCATGGCGTATTACACGAACAAGCTGAAAGCCGAAGGAAAAAACGATCCTGTCTACTGGGAGCAGTCGCGCCCGGCCATCTGCGAGGCCGAATCGGTCGCGCACGCGATTTTTTTCGCCGAGATGTTCAAGACCAAGCTGCACGTCTATCACATGAGCTCCAAGCAGGCGGCCTGGATGGTGCGCGACGCCAAAGCCAGGGGCATGAGAGTGACCGCCGAGACCGGCCCGCATTATCTGCTGAGAGAACCTAAGGACATGGAAAAGGTCGGGCCGCTGCTCAAGATGAATCCGCCCGTGCGCAGCCGCGACCACGGGGAAGTTCTCTGGGACGGCCTGCTCAACGGCTACGTGGACATGATCGCGACCGATCACTCACCGCACACGCTGGAAGAAAAAGGCTCGGACATCTACGGCAAAATGACCAAGCCGGCGATCTGGGATTGCATCTCGGGATTTTGCGGCGTCGAGACCGCCGTCCCCGTGCTTCTAACGGAAGTCAACAAAGGACGCATGACGCTGAACCACTATGCTAAGATCACTTCGGAAAATCCCGCGAAGGTCTGGCAGATCTATCCCAAGAAGGGCGCGATCCGCCTGGGCTCAGACGGCGACGTGACGATCGTCGACATGAACAAGGAAGGAACGATCGACGTCAACAAGCTGCACAGCAAGAACAAGCCGAGCCCGTGGCACGGCTGGAAAGTCAAAGGCATGCCGGTCGCGACGGTCGTGCGCGGCAACGTACAAATGCGCGACGGAGAACCCGTCGGGAAGCCGATTGGAAAATTGGTGAGACCGAATCCGAAATAAAAAGGCGAAACCAGCAATGTGCGACAAGGTAGGGGCGGGTTTAAAACCCGCCCCTACTTCAGTCGGCGCCCACCACGCGCAGACTCATCGACCCGATCCCTTCGATCTCCGCTTTGAGCGTGTCGCCGGGACCGAGCTGCTTTTGAAATGCCGGCGCGTCGGGATTGCCGGTGGCGATCAGGTCTCCGGGCAGGAGCGTGCTCACCTGAGAGAGGAAGCTCACCAGCTCGGCGACGCCGTTCACCATCGCGTCGGTGCGCGCCGATTGTCTCAGCTCGCCGTTGACCCAAAGGCGCATGGAAAGATTCTGTGGATCTTCGATCTCGTCTCGCGTCGCGATCCACGGGCCGACCGGCGCGAAGGTCTCGAAGCCCTTGCGCACGCAGCGCGTCCCCTGCATTCCCTTGCCGGAGCCGTAAGAGCGCGCCGTCACGTCGAGGATAATCGTGTAGCCGAACACCGCTTCGAAGGCTTCTTCCTTTTTCAGGTTGCGCGCCCTTTTTCCGATCACCACGCCGAGCTCGAGCTCAGGAAAAATATTTCCCGCGCCGGGCGGAATCACGATCGCCTGTTCCGGGCCGATGATCGCCGAGGGCGGCTTCAAGAAAGTTTTTTCGAGGATCTCCTGCGGCGTAGCCGTGCCGGCCGTTCCTCTGCCGCGCGCCTCGTCGAGCCCCTGGCTGCCGCGTTTGTAATTCGTCGCCGCCGCCCAAAGCTTCGACGGATTCTCGATCGGGGCTTTGAGCTGCTTGGGATCGAGCGGAATCCGCTTGCCTTTCTCCCTCGCGGCCGGGAGCGAAGAGCGCAGGCCATCATACCCGGCGATGAGATCGATCATCGTCGCACCCTTCGGCAGCGCGTCGTCGATGAAAATCAGTTGGTTGTCTTGAACGACGGCCAGATGATTGGGTTTTACAGACGCAAATTTCATTTTTTGATCCTTTGAGGGCGCGATAAATCACGCCCCTACATTCGGAAATCGGGCAGATCATGCCCCCGCATCTTCGTAGGGGCGCAATTCATTGCGCCCTCCTAAAGGCCTTTCCCCTTCAGCCGCTCCGCTTCCTCCAGCGCCGTGCGCTGCATGAGTGCGTGGAGATCGACCGAAGTCATCGCGCAGTATTCCAGGCCGTACGTCGGGCGCTCCTCGGCCATGCCGTCTTCGAGCAGCCGCTGGAGCACCGTGCGGTTGAATTGGCCGTGACCCATCACGCCTGCTTCGTGCTCTTCGAGGTCGGCCTCGTGGTGCGTGGAAAAATAAGTCGCCTGTTCTTTGGAGAAGCCATAGTGCGTCGTCAGCGCCTTGAACCAGTCGCCTGCCCAGTGACCGATGCGCTCCTCCGTCGTGACGCAGGAGTACCACTCGGCCGCGGTCCCCTCGTACATCACACCGCGCATGAAATCGATCTTGGCGCGGAATTCCGAGAGCAGCGGTTGCGTGAAGACTTCTTCCTCGGTAAGGCCGAGCGCCTTGGCGGTCTGCATCATCACGAGGTAGTGGCCGGGCGGCTTGGGATGAATGAACTCGTCGGCGATCTTCTCGCCGAGCGGCGCCATCAACTCCCGGTGCGTTTTGAAAAAAGGCAGAAATCGTTGATAGGAGCAGGCGGTAAGAGTATTGATCTCGATCGTCCAGGCGCCCCAATTATTGAAAAACAGCCGAATGGTGGACAATGGCAGCTTTCCGGTAACGAGCTGCTGCATGAACGGCGTCTGCGTCACCCGCTCTTCCCAACGCGCCGCTACTTTGCCGTAAAGCTCGCCGACGACGGCCTTCGCTTCCGCCGGCTTCAATTTTTCACCCGGTGTGATCTTCATGTTCTTTTCCCGTCTTCCTGTTGCCTATTGCCTGTTGCCTTCTTCCCTGTAAAGATTCAGCGCTTCCATCATCGGCTGGTCGTGGATCGAAAAAAGAATCGCCTCTTCGCCGTCCGACGCATTCCGGTGATGGTCCAGCTCCAACGCACGCTAAAGAAATGGTTGAACTCCGGCGTTTCAAATTTCCGGTTGACCATTCGGTTCAATTCTTCGATTAATTTTATCGGCTTCACCATGATATTTCCTCGGGCCGACACACAGGTCGGCCCCTACAACAATATTGTACGCCCGGGCCGCATGTAGGGGCGCACCTATGTGTGCGCCCGCATTGCGCGTCAAAGCGGCATCAAACGCCGAACGCGAGGCTTTTGATGACGACCGGCACGTAATCTTCATTCTCGACGACGGTTCCCACATCGATGAAGTCCATTTCGCCGAGCGAGACCTCATCCACGCACGGTATGCTCAGCTCCGCGCCGAGCGCTTCTCCGATCACCCGGCCGATGTTCTGCTCGAAGACGAGCATCTGCGGGCGCTCGGCGGGATCGAGCGGAGCGAGAGCGAGACGGATTCCCTGCGCCAGATCCTGCGCCGCGCCGTAGCCTAAAAACGGCGGCGAAATGAAGACCAGGGCGAAAGGCGTCGCTTTCACTTCCGGATCGGCAGCCGCGAGCGTCTTCCGAATCGCCGTTGCGGTTTTGTCCGCGACCGGCGCATCCCAGCTCACCTCAACTAGAGCGACTCTCAAATTGCGCAGCGGCAGGATTTTGGGATCTGGAATGAAAATCGTCTCGCCGCTCATCTGCATGGAGTACTGCGACGCGCCGATCACCGTGGCGCGGATTCCTTCGCTCGAATCGAGAACGATGTAACTCCTCTGCTCCGCCTGCTCTCGCGCCGCTTGGCCGAGCAGAGCGCCGAGATCGCCGAACGACCCGGCCTCCCGGCCATATATATATTCGGAAACGCCGCCGGAGAAAAGAATCCCGTCGAGCGGCGGCAGCTTCGCAAGCTGCGGCATCACGAGGAGTTCGCTCCAAGGCGGCGCGCCGCCGGCGATCAGATCGAAGAGCGTCCGCGCCATTTTCGCGGCCACCGCGCGAAGCGTTTCCGCATCGACCTCGTCGCCCAATCGCAGCTTGCAGCCAAGCGCCTCTAAAAATCTCTTGCCCGACTGCTCCAGGCGCGTGATCCGATATTTCTCGTCGAAGGCGATCAGCCGCGCGCCGATGTTGATTGCCGTCACGCCGACGATTCTTCCCTTGTCGATCAAGCTGACCTTGGTGGTTCCGCCGCCGGCGTCGATGTTCAGCAAAGTCGTGGCCTCTTCGCGGCTGCGGCCGACAGCGCCGGAGCCGTGCGCCGCGAGCAGCGCTTCGAGCCTCGGCCCCGCCGTCGCGCAGACGAATTGACCGGCTTGCGCCGAGAAGAGCTCGGCGATTTTCTGCGCGTTCTCGCGCCGCGCCGCTTCGCCCGTGATGATGACCGCGCCGGTGTCGATTTTTTCGCGGCTGAGGCCGGCGCTGCGAAAACTATCGTCGATCAATTTTTCGAGCGGCCCCGCCTCGATATTCCAATTTGCTTTGAACGGAGTCAGCAACACCGGCGAGCGGGCGATGATCTTGCGCTCCAAAATTTCCGGCCGCCGCCGGTGCGCTGAGGGATAGCCGATCGCGAGTTGCGAGAACATTAGATGAGAAGTCGAAGATCCGATGTCGATGCCGACGCTCACAAGATGAGTGTGCGGTTCCGCGCTCCCCTCGTGATCGTGGCCGTGATGGTTATCCATAAAGTATGTTTTGGGTTCTCCTCCTTCGTGTGCTTCGTGTCCTTCGTGGTCAAAAAGTTTATCACCACGAAGAGCACGAAGTTTTTAAGCCCTCGTGCCAAGACGCCAAGAGCGCAAAGAATGCTTTTTTATCTTCCCTAAATAATTCGGCCTAATAGTCGGCTGCTTCCCCCTGTTGCGTGTGGACGTATCCCGTGCTCTCCATCGCGACACGCCCGTGGTGGACAAGAAAGCGCGCCGTTTCCTTGCCGGTGTTGAAGTGCTGGTGCCACGCGAAGACGGGAATCACCAGCGTGTCGCCTTTTTTCCAATCGTATCTCTGGTCTTCGATGATACTGTAGCCCGCGTCGGAAAGAACGTAATTCGTTTCTTCGTAGATGTGGCGGTGGGCGCCGGAGCGTTTGCCGGCGGGAATCTCCGCGATGAGCGTGCCCAAAATCTTCACGTGAAAGCCGAGCTTCGGATCGACCGCGTACGCCACGCGCCCCATCGGCGTCGAGCCGAACTTGAGATTGCTACCCTTGACCAGCACCTTGCCCGCCCTGCGGCGCTTCTCTTCCTGCTCCGCATAAGCAAGCTGCTCGTAATAAATCTCCGCCGGCGCCGGCTCGCCGTTGCCGGTACGCTCCGGCTTCCATTTAACCGAGTCGAACTTGACGCGCGCTTCGGCCGGAATCTCCGCGCCGCCGGGCACCAGCGTCTTCATCGCCTCCTCGCCCTTCTGGGCGAAGATCCAGTACTCGGGATATTTTTCCTCTTCGTAAATCGCGATGCCCATCGCCATCGACAGCGGCCCGGTCGTCGCCGCCAGATAGACCAGCTCGTCGCCGCTTTCGTTGTGGTGCCGGTGCCAAGCGAACACCGGAACACAAATTAAATCACCCGCTTGCCAGGGATATTTGATCCCATCGATCATACTGTAGCCGTGCCCTTTTAGAATGTAGATGACCGCTTCGACCGTGTGGCGATGGCCCAGTTGCCAGCCGCTAAACTCCATCTCTTCGCCTGCGGTGCGCAGGTTGATCCAGAAGCGGAAAGTTCTTTGATTGAAACCGAGCCGCGGATCGACGATGTAGACGTGGTTATGGTCCTTGAGCTGAGCCTCGATCTCCTCGGCCTTGACGTGGACCGGCGACTTCTTCCGCCGCTCCAGCTCTTCCTTGCCGAAGCGGATATGCTCCATCCGCATGCGCAGATGGTCTTCTTTGCGTGCCATCACCATGGAGAGATTCCCCTTTCTTACTTCTTGATGGGCAAAAACAATTTCTCGGCGTCCATCGTCGCGCTCGCGATCCCCTGCTCCACGCCGTAGCGGATCAGCGTCTTGATCACCTTCCGATTTGCATCCATGCCGTAGCGCCACGGATCGCCGCCGAAAAGCTCGCGCTCTTCCTCCCACAAGTCCCTGATCCAGACGAAATTGGAAAACGTCGGATCCTCGTCGTCTAGGAGCGAGAGCCGCTTCGCTTCGTCCCAGAGCTTATAAAGCTTGCGCGGCAGCGAGGGATTGTCGCGCGCGACCTTTTCCCGAATGACGATCGCGTGGTTGATCGGGTAGATCCCGGCGCGCCTGAAGTAATCGGTCTCCAGCTCCTTGGTGTGGGAGAACAGCCGGCGGATGCCGCCACCCGTGATCACGTCCGGAGTAATCAGCGCGTCCACCTCATGGTCGAGCAGCCGCTTGCGCAAGGGGGCCTTGCCGGAAAATTGCTCGATGACGGCGCCGTGCGGCGGCGTGAAATCGACGGCTTCCTTCCGCATGACTTTCCAGATCATATCCTGAGTTTTCAGCCTGTACTCGTCGCCCAACAGCCCGCGCACCCAGAGGCCGCAGGTGTTGAGATAAGAAGGCGCGCCGACGGCCCTTCCCTTGAGATCCGCCGGCTCGCGGATGGGCGAATCCTCGCGCACATATATAAAGGAGTAGCGGAAGCGCCGGTTGGGAAAAACCGGCAGCGCCACCAGCGGCGCGCCGTTGCTCTTGAGCGCGAGGTAAAGCGCGAGCGACAACTCCGAGGCGTCGAAGTCGCCGGCGAGAAAGCGCCGGTGGCGCTCGCCGTCGCTCTCGAACGGAACGATCTTGAGCCTGAGATCGCTCGTATCCACGCGCCCTTCCCAAAGCGGGCGCGCGCGGACGTGATAGCCGGTGGCCAGGACGATCGGACCGCTCCTTTTCTTTTTTACGCCGCGTTTCATTTCAAACCTCTCGCAAGGGAATAATCGAATATCTCGCTCATCGGCAGCGCCTTTTTTCCCAGCTCGCCGCGGCTCTGCGCGCGCTCCAGGAATATATTGACGCGCTCTTCGGGCATCACCTGGTCATCGGCCATCACGCCGGTGATCTCTTCGTAAGCTTGCTCGGCGACGCCCGGCGCGACCTGCCAGCCTTGTTGAACGACCATTTTTTCATACGCACCATTCAGCGCGTAGGGGCACGGCGCGCCGTGCCCCTACCTCACGATTGCGGCCGTCCTCACGTTGCTACCTCTCCTTGTTGCGTGATCATGAGTCCGATGTTTTCCATCGCCGGCCTTCCCGTGTGCACCAGAAAACGGGCCGGCTCGGCTCCGGTATTGAAGTGCTGGTGCCAGGAGAAAAGCGGAATCGCCAGCGTGTCACCTTTTTTCCACTCGTACCGTTTGTCCTCGATGATACTGTAACCTTCTCCCGCGAGTACGTGATTCACCTCTTCGTAGAGATGGCGATGCGCGCCGGAACGTTTTCCCGGATCGATCTCCGCCACCAGCGTGGACATGAGCTTTACATAAAATCCCAGCCTGGGGTCAACCACCGGCGCGACGCGTCCCATCGGAGTCTTCTCAAACTTGAGGTCCTTCGCCTTCACCAGAACTTTGCTTTTTCTTCGCTCCCGCTCTTCGTTCTCGCCGAAGCTCAACTGATCGAAATATAGTTTCGCCGCCGTCGAGTTGTCGAAGTCGGCGAGGTCGAGCCCTTCGGGAATTCCCCTTCTCGCTTCGGGAATATCCACCGCGCCCGGCAGCAAGCTTTTGGCGGCACCGTTTTCTTTTTGCGCAAAGACCCAGTACTCCGGATAGCGCTCGTCTTCGTAAATCGCGAGACCGATGCCCATCGAGAGCGGTCCGGTGGTCGCGGCGACGTAAACCATGTCTTCGTTCGAAAGGTTCACGTGCCGGTGCCAGGCGAAAACGGGAACGCAGATGAAGTCGCCCGCCTCCCAATCGTAGCGGATGCCGTCGATGATGCTGTAGCCGTGGCCCTTGAGGACGTGGATCACCGCCTCGACCGTGTGGCGATGGCCCATCGTTTTCCACTGATTGTTTTCTTCCCCCGGCGGAAAGCCGTTGATCCAGAAACGCAGGATGCGGGCGTTGAAGCCGATACGCGGGTCGACGAGAAGCACCCAGTTGTGGCCGCCGAACTCGCGGTCGATTTTTTCTTTCGGGACGTGGACCGGCGATTTTTCCCTGCGCTTGAGCTCCTCTTTAGCGAAGGTCACCATCTCCATGTACATGCGGAGATATTCGTCGTAGCCGGGCGGTTTCTCAGTCATTGTTCAAGCCCTTCAAGATTCTGGGCACGATCAATCGCGCCCCTACATCGAATGAGGCCTATCCGGCCTACACTTTGGCAGGGGTGCAATTCATTGCGCCCTGCGTTATTTCTTTCCCTCCGCCGCTTCCAATCCAGCGCGCAGCATGTCGCCGTGAAGGTCCACAGAAGTCGTCGCGCAGTATTCGATGCCATCGGTCGGCCGCTCGAAGACTTCCTCTTCGCTCAGGCCGAAGGCGCGGGCGGTGATGGTTCCTTACTTCTGCGTGCTTGTTTTCAAGATCTCGTCGCGCGCCTTGCGCGCGAACGACCAGTCGCGGAGCTGGCTCATGGGAACGTCGCGCTCGGTCAGTCCGGAAAACCTCGCCGCGTCGACGGCGCTTTCGAGCACGCTGTCCTCGGCGAGGCCGTAGTCCGCCAGGGACTCGCTGACGATCGGATAGACGCCTTCGGCCACGCTCCGGTCCAACCCCAGCCATCTCATCATGAACTTCACCGTCTCCTCGCGTTCGCCCTTGACCAGTTGTATGCCGCGCGAGATCGCTTTCATGACGCGAACCACTTCCTGTGGATTTTCTTGCAGTTTTTTATCGTGCGCGCCCAAACCTCCCTGGGGAAAATCCATGATCTTCCCGAGCCACAGGAGAGAGCGGTAACCCAACTTCTCCGCCTGTAGATTGAACGGCGCGACCAGGACGGTGGCTTGTATCATCCCGCCCTGTAGAGCCGACAGCCGCCCCGCGCTGCCGCCGACCTGGATGATCGTCACGTCTTTCTTGGGATCGAGTCCGGCTTTCTGCAGCGCGACGCGAATGACGTAATCACTCGCCGCGCCGAAAGAGCTGGTGCCGATGACCTTGCCCTTCAGGTCTTGGATCGAGCGTACCGACGGATGCGAAACCATCACGTAAGATGTCTTCTTGATCATGACTCCGACGACCTTGATCGGCAGGCCCCTGGCCGCCGCCGTGACGAGAGACGGCAGCGAGGTGGAATAATCCAACTGCTGCGAGAGCAGAGCCTTGATAATGATATCGGCGCTCCGGATCGTGATCATCTCCGGCTCGAGCCCCTCGTCCTTGAAAAATCCCCGCTTGGCCGCGATCTCGCTCGGCAGCGTCGTGATGCTCGGCGTCGTCGAGCCGATGCGGATGCGTTTGAGCGATTGAGCTTGAACTGGTGTAGCGGTAACCGCGAAGACAATCACCGCAACGAAGCCAGCAAGCCACGCGGAGAGTGCAAAAATTCGTTTTCCGCCTATCGCCTTCCGCCTACCGCCTACCGCCTTCTTCATTGGGCCGCCTCACCCTGTTGCGTGACGGCGTAGCCCAGATTCTCCATCGCGATGCGGTTCGTATGAACGAGAAATCTCGCCGGCTCGTTTCCGGTGTTGAAGTGCTGGTGCCAGGCGAAGATCGGAATCGACAGCGCGTCGCCCGCTTTCCAATCGTAGCGCCGGTCTTCGATGATCGAATAGCCGCGCCCGGCGAGCGCATAGTTGATCTCTTCATAGACGTGGCGGTGCGCGCCGGACTTTTCTCCGGGCAGAATTTCGGCGATCAGGCTGGAAACCGTTTTGACGTAACAGCCGCGCTTCGGGTCTACAGCCAGTGCGACGTTGCCCATCGGCGTCTTCTCGAAAACCAAATCTCTTCCCGCGATCAAAACCTTTCCCTTGCGCCGCCGCTCTTCCTCACCGTCGGCGAACTCCACCTGCTCGGCGTAAATCTGCCAGGCGGACTTTTCCTTCTCGCCGTTCCGCCGCGACTTGTCTGCGCTTTCGCCCGCGCCCTTGCCGGGAATCAAAGAGCGCCGCGCTTCCTCGCTTTGTTGGGCGTAAACCCAGTATTCGGGATAGCGCTCGTCCTCGTAAATCGCGATGCCGAGTCCCATCGACATCGGCCCGCTGGTGCACGCCGAGTAAACCACGTCGGTGTCGCCGCTGTTGATGTGCCGGTGCCAGGCGAAAATCGGCACGCAGATAAAATCGCCGGCCTGCCACTCGTGACGGACGTTGTCGATGATGCTGTGTCCTTTGCCTTCGAGAATGTAGATCACCGCTTCGACGGTGTGTCGGTGGCCGAGCGTCTTCCAGCCGCCGCCCTCTTCGTCGCCCGGCGGCAGCGAGCGAATCCAAAAGCGGATCGCGTGATTGTTCCAGCCGATTCTCGGATCGACGATGAACGTCGTCCGATACGGCTCGCGTCCCTCGACCCAGATCTCTTCGGACTTGACGTGCACCGGCGCTTTTTTCCTTCGCTCTAGCTCCTGCTTCGCGAAGAGCACGTGCTCCATGCTCATCCTCTTGTGATCGTCTTTGGTGATTTTCGCCACGAAATTTTCTCCGACGGCAACTATTCTTAGGCCCAAGCCCGCGTCGGTGTCAACAGCGGGCGCGCCGCTTCGAGCGGAAGTGGAAACCACTACAACCGTGTGCTATAGCAAATCAAAGTTGGATTGATTCTTCCCAACGAAAAGAAAGTTTTTGCCCACGGCTTATGAAGCGCCCTGAACCGTTTGAGATCTTCCAACCTGTTTCCCTTCGTGAAGCCAACGCGATCGTCAAGGAGAAAGGACCGGGCGGCCGCTTTCTCGCCGGCGGAACCGATCTCGTCATCGCCGTCAAGGAAAAAGGACTCATACCGGGCTACGTTGTCGATCTCAAAAGAATTCCCGGCCTTTCCGGCATTCGCGAAGAGACGGACGGCAGCGTAACGATCGGCGCGCTGACGACGATGCGCGAGGTCGAGACCTCGCCGATCGTTCTCAAAAAATATCCCTTTCTCGCCCAGAGCGCGGCGGAAGTCGGCTCGGTGCAGATCCGCAATCGCGCGACGATCGGCGGCAATATGGCCAACGCGACTCCGTCCGCGGACGTAGCGCCGGCGCTGCTGGCGCTGGACGCGAAAGCAAAGATCGCCGGAACGAGCGGCGAACGCACCATTGAGCTAGAGCAACTATTCAGCGGGCCCGGCCAGACGGTGATGAGCGCGGAAGAAATTCTTACCGCCATCGTGATTCCTCCCGTGAGTCCCGCGCTCGTCGGTGAATACATCAAGTTCTCGCCGCGCGAGATGATGGACCTGGCTTACGTCGGCGTCGCCGTCGCGCTGGTGTTGAGCGGAAATGGAAAGCGCTGCGGGAAAGCCCGCATCGCGCTCGGCGCTGTCTCTCCCACGCCGATGCGGGCGCGGCGCGCGGAAGCGTTGCTGGAGAAGCAAATCCTCACGGAAGATCTCGCGCAAAAGGCGGGCGCGGAAGCCGCGGCCGAATCCAAGCCGATCAGCGACGTGCGCTCCTCCGCCGACTACCGCAGAGAAATGGTCCGCGTCAACACGACGCGCGCGCTGCTCAACGCCGCGGCGGGCCGGGCCGAATCGTGGATGGAGCGGAGGGATAGAAGGTACTAAAAACCGGAGTAATGGAGTAGTGCTGTGATGGAGTAATATCCGAAATACAAAACTCCAGTACTCCAACACTCCAGCACTCCAAAAAAGGCTAATCATGAAAAAAAAGATCCGCATCACCTTGAACGGCAAGAAAACCGATCTCGAAGTCCCGACGCATCGTCTTCTCCTCGATCTTTTGCGCGACGAGATCGGCCTCACGGGAACGAAGGAAGGCTGCGGCACCGGCGACTGCGGCGCGTGCACGGTCCTGCTGAACGGCAAGGCGGTCAATTCCTGTCTGATTTTTTCCGGCGAGCTCGACGGCGCCGACGTCGTCACGATCGAAGGATTGAAGATCGGCCCCGAGCTGCATCCCGTACAGCAGGCATTTATCCAGGACGGCGGCGTCCAGTGCGGCTACTGCACGTCGGGGATGCTGATGATGTCCAAGGCGCTGCTCGACGAGAATCCCGATCCCAGCGAGGAAGAAATTCGTTTCGCGATCTCCGGCAACCTCTGCCGCTGCACCGGCTACGCGAAAATCGTCAAGGCGGTCCAGGACGCGGCAGCGGAACTGCGCGCCCGGCGCGCCGGTGCATAGTCGAGTCGATATACTTAGCGGTCCTGGCGCCTTGGCGCGAGAACTTAATAACTTCGTGACCTTCGTGCTCTTCGTGGTGATAAACCTTTGACCACGAAGGACACGAAGCACACGAAGGAAGAGACAAAGGAACACGGAGTCGCCCAGTATGGAAGAGCTCACCGTCGTTGGAAAACCCGTCACGCGCGTCGACGCGCAAGAGAAAGTCACCGGCGAAGCCGTCTACGGCTACGACCTCGCCCTGCCGGACATGGTCTACGGCAAAGTGCTCTTCAGCCCCAAAGCCCACGCCCGAATCAAACGCATCGATACTGAGAAGGCGAAGAAATATCCCGGCGTCGTCGCCGTGATAACGGGAAAAGACGCTCCGTGGATTCACGGCGAGTCGATTCGCGACAAGCCTTTTTTAGCGCAAGACAAAGTCCGCTACATCGGCGAGCCGGTCGCGGCTTTAGCCGCGGTGGACGAGGACACGGCGCAGGCCGCGGCGCGCTTGATCGAAGTCGAGTACGAGGATCTGCCCGTTTATATTTCGCCCGAAGACGCGTGCAAGCCCGGCGCGATCGCGATTCACGAGAATTTCGCGAGCTATCGCAAGATGGATTTCATCGTGCCCGGCGCGATGCCGAACGTCTGCGAGCATTTCAAGCTCAGGACCGGAGACGTCGAGCAGGGATTCCGCGAATCGGATATCGTTCTCGAAGAGCGCTACTCCGTGCCGATCATCCAGCACGCGGCGATAGAGCCCCACTCCGCGCACGCGCAAGTCGATGCCGAAAGCGGCCGGGTCACGATCTGGGTCGCCAACGACGCGCCCTTCCGCGCGCTGCACGAGATGGCGGAAGCGCTCGATCTTCCGAAAGAAAAGATTCGCTTCATCAATCCGCTGCAAGGCGGCGGCTTCGGCTCCAAGGGCGGTCTCAAAGTCGAGCCGCTCGCGGTCGCGCTCGCCTATCACACCAACGGCCGGCCCGTGCGCGTCAAATTTAATCGCGAAGAAACTTTTATTTCCACGCTCACGCGCCACGGCGCGATCGTCACCGTCAAGAGCGGCGTCAAGAACGACGGCACGCTCGTCGCGCGCGAGATGACTATTTATTGGGGTGGCGGCGCTTACGCCGAGAAAAGCCCGACGGTCTGCATTCGCGGCAGCCTGCCGGCGCCGGGTCCTTATCGCATCCCGCACGTGAAAGTCGATGGGTACGCCGTCTACACCAACGCGCCGGTTGCCGGCTCGTACCGCGGTTACGGTATCCCGCAGGGCGCCTGGGCGGTCGAGCAGCACACCGACGAGCTGGCGAAGCGGGTGAACATGGACCCGCTGGTGTTTCGCCTGAAAAATATTTTTGTGGACGGCGACCTTTCTTACTGGGGAGAGCGGCTCAACAACGTTGGCCTGACGGAAACGCTCATCAAAGCCGCCGCGGCGATCGAATGGGGGAAAGAAGTTGAAGGGTTGAAGGGTTCAAAGGTTAACGGGTTAAAAATCGGCAAAGGGCTCGCGTGCATCTCGAAGCCGACGCGCACGCCGACGACGTCGAGCGCCGGCGTCATCGTCAACGCCAAAGGCGAAGTTTTTGTCCTCGCGGGCACGGTCGAGATCGGCCAGGGATGCAACACGATCCTCTCTCAAATCGCGGCCGAGGAGCTCAAGATCCCGATCGAAAAAGTCCGCATGGCGCCGCTTGACACCGACGCGATTCCGTTCGACGCCTCGACGACCTCCAGCCGGAGCACCTACCACATGGGCAACGCCGTCCGTCACGCGGCGATCGACGCGCGAGAGAAGCTCGCGGAGATGGCAAGCCCGATGCTCGAAGGCAAGAAAGAAGAAATCGCTTTTTTCGACGGCAAAGTCTTTCTCAAAAACCATCCGGAGATGGCGCTCACTATTGCCGAAGTCCTCCGCAGAAAGCTCGGCGCCGAGGGGACGGTGCGCGGCGACGCTTCGTACACCTATCAGATCGCCAAAGATCTCGATCTCGAGACCGGCCACAGCGATCACGCGTCTGCTTTTTATATGTACGCTACCCAGGCGGCGGAAGTCGCGGTGGACGAAGAGACCGGCCGGGCGCGCGTGCTGCGCATGTCGGCGGCGCACGACGTGGGCAAAGCGATCAACCCGACGAACTGCGCGGCGCAGATCGAAGGCGGGCTGGCGATGGGCATCGGCTCGGCGCTGCACGAGCATCTGGTCGTCGATGAAAAGGGCAAAGTGCGTAACCCGTCGTTCCTCGACTATCATCTGGTCACGGCGCTCGACCTGCCGGAGATGATCCCGATCATCGTCGAGTGCGCCGAGCCGGAAGGGCCGTACGGCGCCAAAGGTTTGGGCGAGCCGGGTCTCGCGCCGACGCCGGCGGCGATCGGCAACGCCGTGGCCGACGCAACCGGCGTAAGAATTTACGATCTCCCGCTGAGTCCGGAGCGGATTTATTGGGCGATCCATAAAAACAAAAAGAATCAGGCGGTGTAGCGAAAATGAAAAATCTAAATGCAAATTTTTGGCTCGCGCTTTTCTGTCTTCTCCTGCTCTCGCCCTTCCCTCTTCCGGCGCAGACGCAGACGCCGGTCGTGGTCGGAGTCGCGGGGATGTCGGCGTCTTTGATTCATCCATTCGTCGCGCGGGACGCCGGTCTGTTTCAGAAGCACGGCATCGACGCACGGCTCGTGCTCTTCGAGGGCGGCTCGCTGCTCGCGCAAGCCGCGATGGCGGGCGAGGTAAAGTTCTCCGTCACCTCCGGGCCGGTCACGATCGCGTCGCGCTCGGCAGGGGCCGATACGATCGTCGTCGCCGGCTACATCAACACGCTCCCCTACAACCTGGTCACGGCCAAGGACATTACTAAACTGGAACAACTCAAAGGGAAAAAGATCGCCATCAGCCGCTTCGGCTCCACGACGGACACGGCGGTGCGGCTTCTGCTGGAAAAAGTCGGCGTGAACCCTAAGGATGTCACGATCATCCAGATGGGCGCCCAGCCGAGTCGCTTTGCCGCGCTCGTGGCCGGCACGCTCGACGCCACGATCATCGCGCCGCCTTTCGACATTACAGCCAGAAAACAGGGCTACAATGTCCTCGTCAACCTGGCGGAACTCGGGATTCCCTATCCTCAGCAAGTCATCGAGACCACCGACCGATTCATCCGCGAGAATCCCCAGGCGGTGAAGAACTTCCTCAAAGGATTCATCGCCGGCATCCACTATGGGCTGACCAATAAGGAAGGCGCGAAAAAGATCATCGCCAAATACTTGAAGGTCGCCGACCCGGAGATCCTGGAGGCGACCTACGCGAGTTACGTCCAGACCACCGACCGCCGGGCCTTCCCGAATATCGAAGGGTTTCGCTACGGCCTTGAGGAAGTCGCCAAACGCCTGCCCGCGGCCAAGGACAAAAAACCCGAAGATTTCATCAACATGAGATTTTTAAACGAGCTGGAAAAGGAAGGATTCTTTAAGGAGCTGTACAAGTAGCCGCAGCCCTAGTTCAGCGGCTCGAAGGCGATGTCCCTGTGGGCATAGGTCCCGCCGTAGCGGCCCGACTTGGAAACGATACCAATGGTGTTCGTCGCCTCAATCCATCGCTTGGCGGTCAGGGTAAAACTGTTGAGTCCTGTCCCCACATCCTCGGCCATGATATCGGCATACGCGCAACGATCCTTGTCGCTGCTGAAGATGGGGATTGAGCGTACGCCCCTCTGCCTTACATGATGTGGATAACCAGGCACCACGAGTCTGGAAATCCGAGCCATGGGTGAAGCGTATTAGATTACCTGCGAAGCCGTCAAGAAGAATTTAGTATTGTGTCCCCGGAATCAGGCCAACCTTGATCGCTTCCAGATAGGCTTTCATGAAATTCACAACGACCGGACGTTTTGTTTGAAGGTACTTGCGAGTGGTTGCGACGCCGTTGAAAGGGAAATCGCCGCCCAACTTCGAGATGTCGATGAGTGGGTTATAGCCCTGGCGCAAGAGCAACTGAGAAAACGAATTTCCCAGGCCCATCGCCGCCGCGGCTACCTGTCCCTGTTGGAGCGCGGTGTAGGTCTCGCGTAACCCGCCCGTGTAGAGGATTTTCACATCCCTGTCCGGAACCAATCCGGAGGAACTCAGTCCAAAGCGGGCCCAATAATCCGTGTTGCTGCCACGCCGGGTGACGCCGACCGCTTTGCCTTTGAGATCGCTTCCCTGTTTGATCTCCGGTCGCGACACGATCTGGGCCGCCATACTGTTAATAATCGTCGCGATATAGACCGCGTCCACCCCTGCGGCTTTTCCAAATAGCACAGCTGACCCGCCGATTTGTCCGATCTGCACATCGCCGGAAACCATTGCTTGGACGATGCGCGTGCTACCGCCCAGATAAACCGTGCTTACGTCGAGTCCATATTTTTCGAACAAGCCCGCTTTTGCGGCGGTGAGTAGGGTCAACTCTGAGGGGCTGATGGAGGAGTAGCCGGCGACCAGTTTCTCCGCGCGGAAACATTGGTCGTGAGTACAATCCAGAGCAGGCCGGTGATCGTAAACCCAAAAACGCGATGGCTCATAAAAACCCTCGTATCCTATGACCATTCGCTGTCTCACGGTCCTATCTAAGGGGGATTGTGACCGTCAACCCGGACTGACTTTTCGTGAGGTAATTTTCCCAACAATGAGAACCGTCTATGGTGATTCTCCGAAACACAGGAAAAATAAACGATGCTTACGTCATTTTCCCTCCTGAGAGGAGGGATTCTCACTGGCATTCCTCTTGCTCTACTTCAGCTAATGAATCTTCAGAAAGCAGACCCAAAACGGCAAAAGGAGGGGGGAAGAATGTTCACTGATAAAATAGCACTCAAAGACTTCGACAAGATGGACTCAGAGTACAAGGATCTCCTAGGGCGCGTCTTGACGATTCAAGCCGACTGCGAGATCGGCGGACCGCACCTTTATGTGGAGACGATGCTGCCGGCGGCGCCGACCAAACTCGATCAATTGATTGTCGCGCGCACCGCAGCGGAGGAGATCGACCATTACCGCAAGGTCGCGCACGTGGCCGGCGACATCGGCGTGGACGTATCCTTCGTGCTCAGCCAGCCCAATGAGAAACGATTCGTCGATACTTTTCGTGGCTTGATAACGACCTGGGAGGATAACGCGGTGTTCGGCTTTCTTATCGATCGGGTCGGCCGCTATCAGCTTGAAGAATTCTATGATTGTAGCTATTTGCCGCTGCAGCGGATTCTGCCGGATATTGTCACGGAAGAATTGGCGCACATCGAATACGGTTACAACAAAACGAAGGAGCTGATCGACAAAGGCGAGGTGGGCAAACAAAAGGCCCAGAAAGCGGTCGATTATTGGTACGTCAGGGCCCTAGACATGTTTGGCCGCAGCGGTTCAACCGGAGGATCATCAATGAAGCGCATTCGGAATAGAGCCAAGAGTTCGTTGATCATTGCGGCAACCGTCTTTTGGTTTTGCCTAGGTACCAACGTCTCGGCGCAACTGACCAAACTCAACGTCGGTTACGTCGGCATCAACTCCGACAACGTGATTGCGTTTATAGCGAAGGAAACCGGCATCTTCGCGAAAAACGGCCTGGACGTGCAGTTGATCTATTTCGATGGCGGCAGCACGGCAGCGATGTCGCTGATTTCAGGGGAGACGCCTATCATCCAAACCGGTGGGCCCAGCATTGTCAACGCCGTTTTGGCCGGCGCCGATGCGGTGATGATCGCCGGTGGAGTAACGACCTTGGATTATTGGATGCTCAGCCGCCCTGAGGTTAAGACTGCCGAACAACTCAAGGGCGGCGCCGTGGCGATCAGCAGATTTGGTTCGTCGTCGGACTTTATTGTTCGGTACGCGTTACAGAGAATTGGACTGACACCGGTCAAAGACGTCGCTATCCTTCAAGTCGGTCCACTTCCTGACCGTTTGGCCGCCATGGAAACCAATCGCGTGCAAGCCACCGTGCTGGCGCCGCCGGCGATGTATATGGCCCAGAAGCGAGGCTATAACATCCTAGCTGATGTCGCGGCGCTCGGACTGGCGTATCAAGCCACCGGCGTTGGAACCACGCGAAAATACATCCGGGAGCATCCGGATATCGTCAGGAAGTATATCAAATCGCAGATCGACGCTGTCCATCGCTTCAAGACCGATCGCGAGAGCAGCATCCGAGTCTTGTCGAAATACCTTAGCCTGAAAGAAAAAGACATCCTCGATAAAACCTACGACGGCGCCATCGCTGAAAACAAACTTCCGGCGAAGCAGTATCCGACACTCGAAGGAATTAAGACAATTCTCGAGCCGATGAAAAACGACCCGAAAGCCAAAGCGGCGAAGCCCGAGGACTTCGTTGATATGCGTTTTATCAAAGAACTTGACGAAAGCGGCTATATCGACAGGCTATACAAGGGAAAGTAAAGATTCGCCGCAGCGATTCTTTTCACTTCGACGTCCCAGGCGGGTAGCCAGGGTACGGTGTCAGACTTACGATTCTTGCTCAAACTTTGCTTCCCCGCTTTTTCAACGCACGGCTCACATTGGACGCATGGCACCCTAAAAAACTTGCAACCTCCGACGCCTGATATCCCTGCTCCAGCACAGCCGCCTCGATGAAACCGCGTCGTATTGGGGGTCGGGTCTTGCATTACGACATTGTGTGATTGCAAGACCTGTCCCCCACTCCAGACATTCACGTCGCCGAGATCAACGGTACTTGTCATAGACCGCGTCTTGCTCTGAATCATCGCTCAGAAACTGCTCATAGGCCGCCTTGCGCCATGCGGTGTCCTCGGGATCCATCTCCACAAAGACCACAACGGTCGCTGTACCTTTTGACGGCAAGGCTGCAGCAATCTCCGGGGGTATGTTCAGAGTAAGACTTCCAGTCAATTCGGTTTCAAATTCTATCGTTTTAGTCATCTTCTTAGTCATGACCTCATCGTAACCGGCGAACATATCGCTGTCAATCTATCGATTCCTTCCGGCCAAAAAACAACAATAACGCCGAGGCGAGCAGATAAGATATGGAGATCACGCTGAAGGCAGGGCCGGATCATCCCATTTCATTCGGCCTTTCAAAAGAAAACTCGTAATCATCGGACCTGCCTGATCAACGCATTAACGCAAGACCTGCCCTGATCTCGTTTCACGACAAGAATCTGAATAACACCAGCGCCAAAGAAAGTACGAGGAAGAAAAAGGCCTACGGTGGTCCCCGGTAGTCAAACCTGAGAATTCGGCGCGGCCCCTTAAAGTGAAACCTGGTAATCATGAAGCCTCCTGACAAGTGTGTTAACGCAAGACCTGACCCTCGACGTGGCCCCAGCGTCGTAGAGGCTTTTGACCTCGACCAGCGTCATGGCCGGAAAATGTTTTCCCATATATCTCCGGTAGCTTTCACCCATCTCCTTTAGCGCGGCGAGGTAGGCCTCTTTGTCGGTGACGTAGAGATTGAGCTTGACTATGTTTTCCGCCCCGCCTCCCGCCTCTTGGACCACGCTAAAATATTTTTCAACGCCTGGTCGAATTGCAGAGCGATACTGTCTTTGGCAACTAGACACCCTTCACTGTCCCAGCCAACTTGGCCGCCGAGGAAGAGGAGAGCGGAAGCGCCTGAAATTTTGATTCCGTGATTGTAGCCTCTCGGTCGCACCAGCTGAGCGGGATTGATTATCGCTGTTCGCATAGCATGCCTCCCTTTAAGAATTCTTATGGGTTGTTTATCGCTATTAGAAATAACGGCGTCGTCCTGATGAAAGCAGCAATTCCGGTGCGACGGAGAGTTCATGCGCGCTTCTTCGAAACGTCTCGCTAAGCGGATTCCCCATTTTAAGAATTTTCAGAGATCTTTTGGATAAATTAGGAAACCGAAATCATCGATGATTCTTCCACTTGTCCCATCGAATCCGTTGCGCTCGCAGAGATATTCCTCTGCGCGTTCTCTCTCATCCGCCGTCAGAATCGCGTGGTATATATCTTGCTTTGATCAAGAGTTGCGGTTTGCAGAGCGGCGGATTCGTTCATACCTCATCAAAGCTAGCGGGAGGTGTCGATGGCAACAAGCAAGCAAGCAAGCTATTGCTGGGGAAAACGGCAAGGCGATTGGCTTTATTGAAGATCCGGCAAACAAGCAGGCGGTGATGCGGAGTTTAACTAAATGGCTGCGGCTGCCACAGATGGAAGGCGCTGAGGAGTTGTATGAGAGAATGAAGATTCTCTATGAGCGGCCTATTACTCCCATCAGGGAGAGGCTACAGAATGCCCTGCGCGTTCTAGGCAAAGTGAATCCGAAAATTGGGGCGCTAAAGGTGGAGGATCTTATGGATGACCGGATTGCGCGAAAATTGGAACGGGAAGGATTTTGAGAAAGAGTTGAGTGGATGAAAAAACTATTGGCCGTTTGCATTATCGGTGTTTTCCTCTTCCTTTCCTTACCATAGGACCCGGCTTGGGGCAGCCTCAGCTCCGACCAAGGTGGTCATCACATATGCCGTCTTCAGCGAAAGGGAGGGCGGCCTTTTTGTCGCTCGAGATCAAGGCTTCTTTCGCAAGCATGGTTTGGATGTCCAGCTGGTTTACGTGAGCACCGCGTCTGTCGCTTTGTCGTCGCTGGCCAGGGGAGACTCCCACCTCAACACCGGATTTCTCGCGACGACATTGGGGAAAGGCGTTGCGATGAGAGGCATGCAAGTTAAACATAAGGTATTTCAGGTCGAGCCCGATTTCGTTGTTTCTCCCGAGCTGGGGGTAAAATTAGGACCATACATCAAGGAATTTCAGAGGATATTCGGCATTTCTTAAGCTCCGAGATGAACCGTGCCCCTTAAAGTCTAGGAAGGAGGCCTTTTTGATGTCTATCTACCGATTCACTTATGTAGCTTTCGGACTTTGCCTGGTTTTTTTTCTCTCTGTTTTTGCATCCCATTTTGCCGCAGCGGCTACCCCCAACAAGAAGGTCATCATCGCGTTTGCTGATTTCAGTGAGCGGACCGGGCTTGTCTTTGTTGCCAAGGATCAGCACTTTTTTGAGGAGCGTGGATTGGAGGCTGAGATCATCCAAGTGCGCAGTGGACCTATCGCCATTTCGGCTCTGGCTGCAGGCGATGCCCACTTCTACTCTGCCCCGGCCTCGGGCGCCACGCTCGGGGCGATGGCCGGAGGACTGGATGTGGTCTTCATCGCCGGCATCATCAATAAGCTTGACGGCTATTTTGTCGTCTCGCCAAAGATCAAAACTCCGGCAGACCTTAAGGGCAAAACCCTCGGCGTTCAAAGCATCGGCGGCGGCATCTGGATGTTTACGATGATGGCCCTTAACCATTGGGGGCTCAATCTTGAAAGGGACAAGATTCAATTCCGGGTCATAGGAGATCAGTCTGTAATAGCCCAGGCTATGATGGTAGGTATTGTCGACGGAGCCCTACTGGGTTATACGTTCAGCAAAATGGCGCAACGCCAGGGATCCTCTATCTTGGCCGATTTACTAAAGTCTAACATTCCCTATCAGCACCAAGGCCTTCTGGCCCGAAGGGGCCTCGTAGAAAGTTCTCCCGAGCTGGCTGAGCTGACCTTGAGAAGCCTGGGTAAGGCGATTGGTTTTATTCAGGATCCGGTAAACAAGCAGGCGGTGATGCGGAGCTTAACTAAATGGCTGCGGCTGCCACAGCTGGAAGGCGCTGAGGAGTTGTATGAGAGGATGAAGATTCTCTATGAGCGGCCTATTACTCCCACCAGGGAGGGGCTACAGAATGCGCTACGTGTTCTAGGCAAAGTGAATCCAAAAATTGGGGCGCTAAAGGTGGAGGATCTTATGGATGACCGGATTGCGCGAAAATTGGAACGGGAAGGATTTTGAGAAAGAGTTGAGTGGATGAAAAAACTATTGGCCGTTTGCATTATCGGTGTTTTCCTCTTCCTTTCCTTACCATAGGACCCGGCTTGGGGCAGCCTCAGCTCCGACCAAGGTGGTCATCACATATGCCGTCTTCAGCGAAAGGGAGGGCGGCCTTTTTGTCGCTCGAGGAAATGGTGTCAGAAATGGTGTCAGACTTGCGATACTTGCTCAAATTTTGCTTCCCCGCTTTTGCAACGCACGGCTCACATTGGACGCATGGCGCCCTAAAAAACTTGCAACCTCCGACGCCTGATATCCCTGCTCCAGCACAGCGCCTTGATGAAACCGCGTCGTATTGGGGGTCGGGTCTTGCATTACGACATTGTGTGATTACAAGACCTGTCCTCCACTCTTTAACGTTTGGGGTTCAAATCCCGTCGGGGACGCCAAATCCCTCAACGATTTATCCCACCGCAAATTGTTTAGGTCTGCGCAGAAACAACAACAATCCTGAAGCAAGCAGATACGACGTTGAGATCACGCTGAACGCGGGGCCGAAGCCGTATTTCGCCATGATGCCGCCGGTGATCATGGTCCAGAACGGGATCGATAGAAAGCCGATGAAATAGTAGAGGCTGAAGGCCGCGTCGAAGAGGTCCTCTCCCACCAAATCGCTGAGCAGCGCCTGAGTCAGCGTCTGCCGCGACGTCACCGCCGCGCCGTAGATCACCAGGTTGGCGAACAGCGGGACCGAGACCGTCTCCTGCCAGCCCAGCCACAACGTCGAGAGCGCCGAAAGCACGAGCGAAGTTTGAATGACCCGCTTCCGATCGTAGCGGTCGGAGACCCAGCCCCAAACCATCGGCCCGCACAAACTCCCTACCTGGATCAAAGTAAACAAGAACGCCGCGTGCGTGACATCCATGTGAAAATCGCTCACGAAGTGAGGGATGATGTAAATTTCGTTGATGTCCTGTCCCCGGCCGGCGGCGCCGGCCATGAAGACCAGCGAGACGAGCATAATATTTTTGTTCTGCAGGCACTTCTTGTAGGCTTCCCAGCCGAGCGGCGCCAGTCTGGACTTCGGCTTGTCGGAAGCGGCCGGGCGCAAAGTATCTCTAAAGACGAAACAGATCATTCCCATCGCGGTGGCGACCGCGCCGACGATCCAAAAGACCGCGCGCCAACCCACGTGCGAGATGAGCAGCGCGGTGAGAAGCGGCGCGATGAGGCCGCCGATCTGTCCGGCGGTGGAATGAAACGCCAGCGCGCGCCCGCGCGCCGTTCCGAAATGACTCGCGAGAATGCTGGAGCCGACCGGGTGCTGCGGGCTCGCGCCGAGGCCACCCAAAAGACGCGTCGTAAAGAAGTGTTGATAACCGGAAGCGAATCCGGTAGCGGCGACGGAAATTCCCAGCAGGCAGTTCCCGACACCGAGAATCACTCCCCTTCTCACGTGCGGCACGATGAAACCGTAGAGCGCCTGAAAGATACTGCTCAAAGTATTGTAAGTGGCGGCGATTGAGGCGATCGCCACGAGACCGATGCCCAGGTCTCTCATCATGAGCGGGTAGATGACGGCCAGCATCGCCGACTGAAAGTGATTGATGAAGTGCGCGCCGCAGACGATGCCGAAGATCGTTCTGCGGGCCAACGCCGTTTCCTTTGCAGTGGATGCCGTCTCGCTCATGTTGTTTTTCTCTGACTCCTCCGGTCTTTTCTATAGCGAATCGCCCCGCGACTCAAATTCCTCTAGGGTACGCCTTCTTCCTTTGCGTTTTCCTTCGTGTGCTTCGCGTCCTTCGTGGTCAAAAAGTTTATCACCACGAAGAGC
>CAYOJC010000060.1:0-28055 GCA_964404195.1 uncultured Syntrophobacteraceae bacterium
TGCTGGTGATCGGCGGGCTTTTGGCGATGTCCATGCGCTGGCAGCTCGCCTGGCCCGAGACGGCCGTCCCGGGGTTGGGTTGGGTGCCGGAACCGTACGCCTACGGCGGCATCATTCCGCCCCAGACGTACAACGCCTTTTTTACCATGCACGCGACGATCATGATTTTCTTCGTCGTCATGCCGATTATGGTCGGCTGCTTCGGCAACTTTCTCATACCCCTGATGATCGGCGCCGGCGACATGGCGTTTCCCAAGCTGAATATGCTTTCCTTCTGGGTCGGTCTCGTTTCGGGAGTCGTGATGCTGGCAAGTTTTCTGGTTCCCGGCGGACCGGCCGCCGCGGGCTGGACGGCCTACGCGCCGCTGTCGGCGTCTGCGGCCTTTACCGGCGTGGAGTGGGGACAGCATCTCTGGATCATCAGCCTGATCATTCTCGGCGTCTCGTCGTTGATGGGCTCGATCAACTACATCACGACGATCGTCAACATGCGCGCACCCGGCATGAGCTACTTCCGCATGCCGCTAACCGTCTGGTCCCTGTTCATCACGGCGATTCTTCTCCTGCTCGCGCTCCCGGTGCTCACCGCGGCGCTGGCGATGCTGCTCTTTGACCGCATGTACGGCACGAGCTTCTTTCTCCCCCAGGGCGGCGGCGAGCCGCTTCTCTGGCAGCACCTCTTCTGGTTCTTCGGCCATCCGGAAGTTTACGTCCTGGTCCTGCCGGCGATGGGCGTGACCTCGGACATTCTCTCGACGTTCTCACGCAAGCCGATCTTCGGCTACCACGCGATGGCCTTTTCCATGATCGCTATCGCTTTTCTCTCATTTACAGTCTGGGGCCACCACATGTTCATCAGCGGCATGAACCCGCTCCTCGGCACGGCGTTCATGATGTCCACGATGGTGATCGCGATCCCGTCGGCGATCAAGACCTTCAACTGGCTCGGCACGCTCTGGGGCGGATCGATTCGGTTTACCTCGCCGATGCTCTTCGCGCTCGGCTTCGTTTCCAATTTTCTCATCGGGGGATTGAGCGGCATCTTCATGGCCTCCACTCCCGTGGACATCTTCATTCACGACACCTACTACATCGTGGCCCACTTCCACTACGTCGTGGCCGGAATCATCTTCGCGCTCTTCGCCGCGGTCTATTTCTGGTTTCCCAAAATGTTCGGCCGGATGATGAACGAACCGCTGGGAAAAATTCACTTCGTTCTCACCTACATTTTCTTCAACGGGGCGTTTTTCCCGATGCACATCCTCGGCATCGGCGGGCATATGCGGCGCATCTACAACCCGCTCCAGTACGATTTCCTCCAGCCGCTCCAGGGGATCAACATTTTCATCACCATAAGTGCTTTTCTCCTCGGCTTGTCGCAGATCCCCTTCGTGGTGAATTTTTTCTGGAGCCTGTTCGCCGGCAAGAAGGCCGACAGGAATCCCTGGCTCGCCAACACCCTTGAGTGGACCGCTCCTTCGCCCCCTCCTCATGGAAACTACGACACCACGCCGGTGGTCTATCGCGGCGCCTATGAGTACAGCTCGCCCGAAGTGAAAGAGGACTGGCTGCCGCAAAACAAGCAGTTGGGAGCCGGGGCGACGGCCGCGAGAGCGCATTAGCGCAAAACAGAAAGATGAAAGAGGGAAACTGGTCGCACCGACTCGCGGTGCTCACCGCCCTGTGCACGATTCCGCTTCTCTTCGTCGGCGGTCTGGTCACGACTAAGGGCGCGGGGCTCGCCGTGCCCGATTGGCCGACGACCTTCGGCTACAATCCGTTTCTCTATCCCTGGTCGATGATGGTCGGCAATATTTTTTACGAGCACAGCCACCGGCTGGTCGCCTCGGCGGTGGGCTTGTTGACCGTAGTGCTGGCCGTCGCGCTCTGGCTCGGCGAAAAACAGCGCTGGCTGCGCCGGCTCGGCGCCGCGGCGCTCGCTCTCGTGATCGCCCAAGGCGTCGTCGGCGGACTCCGCGTCGTGCTGCTCGAACAGACGCTCGCGATCGTTCACGCCTGTCTGGCGCAGGCTTTTTTCGCCCTGGCCGTCAGTCTGGCCCTTTTTACCTCCGACGAATGGCGGGAAAGTTCTCCGAAGGTCGATGTCCCCGATGCGGGCCGGTTGCAACGCCTGTGCCTGATCACGACCGGGTTGATTTACGTGCAGGCGATTTTCGGCGCGGTGCTGCGCCACACCGGCGAGATGCTGGCTCTTCATCTGGTATTCGCAACGATCGTGGGCCTGCACGTGATCCTGCTCGGCGCGCGCATCTTCAAGCGCCATCCCGACCAGCGCGCATTGCTGCGTCCCATTGCATTGCTCAGCGGACTCTTGCTCGCGCAAATCATGCTCGGCGCGGCCGCGTACATGGGAAAGTTCGTTATGGCCTTGCCGGACATCCTCGCAATCACGGTGCGAACGAGTCACGTCGTGGTCGGCTCGCTCATGCTGGCAACCAGTCTTGTTTTAGCTCTAAGATCGTTTAAGCTGTTTTCGCGCGGCGGTTTGCCGCAGGAGCGGAAATTTATCGGCGTGGGCGCCGCGCGCAGAGCGGGAGAAATCTCGGCATGAGCTTTACCGAAGGGACGTTAGAGGTCGCGCTCGGCAGCGGCTACCGCCGCGCCGCGGAATTTATCGAGCTCACCAAGCCGCGCGTTACGTTGATGGTGTTGATCACCACCTTCGTCGGTTACTATCTCGGCGCCGATTCCTCTCCCGGTTATTCGCGGCTCGTCGCGGCGCTCATCGGGACGGGGCTTGCTTCCGGCGGCACGCTCGCGCTCAATCAGTTTTTGGAGCGCCGCTCGGACGCGCTCATGGAGCGGACTCGCCGCCGTCCGTTGCCGGACGGAAGGATTCAGCCGCCGGAGGCGTTATTCTTTGGAATCGCGCTCGCCGCCGCCGGCTTGGCGATTCTCGGACTCGCGGTCAACCTCCTGAGCGCTCTGGTTACGGCGACGATCGTCGCGAGTTATCTTTTTGCCTACACCCCGCTCAAGCAAAGAAGCTCGCTCTGCGGCATTATCGGCGCGGTGCCGGGAGCGCTGCCTCCGGTCATCGGCTGGACGGCGGCGCGCGGCGAGGTCGGCGTTCCCGCCCTGGTGCTGTTCGCGATTTTATTTCTTTGGCAAATCCCGCACACGCTCGCGATCGCGTATATTTATCGCGACGATTTCAGCCGCGCCGGCATCCGATTCTTGCCGATCGTCGAGCCCGACGGCCGCAGCACCGGCCGCCAGATCATCGAGCATTGCTTGGCGTTGCTCGCGGTGAGTTTGCTGCCGACGCTCGTGGGAATAGCCGGCGCGCTTTATTTCGCCGCGGCGCTCATTCTCGGCGCCGGCTTCTTGGCTTACGGCGTGCGCCTGGCGCTGGCGCCCACTACGGCGGCGGCGCGGCGGCTCTTGTTCGCGTCGTTGATTTATCTGCCGGCGCTGCTCGTCGCGATGGCGCTCGACCGCATCCCGCCGGCGTTGTGACGACAGCATGGTTTCGGGAACGCCGAGAAAGAATAATCTGCGCGTCGGCCTCATTCTGCTGGCGGCGACGTTGCTCTACATGGGAGCGCTCGTCGGGTATCTGATAGCCAGGTAGGAATTGGGGGTTAGGAATTAGGAATTAGGGCGAGACTTGGTGAAATTCTTTTTCCAATTCCCAATCCCTAATTCCCAATTCCTGTCTTCACATGGCACGGCAAGCCGCACAAAAAATCGTTGAGGCCGACACTGTCGGTGAATTGAGACTCCCCGCCTTCGGCGGCGGCGAGCCGCCCGATCGCCCGGCCGGTCTCTCGCAGCCGCTCGTCAGCAACGCGCGTCTGGCGCTGTTGATGTTGATCGCCGCGGAGACGATGTTTTTTTCCGGCTTGATCGGCGCGTTCATCGTCTTTCGCGTCGCGAGCCAGGCGTGGCCGCCGCCGTTTCAGCCGCGCCTTCCCGTCGGCGTGACCGCGGTGAACACGATCATCCTGCTGCTCTCCGGCGTCGCCGCGCATCTCGCGCTCGGAGCCGCGCGCGCGGGAAAATCGGCGCTGCTTCAAAGGTGGCTGTCGATAACGGTCGCGCTGGGAACCGTTTTTCTCGCCGTACAGGGCTACGAATGGCAGCGCTTGATCCGCTACGGCCTGAAGCTTTCGAGCGGGGTTTACGGCGCGACGTTTTACACGCTGATCGGCTGTCACGGCGCGCACGTCCTGGGCGGGGCGCTGTGGCTGCTCGTCGTCCTCGCGCAGGCGCGCAAGGGCCGTTTCACGGAGCACGATTATGCCGGCGTACAACTCTGCGGCATGTACTGGACTTTTGTCGTCGCTCTTTGGCCGATACTCTACGGTCTCGTTTACCTCTATTGACCGAGTTCGGTTGACAGTTTTGACGCGATAGGATAATTCTCGGTTACTAAATTTATGAAGCGGAAAATTCAATTGTGCGCAGCGCTGATCGGGCTCGCTCCCGTCCTGTTTCCTGCCGTGGCGCAAGCCTGCGCCGTTTGCATAGGCGGCGCCGCGGGCGATCGGCTGACCGACGCCTTCAACTGGAGCGTTCTGTTTCTCATGGCGATGCCGTACACGATTCTCTTTTCGGTGATCGGATTTTTCTTTTACAGCTACCGGCGCGCGGCGCAGAAGGCCCGCGGGGAGACCGAAAAGGGGACGCCTTTACGTTTGGCCTGGATTCATAAGGAGAGTGGAAGATGAGCGACGCTGCGGCAATGGATGCCGCCGCCGAGGCCGCGGAATCGCCCCTGACTCCGGAGAGCTGGGGAAAGCTCGGCATGTGGGTTTTCCTCGCCGCCGACGCCATGTCGTTCGGCGGTCTAATCGTGGGGTACGCTCTGCTGCGCCACGCCAGCGCGAGCTGGCCCCCGCCGGCGCAAACGCTGGGCATCAATCTGACGGCGTTTATGACTTTCCTGCTGATCGTCAGCAGCGTCACGATGGTGCTTTCGCTCTCGGCGATCCAGAACGGCGATATGCGCCGGTTCAAAAAATTTCTTCTCCTGACTATCCTGGGCGGGCTTTTATTTCTCGGCTGCCAGGCCTACGAGTGGACCCATTTGCTGACCGAACGATTGCCGGAGGTCGGCATCTCCTTTAGCTCGCATCTGTTCGCCACGACGTTTTTCGTTCTCACCGGCTTTCACGGCATGCACGTGACCGGCGGCGTCCTATACAACTCTTGTGTCCTGGCCGCGTGCCTGCGCGGGCGCTACGGCGCCAAGCACGTCGAGATCGCCGGCCTGTACTGGCATTTCGTCGATCTGGTCTGGATTTTGATTTTCACTTTCGTTTATCTGATTTAAGTCAGCCAATGGGGGAAGGACGATGACGACGGCTCAGGCGCATGCTCATCCGCAGCCCAACTACATGGGCGTCTTCTGGTGGCTTCTGGCCTTGACGATCGCCGAGGTTGCGGTCGCTTATACGCACATGCCAAAGCTCATCATGGTCATTCTGCTGGTCGGGATGGCTTTCACCAAGGCCGCTATGGTGGCCCTCTACTTCATGCATCTTAAATTCGAGCGCTCGACTCTAACCTTGATTGCGCTCACGCCGTTGATCCTTTGCGTGTTTCTGGGCCTCATGCTCTTGCCCGACATTCATCCATGATTCCGCTCAATTCGCGGTTGCCTTGATACCGCTCTCGTCGCTGCCGGCGCTCAATGCGGCCCTAAACTCCGCCAGCGCGTTGCTGCTCGCGGCCGGCTGGCTTTTTATCCGCAGCGGCAACGTCGCCGCGCACCGGCGCTGCATGCTCGCGGCGCTCGCGACTTCGACGCTCTTCCTGACGTCGTATCTCATTTATCACTATCACGTCGGATCGGTTCCCTTCACCGGCCAGGGTTGGACACGCCGGCTCTATTTCACGATTCTCATCTCGCATACGAGCCTGGCGGTGACGATTGTGCCGCTGGTTCTCATTACGCTCTATCGCGCGCTCAGAAACCGCTTCGAGCGTCACAAGCGCATCGCCCGCTGGACTCTTCCGCTATGGTTGTACGTGTCGGTGACGGGAGTGATCGTCTACGGAATGCTCTACGGCTTTTGAGCGGTCGGCGGGCAGTGGAGGAGGCGCTTCAATGAAATATCTCAGCCCGATGCGGGGTCCTCTTAGGTGCGGGCGGCCTTGAGCGCTTTACACGCCGCGATCCGCTCCGGGTGGCGGAGCTTTCTCAGCGCGATGGCTTCGATTTGACGAATTCTTTCGCGCGTGATGCCAAAAACTTTGCCCGTCTCTTCCAGGGTATAATCCGATTTTTCCCTGATCCCAAATCGCATGCGGAGGATTTTTTCCTCCCTGGGACTGAGGGTCGTCAGGATCCTCCGCGTCTCTTCTTGAAGGTTGAGCTCCATCGCTAATTTCTCGGGGTCGGGGGAGTGTTCATCCCTCACCAGGTCGCCCATACAAATCTCCTCGCCCTCTCCCATGGGAGCTTCCAGAGAAACCGGCTCCTGCACCAGGTTGACAATGAGCTGGACTTTTTCCACCGGGAGCGACATTTCGGCGGCGATCTCGTCGATCTCGGGCCTGCGGCCCATCCGGCGGTTCAAGTAATGCGTCGTTTGGTTGAATTTTTTTACCAGCTCGACCATGTGGACCGGAATGCGGATGGTGCGAGAGTGATCCGAGAGCGACCGGGTGATGGCCTGGCGTATCCACCAGGTTGCGTAAGTCGAAAATCTGAATCCCAGCCGGTGATCGAACTTTCCGACCGCCCTCATCAGTCCCAGGTTGCCTTCCTGGATCAAATCGAGAAATTGGAGTCCCCGGCCGCAATACTTTTTCGCGATGGCCACGACCAGGCGGAGATTGGCCTCGACGAATTGATTCTTGGCAGCAGCGACTTCGGCCTTTTTGTGAAGGAGGTCCCCGACTATCCGTCCGATTTCGTGGGCGGCCATTCCCATCTCCTTCTCGATCGCGCGAATCTCCGTTTTTTCCCTTCTTCCGGGAACCTTCTGTTCCAGCTCTTTGAGTCTCTTATAAGTTTCTTGATGACTCTCGGCGATCAGCTCGATCTGGCCGCGGCTGAGTTTTAGGCCTTTTATGGCCGCGGAGAATCTTTCTTGTTGGCGCGCGAGTCGCGCCTGGAGCTGCCGGCGCCGCCTCGCGGTCAGCCGCTTGTCGAGCTGGCCCGCTATACGTTCGTAACTGCCGGCAAGCAGCCGGAGCTTTCGCGTTTGCCGGCCGAAGCGGGCCTTGAGAATTCTCTCTGCGACCGCGAGTTTCCCCGGCGCGCCGCCCGGCGAAGTCTCTTCAATATCCCCGACGACATCGCGTATGTTGACTGCGCGGGCCGCGACCTTTTTGCCCAGGTCGAGCGTCCAATGAAGCGCCAGAGGCGAAGAGAGGATCTCCGTTGAGATCTGCGCCTCGAGCTCCTCGATTTTCTGAGCCAGTTTTACTTCTTGTTCGCGGCTGAGGAGAGGGAAGGCCCCGAGATCGCGGAGATAAAGTAAGATCGGATCGGCCGGCTTGCCTGCCGTATCGCTCGCAAAATCGGCGCGGGCGTCTTCCTCATCCGGTGCATCCTCTGCCCGGATTTTCGGGTCACGCAGAGGTTCGGCGCCCTCTTCGTTCTCATGGGCCGGCTCTCGTAACTCGAGGTCGAGCGAGCCTTCCGGCTCATCCAGGAGCAGCCCGCCATTTTCCGGAGCGATGCGATGATTGTGATCCATCTCCACGGGGGCGCGACAAGCTTGATCGGCTTGCTAGAGGGTCAAGCTAGGCTTACTTGAAGAATTTCAGGTAACCTTGGAAGGAACCCTATACCTCGAACGATATCAACGACGGTAGACCGATTAGCCCAAAGTGTCAACTTAAATCTTTACGCGCTCGGGCGCCTGTAGTATAAATCATAATTCGGTGCAGTCATCGAATCACGGAAGCGTATTTGCGGCCGAGCGGGGAACCTGCGGATCGTCCTCTTCTTACCGGTATGACTTCCCACGGGATCGCGATCTTGCGGCATCCTGCTCATTCAGCGCCAAAGCTTCGCGTTGAGGGCTTGTGCCGTCCGGCTCGGAATAGATCAGGAAAAGAGGAGACAGGACATGAATGAGGGAGACAAGCGGCTGTTCGTCGGCATAAAGATCTCGTCGAAGCTGCAAAGAGAACTGGATAATTTCGCTCGTGGCACCGAGCATTACTTCAAAGAGGACAAGCCCGAGTCGCTCCGGATCATAACCGTCGGCGAAGACAAGCTGATCGGCAGGTTCCTGGAAGACGGATTTCCCACGACCGGCATCGAAGACGTGAGCCGCAACGTCCGCAGCATCGTGGGGCTGATTACCTCCGGCTACCGGATACCGGACGATTCCATCCGAATCTACGTCGATCCCACGGCGAGCGCCGCAGCGGCGGATTCGTAGCCTCTATTTCGATCTACTGGAATTTTGGCACAGTCGAAACCGGACAGCCGCAGTTGTAGGCGCATGTCGCGCAGACCCGTTTCATCTCGGGAAGCTCCGTCAGGCAGCGCGGGCACCGTTCTGTAAAAGGAGTGACGATCCGATAATTACAGCACGGACAGGTCCGCGCCTCCGAGCGCAATCTGACTTCCAGCGTCGTCATATGAGTATCTGCGACAACAGCCCCGCGACGGCGAATGCCGCCACCCACGTCCCCGTCCAGACGATGGCAGCCTCCTTGAGGCCGCGCTCTTTCACCATGACCATCAACGAGGCGATGCAGGGCGTGAAAAGAGTGATCGTCACCAGAGCGACGACCGTCTGATTCGGCGTGAGCGCAAGCTGGTAAAGCCCGGCCGCGCCGAAATCTCTCCGCACCATACCCATGACGAACGCGCGCGCGCTCTCGCGCGGGAGTTGCAGCCAGCCGGTGGTAAGCGGCGCGAGCAGATCCTGCCAGACGGCGAGCAGCCCGGTTATCTGCAAGATGCCGACGCCGAGGGCGCCGGCGAAAAACCACGAGGTCGCTTCCTTCATGAAATAGTACGCGCGGTAGGCGGTCTTGCGAACGATGTTGTCGATGCGCGGCAGCCGCATCGGCGGCAGGTCGATCAATAGCGGCGTGGTTTTTCCGGGCAGAATCCGATGGAGGATCGTGCCGAGCGCCACGAACGTCGCAAAAATCGTGGCCGTATAAATCAAAATGGCCGCGAAGCCCGCGCCGGTGAGGAGCGCCGCCACGACGGCAAGCTGGGCGGAGCACGGGATCGCGAACTGGAGAATCGCGGTGGAAATTCTTTTCTCCCGCTCGCTGCCGAGCATCCGCGTCGTGATCGTCGCCATCGTGACGCAGCCGAAGCCCAGGATCAGGGGAATCACCGCGCTGCCGTTCAACCCGATTGCGTTGAGGCTCCGATCGACCAGCGTCGCGAGGCGCGGCAGATATCCGCTGTCTTCCATGACGGCGAGCGCCGCGTAAAACGCAACCACGAGCGGCAGGAGGAGAAAAAGCAGGTAGGTGACGGTCATGGTCGCGATGCCGAACTCGCCGACGAGAATCGCGGCGGGCCACGAATCGGGAGAAATGTACTGCGTGACGACACCGCGGATCCACGGCTCCCACATTTCCTGGCCGAGCTTCACTTCGGTGAAGCGGACCAGGTCTTGCGCGACCAATCTTCCGACGAAAAGATAGACCAGATAGAGCGCAGCCGCGACCATGGGGACGCCGGTCCACAGGTTGATCGCCCACCGGCCGACCAGCGTGGATAGCCGCGCGCGGGCGGGGCTATCGGACAGCACGGTGTTGATGAGGCGATTGACGCGGTTTCGCCGCTCGACGTAGAGGGCCTCCCGGTCACTCCCCGGCGCGACGCCGTGATGCGACGCGATTTCCTCGTTGCCTTCGAGGACCAGCAGCGCCTCGGCTTCCGAGCCGATCACGCTCAACATCGAGTGCAGCTTGTGATGCAGGGCTGGGTCCTGTTTCCCCTGCCGCGCTTCTTCGATCGCGGCTTCGATCTGCTCGAAGCCGGCTCCCGTCGTCGCGGTGGTCTTGAAAACGGGAACGCCGAGATCGTTGGAGAGCCGGGCCGTATCGAGGCGCAGGCCGAGCGCTTCAACCTCGTCCATGAAATTCAGCAGGATCGAAATTTTTTTCCCCATGTCGATCAGTTGCTGCGTGAGAAAGAGATCTCGCTCCAGGTGCGCCGCATCGACGACGTTGAGCACGACGTCGGCTTGGAGGACGATCTCACGCGTCACGTTTTCTTCGTCGCTGAACGACGCGATGCCGTAGACCCCGGGCGTGTCGAATACGTCGAGCTCATGGTAACGTCCGCGGGTGAACTCGATCGTGGTGCCGGGATAATTGGACACATCGAGGTACATTCCCGAGAGGTAATTGAAAACGAGCGACTTGCCGACGTTCGGATTGCCCACCAGCGCGACCATCGGCCGGTCGATCTCATCGACGCCCAAGTCCGAGACGGCGTGCCGGTGCTTTTCCACGTGGCTGCGCGCGGCCCGGTTGAAGCGTCCAGTGGTAGAATGATTATGCATGGCGTTCAGGCGGTAGGATTGTCGCTCGCGCGCTCGACGAGGATGGTTTTTGCGAGGTCGGCGCCGATGGCCAGCTCCTGGCGGTTTTTTTCTATCACCACGGTCCCGCCCGGGAGTCGCTCGACACATCGGATGTTTTCGCCTTTCATAATGCCCAACCGGATGAGCTGCTCGCGGCTTTTGCCCGCGGGAATATCGACGATCGTCAAGTTGCTTCCCTTGGTCACGAAGTAAAGCCACAGGCGACGGCCGACGACCGAGAGATGCCTTACTGTATGAGAGTGTTTTTTTTGTGCGACCATCGCGCGGGCCTGTTCGTCGAGAAATTGAGCAATTAGTATGCCACGCACGACCGAGAAATTTGCTTGCGGTTCCAGCGTCGCGCCCGACCGTACTCCTCGACGGCTCTTATTTTTGGGAAGAGTCCGAAGCTGATTTCTTAGACTTTGGAACGAGTTCATTGACACCGGAAAGGGCTTCAAGATACATACTACATGTGAAATCCATCGGCATCGTCGGTTGCGGCGCGATCGGCCGGGCGCTGCTCAACGCGGCCGGCGCGGGAAAACTTTCCGTCGCCGTTGCCGGCGTGACGAGCCGCTCGGAAAAAAATGCGCGGGAATTTTTGGCGGCGCTGCCGAAAGCGCCGCCGTATCTGGAGCTGTCAAAGCTCATCGCTGAGTCCGATCTCGTCATCGAAGCGGCGGGCGGACGCGTGGTGTCCGACCTGTGCGAAAAAGTTTTCGCCGCGGGCAAGGATCTTATGGTGATCAGCGTCGGCGCGCTGCTCGATCATCCGGAGATTATCGAGGCCGCGCGCGGGCGCGGCCGGCGGCTTTTCATTCCGTCGGGCGCGATCGCGGGGCTCGACGGCATCAAGTCGGCGTGCGCGGGAGAAGTTTCGTCGATCACGATCACGACGCGCAAACCCCCTCAAGGCCTCGACGGCGCGCCGTATCTTATCGAGCGCGGAATTTCCCTCGCCGGTCTCAAAGAAGAGCGCGAAATTTTTTCCGGCACGGCGCGCGAAGCCTGCCGCGGATTTCCCGCCAACGTGAACGTCACCGCGGCCGTTAGCCTGGCCGGCATCGGGCCGGAGCGGACGCGGGTGCGTATTTTGGCGGTTCCCGAACTTCAAAGAAACTGCCACGACGTCGAGGTCGAAGGGGAATTCGGCAGACTCGCCGTCCACATCGAAAACGTTCCGAGCGAAAACCCGCGCACGGGAAAACTTACCGCGCTTTCCATCATTCGCTCGATTGAAGATGCGTTTGATTCTGTCCGCATCGGCACGTGACTGACCGCTATCTCTGAGGTAGGGGCGGTTCGCGAACCGCCCCTACACCGACCCGCGCATCATGGCCAATCCTCAATCCGATCGCTTTCGCTGGTCGATCCTCGGGCTCATCACGCTCTCCCACGTCGTCGGCGCCATGGGCCAGTACGGCATCAATACGCTGGCGCCGTTCTATCAGGACGACCTTCAGCTCTCGCGCGCCGAGATCGGTTTGTTCTTCACGGCTTTCTATCTTGGCATGGCCGCGCTCTCGTTCGGCGCCGGCTGGCTCGCCGACCGGTTCGGCGTCCGCTCGATTACTTTGTGCGGGCACCTCGCGCTGGGAGTCTGCACTGCGGTTGCGGCCGCGGCGCCGTCGTTCGGCTGGGCCTTCACGAGTTTTCTTTTTGCGGGACTGGGCTACAGCTTTTTGAACCCGGCCTCGACCAAGGGCGTGATGGAATGGTTTTCTCGCGCGGAGCGGGCGACGGCGATGGGCATCAAGCAGACCGGCGTTCCGGCGGGCGGAGTGCTCACGGCGGTGTTGGCGCCGTCGTTGGTCCTGCTCGCCGGCTGGCGCGGCTCGTTCGCGGGTCTCGGCCTCATCAATCTTCTCTTTGGATTTATTTTTTGGTTTCTCTGGCGCGAGCCACCGCCCGGCGCGACTTTTTCCGAAGTTCCGGCGGCTTCATCGTCCAAGGGACCATCGATGGTTCTCGTAAAGAGTCTCGTCTGGATCAGCTTCGGCACCGCGCTGCTCCTCGTCGGCCAGATGTCGCTGCTGACCTACGTTCCGCTCTATCTCAAGGAGACCAGGGGAATTTCTCCCTTCTGGGCGAGCCAGGCGTTGGCGCTCACGCAGTTGGGCGGAATGGTCGGGCGCGTCGGCTGGGGAGTCGTCAGCGACCGGCTGTTTCACGGCGCGCGCAAGTCCGTGTTGGTGCTGATCGGATTTCTCTCCGTAGCGTTGACGGCGAGCCTCGGCCTGCTCCCGGGCGACATCTCTCTTCTCATCCTCCTGCCGCTGATCTTTCTCGCCGGCGTCTGCATGGTCGGATATCAGGGCGTGTACTATGCGCTGATCGGCGAGATCGCGGGCAAGGCGCGCACCGGCGCCGCGCTCGGAATGGTCATCACCGTGAATTCCGTCGCCACGATATTCGGCACGCCGCTCTTCGGCCATCTGGTCGATATCACCGGCTCGTACTCGACGGCGTGGGAAGCGCTGGCCGCGGCCATCCTTGTCGGCATTGTAGCGCTTTGGTTTTTTCTCGAAGAGCCGAAACCAAATTTGTAGGGGCGGTTAGCGAACCGTCTCTAGCGCTCGTTGACAACGTCGAGGCAGAGCGGTTTAATCTTTGACGGAATCGACGGGAAGTCGATACGAAAGGAGACTGAAATGCGCAACACTAAATTATTTACTCTGTTGTCTTTTTTGCTTCTGGCCTCCGCCGTCGCCGCAGGCACCGACGCGCCGGCGCTTAGGCCTGCGGTCCACGAGGAGACCTCGTCGATCTGGGATGAAATCACCCACCAGTTTCACGACCTCGGGAGCCGTTTCCGCGAGCACTTCGGCCCCTCCAGAGAGACGCAGGGCGAGCGCCCGCTCATCAGTTATATGCTCAGCCGCCGTGACGAGCTAAATCTTTCCTCCGACCAGGTGCGGAACCTGGAGCGGCTCCGAAGCGATTACGGCCGCGAGGCGATCAAGAACGAAGCCGACCTGCGTGTCGCCGAGTTGGATCTTACGGACTTGTTGCGCGCCGACGCGGTGGATCTCAAGAAGGCGGAAACGAAAGTCCGCGATATCGAGCGGCTTCGCGCCGAGCTGCGCATCGCGCGCATCCGCGCCATCGAGCAAGGAAAAGGGGTATTGTCGCAAGAGCAGCGCGACAAGCTCCGCGACATGCTTGGAGGATCGCGCTATTCCCGCAGGCCGGAGGGAAGCGCTCACTAGCGAGGATATTTCCCTTGTGCATCTTTCCTTCGTGTGCTTCGTGTCCTTCGTGGTCAAAAAGTTTATCACCACGAAGAGCACGAAGGTCACGAAGTTTTTAAATCCTTGCGCCAAAGGCACGAAGAGCGTTTTCCTCATCGATGCTTAAGGGAGGAGCAGCACCTTGCCGGTGGTTTTCCGTCCTTCGAGCTGACGGTGCGCCTCGGCGGCTTCGGCGAGAGGAAAAGTCTTGTCGATCCTGAGCTTCAGTTGACCGGCGGCGATCCAGTTGAAGAGATCGTTCGCCCGCTGGAGCAATTCTTCTCTCGTGATGGCGTAATGGGCGAGCGTCGGGCGCGTTACGAAGAGCGAGCCCTTGGTGGCGAGCGTTCCCAGATTGAACGGCGGCACGGGGCCGCTCGACTGTCCGAACAGAACCATATATCCGCGCGGTCTCAGGCAGTCGAGGCTTTTGTCGAACGTGCTCTGGCCCACGGAGTCGTAGACCACGTTCACGCCGCGCCCGTTGGTGAGCCTTTTAATTTCCGCGGCAAAATCCGTCTGCGTGTAAAGAATGATGTCGTCGGCGCCGGCCTCGCGCGCGAGGCGGGCTTTCTCCTCGGTCGAGACGGTGCCGAAGATCGTCGCGCCTCGACGTTTGGCGATTTGAACGAGCAACAGGCCGACGCCGCCGGCCGCAGCGTGAACGAGCGCCGTGTCGCCGGTCTTGAGCGGGTAAGTGCTGTGCGTCAGATAATGGGCCGTCTTGCCTTGAAGCATCGTCGCCGCGGCGGAGCGGCTGTCGATGTTCTTGGGGAGCGGAACCAATCTGGAAGAGGGGACGACCGCGTATTCCGCGTAGGCGCCCGGAACCATCGAGTATGCTACTCGATCGCCGACTTTCACCTCTGAGACATCGCGTCCCACCGCGTCGACGATTCCGGCGCCTTCCATTCCCAACGTGAACGGGAGTTTGAGCTGGTAGAGACCGGCGCGCTGGTAGACATCGACGTAGTTTAAGCCGATCGCCTCGAGTTTGACCCGCGCCTCTACCGCGCCGGGCTGCGGCACGGGAATATCTTCGTAGGTCAGGACCTCGACGCCGCCATACTGATGCACACGTATCGCTTTCATAGCTCCTCCTGTTTTGTCATTCGGCGTCATCTCACCGGAATCTCCCGGGAAATACCAGCACCTCGATCGGCTGCGGCAGCTCCTGCTTGGAGATTTTGAGAACCGTTCCGCTGAGTTTTTTGACGCGCGGATTCTGTCCCGTATAGCCCGCCAGTGCTCCCTCCCAATCGTAGTGCATGGGAATCGCAATGCGCGGATTCACCTGCTTGGTGACCTCTTTCGCCTCGCCCGGCGTGATGGTGTAAAATCCTCCGGCTATCGGCACCAGCAGAATATCGATCTTCCCCATCATCTTGAGCTGCGGCGGCGCGAGCTCGTGGCCGAGATCGCCCAGGTGGGCGATGCAGATGTCGTCCACGCGAAATACGAAGATCGCATTCTTGCCGCGCTGAAGCCCCTGGCTTTTGTCGTGGTAGGCCGGCACCGTATAGACCGAAACGTCGCGGATGTTGGTGTGCACGTTGCGCCAGTTATCGCCGCTGGGCGTGAGACCTTCCAACACGACGGGATTTCCCTTGGCCATCCAAATGGAGCTGTGCGGCCCGTGCGGGTGGCTGGTCGTGACGATATCTTGCGTAACCGTGGGCCACGGCAGATCACCGCGGCCGTGCGGGTCCGTCAGGATGCGCGTTCCCTTGGAAGAAGTAATCTGAAAAGTCGAGTGGCCGAGCCATTCGAGCGACACGGCCGAACTTGCTGTCGCGGCGGCACGCATGAAGCGCGCTTGGACGACTTCGATCTCGTGGCAGAAGGCAAGCACCCATCTGGGTGACAAGACCACCGCTCCCAATATAAGGAGCACAGCGGTAGTTCTTTTAACGTGCATACTGCCTACTGTTTTAAATCAGTCCCCACTTTCTTCTAAACCACCACTCACTGCTCAGAAGAATTAATATAATCGAGAACGTGGTGAGCGTGCCCCAGAGCGGGATCTCCGTCCGCTCGACGATTTCGGAAGGGGCGAGGCGGTCGAGCTTCGCGGCGACGCGTTCCAGGCCGGCCGCATTGAAGTCGGAGGCGGCGATAAATTCTCCGCGGCTTGTCTCGGCGATCTGCTTGAGCAGCTCGGGCCGAGGCCTTCCATCTTCGGCCTCCGCGTAAGGAAAGGCCACGACGAAATTCTTTCGATCACGCCCGAGAACTTTGCCGCCGAGCTGGGCCTCGGCTTCGATGTGATACGCGCCCTCCTTCGCGGGAGTGAAATCGGCGCGGTATTGGCCGCCTTCTGATTCTTCGACGGCCTCGACTCTTGTCTGCTCTCCCTCGGCGCCGGTGACGGAGATTTTTAGATTGGCGTGCGGCGCGGGAGTGAAGTCGTCGTTTACGACCTGGATCTTGAATTCGCTTTTCTCTCCCGGTGCCCGGGCGCCGCCGATCGACCGGATCTGCACCTGCTCGAAGGTCGGCTCCTGCGCGAGCCAGCGCACCGCGTGGCGAATGAGCTTCAGATGGTTCTGCGGGGTCTCTTTCGCGCCGACCGCGCCGAAGCTCCAGCGCCAGATGTCGTCGCTCATCAGCGCCAGCGTGCGCCCCTTGCCGAATCTTCCGACGGTCAGAAGCGGCTGTCCGCTGCCGGCGCCGTCCGGCGCGGCCTGGAGCAGCGTTTCCCCTTTGCCTCTGGCGATCTGATTCAGGCTCGTAAGCGGCGGCATTTTTTTCCACGCCTCTTCGTTGGCCTGCGGGTCGGGCAGCAGTCGCGTGATCGGATGGGATTTCCCTGAAGGCGTCAGCACTCCGCGCGCGCGGGTTTTCATCTGATATCTTCCCTTGCCGTCGAGCTCGACCGGCAGCACCTCGCGCAGCGGGCTGTCCGCGTAGCCGCCGCTGTCGAAAGAGCGGATGCCGCCCATCATGGCGAGGCCGCCTCCGTCGCGCACGAAATCGCGCACCCGGTCCAGGTATTGAACGTTGAAGTACGAGCGATAGGAAAAATCGTCGAGGAACACGACGTCGAAGTTCTTCAGCTCTTCGAGGAAGATCTCGTCGATCGGAAACGGGATCAGGCTCAACTGGCTCTCCGGCACGTCGGCGATGTCGGTCGGCGTGCGGAGAAATACGAACGAGACGAGATCGATGAACGGGTCTTGCTTGAGCGCCATGCGGAGAAAACGGTAATTCCACGCCGGAGAGCCGGAGAGCGTAAGGACGCGGATTTTGTCGCGCTGGACATCGACCCGGAATTCCTTGTGGTTGTTGTCTGCGATCTGCTCGCCCGGCTGAGCGGGGACGCTGACGCTAAAGCTGTGAGGGCCGATCTCTTTGGGCGTGTAGCTTAGCGTGACGCGCTGCTCGAACGCTTCCTTATCGATATTGACCGAGCGGCTGGCGACGAGATTTTTTCCGCGGTTGAAATAGAGCGGCACGTTTTTCCCCGCCATGCCGTAGGCATGGATTAAAAGATCGATCTTGAATTCGCGGCCGCGAAAGGCGAATTCCGGAGTCGTGAGATCGGCCACGCGCAGATCGGTAAAGCCCTGGCTGTCGCCCACACCGACCGTGAAGATTGGAACCGGGAGAGAGGCCGCATCATTCACCGTCTTGCTTTCGCCGTTGGCGATCCCATCGGAGAAGATCATGATCGCGCCTTGCGCGCCGGCGTCGCGGCTTGCCTCTTTGACGATCTCAGGCAGCCGGGTGCCTTTTCCCGAGGCCGACAACTGGGAAACAGCCGAGGGCGCGACCGGCTCGAGACCGGTGTTGAACTGGTAAACGCGCAGATCGTAATCGCGCGCGAGCTTCTGAAGCAGCGGCTCTTTGCCGCCGATTAGCTTTTCCTTGACGAGATCGAGCCGGCTTTTTCCCGAAGCGGCAGGAAGGCCCATGCTCTGCGAGGTGTCGATCAGGAGGCTCAGCGGCCGGCGCAGCTTCGTGACGCGCTTCTGGATCAATCCGGGACTCAGCAGAAAGAAAACCAGCGCGGCATAGACCACGCCGCGTAAGACGGTCAGCAGCGCCGCCCGCCGCAGGCCCAGGCGCCGCTTGAGGCCGAGGAAGTGATACACCACTGCCGCCAGGGCGCCGGCGGCAATCAATACCACCACCCACCAAGGCAAACCGCCGGCGAAAAACATTTCACTCATTTCTGCATCGCCTTACATTTCTTCCTTCGAGAACTTCGTGTCCTTCGTGGTTAAATCCTCTCACCACGAAGAGCACGAAGCGCACGAAGTTCGGATCAGGACTCACCACTGAGCACCTTCCTATCTCGTCAGCCGCCGCTGGATGAAAGGCACGTGGATCAAATCGTCTTTGTAATTTTCCGTCATCGCGTAGAGGATGAGATTGATTCCAAGATGAAAGGCGTCCCGGCGCTGCTCCTCGCCGCCAGGCGTACATGGATTGATCCAGTTGCCGAGCTGGTCGCGCTCCCACGCGCCGCCGAGGTCGTTCTGGCAATAAATCACCGGCGTCGTGCCGCCGATGTTGATTCCTTCGACGTAGGGACGCACGATCCGGGCGCCGCCGATTTTTCGCAGCAAATAGTAGCTGCGCATCGCCGGGTGGCCGGACGGCAAGCGGCTGAAGTCCCTATCCGGGAAAACCCGCTTCATCTCGCGGCGGAGACTCTGGTCGAATCCGTAGCCCGGCTGTCCTAGCGCGTCGTCGGCGAGCAGAAATCCGCCGTAAGAAAGAAAGCGCCGCAGGATGTCGATCTCTTCGGCGGTGAACGGCTCGAAATCGTACTTGCCCGCGACGTACAAAAACGGATAGGAAAAAAGTTCGGGATCGGTCAGCGTGATCTCCCGGCGCGCCGTCGCCGCTTCGACGCTCGTGCGCTGCATCAGCTCTTCCATCATCGGCGCGACGGAGAGCGCATGCGGATTCCAATCGCCGCCGCGATAGCGGATTTGGGCAAAGACAAATTGAATCGGCCGTTCGCGCTCCGGGGCCTGCCCGGCGCGGGAGCTTGCCGGCCGAAGTCCCGCGGCGGCGAGACAACCGTAGGACAAAAGTTTCAGAAAGTCGCGTCTATCCATAAAATCGCTGCGCGAGCCATCCTTCGGACAGCAACGTTACAATGAGAGCCAGCAGCAAGGGAAGAGAGAGATCTCTCCGGCTGCCGCCTTTTTCGAGCGAGTCGATCGAAATGATTTGCGCGCGCGCCGGGTTGAATCTCGCCACAAGCTCCGGCTCGCCGATACTCGCCAGGCGGGATTCGAGAAACGGCGGGTTCACCGGATAAATCGGCGTCACGCCAGCCTGCCGGTCCGCCGCCGGCGGCGCGTTGACCTGATAGATTCCCGCGAGATCGTTCTCGGTGAACGAGGCTGCCGCGTTGTCGGTTTCGGGTGCGAGGCTTATCTCCCGTTCTTTTCGGTCCGGCAGCGTGATTCTCAAGCTCTTCCCGACGTAGGACGGCGGCAGCAGAAATTTCTTCGTGCCGCCGACCGCAATGCCCGTGTCGAGCGAGCCTTTTTTCTCCGCTTGCAGATAGCTCACGAGCGATTGCGTCAGCGGCAGATACGCGGTCTTGAGCGGCAGATCGCTCCAGTCGCGGTCTGCGCTCGTGCTGATGAGAATCACCCGCCCTGCGCCCACTCTTTTTTCCAGCGCCAGAGGATCGCCGTTCGCAAGCGCGATGAGCGCCGATGCGCCGGGAGCGTCGGTCCGGAAGTAGCCGAGAACGCGCGTCGATTTGAGAGATTCGAACAAGATCGGATCGGAGAAGGGAGCAAGGGCGGGATGTTTAACATCGATCCTTTCGATTTTCTCCGGACCGCCTGGAGAAACGATCCTCCTGTCGCGAAGCCGCGCGGGCAAGATAGAGGGAGCGGAGTCGAACAGCTTGCGGCCGTAGTCGTCGGCCTGGACCCGGTCGCCTAAAAAAATCAGCAGGCCGCCGCCCTGGCGCAGATATTCCCTTAACCGCGGCAGGAGCGTGTCGGGGATCGCCGCCACGTTGCACAAGATCACGGCCTGATAGGATTCCAGCGCGACCGTTCCGAGAGCGTCCGGAATTGTTACCGTCGGGAGAAACGGCGAGCCGTCGCTGTCGCCGGCGGGATTGAGCGCGCGGCTGAGAAAAAAAGTTTCGCTCAGCACAAGAGAGGTTTGCGGATCTCCGTCGACGATCAGGACCTTGAGCTTGTCCTGGGCCTGGAGCGTGAAATAAGAAACCGGATTTCCCGCCAGCCGCTCTTTCTTGAGCGTCACGGAACCGTGATGGCTGCCCGCCCCTTTCAGGACGAACTGAAAGGCGACTTCGGTCTCGTCTCGGGGCGCGAGCGAGACGAGCTTCTGCTCCCGCGGCTGATCGTCGATGTGAAGCTGCACGAGCAGGTCCTTGATCTCGTGGTCGCTGAAATTCGCGATCACCACCTGCAGGGGAATCGGGAGGCCGACGCTCACGTCGCGGCCACGGAGCCGGATCTCTTTGATCGCGGCGTTCGGCGGCTCTTCCTTGGAGCCGACCTTGATGATTTTAAGCGGCACCAGCGGATCGTATTGCTTGACGGCCGACAGGCTGAAGCGGTCCCAATCGGTGAGCGCCGTGTCCGTGACGACCCAAATTTCTTTTTGGGCCGCAGGCTCGCGCAACAGTTCGTACGCCAGAGTGAGAGCCGGAGCGAAGTCGGCGCTTCCATCGGCCGTCTTGGCGCCCTCCAGGTCGCGCAGAAGAACTTCTTTCTCGCGCTTCAAGCGGAACGGCTCCTTCGAGACGGCGTTGGTCGGGATGAGCGCCGCGCGGTCGCCGGCGCCGAGCGAGGCGAAGAGCCGCGCTGCGGCTTCCTTCGCCTGTTTAAAGCCTTCGCCGTCGCGGCTCCATTTCATGCTGAGAGAATTGTCCAGCACGACGGCGATGCTCGACGGTCCGCCGGCGGCGAAAAGCCCGACGCCGGTTTGAAAAATCGGCCGCGCCAGCAGCAGCACGAGGACGAGCACGGCAAAAGTCCTGAGCGCGAGGAGAATCCAGTGGCGCAGCCGCTTCGTGCGCGAGATGCGCTTTTGCGATAGGAGCAGGAAGCGCACGGCGGGGAAGCGTATCCTTTTGATCCGCCGCCGGTTCAGCAGGTGGATCACGATCGGCAGCGAAGCCGCGAACAGGCCGAAGAGATAAAGCGGGTTCAAGAAAAAAAGCGACATCAGCCGGTCAGCCTCTCCAGCTCAAATAGCTCACCAGCGCGCGGTCCAGAGGAGTCGAGGTGGAGAGGAGCTGATAGTCGATCGAGCTTGCGTGGCATTCCTTGCGCAAATGATCGATGAACTCGTCGACCACGCCACGATAGGCCTGGCGGATGGTTTGCGGATCGGCGGTGACTTTGAGATCGGCCTGCTCCATGTCTTCGAAAAGAATATTGCCGTCGAAGGGAAGCTCGATCTCCGCGCTGTCCATGATGTGAAAGACGATGACGTCGTGGCCGTTGAAGCGGAACAGCCGCAGGCCTTTGAGAACTTCCTCCGGCTCGTCGAGCAGATCGGAGATGAGAATCACCAGGCCGCGGCGCTTCATCTTGCCAGCGATCTCCTGGAGAATTTTTCCCGTGTTCGTCTCGCCCGACGGTTGGCGGGCCTCGAGTTCTCGAAGGATCTCGAAGACGTAACCGCGCTTTGCCTTGGGCGGGATGAACGATTCGACGCGGTTGGAAAAAGTCACGACGCCGGCGGCGTCCTGCTGCTTCAAAATGAGATACGCGAGCGAGGCGGTGAGGATCGAGGCGTACTCGAACTTGGTGATGCCGTTCGAGCCGTAATCCATCGACGCGCTGGCGTCGAGAACGAGCGTCGCCCGCAGATTGGTCTCGTCCTCGGTCTCCTTGATGAAGTAACGGTCGAATTTGCCGAGCGCCTTCCAGTCGATGCGGCGCAGCTCGTCGCCGGGGGAGTATTCGCGGTGCGACTCGAATTCGACGCTGAAGCCCTTCGACCGGCTGCGGTGGATGCCGGACATGATGCCCTCCACGACCCAGCGCGCCCTGAGATAAAGATTCGAGAGCCGCGCGAGGACGAGAGGATCGAAATAGCTCCGGTCGCCGTTGGTCATAGCAGCCATTCTACACCAAAATCGTTCTTATCCTACCAGCGCCGTCGCCAATAATCCCACCAGGCGCTTAAGCCGCGGTTGTGGCCCTGATAGGTCGGATTTTTTTCCACCTGCTTGAGATAGGCGATCGTGTCTTCGTCGGCGCCCATCGACTCCACCACCTCGATCTGAAACTTGAGACATTTCTTTTCCGCGTCGGGTCCGGTCCAGGAATCGGCCGGCGGCTTCCCGTCCGTGGTTGCCCGCGCTTCCTGGTAAAGTTTGGAGTGATAACAGTCGTGCGCGATCGCGCTGGCGTACCACAGAGCGGAGTGTTTCCACGTCCGCTTGCCGACGACAAACGTCGGTTTTTCAGCGGCAGCCTTCATGCCACTTCGCTTTTCTTGCTGGACGACGGCGATGTAACGCGGGATGACGTTAAAAAACGGAGTCCGCCTCAGCAGCGCCAATGCTTCTCTCGTGCAGACAAGAAATGCAGGACTACCTTTGATCTCAATTCCATCGACGAGTTCAGAATGGGACTGTTTGAAGAGCAGACTCACAAAAAGCCGGGATTGAGGCTCTTTTGTCAAACAGGCGGAAAGGAAGTCGCAGAACTAATGGCCTGCATCCTCGGTTGGCCGGCAAGAATCATCGGCAACGGCTTTAGCTCTCGCGTTAGCGGATCGAGGAACAATCCCAAAGCTGTCAGGGTCAAGGTGCCGACAAGAACACTATCGCTTTCTTCCCCGAAGATGACATCTGCCCCGCCTATCCGGTCTACATATTTGAAAACAGCCGCTCCCTTTTTACGCACGACCTTGCTCCCGTCGGCCAGGCGAAATGTCTGCTCAGCGAGCGGTTTGATTCCGAGTTTTTCAAGAATGGGCGTCGGGAAGACGGAATAGATGGCTCCTGAGTCGATCAGAAACTCGAGCTTTTCCGTAACCTGCGGGTTGGCTGGATTTCCTATTTCAACTTCTAAAACTGTCAGGCCCATATCAATGTACCGTTACGCCAAGCCCTATAGTACCTCGATTTTAACAAAAGAAAAGACTCAAAATAGAGCCGTCATTCCGGCCAAGTTGGCGATAGCTAGCGCGAGCCGGAATCCAGGAAATTATGTAGGGGCGGGTTTAAAACCCGCCCCTACTACGTCCGCGAGAATGACGAAAAGAGGGAGTACCTATTTCTTCATCAAACGGAGAGACGGGCACTAGATGCTGACCGGGAATTTGTTCCGCGCTTCCCAGATCTTTTGAGACACATCGGCGTAATCCGCCGCAGACCCAGCTATTTCAGCGGTGAACCAGTGAACGAACTCTTCGTGCACGATCCGCTGGACATCGTCAGACGACTTTGCCTCGCGGAGTCGCGGCAAAATCGTACGGATTTCCACATCATATTCATCTTCGGGCGCCCCGATTGCGATCAGTCGAATCGGATCCGCCTCCCGCATGACTCGAGACACCTCCGTGTAAAGGCTGCCATACTCAGCCTCCAACGACGCCTGCCTTTTCCGACGGCCTTCAGTCATCACTGGTGATACTCTGCGGAGCGGTCTTTGCCGAACGCTTGAATTCACCTGACTGGCGCGGCTTGCCGCGACAGGTCAGGTGGAATGATGGGTTGGGCATTGCTGGAAATGAAGCCACTCCGCTCACTCGATTCAACGGATATTCGTTGCCCCACTGAATCCAGGTTGTAGCTGTTCTGTGGTGTAGCAACGTGCCCCACCGGTTCCAATTGGTGTGTATTTCACCACCCTTCCATCTTTAATAAAAAAGATGTTGTTGCATGCTGCGAATCGCTGAACACAGCTTGAAAATTTGCTATACGTTGCGTAATCCACCGTTCCACTGTAAATGCTACCGCCACCTGAACATTGACCCAAATTGGCGCCATTTACGTAGTTCCAAATCTCCGTGCCATCCGATGCTTGTGTCTTGACAACTGGCACAGTCAAGAAGATTGGATGGGTCTCAAGTGCTAGTACAGGTTGCCCAACCCAAGCATCCAAGTCAGCTTGCCGGACAGTGGCACAACCACAAATAGTCGACGTCGCCACGAGAAACAAAAATGCCGCTTTGTTCATAGTTATCACCCTCAAGTATCGGCGAAACCGTTTGTTGAAAAATTCAGTGAATGCACGGCGCAGCGCCCTTATACCCAACGCAAAGGCTGAACAAGCCGAGGCCCGCGAACCTCGCGAGCGGGTCCGAAGATCTGTCTCAAGCCGGATGTTAGACGACCTCACTTCCTACCCTCCAGCCGCTAACCACTCTGCGATTTGTCGGCGCAAGTGAAACTCCCACGTAGGATGCACAGACAGCTCATCTCCCGAGTGAACGTTATGGATGAGCTTCACGAGATCGGTGTTGATGAACTCGAGTGACGCTTTACGTACCGCTTCGGTCGCAGGATTGGACTGCATGTTAAATCGTCGCATCACTGCGTGGCGCACGGCCGTCTCTTTCACGCTATACCCGCCTTCTTCGAGAAGGCCCGCCAAAACCTTACGCCCCTCGTCTGTGAGTTGATTCCATTTCCTCGCAAAGACTTCATCAGAGCCGGCGGTAAATTCGCCGGAGGATAGCCAAGCCTTCACGGCTGTCGCGACTTCTGGAGCTGTACCGAGCGGACGAGGGTTCACAATGAGCGAGGTCATCGCTCCCTCAAGCTTCACTTTGGGGTCGATAAAAGCAAGAAGCGGAATCTTCTGCGACTCGAAGAATTGCCGGTATGCCAAAATTGCGAGTTCCTGGTTGACCCACACAGAAGAGCGGTGGCCCCACTCCTTTCCATCCACTGCAACGACGACTCCACGATCGTGGAGAACAACGACCGCTCCCGCGCAGCGTCGAACAGCGTCCAACACATGCCGTCCGAGGGTCTCAAAGTCCTGAACAGCCTGCGCGAAATACGCCTCGAAGCCTGCTGTTGCATCAATGATCGCCTTAATGAGAATCCCAAGAGTTCTTTCATCTTCTGTAAGTTGCCCACAGCTAACGAAGATAAGTTTCTTGGCCATCGGGAGCTACCGAAGTCGTCTAACGAGCCTGTAGAAAAAGTCCCAACTCCTGGAAAAATGCCCAAATTGGGGGTAGCAAAACCATTCCTCGACCCGAGATCGTCGCTTTAAAGCCAAATACGGAGGTCGTTTTTTACGATAGGTTTTTCACCGACCTTTTTCTACAGGCTCAACGTTCGCGCTCAGGCGCGCGCCAAGCGTGATGGTTGAAAACATGACGGCCGCTGATGGCGCGTAGCCTGCAGCGGGTTGTTAGGCCGCATTAGCGGTACGACGAGAGTCATCGTAGAGTTTCTGCAACTGGGCAAGAGTGGCAGATGGTTTGTCGGTGGAGACTCCAAGCTGCTGCATGATTGCCGTTTCTATAGGAATCAAGACACGCGGGATAATCTCTAGATCACTCTCGCCCCAGTACGTGTAAAGAATTTCACCTTTAATAATCCCGAGAGCGTAGAGACCCGCAAGATGTTGGTAGAACTGGCTGACCAGCCTTCGCTTGAAATGAAGCGTCATGCGTTCTGCCTCGAGCTGCTGGCCGAGCGGTAGGCTTGAAACGTACGCACTTTCAGTGTTTAGTCTGGATGTATAGGAGTTTCGTAGATCAGCTTGGTTTTCTCTAAAGAATTGCCACAAGCCTCGGACAGCGGCTAGCATCTCAAGCGAGCGGTACTCGCCGAGAATATAAACGAGAACTTGGTGAACGTTCGCATTCTCAAGCGCTTTCTTTTGGCCTTCAAGTTCCTGTCTCGTTTCTGCAAGTTCTCGAGATTGTAGGAATATGGAAACGACTATTCCTGCAAATGCTAAGCCGGAGAAGAGTGCGTTCAACGCTCCGTACGAGTCTCCAAATGTACCTGCCCCAGCAAGTTCTCCTTTCCGATCTAAAACTGTCATGAGATACGGCAACCAAATTTGAAATGCGACCCACAGCAGAAATACGGTGAGCGCGGCAAGGGAGAAAAGCATTACCCAGCTACGTGTTCTCATGCGTATTCTCTCTTTGCGGTCAACTATTAAGTGACCCGCTTTAGCAGGCGACAAATGCCGGTCGGCCTATCTCCTAAAACGGCTCCACCAATCAAATCCGAATCGGTTGCAATATCCACCAGCTACCCCAACTTGTCAACAACCTGCTGGCCGACAAACACCGCCGGGTTTGGCGGCCTATCTCCCTAACAACACGCCGCCTATCTCGGCCAGCGCTCGCTGGCGCCATGGTTAAAGTTTCCAACCGCAGGGGATTTCCGGGGACAGTATACTTCGTTGCCGCTTTTTAGATTCATTTGAACTAAACCGCTTCGCGGTGGCACGGACTATGTGAGTTTAGTGCCATTCACTCGCCTTTTCTTTTTCATTCACCCTCCTGGCTGATTTTCATTTTTTGAATTAGCGTAGCTCCCAAATTTAAATCCAAGGAGGGTTTGTTATGGGAGCACTACGGACCAAGATGATCGAGGAGATGAGGCTGAGAAACTTCTCGCCGAGGACCGAGCAGTCCTACGTTTCAGCGATGGTGGGGCTGGTAAAGCACTACCGTCAGTCGCCGGATCAGCTCACTCAAGAGCAGATCCGCACTTATCTGTTGCACCTCAAGGAGCGGGGTCTCTCACCGAGTTCACGCAACGTGGCGATCTCGGGGATGAAGTTCTTCTACCATCAGATTCTGGACTGGGACGAACAGAAGCTCTTTTTGCCACCGCGAAAAGGGAGCTGGCGGTTGCCGGAAGTGTTAAGCCAGAAGGAAGTGGAGCGCTTGCTTTGTGCCAACGATAAGCTTCGAGACCGCTGTCTTTTGATGACGGCCTATGCCACGGGGCTTCGGGTGAGCGAGCTGGTCAGGCTCAAAGTGAGCGACATCGACAGTGAACGGATGATGGTTAAGGTGGAGCAGGGCAAGGGGAAAAAAGACCGCTACACGATTCTGTCAGAGCGGCTGCTCTCAGAGCTTCGCTCCTATTGGAAAGAGCATCGCTCCCCAATCTGGCTTTTCCCCAACCGAAAGGGCGGTTCGATTTCGATCGACTACGCCCAGAGGATTTACAACTGGGCCAAACAGAAAGCTCAAATCCACAAAGGTAAAGGCATCCACACCTTGCGCCATTGTTTTGCCACCCACCTTTTAGAAGCCGGGGTGGACCTGGTGACCATTAAGACGCTGTTGGGTCATAACTCGCTTCAGAGTACCCAGCGTTACTTGCAGATTCGACAGCCCAAGCTTGTCTCCACGGGGAGTCCTCTGGACCTGTTGAGATTCCCTGACTGAAAGGCGCCTTGATCTTTGCTGCCTCTCGCTCATGCGCGGGCGGCAGGAGAAAAAAAGGCGCGCCCCGAGCTGGCCGATATCTTTCGTAGCCACGGGGAGAGCTACCGCCGTGCGCATCGTTTGCCGGCCTCCCACAAAAAGGTGATGCGGGCCGTTGAGGTCTGCCGCACCCAAGAGCTGGGAGGGCATCTAAAGAAGTGCGACACTTGCGGTTTTGAGCACCCGACCTATAACTCCTGCCGTAACCGCCACTGCCCGAAATGCCAGTCGCTGGCCAAGGCCAAGTGGCTAGAGAGGCAAACCTCTGAGCTTTTGCCGGTGGGATATTTCCATCTGGTCTTCACCCTGCCCCATGAGCTTAACGGCTTGATCCTGGCCAATAAAAAGATTCTGTTAACTCTCCTCTTTAAAGCCGTCAGCGAAACGCTCCTTGAGTTTGGCCGCACCCGCCTTGGTGGAACCGTGGGCATCATCGCCGTCTTGCACACCTGGGATCAAACCCTCAAAGACCACTTCCATCTCCATTGTCTCATCCCAGCCGGCGCTCTCGCTTTCGATCAGAGCCACTGGATTGGGTGCCGCAAAGACTACCTCTTCCCGGTTAAAGCCTTGAGCCTTGTCTTTAGAGGAAAATTCCTCGCCCTGCTAAAGTCCACCTTCGACCAAGGAAAAATCCCGCCCGCAAGCCAAGAACTCAAAGCGCTGCGCAAAAAAAACTGGGTGGTCTATGCCAAGAAGCCTTTCGGCTCTCCCCAGACCGTGCTTGATTACCTCGGCCGCTACACTCACCGCGTGGCTCTGTCCAATAACCGTATCCTCGCCGTCGAAAACGGCCAGGTCACCTTCAGCTACCGGGATCGAAGAGACAAAGATCGCTTGAAATCGATGCCCCTCGATGCCCACGAATTTATCCGCCGCTTCTTGCTCCATGTCTTGCCCGATGGCTTCATGCGCGTCCGTCACTTCGGCTTCTTAGCCAACCGAG
>CAYOJC010000061.1:0-28034 GCA_964404195.1 uncultured Syntrophobacteraceae bacterium
TCGATCTTCTTGAGCGAATCGCCAGCGCGCTCAAAGCGAAGCTGTTGGTTCGCTTTGACTACAAGAATGTCGCCTAGGGCCAGGAATGCATGAAGGCGATAGGTGAAGACTGACGCGCTTACTCTTCCGTGTGAAGTCGATCGGACAAAGCAAGACATCAGGATTTTCACCATCGGCCACCAAAGAGATTTTACCCGCCTTCGCAGAACGCCCCCGACTCCAGTCGGGGGATGAATGCGAAAAGGGTATCCGCCGAAGCTTTAGCGAAGGCGGATGTGCTTCGGCGGGTTCCGCTGAAGATGGAGCAGGTGCCACCGACTTTGTCGGTGGGGCTCCACCAATAAGTTGTTCACACGCGCTCTCCATACAGGGAGAGAGCGTAATTAGAAAGAATCGCCGGGGAGGCAGTCAAGGCATTGAAATCTAGCCCCGAAGCCCGCCACACGCTCGACCCCGGTGCCAGGGAGTTAAGCAATTAAGGCAAGTCTGACACTCGAGCCTCGAGCGACACTCGAGCTCGAAGCGCACCTGCGCGCCGAGCAGGAAGGAATCGATGCGACCGACGACGCGATGCTGGTGGAGCGTCTGGGAAAAACCGTCGCCGTGCTCGAAGGCGAGCGAAGCAACTTGAAGATTACGACGCCGGAAGATCTCTTGTTTGCTGAAGCGATGATTCGCGCAGGGCGGATCGTCTAAGCGGTCTTCTTAGCCAGGGACTCGTTCATGCTGCCGGTCCGGTAGCCTTCAAGATCGAGGCTCACAAAGGTAAAGCCGATTTCCTTGAATCGTTGGACGATCTGCTCCCGGATCTCTCTCTCGAAGAGCCGGTAGATCTCTTCGGCCGCGACTTCGATCCGCACGAGCTCGCCGTGATAGCGCACGCGAAACTCCCGGAAGCGGAGATCCTTGAGCGCTTGCTCGCAGGCGCCAATTTTCCCGAGCCGCTCCACGTTGATCTCGGTGCCGTAGGGAAAACGGGAGGAGAGACAGGCGATGGCCGGTTTGTTCCACGACGGCAGTCCGAGATCGCGGCTTGATCGGCGAATCTCTTCTTTGGTCATGCCCGCTTCGACCAAAGGATGGCCGATGCGCCATTCTTTAGCCGCTTTGAGTCCGGGACGATGATCTTTGAGGTCGTCAAGATTCGTTCCATCCACGACCGTGGCGATTCCTAACTGATCCGCTTGCCGCCGGCAAATCCGATAGATCTCATCTTTGCAGAAGTAACAGCGGTTGGCGGGGTTCTGAGAAAAAGACGGGTTATCCAACTCGTGCGAATCGACGACGATGTGGCGACAGCCGATGAGACCCGCGAGCTCGCGCGCGGCTTCCATCTCTCCCGGAGGCGCCGTCGGAGACGACGCGGTGATGCCGACCGCGCGATCTCCCAGCACCGTGTGAGCCACCTTGAGAAGAAAAGTCGAATCGACGCCGCCGGAGAAGGCCACGAGGAGCCCGTCCACCCCGCGCAAAATTTCTTTCAATCCTTCGAGCTTGGCGTCCATGGGCGCTCGCTGAAGATGTCCGTGCTCAGGTAGTGCTCGCCTTTGTCGGCGAACACGGTGACCACGACGCGTCCTTTCCCCAGCGTCTTTGCTACTTTTAGCGCGGCGGCGCAAGCGGCGCCGGAAGAAATTCCCACGAGGATGCCTTCCTGCTGCGCGAGCTTGCGCGTGAATGAAATCGCGTCTTCGTCGCTGACCGCGATGATTTCGTCGATGACCTGGCGGTTCAAGACGGCCGGAACAAAGCCGGCGCCGATTCCCTGGATTTTATGATATCCCGGCTCTCCTCCCGAAATGACGGGAGACGCGGCCGGTTCGACCGCATAAATCTTAACGCCCTTCCTTTTATCTTTGAGCACCTCGCCGACTCCCGTGATGGTTCCGCCGGTGCCGACTCCCGAGACAAACGCGTCGATCTGTTTGAATTGTTCGAGCAGCTCGACCGCGGTCGTGCGCCGATGGGCTTCGGGGTTCGCCGGGTTGTTGAATTGCTGCGGCATAAAATAGTCCGGGTGCTCGAGGAGCAGCTCCTCGGCTTTGCGGATCGCGCCGCCCATCCCTTTGGTGTCCGGCGTCAAAATGATTCTCGCGCCGTAAGCCGCCAAGAGGCTGCGTCTCTCTTCGCTCATCGTGTCGGGCATCGTGAGGATCAGCCGGTAACCTTTGACCGCGGCGACCAGCGCGAGCCCGATGCCGGTGTTGCCGCTCGTCGGCTCGACGATCGTGGCGCCGGGCTTGAGCTTCTGTTCGCGCTCCGCCGCTTCGATCATGCTGAGGCAGATCCGGTCTTTGACCGAGCCGCCGGGATTGAACGACTCGAGCTTGGCCCAAATCTCGGCGTCGTCTTTGCCGGAAATATTTCTTAGTTTGACAACCGGGGTGGAGCCGATAAGGTCGAGAATCGAGCGGGCGCCGTTTAAGCTTGCCACAACGTGTGCTCTTGTTTCCTCTCGGAGAAGTTTCGACTGAACGTTTGTGTATGCTATATTCTGACCCGTGGAAAGTCAATTGAATACCGGTCGCGGAGACTCTCGTGAGAAAATTCTGGTTCTTTTTCCGGGAGCTCTGGGAGACTTCATCTGTTTTCTTCCGGCGCTGGAGCTTCTGGCGCGGAATCGCAGCGTGGACCTTCTCGCCCGTACGGAATATGCGGATCTTGTAGCGCCGGCGATTCACGCGAGCTCGATCGAACGCCGCGAGATCGGTAGGCTTTTTGTCGCCCACGCCGGGCGCGACGAAGCGCTCAGACGGTTCTTCGCTCCTTACCTCTCGATTTATTCCTGGACGGGAAGCGGCGATCGAAGCTTCGTGAGTAATCTCGCCCTGCTCGCCGGCGGCAGGGCGAAGCTGTTTCCTTTCCGGCCGCTCGATTCTGCCGTGCATATTTCGAGCTATTATCTCGATTGCGTCGGAGGAAAGCTGGGGGTTGAAACATATCCAACTATTCCATTGCGGCGCGACGCGCTTTTCTGGGCCCGGAATTGGCTCGGCGAGCGCGGCCTTGAACGCGAAACAATTCTCGCGCTCGCTCCGGGCAGCGGCGCGCGAGAGAAAAATTGGCCCGCGCAATATTTCCGCCAAGTCGAACGATGGTGGCAGGGCAAAGGCGGCATGAGTTTTGTGATCTTCGGCCCGGCCGAAGAAGAGCGGTTCGAGGAGAACCGTGATTGGAGTGGGGCGACCGTCGCCCACGGCATGGAGCTCAAAAATGTCGCCGCGCTGCTGTCTTTGTGCGATGTCTTTCTCGGCAACGACAGCGGGTTGACCCATTTGGCGGCGTCGGTTGGAGTCGAGACCGTTGCGCTTTTCGGTCCGACCGATCCGGGAGCATGGGCGCCGCGCGGCCGGCGAGTCACGGTCGTGAGTCCAAACGTCGTGTGCGCTCCCTGCGAGCGCGAGACGATGAAAAGTTGCCCGCACCGCGAGTGTCTGACGACGATAACGCCCGAAGCGGCGATCGATATTCTAGGGCATATTCTGCGCCGAGACGCGGAAATGCCGCCGCGCGGCACGCTCCTTGACAAGGGGGTAGGCAGGCATTAAAGTTCATTTGCGATTGCTGTGTTGCTGCGGCGAAAATCGTTCCGATCGCCGAGAGTTAAAAAAGATGTCGAACTCCTTAAAAACAGCGCTGCTCTTAGGCCTGATGACCGGAATCGTTCTATGGATCGGGCAGCTCTTCGGCGGCTCGCAGGGAATGATGATCGCCTTTGCTTTCTCCTTGCTACTGAATTTCGGCAGCTACTGGTTTTCGGATAAGATCGTCCTCGCGATGTATCGGGCGCGCGAGGTGAAGGAAGCCGAAGCGCCCGAACTCTACCAGATCGTGCACGATATCGCTATCCGCGCCCAGCTTCCGATGCCTCGTTTGTATATCATTCCCTCCGAGTCTCCCAACGCCTTTGCAACGGGAAGAAATCCCGAGCACGCGGTGGTCGCGGTCACGGAAGGCATTTTGAAGATCATGAATCGCGAGGAGCTGGAGGGCGTGCTCGCTCATGAGCTCTCGCACGTGAGAAACCGCGACATTCTGATCGGCAGCATCGCCGCCGCGCTGGCCGGCGTCATCATGATGCTCGCGCACATGGCCCGATGGGCGGCGTTTTTCGGCGGCGTAGGAAGGGATCGGGACGATGAAGGCGGCGGCGGAATCGTGGGGCTGATTTTGATGTCGGTTCTGGCCCCCATAGCGGCCATGATCATTCAAATGGCCATCTCCCGCTCGAGAGAATTTCTCGCCGATTCCACCGGCGCGAAGACCGTGGGGAATCCTCTCGGCTTGGCGTCGGCCCTGGCGAAGCTGGCGCGCGCCAACGAAATGGTTCCGATGGAAGCGCGGCCCGAGACTGCCCACATGTTTATCGTGAATCCTCTTTCGGGCGGTTCGTTACTCAGCCTCTTCAGCACCCACCCACCGATCGAGGAAAGGATCGCGCGGCTCCGCGCCATGGCTCATTAGGAACCGGTGAGGTCGATAGTGCCGCCGCCCACGCTCGTGGCAACGTTTCGGCAGATTCTTTTTTTCCCAAAGTCGATACGCGGGAGGTTTTATGGCTGAAGAGGGAGAAAAAGGCGAAGGCAAAGGTTTTAAGGTAGCGGACCGGCGCAGGTTCTCTGAGACCGGCGAGGCGCGCGAGGCGGCGCCGGCGGCCGAAGCGCGACCGGAGGCCGAGGAGCCACGGACGGCAGGGGAAAAGCGCGGCGAAGCCCAAAACGAATCCAGCGACGACCTCGCCGAGCTGAATTTTTCGACGTTTGTCATCAGTCTCAGCACGCAGGCTTTGATGCATCTCGGCGAGATCCCGGACCCGATAACGGGAAAAGTCGCGAGCGATTTTCCGGTGGCGAAGCAGATGATCGACATCATCGGCATGCTCGGGGAAAAAACCCGCGGCAATCTCGATCCCGGAGAACAGCAGCTCATGGAAGACGTTCTCTACGACCTCCGGATGCGCTACGTGGAAGCGGTGAAGAAGAGATAGGAGCTTCTGATGGAAGAGAAGAAAATCTGGAACCGACAAGTAGAAGTCAAAGTTCTGCTTATCGTGGCGGCGGTCTCGCTGTTGGCCGGATTGGGAGTGAGCGGAGGTCTGGATTGGTTCGCGGGCACGCGGCTGGTCAATCTATGGGGAGGCACTGCGGTTCCCGAGATATCCCGGCCGATCGTCACGCCGCAGGGCTTGCCCGACTTCGTCAATCTGGCCAAGCAACTCAGTCCGATCGTCGTCAATGTCTCTACCACTCAGGTGAGTCAAGGAGGCGGTAGCCAGGGATTTGAGAGTCCATTCGGCGGCGGCGAAGAACAAGACCCGTTCGGCGATTTTTGGCGGCGATTTTTCGGCGGTTCGGGTCCGCGCGGCCCTTTTCGGCAGAAGAGTCTCGGCTCGGGCTTCATCATCGACCACGACGGCTCTATCCTGACCAACAACCACGTGGTGGAGAACGCCCAAAAAATCGTCGTGAAGCTCGCGGATGAACGGGAATTCGAAGCGAAGGTCATCGGCAAGGACGCGAAGACCGACGTCGCCGTGATCAAAATCAACGCGAAGGATAACTTTCCCGTCGCTCCGCTGGGAGATTCGGACCGGCTGGAGGTCGGCGAATGGGTGATGGCGATCGGCAACCCGTTCGGCCTGGACAACACCGTGACCTCCGGCATCGTGAGCGCGAAGGGACGGCACATCGGCGGGCCCTACGACAATTTCATCCAGACCGACGCCTCCATCAATCCTGGAAATTCCGGCGGCCCGCTGATCAATCTCCGCGGCGAAGTCGTCGGGATCAACTCGGCGATTTACAGCCGGTCGGGCGGAAACATCGGGATCGGTTTTGCGATTCCCATCAATCTCGTCAAGGAACTGCTGCCGCAGCTCAAGGGCAAGGGGAAGGTGACGCGCGGTTATCTCGGCGTGCTCATCCAGAAAGTCACGCCGGAGATCGCCGAATCTCTTGGAATGGATAAACCCAAGGGCGCGCTGGTGGCCGACGTGACCAAAGGCGGGCCCGCCGAGGCCGCGGGAATCAAGGTCGGCGATGTCATCACGGAGTTCGACGGGAAAGAAATCAGAGATTCCAATGAGCTCCCGATCGTCGTGGCGCGCACCGCCGTGGATAAGAAAGTCCGCGTGAAAGTCGTGCGGGATAAAAAAGATCTCACGCTCACGATCCCGGTCGGCGAGATGAAAGAGGAGGAAGTGGTCGCCTCAGCCGGGGAAAAAGGCGAGCTCGGCTTGACGGTTCAGCAGGTGACGCCGCAGATCGCGGAGAGTCTTGGCCTGGAGCGCGCCGACGGCGTCGTCATCACCGCGTTGGAGCCCGGAAGCCCGGCGGACGACGCGGGACTGCGCCGCGGGGATATTATCATGGAAGTGGACCGCAAGCCGGTCCGCAAGGTCGCCGACTTCCGCAAGGCCGTGGGCGAGGTGAAAAAAGGCAAGGGAGTTCTTTTCTTAGTGCGGCGCGGAGAAAGCACGCTGTTTTTAGCGCTCAAACCGTCGCGGTAGCTCTGCAGATGTCGCGCGCTTACGAAGAGGGTCGAGTAGGTTTACTCGGCCCTCTTTTTATTGTTTTTGAAAGGCGTTACACTCAGAGTGTGTGAAAAATTCGTTCATGGTTCGACAAGCTCACCACGATCGGGATGACATAGATGGAAGTTCAAGCGCTTAGCCGTTCGTCCTGAGCCCGTCGAAGGGCGATCGGCGATTTTTTCACACACACTCAATGCTAATTTCGACGTCGGGGTTCATGTTTTGAAAAAGTCCCGCATTCCGTCCCGCAAAACCATCGTTCTCTCTTCTCTCGTCTTTGTCGCCGTCGTCGCGGTTTTCGGCGCCTGGTATGTGAAGCGCCTTGAAGGCGTTGTCACGGCAAAGTTCGAAGGCCGCAAGTGGCCGCTCCCGTCCAAAATCTACTCGGACTCCTATTTGCTCTACGCCGGAATGAATCTCCGGAAAGAGGATTTTACGGAGAAGTTGCGCCGGCTGAGCTACAGGGAAACACGCAACGCACCCGGCGCCAAAGGCGAATACCGGTTCGGCAAGGACGGCGCCGCGGAAATCTACCTGCACGATTTCGCCTATCCGCTGGAGAGCTTCAAAGGATTTCCGATCCGCATCGGATTTCAGGGCGCCGCGGTCACGAGAATGGAAAATCTTCAAAATAGACAGGAGCTGTTTTCCTTGGAATTGGAGCCCGAGCTGGTAGCCGGACTCTACGGCCGCATTTGGGAGGAACGGAGGCTGGTGAATCTGGCTGAAGTCCCGCCTCTGCTGGTGCGCGCGATCCTATCGATCGAGGACGAGAGATTTTACCGCCACCGGGGAATCGATCCCATCGGGATCCTGCGCGCCTCCTGGGCCAACCTGAAGAGCGGCGGCGTCGTCCAGGGCGGCAGCACCTTGACGCAGCAGTTGATGAAGAATTTTTTCCTGAGCGACGAGCGCAGCCTGCGCCGCAAGATCAAAGAGGCCATCATGGCGCTCATCGTCGAGAGAAAGTATTCCAAGGAGGAAATTCTCGAGAACTATCTCAACCAGATTTACCTCGGGCAGAAAGGGTCCCAGGGAGTCTTCGGCGTTTCCGAGGCGGCGCAATTCTATTTTACCAAAGACCTTGCCCAGTTGACGGTCGGGGAAACCGCCCTCATGGCGGGCCTGATCCGGGCGCCCAACCGGTATTCTCCGTATCGCAGCGTCGATGTGGCGCGGCAGCGAAGAAATGTCGTGCTGGGCAAGATGTTGGAAGACAAGCTGATCAGCCGGCGCCAGTACGACGCGGCGCTCAAGGAAGTGATTCCCCGGCGCGATCTCATCAAAGTGATCAACGACGCCCCCTATTTCGTGGACTTTTTGAAGCAGCGCGAACTGGCGGAGAGCTATGCGCCAGAGGTGCTCACTGACGAAGGCTTGCGCATTTTCACCAGCCTCGATCTTAAAATGCAGAAGATGGCGGAAAAATCTCTGGCCGACGGCCTGAAACACCTGGAGGAGACCTACTCGTATCTCCGCAAGCGCGGAGAAGACGATCATCTCGAAGGCGCGATCATCGTCCTCAAGCCGCAGACCGGAGAGATCAAGGCGATGGTCGGCGGCCGGGATTATCAAAAATCTCAATTCAACCGCATCTTCCAGGCCAGACGCCAGCCCGGATCGGTCTTCAAGCCGTTCGTCTATCTTGCCGCGCTCATGTACGGCGCGGACAACGGCAAAAGATTTACGCCGGTGAGCATGGTAGAAGATTCCTCGTTCACCTGGAGTTACGAAGGACAGGAGTGGCAGCCGGCCAACTACAAAGACGAGTATTTCGGGACCGTGACTTTACGGACGGCGCTGGAGCGGTCGCTCAACTCCGCGACGGCGCGGGTCGCGCGCGACGTGGGCATCCGGCGCGTGCGCGATATCGCCTATCGCCTCGGCATTCAAAGCCCGCTGCCGGTTTATCCTTCTCTCGCGCTTGGCTCGGCGGAAGTGACGCCGCTGGAAGTTGCGGTCGCCTTTGGCAGCTTGGCCAACGGCGGCGTGCGCACGCAGCCGCTGGCGGTGAAACAGGTCATCGACCAGGAAAACCGGGTCTTGGAGAAGAGAGACATCCAGGTGGAAAAAGTAATCACCCCGCAGCTCGCTTTCATGATGAACTATATAATGAAGGGGGTTCTGGACCGCGGCACGGCCCGCTCGGCGCGGCAGTTGGGCTTTACCCGCCCCGCTGCGGGAAAGACAGGCACGACGAATGATACCAAGGACGCTTGGTTCGTGGGCTACACCCCGGACCTGCTCGCGGTCGTATGGGTCGGCTTCGACAATGGGACCAAGCTCGGCCTGTCGGGCGCGCAAGCGGCGGTGCCGATCTGGACGGATTTTATGAAGAAGGCGACGGCTGGCACGCCGGCGACCGACTTCGTTCCGCCCGCGGGCATCAAGATGATCGACATCGATCCATTGAGCGGATACCGCGCGACACCGAACTGCCCGACGGTCATTCAAGAAGCATTTCTCGAAGGGGAGGAGCCGACCGGGTACTGCCCGCTCCATCCGGCGCCGCTGGCCGGATTCTTCTCGGCGCCGGCCGATTTTATCTCCAAGATGGTGGCGCCGCTCTTCGGCAGATAATTTATGAGCGTGAAGCGAAACCGGCGCGGGTTCAAAAAACAGATGCTGCGTCATCGTGTTGCCGGCTGTTTTGCAACGGCGGTTGTCATGTTGGCGGCCCAGGGGTGTCCAACCCAGACCGTGTATCGGCGGCCTTCGCCGCCGCCTCCTGTTGCCGCCTCTCCCGCACAACGCCCTCCGCCTCCTTATTATCCTCCGCCAGACTACCCTCCGCCCGCGCCGCAGGCGAGAGCGCCGATCGAGCGAGGGCCGATTTATGAAGAAGATCTGAAAGAAAGGCGCGTTACTCCTTCGCCGAGATCTCAGCCGGAGCCATCCGCGCGGACATTGCCGCCGCAGGCGCCTTCGCCGCCGCCGCTCGCGCCGCCGCCGCGGGCTCCCGCGCCTCTGCCGGAGGAGACTTCCCTCCTGGCGAAGATCACTCCAACGACTCCGCCCCAACGCGCGGCGTCCATTCGACTCACGGAAGAAGGCAGGAGACTTCTGGAATCCGGCGATCATGCAAAGGCGCTGTCTCGACTTGAAAAAGCGATCGCGGTCGATTCCACGAGTCCTTATGGTTTTTTCTTTCTGGCCAGCGCTCACGCGGCCCTGGGCCGCAAGCAGGAATCACTCAAGTTCCTCGACGTCGCGGAGCCTTTGTTCGGCGCCGATCCCTATTGGTTATCGGAGGTGTTTACCTTGAGAGGGGAAAACTACCGGGCTCTCGGCTCTCTCGACCGCGCCGGCATGAACTATTCGCAGGCCTTGCGATTGAATCCGGGAAACCGTCTGGCGGCCGACGGCCTGAGCCGCATCCAGGAAGAGGGACAACCGGGTTTGCGCTGAGGAGATGGAGATTCGATGCTCGTGCTGGGTGTAGAGACGTCGTGCGACGATACGGCGGCGGCGGTGCTCGTCGACGGCCGCCGCGTCGCCGCCAACGTGGTCTCTTCGCAGGATGAAATCCATAGCCAGTACGGCGGCGTGGTTCCGGAGCTTGCCTCGCGGCAGCACGTGCGGAATATTTTGCCGATCATCGACGGCGCGTTGAGCCAGGCAGGCGCCAGCCTCAACGATCTGGACGGCATCGCGGTCACGCGCGGCCCCGGCCTCGTGGGCTCGCTGCTCGTCGGTTTGTCGGTCGTCAAGGGAATATCGTATCGCTGGCGCATTCCCTACATCGGCGTGAACCACCTCGAGGCGCACCTGCTGGCGATTTTTCTCGATCGCGAGGTTTCGTTTCCGTATCTTTCCTTGCTCGCGTCCGGCGGGCACACGCTGCTTTACCTGGTGCGCGATTTCGGCGACTACCGGTATCTCGGCGGCACGCGCGACGACGCAGCCGGAGAAGCTTACGACAAAGTCGCCAAGATGATAGGTCTCGGCTATCCGGGCGGCAGAGCGATCGATCAATTGGCCAAGAGCGGCAACCCGCGGGCGGTCTCGTTCCCGCGCGCGCGCCTGAAAAACGGCTCGTTCGATTTCAGCTTCAGCGGGCTCAAAACCGCGGTGTGGCATTTTCTTAAGGAACGGGACAAAAGCGCGTGGGAAGCCGAGAAAGCCGATATCGCGGCGAGCTTTCAGGAGGCGGTCGTGGACATGCTCGTGGCGACGACGCTGCGCGCGGCCGCGGAGCTCGACGTCAAGCGCATCGTTCTCGCCGGAGGCGTCGCGGCCAACAGCCGGCTGCGCCAAAAGATGGTGGAGTCGGCGCGCGCCGAGGGCGCGGAGGTCCATTTTCCTCCGCCGTCTCTCTGCACGGACAACGGCGCGATGATCGCGCTGGCCGGCTATCACGCCTTGAAACGAGGCATGAAAGACGATTTGCGTCTCAACGCCGACGCCGATCTCACGCTATAAACGATGAGCGATGACAACGCTTTACCAGGAAGCCCGCGCCGCGCTCAGAGACGCCGCCTTCGCCCCGAAGAAAAGCCTCGGCCAGAATTTTCTCGTCCACGACCGCGTGATCGACTCCATTCTCCGGCTCGTTGATTTATCGCCGGACGATGAAGTCCTCGAGATCGGACCCGGTCTCGGTTCGTTGACCCGGCGTCTGGTCGAGCGCGCGCGCCGCGTCTGGGCCGTCGAAATCGACCGGTTTTTGGTCGAGAAGCTGCGCGGCGGCGCGTTGGGATCTCATCCCGCGCTGGAGTTGATTCAGGGAGATATTCTCGAGCTTCCGCTGGAAAAAATTCTGCCCGACCGAAAGATCAAGCTCGTGGCGAATCTCCCTTATAGCATCTCCACCCCCGTTCTGTTTCGCCTCTTCGAGCTGCGCGAGCATTTTTCCTTTTTCGTCCTGATGGTCCAGCGCGAGGTTGCCGAGCGCATGGCGAGCGCGCCGGGAACGAAGTCCTACGGCGCGCTTTCGGTCTGGTGCCAGGTGTATGGACGGATTACGGCGAAGGTTCCCGTCGCACCCGAGGCGTTTTTTCCCCGGCCTAAAGTGAGATCGATGGTTCTGAAAATAGAGCTCCATCCCGAGCCTCTGGTCTCCGCGGAGGAAGTTCCGGTTTTACGGGGCCTGGTGCGCGCGGCCTTCGGCCAGAGAAGAAAGACACTGGAAAATAATCTCGCCGGTTGGCTGAAGGTTGGGCGGGAAGAAGTTGACCTCCTGCTCCGCCCGCAGAATATCGATCCGCGGCGCCGCGGCGAGACGCTCGGCATCGACGAATTCATCGGTCTTGCCCGCGCGATTAAAAATCTCCGGATGATCGCTGAAAGCGGATAACTTTTTTATGCCCGAACTTCCCGAAGTCGAAACGATCTGCCGCGGGCTCCAGCCCCATCTTCAGGGACGCACCATCGTTCGCGTCGATGTTTTGCAACCGCGGCTGCGGTCTCTTGTCGAGCCGGCGTTGCCGGGCCGGTTGCGGGATGAGACCATCGTCCGCGTCGGGCGCAGAGCGAAATACATTCTGATTTTTTTGGCCAACAAGACGGTTTGGGTTTTCCATCTCGGGATGTCGGGGAAGCTTATTTACGTCGATGCCGCGACCCCCCTGCAGAAGCACGATCATATGGTCGCCACCCTCGACAACGGCCGTGAGTTGCGTTACCACGATCCGCGTCGTTTCGGATTGTCCGTGGTCGTAGCCGAAGCGCGGCTCCATGACCTGCCGCAATTGCGGCACCTCGGATTGGACCCCTTCGATTCCCATTTCGACGGGCCGTATCTCCACGCGTTCACCAAGCGCTCGGCCCGGCGCATTCGCGATCTGTTGCTCGACCAGCAGGTCGTGGCCGGCGTCGGCAACATCTATGCGAATGAAATCCTTTTTCGCGTCGGCGTCAGACCCACCCACCGGGCCTGCCGGCTGCCGCGAGGCAAGGTCGAGCAAATCGCGGCGATGATTCCGAAAGTTTTGCGCGATGCGATCCGCTGGTGCGGAACCTCGTTTTCCGATTATCGCGACGCGGACGATAACTTCGGCGAGTTTCAGAAGCGCTTGCGGGTCTACGATCGCGAAGGAGAGAAATGCCGGAGCTGCCCGAGTGTCATCAAAAGACTCCCGCTTGGGAACCGCTCGGTTTTTTACTGCCCCGCTTGCCAGGTGTAGCCGAGCGCTTTATCTCGAACCCAGGCTGCGCCTGGTTTTCGCGAAGCCGAAAAGCTTGATGAATTCGCCGAAAACTTGATCGCTCAGCTGGTGAAGGCGTTGGATATAACCGGGCGTCTCCGCTCGGATTGTTTCGGGATCGATTTTGCGGTGGAGAGACTCAATCTCCGCTCTGTTTTCGGCCACACCAAGCCAGCGCTGAATCATGGGTTCGTCGACTTCGAGGTGGAACTGAAGCCCGTAGACATCGCTGCGATAACGAAACGCCTGGTTGCTGCACAGCTCCGAGGTCGCCAAATGCACCGCTCCTCCGGGAATGTCGAACGTGTCCCCGTGCCACTGGAATATCTTCTCTGTCTCCTGAAAGTGGGCGACGAGGGGATCGCTGCTCGCTATCCCCGTAGGTGAAACCTCATACCAACCGATTTCCTTTTCTTTGTTCGGGTACACCCGGGCTCCGAGAACTTTGGCGATTAACTGTGCGCCCAGGCAGATTCCCAAAACCGGCAGGTTTTTTCCCATCGCCTGCTCGATCAAATGCATTTCCGTGGCCAGGTGAGGATGTCGTTCGACATGATTGACGCTCATCGGCCCGCCCAGCACGACCAACCCATTGTAGCCTTCGAGGCTCGGCTCGGCGTCGGGATGGCGGCCGAAGTTCACGTAGCGAATCCGAAAACCGGCGCTTTTGAGCAAAGGGTTCAGAGTCCCTAGAATCTCATGCGCGACGTGCTGGCAGACGAGGAGTCTTGGCATCCGGCTATTTTCCTACTCTGTTTTTACCGTGGGTTTGCCCGTCATCTGGAGCTGGGTCGAGAGATGATATTTCAAGCCTTCGATCTCGTAATCGAGCTCGCCGTAAAAGGCGAGGAAGCCTCCTTCCGGCGAAGCAACTTCGCCGTTCACCGTGTCCTTGGAAACGGTCACAGCCTGTTCTTTCCACTCGGCTATGCGGAAGTCCGGAGTCGGCGATTGTGCGACCCACAGCCGCGCGCCTAAAGGCGCGGGCGTTGCCTGGATCGTCAAGCGGTGTTTATTTTTCTCCTTATCGTGTTTCCACGTCAAGCTCGGCATAGATGCGCCGCTGATTTGATGGCGGACGAACGCCGCAAGTCCGTTGATGACGTATGCCGACGGATTCGAGTCGGTTCCGTCCTGTCTCCGTAGGTCGTGGCCGGCGTTCGGCACGTAAAGCGCCCACTTTTTTTCCGGCAGATCGTTCCAGTAGAGATTGAGCGCGTCGGTCGCCCAGTAAAAATCGTTCGTGCCGTTGATGATCAGCTTGGGCAACTTTAATTTTTCGCGGTACGCCCATGGATCGACCATGTTCAACAAGCGGTTGCCCTCGGGCGTTTCGGGTATCGGCACCAAACCGCGGCTGGTGTAAGGCGCGAGTCTCGCGCTGTAGGCGCCGCCGAACGCTTCGAGTTGTCTGGGCATCTGCGCGCGCATGTTGAGCGTGTCGATCACCATCGGGGCGATCGCCCGCACGCGCTGATCCACGGCGGCGGTGAGCCACGTCGTCCAGCCGCGCTTGGACGCGCCGGAGACGATGAAGCTCTCGACCGGTTTATTCCATTCTTGTTTGCCGAACGCCTGCAAGACGTCCATCGCCTTGACGACGCTTTTCACCATCGGAAAAAGCAGCGGCCAGTTCTCATCCTTCGTCTTCAGATAGCGGACAAAAGTCTCGGCGATCAGATCGTCTTCGCGTAGGTTGCCTTCGAGCAGCGGCTGATTCGGAATGCGATAGAGAAACGCGACCGGCGCGCCGATTTTCCGCGCGAGCTCCAGACCTAAAGAAATATTGATCGGGTTCGCCGAACCGCCGGTGACCCATACGAGCATGGTCGCGTTCGGCGCCGTGTTTGCCGGTCGATAGACTTGTAGCTGATGCCCCCAAGTATTTCCTTGCCAGGTCTGCGAGACAAAATGGAGATCGTAAATGCGGCCACCGGCCTGCTCGATCTTCTCGTTTAGCTTCCAACCGAACGCAGGCTCGGGCATCCGGACGTACTCGTCCAGGCCGGCGGAAGCAGGAGAGGGAGCCAGGCTCAGTGCGACAACGACAATAAGAGCGAGAACGACTAACGACTGTTTCCGTGAAAACATGGGACTTATTTTCTATGACGGAGAGCGTTTGTGCAATCCCATATAGGGTCGCTAGTGGTGCGAGCCCCCTGGTGATAAGAGTGAAAGGGCCTAGGAGCAGCGCCATGAAAAACCGCGAGCTCGATGCCGCATGGACTTATCATAACGCGACCAAGCATTCCTACCAAAGTATCCGCGCAAGCGGCCACTATCTCGACTGGGAGAACCAGCCGATCCCCTTCAAAATTTATTCCGAGCTGGAGGCCATTCCTCTATCCCAAAAGCTATCGCCGTCGGGGATGCCTGCGCTTCCGGCCATCTCGGCTGCCGCTGCGCGTCCAGGTAAACAGGTCGCCCCCACGAGCCAGATCCTGGGAGAGATACTTTTTCTGTCGGCGGGCATTACCAGACGAAAGAGTAATCCGGGAGGGGAAGTCCTCTTTCGGGCCGCTGCCTGCACCGGCGCGCTCTACCACATCGATCTGTATCTAGTCTGCGGCGACCTTCCGGATCTACCAGCGGGAGTTTATCACTTCGGACCGCAGGACTTTGCCCTGAGGAATTTGCGGCAGGGAGATTACCGCCCCGTTCTCGTTCGTGCCGGCGGGGCAGAGCCGTCGATCGCGAATGCTCCGTGTGTGATCGTCTGCGCGTCGACCTACTGGCGGAATGCCTGGAAGTACCAGGCCCGAGCCTATCGCCACTGTTACTGGGACAACGGCACCATTCTCGCCAATCTCTTGGCCGCCGCGGCCGCACGTAACCTTCCCGCGAATGTAGTCGTCGGCTTCGTCGATGCTACGGTGAACCGGCTTTTGAGCTTGGACAGCAAGCGGGAGGCTCCGCTTACGATGATAGCTTTGGGCAACGACGCGCCCTCAGATATCAAGCTCACTCCCTCCGTAGAGCCGCTGACGTTCGACACTGTGCCACTGTCGAAGAGGGAGATCGAGTATCCGGCTATGAGCGCTATGCATGAGGCTTCTTCTCTGGAGAGCGATGAGGAAGTTGCGGCGTGGCGCAGGGAAGCGCAACGAGATGCGGGGCGGAATAGGATCGAAGACGCTAAAGAAGCGCGGCTTTTTCCGTTGCGCTCGTTGGACGATAGCGAGATTCCCAAGGATACGATAGAGGAAGTCATCCTGCGGCGCGGCTCCACCCGCGCGTTTTCCCATGAATCGATCACGTTTGCGCAGCTCTCGACGATGCTCGATCGGGCCACGCGGGGAATACCGGCGGATTTTCTTAATCAGGCGGAGCCGTCGCTCAACGACCTCTATCTCATAGTTCATGCGGTGGAGGATCTCCCTTCGGGCGCATATTATTTTCGGCGGGAAGAGCGCGCGCTCGAGCTGTTGAAAGAAGGCAATTTTCGCCGCGAGGCGGGCAATCTCGGCTTGGGCCAGGAGATCCCGGCCGATTGCAGCGTCGATGTGTTTTTTTTGACGGATCTCAATCGCGTTTTAGAGCGATTCGGCAACAGGGGCTATCGCGCGGCCCAGCTCGAAGCCGCCATCATGGGCGGGAAACTTTATCTTGCGGCGTACGCCCAGGGACTCGGCGCCTCGGGCCTCACGTTCTTCGACGACGACGTCACGGAGTTTTTCTCGCCCCACGCCGCGGGAAAGAGCGTCATGTTTTTGATCGCGTTGGGGAAGTCCGTGAAGCGGAGAAGGGGATTGAAAGTTTTATAGGGCGAGGCTGTCCTGACTATTCACTCAACTTTTTCCGTATCGCAGTCAAATCGATCGGACTGAAGGCGACGATGCAGGCTGCGAGCAGCTTCGCTTGCCATGTACGCGCGGGTCTTTGCACGCGAGGGCGAGCGCGTGGACTTCCTGTTTCAGCTCTCTTGCGCGTGCTTTCCAGCGGGCAAGCCGATTCGAGGAGAGATCCTTCACTTCGTTCAGGATGACACAACTCTCAACGAGTCATTCTGAGCGGAGCGAAGAATCTCCATTCATAGCACCCATCGGTTAACTTATAATCTTGTAGTCCCCGCCCAGATAACTTCGACACAGATTTGTGTACGTGGACGATCCCATCTTGATCCAGTTAAGCGCTTCGCCGCTGATTTCTTTTTTGACTTGCGCCGGGCTGCCCGCGGCGAGGACGTGGGGCGGGATTTTTGTGTGCGGGACGACGACGCTCCCCGCAGCGATGAGGGATTCTTCGCCGATCTCTGCGTTTTCCAGAATCGTCGCATTCATGCCGATGATCGCGCCGCGGCGAATGACGCAGCCTTCCATGATCGCGCCGTGGCCGACGGTCACGTCATCTTCGATAATGGTGGGCGCTTCACCCTGGTGAATCACGCAATTGTCTTGAACGCTGGTGCGCGCGCCGACGACGATCGGATTAGCGTTCTGGTCGGATCTTAGGACCGCGCCGAACCAGATGCTCGAGTCGTCGCCGACGGTCACGTCGCCGATGAGAACGGCGGTCGGCGCGATGAACGCTTTGGGAGAAATCTTTGGCCGGCGGCCTTTGTATTCGATAATCATGGCAGCTCCACCTCCGTGCTGAATTCGTTTCAAGCTAGTTGAACGATGGCGGGAAATCAATCGTGTAGGGAAAACGCTTGAGCCGCGGTCGCGACGATTCTTTCGCCGATCGCCAGCGAAGCCGTGGCGCCCGGAGACGGCGCGTTGAGCACGTGGATGGCGTTGCCGGTCTGCTTGATTACGAAATCGTCGAGCAGCGCGCCGTCCGACGCGACCGCTTGCGCGCGCACGCCCGATCCGCCGGGCTTAAGATCGTCGATCGTGATCGACGGCACGAGGCGCTGCAGCGCTTTTGTGAAAGCGCGTTTGCTCAAAGAACGATAGTTTTCTTCCAGCCCCATCTTCCAGTATTTTTTTGCCACCGAGCGAAAGCCGCTGAACGAAAGCGTCTCTCTGAGATCTCGCAGGTTGATATCCCTCCACCGGTAACCCTCGCGCGCGAAGGCCAACACCGCGTTGGGTCCGGCCTCCACGTAGCCGTGAATGGACCGCGTGAAGTGGACGCCCAGGAAAGGAAAGCGCGGATCGGGGACCGGATAGATGAGACCTCTGATCAGAGAGCCGCGCTCCGGCGCGACTTTGTAGTACTCGCCGCGAAAGGGGACGATCTGAACGCCGACATCCACAGAATGTCCCGGCTCGGCCGTCATGCGGGCGATGCGATCCGAGAAGAGACCGCCGCAGTTGAGCAAATAGCGCGTGTGAATTTCTTCCTGGGAAGTTTGCACGATCAATTCGCCTCCGCGGTGAAAGATATTTTTCACCTCGCGTAAAGTGCGGACCTCTCCGCCCAGATCGCGCACTCTCCTCGCGTAGGCTCCGGCCACTTGAGTGAAGTCGATGATGCCCGTGGCCGGAGAATAAACAGCGCGGATGCCGCGGGCGTTGGGCTCGATTTCGCCGAGCCGCTCGGGCCCGATCATCTCGAGGCCCGGGACCTGATTGGCCACTCCGCGTCGGAATAATTCCTCCAGCCCGGGGATTTCCTCTTCATTGGTCGCGACGATGACTTTGCCGCAAAGGTCGTAAGCGATGCCGTTCCGGTCGCAGAAGTCCAGCAGTGCCCGGCGCCCGGTCACGCACGTCTCGGCTTTCAGAGATCCCGGCTTATAATAAATGCCGCCGTGGATCACGCCGCTGTTGTGGCCGGTTTGGTGCCTGGCGATCTCAGATTCTTTTTCCAGCACCAGCAGTCGCAGGCGCGGAAAGCGCTCCGCCATTTTCATGGCGGCGGCGAGGCCCACGATGCCGGCGCCGATCACGGTAACGTCGTATGTATTTGCTGCCATTTTTTTGCGCGCGGGAAACCGCGGAGAGACTCAGCGGCCATTTCCATCTCGACGACACCATCTCCGGGCGCCGGCTCGGGCAGGCGTGTCAGCTTGAAAGGGTTTTGGTCGATGGGCGTGGGGACATCCGGCAGCACGGCAAGCATGCCGAGACCCGCAAGAAAACAGCTCTGCTTACTTTTTGTCGGCCAACGCCGGTGACTGAAGCTGCTTGTCCTTCATCCTGCGCACGATCTCTTCGTACGATTGGTTTGCAACGATCCGGCTGAACTGGGCCCGATAGTTGTTGACCAGGCTGATGTTCTCCACCACGACGTCGTAAACTTTCCATTCCGAGCCCGCCAGGTGAAGCCGATAATTCAGGGAATATTCCGCCTTGGCGGTTACAATCCGGCTCTGAACTTCCGCGTAGTCCTGATCGACCGTCTCCTTTGCGTAGACGAACTTTTCGTCGTTGTACGCTTCGATCTGATCGAGGTAGGCGCGTTCGAGCAGGTCGGTAAAGAGCCGGATAAATTCATCCTGCTCCTGCGGGCTCAGCTTGCGCCATTGGGCGCCGAGGGATCGCTTGGCCATCTCGGTAAAGTCGAAACGGCCGAAGATCGCCCGCCTCAGTTGGTCGCGTCTATCTTTTTTCTTCGACTCGGCTTTCAGGGCCGGATTCTTGAGGATCGCCAGGATATTATCCACGCTGGCGCGCACCTGGTCGGTCGGGGCGCCGGCGGTCGCAGTAAATGGCAATGTGAGGTAGGAAACCAAAAGCGCGAGCAGCGCCGTGGTTAACGCACGTTTCCGCCTCATTTTTTCTCTCCTCCCTTGGACGTTAGATCTCCTCCGATATATTTGCCGAGCAGGTCGGTAATGTCAGGCGGCGATTCGGTTTCGCGGATTTTCCCTGCCGCAGCAATCAGCTTGTCCGAGGCGCCGGGGCTCAGCAAGATGAACTTGTCGCCGATCAGGCCGCGCGAGCGCACGGACGCGATCGTATCTTCGGGGAGCTTGACACCGTCGTCGATCCTGAGGCTCAGCCGGGCGCGGTCGTCGGCTAAAGAGAGCCCTTCGACGCGTCCAACCTTGACTCCGGCGATTTCGACCGGATCGCCCGGCTTCAAACCCGCCACGGACGAAAAGTCGGCGTAAACGACGTAACCCTTGCTGCCCATGACTTCCAGCTTGCCCAAGCGGATGGCCAGATAGCCGAGGCAGAGAATGCCCACGAGAACAAAAATACCAACGAGAATCTCTGTGCGTGTCTGCTTCACGGTTGAGCTCTCCTACAAGACATGGATCGGACCTTCCGTCTCGCCGCGGATAAATTGCTGCACGATCGGGTTTGTGGAAGCAATAAATTCTTTCGCCGTCTTGGCTTCCTCGATAACGCCGTTCGCAAGGATCGCGACGTAGTCTGAAATATCGAAAACCTGGGGAATCGTATGGCTGACGACGACCCCGGTAAAGCCGAAGGCCTGCTGGGTTCGGGCGATGAGTTGATGGATGCTCGTCGCCAGGATCGGATCGAGGCCCGTGGTGGGCTCGTCGAAAAGAACGATTTCCGGGTTGGTCACCAGGGCGCGCGCCAGCCCCGCGCGCTTTTTCATCCCCCCGCTCAGCTCGGCGGGGAATTTGTAGCCCATGCCTTCGAGTCCGACCTGTTCCAACCGCTCGTCCACCCTTTTTTGGATCTCGGTTTCGCTCATCTTGGTTTTTTCCCTCAAAGGAAAGGCGACGTTGTCGAAAATCGTCATGGAATCGAGCAACGCGGCGCCCTGGAAGAGCACGCCGAAGCGGCCGCGTATCTCGTAGAGCTCTTTCTGTCCGAGCCGGGTGATGTCCACGCTGTCTACGAAGACCGCGCCTTTGTCGGGCAACAGAAGGGCGTTTAAATGCTTCAGAAGCACCGTCTTGCCGCAGCCGCTGGTTCCGACGATCGTCGTGATCTTCCCCGAGACGAATTCCAAGTTAACGCCTTTCAGCACTTCCTGGCCGCCAAAACTCTTGTGTAGATCGGTAACGCGTATCATTGGGTTGAGCCTGATTTAAAGCATGATCGAGGTCAAGAAATAATCCCACACAAGAACCATGACGAATGAAAGGACCACCGACTCGGTCGTCGCCTGGCTTACCCCGGTCGCCCTCGGAGGCGCGTAAAATCCCTTGTAGCAACAGACCCAGGTGATGATCAGGCCGAAGCTCACGGATTTCAGGAACCCGCTGTACACGTCCTGAAAGACGACGGCATTTTCCATGCCGGCGAAATAACTTCCGGAGCTCACGCCCAGCAAGCCGACGCCGATGAGATAGGCGCCATAGATTCCGACAACGTCGAAGATGGCCGTCAGCAAAGGCATGGCGATCAAGCTCGCGATGATGCGCGGCGAGACCAGATACTTCACCGGATCGATGGCCATGGAGTAGAGCGCGTCGATCTGCTCCGTGGCCCGCATCGTGCCCAGCTCGGCGGCCATCGCCGAGCCGGTCCTTCCCGTGACCATAAACGCCGACAGCACCGGGCCGAGCTCGCGCAAGAGGCCGAGGGCCGCGGCCGAGCCGAGCCAGCTTTCGGCGCTGAATTTTCTAAGACTATAGTACCCTTGGAAACCCATGACCATTCCGGTAAAAAAGCCCGAGAGAATCACCACCGAAAGCGAGTCGACGCCGATCGTTTTCAGATGATGGACGATGAGACGAAACTTGGCCGGCGGGCGGAAGGCCAGGGCGAAAGCCGAAAGGAGAAAGAGAAACATTCTCCCCATTTCGGAAAGGTGGCGGAGCGTAAAGCCGCCGATTTGACGTAACAGGAAAAGCATTTGTGCGTTATGAAGAGGAGTAGGTAGCCCCACGCTAATATAAAAAACCGCGCCGATTTGCAAGAGTATGGAGACATCAGACTCGACGGACGAGACGCGCGACACGCTCTTTGAGGGCAAGCTTTCCGTCATTCAGAGCAAGGCGGGATACCGTTTCTCGATCGACGCCTTGCTGCTGGCGCGTTTCGCGGTGGTTCGTAAAGGTAATCGGGTCATCGATCTGGGGACGGGAAACGGCGTGGTCGCGCTGATTCTCGCCTCGAGCGAGCCGTCGCTCAAGATCACCGGACTGGAGATTCAGGCGGAAATGGCCGAGAGGGCGGCGCGCAGCGCGGCGCTGAATGGGTTGAGCGACCGCGTTTCCATCGTCCAGGGCGACGTGCGCGCGCCGGAGGGGATATTTAGCGCGGGAAGCTTCGATATCGCCGTCTGCAATCCGCCGTATCGCCGGTTGGCCAGCGGCAGGATCAATCCCAACGGCGAAAAGCGCGTCGCGCGTCATGAGATCAAAGCGAATCTCAGCGACTTTGTCCGCGCAGCCGCCTATTTGCTTCGCCGCGGCGGCGCCATGGCCGTGGTTTATCCGGCAACGCGATTGACGGATCTCATTCAAACGATGCGCGAGAAAGCGTTGGAGCCGAAGCGCGTGCGGCTGGTTCATTCATTTGAAAGTAGCGAGGCGGCACTCGTGATGGCGGAAGGGATCAAGGAAGCCCGCAGCGGGCTCAAGATCATGCCTCCGCTCGTCGTATACACCGACGAGCGAAAATACACACCTGAGATGAGCGCGATTTTGGCGGGACAGCCTTTTTTAACCTAATCTTTGCGATTGCGAGAACTGGCAGAGAAGAGTCTTTTCAGCGCGCGGCGGATTTCCGGATCTTTGATCGAGCCGAGCGTCTCTTCGTCGAGCTTGGATGGAGCTGCGGAAGAAACAGGAGGCTCAGGCTTTTCGTTTGCTTCGCCGGATGCTTTGGCTTCCACTTTGCCGATCACGAAGAAAATATTTTTGACGACTTCTTTGCCGAGCTCCCGGTTGATTTTCTCCACGATGGTTTCTTTGAGGTACTGGAGCTGCTGCATCCAGACCGGGCTCGATACTTTTACGAAAAGCGTCCCCTGGCGGATTTTTTCCGGCTGCGCGTTGCGCGCGATCATGTCGCCGACCACTTCGTTCCATATCGGCCATACGCCGTATTCTCCCAGCCTGCCTGAAGGATCCAGCCGCTTGAGCGACTTCTCCAGGACTTCTCCGAGCTTCTCGATGGGGTCGCGCTTTTCCATTTTCTTTTCAGCCCGCCGCTATATTTATCAAAAGTAAGAGCGAGACTCTACCACGATTTGTCCGGGGGAGAACCTACGCCTCAGCGGGAGCCAGGCCCTTCGGGATGACAAATTTCAGATCTCAAATTTCATCTGAGATTTGTCCGCCACAGTACTTTGGCGGAGAGATTCCGAGCGGAGCGAGGACTAGAAGGCCCTCCCCCGGACATGTGCGCCGTGTCTGCTTCCAAGGGGAGGAGGAAGGCTGAAGCGCTGAGACTTTCTTGCCGAGGAAGCGGGCCTGGATTGGACGGCCGCAAGGCACCAAGCGAGTTTCAAAAATTTTTTCTTGACAAATTTTTTAAAAAGTCTCATAAGGGCTTTTACACAACAACATATAGGGGTAGATTGGGAGAGAGGCCCACAAGACCTGGTAAGGGCCACCCCAAGAAGGGAGACTCGGAAAATGGCAAAAGCGGCGCCGCAGCAGGCGGAAGAGAGGGTTGCTCAGGCACACCCGGAGCGCAAAACCGGGCTTACATTGGAGCGTTATTTCACCCGCCCGGGGGTCGATCCTTACGACGAGATCGACTGGGAGTCTCGTAGCGCGACTATCGTCAATGAAAAGGGCAAGGTGGTCTTCGAGCAAACCAACGTCGAGATCCCAAAATTCTGGTCCCAGATGGCCACCAACGTCGTGGTCTCCAAATATTTCCGTGGCCCGCTCGGAAGCCCGCAGAGAGAGCACAGCGTGAAGCAGTTGATCGGCCGTGTGGTCGACACCGTGACGGCGTGGGGCAAGGCCGACGGTTATTTTGCCGGCGAAGAGGACGCGCAAATCTTTGCCGACGAGCTCACCCACATCCTGGTCCATCAAAAGGCGTGTTTTAACAGTCCGGTTTGGTTCAATTGCGGCATCGAAGAAAAGCCGCAGTGCTCCGCCTGCTTTATCCTTTCGGTCGACGACACCATGGAGTCGATTCTCGACTGGTACCGCAAAGAAGGACTCATTTTCAAAGGCGGCTCGGGCTCGGGCGTAAACCTCTCCAGGATCCGCTCCGCCAGGGAGCAGTTGGCCGGCGGCGGAACGGCCTCCGGTCCGGTTTCCTTCATGAAGGCCGCCGATGCGTCGGCGGGCGTCATCAAGTCCGGCGGAAAGACCCGGCGGGCGGCGAAGATGGTGATTCTCAACGCCGACCATCCCGACATCGAAGAGTTCATCAAGTGCAAAGTAGAGGAAGAGAAGAAAGCCTGGGCCCTCATCGAAGCCGGCTACGACTCCAGCCTCGACGGTCCGGCTTACGGCAGCGTCTTTTTCCAAAACGCCAACAACTCGGTGCGCGTGACCGACGATTTCATGCAGGCCGTGCTCGAAGCGCGCGAGTGGAACACGCACTTCGTCAAAGACGGCGCGGTGTGCGATACCTACAAGGCGCGCGACCTGCTGCGCATGATCGCCGAAGGGACATATCTCTGCGGCGATCCCGGAATGCAGTTCGACACGACCATCAACGACTGGCACACCTGCTCGAACACGGGCCGCATCAACGCATCCAATCCGTGCTCCGAGTACATGCACCTGGACAATTCCGCTTGCAATCTCGCGTCGCTCAACCTGCTCAAGTTCCTCCGCGACGACGGCGGATTCGAAGTCGAGTCTTTCCGCCGAACGGTGGACATTATCATCCTGGCGCAGGACATTCTCGTGGACAACGCCTCGTATCCGACACCGGAGATCGGCGTGAACGCCCACAAGTTCCGCGAGCTCGGGATGGGTTACGCCAATCTCGGCGCGCTGCTTATGTCGCTCGGTCTTCCTTACGACTCCGATGCGGGGCGCGCCTACGCCGCCGCGATTACGGCACTGATGTCCGGCGAGGGCTATCTGCAATCCGCCCGCACGGCCAAAAGCCTGGAGCCGTTCGAGGGTTATTCGACGAACCGGCAGCCGATGTTGAGAGTTCTGAGCAAGCACCGCTCGAGCGCGTACAAGATCCCGACCTCCCACGTGCCGTTGGATCTTTTGACGGCGGCACGCGAAGTCTGGGACCAGACCTGCAAAGAGGCCGAGGCGCACGGAGTCAAAAATTCTCAGATTTCGGTACTCGCGCCGACCGGGACGATCGCCTTCATGATGGACTGTGACACCACCGGCGTCGAGCCCGACATCGCGCTCGTGAAGTACAAGAAGCTGGTCGGAGGCGGCCTGCTCAAGATCGTCAACCACACGGTCCCGCGCGCGCTCAAGCGGCTGGGCTACGACGTCAAGCAGATTCAGGATATCATGGAATACATCGAGGAGCACGAGACCATCGAAGGCGCGCCGCATATGAAGGATGACGACCTGCCGGTCTTCGACTGCGCCTTCAAGCCGGCCAACGGAAGCCGCTCCATCCAGTACATGGGCCATCTGAGAATGATGGGCGCGGTCCAGCCGTTCATCTCCGGCGCGATCTCGAAAACCATCAATATGCCGAGCGACGTGACCGTGGATGAGATTATTCAGGCCTACATCGAGGGCTGGAAGTTAGGCGTCAAGGCGGTGGCGGTCTATCGCGACGGCTCCAAGCGGACGCAGCCTCTCAATACCTCCAACAAAGAAGAGGGCAAGGCGTCCAAGGCCGAGGTCAAGGAGTCTCGTCCGCTCAGACGCAAGCTCTCCGACGAGCGAAGATCGATCACGCACAAATTCGATATCGCCGGGCATGAAGGTTACATCACGGCCGGCATGTACGAAGACGGCCAGCCGGGCGAGATCTTCATCACGATGTCGAAGGAAGGATCGACGATCTCGGGACTGATGGACTCGTTTGCCACCGCGGTATCGCTGGCGCTGCAATATGGAGTGCCGCTCCGGGTGCTGGTGGACAAGTTCACTCACATGCGCTTCGAGCCGTCGGGCTTCACCAAGAATCCGAACATTCCGATCGCCAAATCGATCATGGACTACATCTTTCGCTGGCTGGCGACGAAGTTTCTCGACGGCGCCGCGCAGCAGGAGGTCGGGGTCATCAAGGAAAACGGGGAAGAGGAAGACGGCGCCGACAAAAAAGTCGTGCAACTGGCCTCCGTGGCGCCGCGCGGCGGCGCTCCGGTGGCGACGATCAGCAGCGTCACCAGCCTCTATCAGCAGGACGCTCCGCCGTGCCCGGACTGCGGCGCGATCATGATTCGGAGCGGCGCCTGCTACAAATGCATGAACTGCGGCGCGGTGAGCGGCTGCTCGTGACGTGAGCTCGGCAGTTTTCTTTATTGGGTGAGATGGGAGAAGTTAAGTCTTTTTGCGTTAGGGCGTTCGCGGCGGCCAAGCTCTGTAGTTACTGCGGCCGCCGCCTCTCCTTTTATGGCGGGAGATACGACTCGAAGGTCAGGGATTATTTAGTCCCTCTTTCCAAAGGAGGCGTGGACGTCTCGGAAAACGCCGTCGCCTGCTGCAAGGAATGTCATATGTTGAAAGGCGACTACCTTAACTACGCGCTCCTACCGCTCATTCCCAACCGCCCGCGCCTGATCACCGACATCCGACGATATCTGGCGGAAATCAAGCAACTCGTCGGCAGCCGCAGCTCCATCATGGATCTTCCGGGGTCCAGACGATAGCGGGCCGGCCACAAGCCCGGATACCCTAGCCCGCCCTGGAGTCTCTCTCCGGCCGAAGCGATACGTCGGTGTTACGCTCCACGCGAGTTTGAAGAAAAATTCTGGCACGGGCTTTACTTTTTTTCCAAGTAAAGAATCCCGTTCTTGCTGTCAATGCCGAGGTGAAACTGGCTCAGAAAATTGAGCCCGAGCAAGCCGGCGATGTTGGGATCGGGGAAGACGTCGTGAACGACCACCGTGAGATCTTTGAGCGCGAAACCTCCGACCTCCAGCGAGCCGACGCTGACCAGCGGCGCCTCGATCACGCCGTTGGCGGTCTGGAGCGGAATCACCGTGGAAGCGTTCTCCGGATTTAATCCTAGCTGCTTCGCCATGGCTTGCGAGATCGTCGTATAGCTGGCACCCGTATCGACGACGAACTTCGCCGCGGTCTTTTCATTGAGCAGCGCCTGCACGACCATCAGCTCGCCCTGCTTCTGGAACTTTACCAAAGCCTTGTCGTCGGGAATCGGAGCGGGCGCCGGCCGGCTGGTTTTCAGGCGCGTGACTTTGGAGCGGAATTTTTCCGGAATATTTTTCAGGCTGTCGGTGAAGTGGACGACTCCCTGGTCATCGACCCAGCGGATCATCTCCGCCGGCCGGGCGGGGCCGGTCCAAAGAAGCGACGCCAGCAGCACTATAAGAACGAACAGACGATGCCTCTTCATGCGCGGTTAATCTACCATAGCGCGCCGGTGATAAAAAAGTCTTTGTCGACCCATCGTCTGCGATGAAAGCCGCCACCCGCTTTCGGGGACGGCGCTGCTTTACAAGGCGGAATGAGTATGGTAGACAAATATGAACTAAACAAAGAAAGAGAGATGATGAACGGAGGACAGATGGGGATTGCTCAGCCGCAGCGAAAAGAAGTTATTGAGCAGTTCAAACTCCATCAGACGGATACGGGCTCTCCCGAAGTTCAGGTAGCGTTGCTGAGTCAGCGTATCGATCACCTCACGGGGCACTTCAAGATCCACGTGAAGGATCACCACTCCCGCCGTGGTCTCCTCAAGCTGGTAGGACAGAGGAGACGGCTTCTCGATTATCTCAGGAAGAACGATAATGAGAGATATCGAAGCTTGATTCAACGGCTGGGCATCCGGAAGTAGTGGTTCAAGCTGAAATCCCTCCTCCCGTCGCGGTTCCCCCTTAAAGTTCCTCCCGTTCACCTAGAAGGGTCCAATCATGGTTAAAAAAATCGAAGTTGAATTTCATGGCCGTCCTTTATCTATAGAGGTCGGCAGAATGGCCAAACAAGCCGACGGCGCGGCGCTTGTACGGTACGGCGAGACCGTCGTCCTGGTGACCGCCGTTGCGGCTAAAGAGCTCAAGACCGACACGGACTTTTTTCCGTTGACCGTAGACTACCAGGAAAGAACCTTTGCCGCGGGAAAGATTCCCGGCGGTTTTTTCAAGCGCGAGGGGCGGCCTTCGGAGAAAGAGATTCTCACCTGCCGGCTGATCGACCGCTCGATTCGCCCGCTCTTTGCCGGCGGGCTCAAGGCCGAAACTCAGATCATCGCCACCGTGCTCTCCGCGGACAGGGAAAACGATCCCGACGTCGTGGCTATGCTGGGAGCCTCCGCGGCCCTCGAGGTATCCGATATCCCGTTCAACGGACCGCTTGCCGGCGTGCGGGTGGGCAGAGTGTCGGGAAAATGGGTCGTCAATCCCACCCAGAGCCAGTTGAGCGAAAGCGACGTGGATATTTTCCTCTCGGGCAGCCGCGATGCCATCGTCATGGTCGAGGGCGGCTCCCGGATGCTTCCCGAGGACGAAATACT
>CAYOJC010000062.1:0-27455 GCA_964404195.1 uncultured Syntrophobacteraceae bacterium
TAAGAGCATTTGTGCCTTCACGACTTGACATCCACATAGCAGGCTCTCGAAGGGTGAACGGAGGTTTTTCAGCAACCTGCTTAGGCGTTATCCCTTTCGCAGTTTGTCGAACGGCTTGGTAGAATTAGATTATGAACAAGCTCAATGAAAAGGTGGTTACGTTCCTCGATCCGCAGACTATCGAACCCGCCGCAAAGCAGCAGCTCTTAAATATCTCGGAGTTGCCTTGCGTTTTTAAGCACGTCGCCGTCATGCCGGACTGCCATTTAGGGAAGGGCGCGACCGTAGGCTCTGTCATCGCAACCAAGGGCGCAATTATTCCCGCGGCCGTAGGCGTAGATATCGGCTGTGGAATGATTGCCGTTAAAACCAAATTCTTTGCCCAAGACCTGCCGGATAATCTGGAAAAGACCCGGACGGGCATCGAGCGCCGAATACCGCTCGGCGCGGGAGCCTTCAACCGGAAGCTTACAGCCAGCGCGGAAAAGCGCGTCGCGCAACTTAAAAAGTCGGGGAAAGATTATGACGGGGTAGATAGGCGATGGACCGAAGCCCTCGGCTCTTTAGGCTCCGGGAATCACTTTATCGAAATCTCTTTAGACGAATCCGAACAAGCCTGGGTAGTCCTTCACTCCGGCTCGCGCGGCGTCGGCAACAAGCTCGCGATGAAGCACATCAAAATCGCCCAGAACATCATGGAAGAGAATAAGGTTCAGTTGAAGGACAGGGATCTTGCGTATCTTCCTGAAGGCCGAAATGAATTCAACGACTACATTACCGACCTTCTTTGGGCGCAGGACTTTGCGCTCTTAAACCGCGAGGAAATGATGGACCGCGTTATGACGGAGCTTTCTTTTCTATTTTACAAGGAAGACGGCCACCAGCGGGACATCGAGATTGAGCGAATCAATTGCCACCACAACTTTACACAGCGCGAGAACCATTTTGATGAAAATGTTTGGGTTACGCGCAAAGGCGCGATCCAGATGAAGCAAGGGCAGAAGGGGATTATTCCCGGTTCGATGGGAACCCGTTCGTATATTGTGTCAGGACTTGAAAACAAGATGTCCTATCACTCCGCGCCCCACGGCGCCGGCCGAAGGTTTTCCCGCACGGAGGCACGAAGGCGCTTCACGATGGATGACTTTGAGAAAGCGATGGCGGGCATCGAGTGCCGCCACTCCGCAAAGCTGATCGATGAGCTTCCGATGGCTTACAAAGACATTGATGAAGTGATGGAGAATTCAAAGGAGCTGGTGAAAGTCGAGCACACCTTGAAGCAGATCGTAAACGTCAAGGGCGACTGATGAAACAGAACCAACCCTGAGCCGAAATCACCTGAGGGTTGGGGGCTCAAATCCCTCCGGGCGCGCCAGAGACCCTGGTATTTCAAAGCCATCACGCATCGCCCACGTTCTTGCTTGCCCGTTCTGCTACCGTTTCGCTACCACTTGAGGCCTGATCTTCACGGATTTCTCCCTCAACATCGTCTAGACGGTCTACAGCTTGCTGATTTCCACCCGGAACTACGTGACCGTAGGTGTCCGCGGCTACCCCTTCTCCGGACCCTGCTCTTTCTCTTGACCCTTCGCCTTTTCCTGACCCTGTGCCTTTTCCTGACCCTTCGCCTTTTCTTGACCCTTCGCCTTTTCTTGACCCTTCGCCTTTTCTTGACCCTTCGCCTTTTCCTGACCCTTCGCCTTTTCCTGACCCTGTGCCTTCTCCTGACCCTGCGCCTTTTCCTGACCCTGTGCCTTTTCCTGACCCTGTGCCTTTTCCTGACCCTTCGCCTTTTCCTGACCCTGTGCCTTCTCCTGACCCTTCGCCTTTTCCTGACCCTTCGCCTTTTCTTGACCCTTCGCCTTTTCTTGACCCTTCGCCTTCTCTTGACGCTGTGGCTGAGCGGCTACCCCCTCAGCCTTCCCACGCGCCTTGGCCCCACCCTGTGACTGCTGACGGAGAATCGTGGTCTGCTGCTGCTTGATATGAACATCCTGTGCCTGATAGTGGTACTGCTCGTTGTGGATAATCACCTGCTGCGAGGGTGCCGGGTAGCGGTCTCTTGCGTACTTCTTCTGGTAAAGCGGCAGTGGGGCGGCGACGTAGGCGTGGCTCCGATCCCAGCGATCCCATCCGCGCCGACTAGATTCCCATCCAGCGCCCCAGTGCTGACCCCAGCGGGGCGGGGCATCATACGCCCACCCACTCCAGTACGCAGGCCGGACCTGGTAGTAGCGGAACGGGATCACCAAAATGAACTGTGGCACGTAGACTGGCTCGACGTAAACCCACGGTCCGTTGTACCAAGAGCTCGAATACCAGTAGCCATCCTCCACGTTCAAGACCCAGTACAGGCCGTCGTAGAAGAAGTAGTTGGCACGCACGCTCGGCGCGTAGTAGACCGGGTAGTCGGGAACAATCACTAGCTCTGGGAATACCTGGAGGTTGATCCCTATACTCACCTGAGCTTCTGCCGTGGTTGTACCGAGCAGAATGACGAACAGCGTGACGACGACTAGCGTAGCAACGTTTTTCATTGGTTTTCTCCTCTGTTGACTGTTTTTCCCTCGCATGTTTTTCCTCGTTTCTGTTTTCCCCCTGAGACGCGGGATCACTTTTGAGCCATCTTTCTCCCGGTTAGTTTAAAACCACATTGCCCCGAGGCAGTTTTCTCTCTCGCTATCTCCACAATTTTCTGTGCTGCAATCAATTCAAGCTGAACCGTTGCTGCTCAGATCTGACACTTAGACGTCCAGATTCCTGAATCCATACAAACTTTGTATATGATACCGGAACGGAATTCTGTTCAAGATTAGACACATTTTGAAAATGAGTCACTACCGGAAAGACCATTAGGACACTAGCTGTTTCTGCTACCGCTGTTGCTACACAAAGCGGGCGATATGGGTGGGAATGGGTGAAGCGTTCAACGTTGGCTCTTCCGTTAGCTTTGGTTGTAAACCCGAGGACGGTACCTGAATGGAATTTCACAAGAGAGACAACGAAGGATTACGGAAAGGCTACCCTGGAGTGAAAAGTCTGGGTGTAACTTTCTTTTCCAGCGGAGCAATGTTGAACAAGAAAAGTCCCTAATTTGTGACGCTTTTTCGCCTCACTGTAGGCCTCTAGCTCGGTATCATAAGAGCCCACCACCTTTTCGCATACAATGACAAGAAATTTGCCGTTGTATTTCTCAACTAATTCGCTCTGGTGAGCCCTATAAAATTGAAATTCTTTCTCTAGCATAAATATCGTGGCCAATTTTCCTATAGGTGTATTTTACCACCCTGTCAAGCGAGAAGCCAAGGGGGTACGAATTGAGGCCGTGATGGGCAGGTGTTCAAATCCCTCCGAGTGTACGGGAACATTCGGATTTATTTTTAAGCTTCCTGGTCTCTCGGTGAAGCGATCGTAGGAAGGACTTGGCGGAGTTAAAGGGGCCATAACCTTTACCTTCCCTGAACTCCCGTAAAGAGATCGCAATATCTGCGTCAACCACATTCTTAGGGACAAGAGTGATTTTCTTCCCCTGAACTTTGGCCTCCAAAAGATCTCCCACGTTCAAATCCGCTTTCTTGCATACTTCGGTGGGCAGAGTAACCTGGTATTTCTCTTTGAGCTTCACTAAAGCCACAGCGAGTCCTCCTGGAGTAGAAAGTAAAAATTTTCTCTAAAGCGAGTATAAGCTGAATTTGAGCTTTGTCAAAGTCTACGATTTGGTGATCGCCGGCATCAGCTTCGTGAGCAACTACCGCGCCCAGTTCAGCCGCCTCATCCGCGAGTCATCCTATGAAGGATTGGTCCGCCGGATCGCGGAGAAGCTCCCGGACAAGAAAGATTGATCGGCTGCCGCGTCAGGCTTTATCCGTGATGAAGCGGTAAATAAACGCGCCCACCTTGTGGTCGCGCAGCTTGCCTTCGCTTTCGATCTTAATCAGCCTTCGGCCTTCCAGCCCGAGCTCGTTGGCTTTCCTAAGCAGCTTCAAGATCTGCTCGAACTCGAATCGAGGACCGGTGCCGATAATCTCGACGACGATGCCTTCACCCTCGACGATTTTCTTATCCAGGTCGCTCATGGCAGGCGCCTCCTTCTGATTTGAGTGTTCGATCGTGGCAGAAGCTGACGGCGAAAGTTTTCGCGCTCTGAGCGCGACATCCGAGCAACATCTTAATCTCCCGGTGAGAACCTTACAATATAGATCGCGAAGAGCTTCGAAAGCCGCTTTATTATCCGGCCGGCGGTTCGGACAAAAGAGAAATTGAATTGTGCGGCGAATTGGGGCATGGTTACTCCGCGAAGAGCGATCGAATGAGAAAAGTTCTTGCCACGCTGCTGGTCTTATCGGCATTTTACGCAACCGAGGGGGAGGCGTCGGCGGCTCAGAAGCTGCATATCCTCGGATACCTGGGCGAGGATTCTTTATCTTCCGCGGATATCGGCGCGCTGCAGAAAATGCTGCGCCAGTTGGGCTACATCGACGGACAGACTGTCGCCATCGAGACTCGGTTCGCAGGCGGGAGAATCGAGCGCCTGGACGACCTTGCGCGCGATCTGATTCAAAAGAACGTCGAGCTTCTTGTCACGCAAGGTCTGTCCGCGGGACAGGCCGCCAGAAGACAAGATCGGAAGATTCCCATCGTCGTCGCATCGAGAACCGAACCGATCCGGCCCGGAGGAAATATCACGGGCGCGACCAATCTCTCTGTGGAGTTGAGCGCCGCGCGATTACAGATTCTCAAAGAAATCCGGCCGCAGACTTCACGCGTGGCGGTTTTCTGGCACGAGGCCAGCCCGATCGCGCCAAATTACCTGAAGAAGATAAAAGAAACCAGACAATCCTCGGGAATGGAAATAGAGTCTCACAAGCTCAGGAGAATGGGCGAAATCGAAGCCGTGTTTCAAGCCGTAGCCGCGGAACACGGCGAGGGAGTCCTGGTGGAGCCGCAAGCGCTGTTCGCGACTCATCTGGGCGAGATTGCGGGCTTCGGCCTGAAGGGGCGGCTTGCGGTCGTATCCAGTGTCGCGGAGTTTGCCGAAGCCGGTGGCCTCGTATCCTACGGTCTCAGCGTAGATCAAATGTGGCGCCACACCGCGGTTTTGATCGACAAAATATTACGGCGCCGCAAGCTCAAGAACGGCCAGTTCGCCGAGCTTCCGGTGGAGCAGCCGAACAAGTTCGAGCTGGCGATCAATCTCAAGACCGCCAGGCAACTTGGGATCGCCGTTCCACGGGAGATGCTGGCCCGGGCGGATAAGGTGATCCAGTAGACCGTCCCGGACGGCGGAGAACCGGGTCCATCGTCATCTCGCTTACGAGAATTAAAGGGAGACGCCATGCGCCAGTTCGAGTACCGCATACTTACTACGAGCGATCTGTCGGAATCGGCATTGAACGAGCTTGGAAAAGAAGGTTGGGAGCTCATCTGCTCGACGCAGAGTATCATGCATGGAAGCTGTCTTATCCTGAAGCGGGAGCTCGGGGTGGAGACCGTCCGTTCGGAAAATAAGGACGAGTAAACGAGACCGGCACGATGCAAGTAGTGGCGGCGCTCATCGTCCAATCGAATCGTCTTTTGGTCTGCCAGCGGCGGGAAGCGGGCCCGTTTCCATTGAAGTGGGAATTTCCCGGAGGAAAGGTGGAACCGGGAGAAGGGCTGATGCAAGCGCTGTCCAGAGAATTACGCGAAGAGTTGGACATCGAGATCCCGTCGGCAAGGGAAGTATTTCGGCACAGCCATACGTACCGGGACGGAATGAAAGTGGAGCTGGTTTTCTTTCGCGTGGACGAATATCGCGGGAAGATCGTCAATCGAGTGTTCCACGACGTTCGCTGGACCGGGCTGGCAGAGCTGACGCAGTTCGATTTTCTCGACGGCGATCTGCCGTTGATCGAGAGACTGGTTCACAACGGACTGCCGCAATAAATCGCTGGAGACGAGCGATGAAAAAAACATGGCCGGCTTTGGCGTTCGCATTTTTGAGTTTGTGCTGGAGCCCGGCAATTGAAGCCGCGGAAATTCTGGTTTCGGCGGCGGCAAGTCTCACGGACGCCCTGACGGAAATAGGAAAGGCTTACGAATCGAACGGCAAAGCCCGGGTGCGATTTAATTTCGGCTCTTCGAGCGAGCTGGCGCGGCAAATTGACGAGGGCGCGCCGGCGGATATTTATTTTTCCGCCGATCTGGAGAAGATGGACGCGTTGGAGAGAAAAGGGCGCATCGATCCCGCGACGCGCAAAAATCTCCTCTCCAACCGGTTGGTCCTGGTGGTTCCCCAGGATTCGAAATTGAATCTACGCGCTCCGAAAGATCTATTGCGGCAGGAGGTGAAGCGAATCGCGTTGGCCCAGCCCGAGACGGTTCCTGTCGGGATCTACGTGAAGACGTACCTTGAATCGGAGGGGTTGTGGGAGAAAGTCGCGTCGAAAATAATTCCGGTATCGGACGTGCGGGCGACTTTGACCTCGGTCGAATCCGGCAACGTCGATGCCGGATTCGTTTACAAAACGGATGCGGCCATCTCGAAGAAGACCAAGGCGGTTTACGAAGTCCCGCTCGAAAAAGGGCCGCAAATAATCTATCCCGTGGCCGTTATTAAAGAGTCGAAAAACAAGGAAGCCGCGGGCGATTTTATAAAATTCACTTCGAGTCAGGCAGGGAAGACCGTTTTTAGGAAATACGACTTTGTCGTTCTGGAATGATATCCGACTTCGGGGTTTCTTTTGTCCGCCGAGATTTGGCACATAACCGTCTTTTCACTTGCCGTCGCATTGGCGAGCACTATTCTCATTCTCCCGTTAGCCATCGTTGTGTCGTGGCTTTTGGCGCGAAAAAATTGGCCGCTCAAGATGATCGTCGAAACGTTTGTGATGCTTCCTTTGGTCATGCCGCCCGTGGCGACCGGCCTCATCCTGTTAAAAATCTTCGGCCGCAGGAATCCGGTCGGCCGATGGCTCTACGACCATGGGGTGGAAGTTCTCTTTAACTGGAAGGGCGTGCTCCTCGCTATGGCCGCGATGTCCTTCCCGCTGCTGGTGAGATCGGCTCGAACGGCCTTTGTCGAAGTCAATCCGAGGCTCGAGCAGATCGCCGCGACTCTCGGCGCCGGCAGGTCCCGGATTTTTTTTGCCGTCACTCTGCCGCTGGCATGGAGAGGCATCGTCTCGGGCTGTCTCCTGGCGTACTCCCGGGCGCTGGGAGAATTCGGCGCTACGATCATGGTCGCGGGAAATATTCCCGGTAAGACGCAGACCTTGTCGCTCGCAATTTTCAGCTTCGTCCAACTCGGCAAAGACACCGAGGCGTTCGGATTATTGTTGATAACGATCGCTTTGGCTTTCGCCGCGGTCGCTCTGTCGGAGCGTTTGGCCCGGTCCAGGGCGAAAGTTTGAGGTCCACGGGCATGCTTCTCCATTGCCGTCTTCCGTTGGCCAGATTCGCGCTCGACATCGACGTCTCTTTTCAGTCTCGGGTCACCGCCGTCTTCGGTCCTTCCGGAGCGGGGAAGACTTCTTTGCTGGAAGCCATTGCCGGACTCCGGAAGATGGCTCAAGGGGAAATCGAGATCGGCGGCCGCGTTCTGTTCTCGTCGTCGCGGAAGATCGACCGCTCGCCGCGCGACCGCGCGATCGGCTACGTACCCCAGGAGACCTCGCTCTTCCCGCATTTGTCGGTGCGAAAAAATATTCTGTTCGGCGCCGCAAGAAAAACCGGCGGCGACAACGCGGCCGGGTTCCCGCTCGACCACGTCGTCGAGCTGCTTGAGATCGGCCATTTGCTCGACCGCTCCGTAGCGCAGATCTCCGGAGGAGAATCTCAAAGAGTGGCGCTGGCGCGCGCGCTTCTGTCGCATCCGCAGCTTTTGCTGCTGGACGAGCCGCTGGCTTCTCTGGACATCGGCCTGAAAGAACGGATCATTCCGTACCTGCGCCGCGTGCGCGACGAGTTCGGCATCCCGATGATTTATGTCACGCACAACCCCGTCGAGGTCCTGTCGCTAGCGGACTGGGTCATCATGATAAGAGAAGGGCGGCTGGTGGCGCAGGGGATTCCACGCGAGGTGTTGATGTCGGGCTTGGTCGTTTCGCAGTTGGACAAGGATCAGTTGGAAAATGTTTTCGATGCCGTCCTGACCGGCTCCGATATCGAAGGAGGCAGAAGCAGCGTTCGGCTGGAATCCGGACGGGAGCTGTTTATCCCCTATATGCCGGGCGCGGTGAATCGTCCGCTGCAAGTAGGCATCCGCGCCGACGACATCCTGATCGCGACAAAAGAACCCGAGGGGATATCGGCGGGAAATGTCATTCGAGGAATCGTCCGCAATATCGAAAGAGCAGGGGGTCAGGCGATTTTACGAGTGGAGGCCGGAGAAGCATTTTATGTCAGGTTGACGTATTCTGCCACCGAAAGGCTCCGCCTAGCGGCAGGCGGAGCCGTGTTTCTAATAATTAAAACGAGATCTTGCATCGTTCTTTGATCCTTTCAAAGCGGATCGTTTATTGCATTACGAACCGTCTGATGACGGCCGGGGAGATTGACAGAAACCGAGTTAATCCGTATTGTACGGCGCTAGCATGTTGAATCTTATTCGAAACATCGCCATCCCATCTTTGGTAGTGTCCCTTGGGCTCGTCTTGTCCTTCTTCGGCGAGGCCAAAGCGGGCATGTATCAATGCACGGGCAGCGATGGCGCGGTTCTTTTTACTAACAGTCCCGCCCAGCCGGGTTGCCGGCTTTTGGGAGGCGCTTTTGCAGAGCGATCACCGAACGGATCGCTGTCGTCCGGAGACCCCGCACGCTTCGACGATTATATTTTCTCGTCGTCCCAGCGCTACGGCGTGGACCCGGCGCTGGTGCGCGCCGTGGTCAAGGTGGAGTCCGATTTCAATGAAGCCGCCCGTTCCAACAAGGGCGCGCAGGGATTGATGCAGCTCATGCCGGATACCGCGCGCCTCCACAACGTCAGCAACGCTTATGACCCGGGAGAAAATATTGAAGGAGGGGTGCAGCATCTCCGGCTGCTCCTCGATCGTTATCAGGGGGACCTTCCGTTGACGCTGGCGGCTTACAACGCGGGGGTCAAAGCGGTGGAGAAACACCGTGGCATTCCGCCCTATTCGGAGACCAAGGAATATGTCCGGCGCGTCCTCAACTATCATCAGCGCTACAGCAAGAACGGGCAGATTGCGGTGAACGAGGGGAGCCGCGTGCAACGGCAGTAGCGGACCACTTTGCCGTGTGGACGCTGCCCAATCTTCTTAGTCTCTTTCGCATCGCCATCATCCCGCTGCTCGTTTATCTCCTCACCTTTAGCGATCCTCGAACCGCGCTTTTGGCCGCATTACTCTTCGTTCTCGGCTCCGTGACCGATTTTTTCGACGGCTACCTGGCGCGCCGGCGCGGCTCGGTGTCCGACCTGGGAAGGATTCTCGATCCTCTGGCGGACAAGCTCATGATCATTTCCACCCTCATCATGCTTGCCGCAATGGAACGGATCGGAGAACCCGAAGTGCCGGCATGGCTGGTCGTCCTGGTCGTCGCCCGCGAGACGGCCGTGACGATCCTGCGCTGCATCGCTCTCACCGAAGGACTCGTGATGGAGGCGGAAGAGCTCGGAAAATATAAATTCATCCTACAGAGCTTCGCGGTCGGCGCTTTATTGGTGCACTATCGATACGCGGGGATCGATTTCTACGTCGCCGGCATGTATTTCCTGGTGATCTCGACGGCGGTCGGGCTCTGGTCCGGAGTCAATTACCACGTGCGATTTTTCCGCACCTTACATGAGAAGAAAGCGGTGGCCGGCTGAGCCTTAAATTGACAAACCGATGACGCTGGGGTAAAAACTTATTCGATGCGGGTGTAGCTCAGTTGGCTAGAGCGTATGCTTGCCAAGCATAAGGTCGGGAGTTCGACCCTCCTCACCCGCTCCATTTAAAAGGCCCTGAGAAATCGGGGCCTTTTTATTTCCGATAGGGCGGCAAATTCTTCCGGCAAGACCCGCCGCAGCCGCCCGGCCACGAAACACCACAGGCTCCCTTTTCGTACACATTAGTTCTTTTCTTTTCCATTTTTGTCGCTTCTTTCATTGGCCCCTAGCATGTTCACCAAAGCAGGTTATCTTTAAAAACCAGCGACTTGCATTCTTTCCGAGTTCCGGCACGGCGATTGCTCTCTGGCGCGTGGCAGGGAAACAATTTCGGTGAGATACGCCGCCATGACCGGATTTTTATTTTCAAGCCTTCGCGTTCGTTTATTGCTGCTTGTCCTGCTCGCTCTCGTCCCGGCATTTGGATTGATCGTTTACACCGCCTGGGAACAACGGCAATCCGCCGCAGACGAAGCCAAGGAAAAAGCGTTAAACGTCGCTCGCGATGCCGTCGAGCAGCAAGGTCAATTGATCGCCGACACGCGCCGTATCCTCGGCGCGTTGGCGCGACAGCCGGTAGTGATGTCAATCCAACGGGGCGCTTGTCCATCGTTTCTCACCGGGCAGCTCAAACAACACCCGACTTATAGCAACCTCGGCGTGATCGACTTGAACGGCGCCCTGAGATGCAGCGCCCGGCCCTATGAAGGGGCCATTAACCTGCGCGATCGGATTTACTTCCAGAAAACCGTCGAGACGCGCGATTTCTCCGTGGGCGATTACCAGATCGGCCGCGTCACGGGTAAAGCGACGGTCGCATTCGGTTATCCTATCTTCGATAACCGCGGCAAGTTGCGGGGTGTCGTTTTTGCCGCGTTGGATTTGGAATGGCTCAACCGGCTTGTTGCGCAGGCACGATTATCTCCGGGTTCCGCGCTCTTCGTCGTCGACCGGAAGGGGACGATCTTGGCTCACTCTTCCGAGCCGGGAAAATGGGTCGGCAAGTCTTTGCCGCAGGTTCCCATCGTCAGCATCATTCTAAAAGAACGACGCGAGGGCGTGGTGGAGGCTGTGGGCGTGGATGGAGCGAATCGTCTGTACGCTTTCACCTCGCTGCGGGTTTCGGGAGACGGCAGAACCTCCATCGCAGTCGGCATCCCCGCGCGCGTCGCGTATGCCGGCGCGAACCGTGTTCTCATGCGGAATCTTTTCTTTCTCGGTCTCGTGGCGGTATTGACGCTCGTGGCCGCGTGGTTTGGAGGCGATCTATTTGTGCTGCGGCAGGTGAATGCATTGCTTGACTCTACGAAACGTTTTGCATCCGGAGATCTGTATGGGCGCACTCGGTTAATGTATGCAACCGGGGAATTGGCCCAACTGGCGCAGAGTTTCGATGCCATGGGCGTTGCGCTCCATGCGCGGGAGACCCAGCTTTGCAGTTCGAAAGAAGAAGTCCAGCGCCATTTGGAACGAATTCGGGCACTGCACGAGATCAACCTGACCATTAACTCGACCCTGGATCTACGAAACATTGCGGATGTATTGCTCGAGAAAGTTGACTGCTTCCTTTCGTATCCGACTGCCGCCACTCTTCGTCTGGTGAACAAAACGAGCGGCGAACTCGAACCCTTTGCCTGCCGGAATATGGACGAATCCGCTTGGAAAGCGCAGCAAGGAAGGTTCGGCCGCGGTTTAACGAATGCGGTCGTAGAGACTAGGGCCCATTTGGCCGTCGAAGAGATCGATGCAGATCCTCGAACGCAAGAGGCGGAGTTTTTCCGCGAAAATAATCTTGTGTCCTACCTAGGAGTTCCCTTGGTGGCCAAGGGAGAGATTCTTGGCGTCATCTCGATTTACAGCATGGAGCGGCATCGGTTTAACGATGAGGAGATAGATTTCCTCGGGACGCTGGGAGCGCAGGCCGCCATAGCGATCGAAAATTCCAGGATTTATGAGGAAACCAGGAATCGCGCGGTCGAGTCGGACACGGCCAACAAACTGAAAAGTGAATTTCTGAGCGTCATGTCCCACGAGCTGCGAACGCCTCTGGCGGTAGCCATGGGTTATACGGGAATGATCAAAGAGGGAGTGTTGGGGAGAATCAACTCACAGCAGCAGCAGGCGTTGGACAAGGTCTTACGCCGGGGACACGATCAATTATACATGATCAACAGCATCCTGTACGCAGCCTCGCTCGAGGCGCGGGCGGTTAAAGTGGAGCGAAATAACGTAAACCCGAGTGAAGTTCTTGACGAACTTCGATCCAGCTACGACGTGATCCTGGAGAAAAAAATCACCCTTGCCTGGGACTACTCCTCAGAGCTTCCGGCCATGAGAACCGACGCGAGGAAACTCCGGCACGTTCTGGAGAACCTCATTAATAATGCGATCAAGTTTACGGACAAAGGGTCGGTCGCCATTTCAGCCCGCTGCCTTCCGGGCGCGAAAAACGTCCAGTTCTCGGTTACAGATACCGGGGTAGGGATTTCCAAAGATTTCTTGCCTATCGTATTCGATATTTTCCGCCAGGTAGACGGCTCATCGACAAGGCTCCACGGCGGCGTGGGACTGGGGCTTTACATCGTAAAGAAATTCACCGAGCTGCTTGGAGGGAAAGTCCAAGTCGAAAGTCATTTCGGCAAAGGCTCGATGTTTACCGTTAGCATACCGTACGGAACGCCTGAAGAAATCGCATCCGATTCCCAATCGCAACATTCCGCCAGCCGGGCTGCGTGACCTTAATTACCGGGCCGGGAATTGCCGCTGGACCTCTTCGACCAGAGTAAGGTCGGCAACCTGCGAGACGTCTACGTCCTCTTTGATGTTGCCGGCCTCTCCTTCAAGCGCAATCAACCGCTTGACCGCCTCGGGCTGAATGCGCGCGTCCTGGCTGAAAAACGATGCGGTAAAATCATAGGACCTCTGCGCGATGTCTTTGTCCATCTTGAACAGCCGCACGATCATGTCGATGCTTTCCTGGCGGCGCTCGCGGATGAAGCGCAGCGCCTCGATCTCCGCACGGATGACCTTCTTGATCTGTTCCCTCTGAGTTTTGATCTTGTCCAGATTCACGGTCGGGCCGACGAACGGAAACTGCGCGACGTCGGAGGCTTTGACCAGGATCTTAAACCCATGTCTTTCGGCCTCGAAGGGCCAGGGAGGTGAAATCGCCGCGCCGGCGATTCTTCCGGAGAGCAACGCATCGAGAATAAGTTTCTCTTCGCCGATGGTGAGAAGCTGAACGTCCTTCAGCGGGACGAGTCCGTAGTGAGCAAGAGTGAGTGATAGGAATTTGTTTTCGAGGTTCAGCCACTGAGAATCAAAATGTCCCCACCGACCTGCCGCCGACCCGCTTTCGAGAACCCAAAGAGCCCAGCCGAAAGGCTCTGAGCGTGGCGATCCCCAATTTGTCGTGGAGAGTACCCGATATGTGGTCTTATGTCACCCTCTGGCTGGGTCTCAAGATAGGGCTGGACATTGCCCGCCAGCCCATAGTAAGAAAAGCTCAAACGACCTGGGAGTAAGAAAAGTGATCTCTGGTCTTCTAGCATTGCTGTCCGGCGGGGCATGAGATTCTTCCCATAGACCTAAGTGCTCAAGGATTTTTTGAATCACGTCAGGTTAGTCATGAAGCTGATGATTCGCCCTTCGAGTTCCCTCAGGGTGGTGAGGCTGTCGAACCACATCTCTCCCTGGCATTTGGGGCAGAGGAGTTTTCATCTATGGTTTTGAACGGCCAGGGCGTAGCGAAATATGCGAGCATGTTTAGCGAGCTCCGGGTCGGCAGTTTTAGCTGTCGAAACCGGGTAAAGTATGCGGCCTGTTCGGTGTCCAACTTCAATACCCGTGACGGCTTCATCACGGATCGGGAATACGCCCGTATGGAAGTGATCGCCCGCACCGGGGCGGGGATGATCACGAACCAGGGCGCCTACCCGGACCTGGGGGGCGCCGGCAAGGCCTATTACCGGCAGCTGAGCATCGCGGAGGACAAATACATCCCGGGCTTTCGCAAGATTGCCGAGCTGCTCCACAGCACCGGGGCCATCGCCATCCAGCAGATTCTGCACGCCGGCCGCTATGGCGGAATCGACCTGGACCATTGCCTCCAGCCTTCGGATGTTCCGCAGACCTTGCGGCATTTCCGTCCTCCCCGAGGGATGAGCCGCGAGCAAATCCGCCACTGTATCCAGGACCATTGTGAGGCAAGCCGGCGTGCCATGGAGGCGGGCTTTGACGGCGTGGAGATCACGGCTTTTATGGGCTACCTGTTGGCCAGTTTTCTCTCGCCGTTTACCAACCGGCGGACGGACGAATACGGCGGCTCGCTTGAAAACCGCGGCCGCTTCATGGTGGAACTGCTGACCGCCATCCGGGAGGCGATTGGGAAAAATAAACTTCTGATCATCCGCTTAAACGGCGACGAGTTGATGGAGGAGCGCGGCGGAAACAACCCCGCGGAGTGCGTCGAGTTCATGAAAATGGCGGAACGGACCGGGGCCGACTGCATCAGCATCGTAGTGGGCTGGCATGAATCCACGCGGGGGGCCCTGGGCCGGGATGTGCATGATGACCAGTGGCTGCCGTTGGCGGAGAGCGCCTCGCGAGAGCTCAAGATCCCGGTGGCCTTTGGCCCCCGCTTCTGCGATCCCGTCAAAGCGGAACAGGCCTTGGCGAAAGGCGCGTTCGGCCTGTGGGAAGTTTGCCGCCCTTTCCTGGCAGATCCCGAATTGTTGCACAAAGTGGCCGCTGACCGCCTGGAAGAGATCCGACCCTGCGTGGGCGGATTGCTCTGCCTCTCCCGTATGTTTCGCAACCTTCCCTACATCTGCGCCGTCAACCCGCGCTTGGGTCACGAGGTCGAGCCCGAATATCAGTTGCGGCCGGCGCGAATTTCCAAGAAGGTGCTGATCATTGGGGGCGGGCCCGGAGGTCTTGAGTGCGCGTTCATCGCCGCGCAGCGGGGCCACTCCGTCGTTCTGTGTGAAAAAAGCGCGCGCTTGGGCGGACAGTTGATCGCGGCCTCAAGAGAGATCGGCGGCGGGCATATTTTCCTGGAGTTGGTCCGCTATTACCAGGCGATGCTGAAGAAATGGAAGGTAGATGTCAGGCTCGGAACAGATATGACGCCCCAACTGTGCGCCCAAATCGCCCCTGACGTCGGCGTGGTCGCCACTGGCTCGGAAATCGAGCCCGTCTCCATTCCAGGGGCCGACCGGAACCATGTAGTTATAGCGCACGAGATCGTCGAGGAAGGTTCCCCCTGCGGCGATCGCGTGGTGGTTCTGGGGGGCGAGAGGATCGGTCTGGTGGCCGCCGAGTACCTAGCCTCACGGGGCAAGCAGGTGACTCTGGTAGAGGCCGGCAGGAGGCTCGGCGAGGATGTGATCGCCACCTTCAAATGGCGTCATGCCGCCTGGGTCCAGGAGCTTAAAATCCAGACCTTGCTGAACACGCAGGCCAAGGAGATCACGGAGGAAGGAGTGGTAGTGGAAGGAGCGGGGGGCGCGGAGAAGTTGGTGCCCGCCGACACCGTGATCCTGGCCATCCCCCGCAAACCGCGCCAGCAGTTGCTCACCGATCTGGAATTCGTCTGTGATGAGCTTTATGTGATCGGCGATGCCGTCAAACCTCGCTCCATGCACAACGCCATTCGGGAGGGTTACCTGATCGGGATTCGGATTTGAGGAAAGCCGGACCGGAACTGTGAAGATTGACATCTTTCCCCATATCTATCCGAAGCGATTTGCCGAGCGAGCGCTTTCTCTCTCCTCAGCCGGTCTTTACATGCAGAAGCGGTTCCGGGAGATCCCGGTGCTTACGGACCTGGATTTACGCTTCCGCATCATGGACCGCTACGGGGATTACGTCCAGGTGCTCACCCTCTCCTCTCCGCCCATCGAGGCCATGGGCACGCCCGAGGAAACTCCCGAGCTGGCGCGCTTGGCGAACGACGGGATGGCTGCGCTGGTCGAGAAGTATCCCGATCGCTTCCCGGGGTTTGTGGCCTCGCTGCCGATGAACAACCCCGAGGCCGCCCTCAGGGAGATGGATCGGGCCGTGACCGGGCTTGGAGCGACGGGAGTCCAGATTTTTTCCAACGTCAACGGACGGCCGCTCGATGAGGCCGAGTTCCAGCCGCTTTTCGCTGGCATGGCGGCATTCAATCTTCCGGTTTGGCTTCACCCGGCGCGCAGCCCGGATTTTCCCGACTATCAGACGGAGAAGCGCTCCCGTTACGATTTTTGGTGGGTATTCGGCTGGCCCTACGAGACCACGATCGCCATGGGACGCCTGGTCTTCTCCGGCATCTTTGACCAGCATCCGGACCTTATGATCATCGCCCATCACATGGGCGCGATGATTCCTTTCTTTGAAGGGCGCGCGGGCTCCGGCCTGGATCAGCTTGGAAGCCGCACCGAGGACCCGGACGACGCCGTGGCGCTCGGGCGCCTTCGTCGTCGCCCGCTCGACTACTTCCGGCTGTTTTACGGCGACACCGCGCTGTTCGGGGCCCGACTCGGCCTGGAATGCGGGCTTGCCTTCTTCGGCGCCGATCACGTCCTCTTCGGCACCGACATGCCGTTCGATCCCGAGAAGGGGCCGGGCTACATTCGGGAGACGATCCGGTGTCTAGAGGAAATGCGGGCCTCTTGCGAGGAGAAAGCGAAGATTTACGAGGGGAACGCCCGGAGGCTCCTCAAACTCAAGCTGCCGTAGGAGGCCAAGAGGGCGGGCTATTCATCACCCGAGTCACACCCTTGGGGCGGGACGCTATCCGTTAGATCTAACCGGTTAGGTCCTGAAGCTTTCTTTTTAAAAGTGATAGGAATTTGCTTTGAGGGGCCAGCCACTGAGAACTCAAAATTGCCCAGAGCGACTTGCGCGACCCGCTTTCGAGAACCCAAAGAGCCCGGGTCTCAAGATAGGGCTGGACATTGCCCACCAGCCTACGGTAAGAAAAGTTCAAACGAGATGGGAGTAAGAAGGGTCAAAAGTGATCTCTGGTCTTCTAGCATTGCTGTCCGGCGGGGCATGAGATTCTTCCCATAGACCTACGTGCTCAAGGATTTTTTGAATCACGTCAGGTTGGTCAATGAAGCTGATGATTCGCATCTCTCCCTGGCATTTGGGGCAAGTGAGAGGGTTTGTCTCATAGACCTTTCTTATAAAGTAGGACCAGCGCTTCTTTAATTCCCTTGATGCCGGCAGGGGATCAAGCTCAATGATCTCTTGTTTTTCCTTTTTTCTTTTTCCCCTGGAAACATTGCTGTAGTAGCTGTAGTAGCGCACCAGTCGCTCCCCTTTCAAGGTTGAAGCTTTCGGCGAGTAGGGTCACGCCGAGCTGGATCTCGCCAAGAAAGTTGCGAAGCTCAACACGATTTGGATTGAGCCAGAATACCTTCGATTATTTCGCAAGAGGGCAAGATAGTCAGATTCACGCTAAAATCTCGCAATCTTTCTCTGAACTAGGGGTCATCGCCGGGGTCAGACCGTTCAATCTTGACACTGGAAATTCAGAATGTCCCCTTTTCTTTCTCTAGGGTTCCGCTACGCTTTTGAGTAGATGCCAAACGATTTTTTTCACTCACTTGCTAGTCCTGTGCCGAAGATTTCGACAGCTGTCCGGGTCAGAGATTAATTCGCGCGATGCTCTGTGATTTTGCGCTTGGATCGGCTTGATTTAAATAACCGTACAGAGTAATTTCGGTCCGGTCGTGAAAAGTGGACGGCATTTCTCTACCTGCCGATGTTGTTGGACTAGGAATGAGATCCGCTCACTTGCCCAATGTGCTAGGGGACATGGAATCATTGGCTTTAAGCCAACCTGAGATCGTGAAGAAACCGCGCACCCTTAGGTCCGTTAGGTGTCCCACGCCGCCCGCAAAGAAAAGGAGGAGCATATGAAATCGAGACACTTCGTGAGAAGTCTGCTGGTTGGCGCGGTGCTGCTTTGTGCCGGTCCGTTGGCCGCCCAGACGGTCAAGATCGGATTTATCAGCACCTTTAGCGGGCCTGGCGCCGCACAGGGCGATCAGCTCGACAAAGGCGCTAAACTTTACTTGAAGTTAAACAGCGGCAAGCTGCCGCGAGGCGTCAAGATTGACTTGATCAGCCGCGATGACACCGGGGCGAACCCGGATGTCGCCAAACGCATCGCACAGGAGCTGATTGTGCGCGACAAAGTGCAGCTCCTGACCGGCTTCGTCTGGACGCCGAATGCTGCGGCGATCGCGCCCCTCACAGCGGAGGCCAAGGTGCCGTACATCAGTATGAATGCCGCCGGCGTTAACATCGTCAACATGTCGCCGTACATGGCGCGGGTGTCGTTCACGCTCTGGCAATCGGTGTATCCGCTCGGCCAGTGGGCGGCGAAAAAGTTCAAGCGCGCCAACATTGCGGTAAGCGACTTCGCCCCCGGTCATGAATCCGAGGAAGCGTTCACCAAGGGTTTCAAAGAAGGTGGTGGGGAGATCATCGATGCGGTGCGTATTCCGCTGGCCAATCCCGATTTTGTCCCCTACATGCAGCGCATCAAGGACGCCAAGCCGGACGTGCTGTTCGCCTTTAATCCGGCTGGCAAGCAGGCTACCGCCATGATCAAGGCTTATGCCGATCTCGGTCTCGATAAGGCCGGGATCAAGTACATCGGCCCCGGTGACATTACCACCGACGAGGAGTTGCAGGGCATGGGCGACGTGGCGCTCGGCGTCATAACGGTGCATCACTACTCCGCGGCGGCCGATCGTCCGGCCAACAAAGCGTTCGTCGCGGCCTACAAGAAGGAATATGGCGAGAAGCTCAATCCCGGCTTTATGGCAGTCGGTGCTTGGGATGCCATGGACCTGATCTTCAACGTAATCCGTGCGCAAAACGGCAAGCTCGACCCGGACAAAACGATGGATCTCATCAAGCACTACAAGAATCCGAACAGCCCGCGCGGCCCGATCGCGATCGATCCGGACACCCGCGATATCATCCAGAACGAATACCTGCGCGAAGTCCGTAAGGTCGGCGGTCAGCTCGCCAATGTCGAGATCGAGACCATCGCCACTCAATTAAAGGATCCCTGGAAGGAACTTAACAAGAAGAAGTAATTGAGCGACGCCAACCTGTGCCGCTGCAGCGTGTCCTGAAACAAGACGCATGGAAGCCTTCCTGTCGTCGCTGGTGAGCGTCGCTTTCCACGGGATCGCCTATGGCATGATCCTGTACGTCATCTCGGTCGGCCTGTCGGTGACGATGGGACTCATGGGGTTCGTCAATCTCGCCCACGGCGCGTTCGCGATGGCGGGCGGCTACATTCTGACCTCGGCTATCAGTCGTTTCGGCCTGCCTTTTCCGCTGGCGCTGGCGCTCGCCTTCATCGTGGTTGCGGCGGCGAGCATGCTTCTCGAACGATGGCTTTACTCGCGGCTCTATGACGCGGGCGAACTCGAACAGGTGTTGTTCACCATCGGCCTGATTTTTATGGCGGTGGCGGCTGCGCAAGTGATATTCGGCATGCTGCAGCGACCGGTGCTGCTGCCGGATTACTTGAAGGGTCAAGTTTCTTTTCTCGGCAGGGATTTCCCGGCGTACCGGGTGTTTCTCATCTGTGTCAGCAGCGCAATGATCGCGGCGCTGTGGTTCGGCGTTGAGCGCACGCTCTGGGGAGCGATGGTGCGCGCCGCGGTCGACAACCGGGCCATGGCGCAATCGATCGGCATCAACACCCGGCGGCTGTTTACGCTCACCTTCGCGCTGGGCAGCGGGCTCGCCGGGCTGGGTGGGGCGCTTGGCGCCGAGATCATTGCGATAGAGCCGAGTTATCCGTTCGAGCACCTGCCCTATTTTCTCATGGTGGTATCCGTCGGAGGGCTTGGGAGTCTGCGCGGCCCATTCGTCGCGGCGCTGCTGATCGGCGTCAGCGACACCGCGTGCAAATACTGGCTGCCCCAGTTCGGCGCGTTCTTCATCTATGTGGCGACCATCGTCCTGCTGCTGTGGCGGCCGGCTGGACTATTTGGAAGACGCTTATGATTCGCTCCATCGGATATGGCGCCGATCCGCGCGTGCGCATCATCGAGTGGCTGCCGTGGGTCGCCGCGATCGCGGCTTTCTTCCTGTTGCCCGAATATCTGTCGCTCGGCGCGCGCATTCTGACCTACATCCTGTTCGCGTTGTCGCTCGATTTGATCCTCGGCTATGCGGGAATTATTACCCTTGGCCACAGCGCGTTTTTCGGAATCGGCGCTTATGTCGCCGGCATTCTCGCGGCCAAGCTGGGAGTGACCGATCCGCTGTTACTGCTGTTTGCCGCCGCCTGCGCGGCGGGCATGCTCGGCGTGGCGACCGGTGCGGTGATTCTGCGCACTCGCGGTTTGACGCAGCTCATGCTCACCCTGGCGATCGCTGCGCTCTGCCTCGAAATCGCGCACAAAGCGACGCCGATCACCGGTGGAGCCGACGGCCTGTCCGGCGTCACCATTGCCCCGATCTTCGGCGCCTTCAAATTCGACCTGTTCGGAAGGACTGCGTACCTGTGGTGCCTTCTCCTGTTGTTTGCGAGCTGGTGGCTTACGCGTAAAATCATTTATTCGCCTTTTGGCGCGACTCTGTCCGGCATTCGCGAGAACATCGTGCGCATGCACGCGATCGGCGTGCCCGTGTACCGCCGCCTCCTGACCGTATACGCTATTTCGGCGATGATCGCGGGCGTCGCCGGAGCGCTGCTCGCAGAGACCAACCAGTTCGTCGGCCTCAACGTGCTCGGCTTCGAGCCATCGGGCGAGCTGATGGTGATGCTGATCCTTGGCGGCGTGGGGCGGCTCTATGGCGCTTTTGTCGGGCCGCTCGTCTATCTGATCGCCCAGGATTTTCTCGCCAAGCAGTTTCCCGAATACTGGTACTTTGGCATCGGCCTGATGCTCGTCTTGGTGGTGCTGTTCGCCCGCGGTGGAATTCTCGGTATAGCCGACGCGCTTGCCGCGCGCTTGCGGAAATACACATGAGCGCAGTGCTGGAAACACGGGACTTGTGCAAAAGCTTCGGGGCGCTCACCGTTGCCGAGAATATCAGCTTTCGCCTTCAGGCCGGCGCGCGCCATGCGCTGATCGGGCCCAACGGCGCGGGGAAGACCACTTTCGTCAACATGCTCACCGGCCTGCTGACACCGTCTTCCGGCGAGCTTCTGCTCGCCGGCGAAGACATCAGCCGCCTCACGCCGGCGGCGCGCGTAAAGCGCGGACTCGGCCGCACCTTTCAGATCAATACCCTTTTCCGCGACATGAGCGTGCTGGACAACGTCGCGCTCGGTGTCGCCGAACGGCATGGAGTGGCTGCGCGTCTGTGGCGTTCCGCGAACAGCCATCGTGAGGTGCGCGAGGAATCGTTCGGATTCCTTGACACGCTCGGGCTTTCCCAGGACGCCGGCAAGCGAATCGTTGATCTTCCTTATGGCAAACAGCGGCTGGTCGAGATCGCCATCGCGCTTGGGCTCAGGCCGCGGGTGCTGTTGCTCGACGAGCCGGCGGCCGGAGTGCCTTCGCTCGAATCCGGGATGATCCTCGAGGCGCTCGATCGTCTGCCCGGAGAAATCGCCGTTCTCATCATCGAGCACGACATGGACGTGGTGTTCCGGTTCGCGCAGCGCATCACCGTGCTGGTGGAGGGGAGAGTGCTCTGCGAAGGGGCGCCGGCGGAGATCGCCCGCGATGAGCGCGTGCAGCGGGTCTATCTCGGAGAGCGGCATGGATAAGGCGTTGAAACTCGCGCGCGTGCGCGCGGGCTACGGCCCCACAGTCGTGCTCGAGGACGTGGAACTCGTTTTGCCCGAGCGCGGTTCGCTAGCCGTACTCGGACGCAACGGCGTGGGCAAGACCACACTTCTCGCCACCATCATGGGACACACCACATTTCATTCAGGCAGCATCGAGTATCAAGGCCGGCCGATTATGCGCCTGCCGGTATACGAGCGCTCGCGGTCGGGCATTGCCTACGTGCCGCAGACGCGCGACGTGTTCCCGTCGCTTTCCGTCGAAGAAAACCTTCGAGTTGCGTCACTCCCGGGCCGCTGGACGCTTGACCGCGTGTACGAGCTTTTTCCGCGCTTGGCGGAACGTCGCCGGCACATGGGCAATCAGATTTCCGGTGGCGAGCAGCAGATGCTTGCCATCGGCCGCGCGCTGATGGGAAGCCCTTCGTTGTTGCTGCTCGATGAGCCGCTCGAGGGGCTGGCGCCGATGATCGTTGATGTTTTGCTGAAAGTGGTGCAGCGACTGATCCGCGATGAAGCGCTTGCCGTCATGCTGGTGGAACAGTCGGCGAAGCTCGCGCTCGGGGTGACCGAAGAGGTGCTGGTGCTCAACCGCGGTCGCATCATCCACCATGGGCCGAGCGCGGAGTTGCTAAGCGATCCGGCGCGCCTCGCAAGTCTGGTGGTTGCGGGGTAACAGCTAGGGAATGGAGTAATGGAGTGTTGGAGTGATGGGTTTCAAATTTCCAATACTCCAATACTCCATCACTCCAGTATCTTCTACACCCTGTGCATCCCGCCGCCCGCAGGTGGTTGCGGCTGGCTTTTTCCGGGGAGCCAAGAAGTGGGGGGTCGAAGTGGGGTCTGGCCTGAGGCTGTACTCTGCGATCAATCAACTACGACGTGGAATCAGCAGCTCCAGGCCTTTTTTTTGACATTCATAGTCGCCCGGAAGTATCGCCAGTAGACTGACTCCACCTAAGATCGCTGTACGCGTTGCCCCAAAGGCGCGGGAAGCCAATTTAAGTCGAGCCCCCGTACTCCACCGACTTGGATCGCGTAACTGTCGGCAGCGTGAGACTCTTACGAGATCAGAGTTTCATCGATGGGTATCGCTGCACTTAAGCTATCCTGCGGAATGTTGGCAAACCGATTTGCCTGAACTTAGCCCTTCAAAAGTTCTGCTCTTGTTGTAATCGAATTGAAGGAGGATCTTATGCTGCTAATCAATAATCAGGAAGTAGCAAAGCTTTTCGATATGAAGGCTTGTCTTGAGGCGCTGGAGGACGGTTACGACGATCTGCTCAAAGGCGATGCGGTCAGTGATAGGAATTTGCTTTCGAGGTTCAGCCACTGAGAACTCAAAATTGCCCAGAGCGACTTCCGTCGACCCGCTTTCGAGAACCCAAAGAGCCTAGTAGAAAGGGTCTGAGCGTGTTGACCCCCAATTTGCCGTGGAGAGTATCCGGTATCGTGGTCTTATGTCAATGATCTCTTGCTTTTCAGGCTTTCCCTTTTTTCTCCTTGAGCAAAGTGAAGAGCTTCAACGAGAAATGGGAGATAGAACTTGAGGGATTCTTAATTCGACAGCCGCTCATCGCCCGGACGAGGATTGCCGCAGCGCCTCCTCTACAAGCGACAGGTCAGCTACCGCCGAGACATCGACATCCTCTTTGATATTTCCTGCTTCTTTCTCCAGCGCAATCAACCGCTTGACCGCCTCGGGCTGAATGCGCGCGTCCTTGCTGAAAAACGATGCGGTAAAATCATACGACTTCTGCGCGATGTCTTTGTCCATCTTGAACAGCCGCGCGATCATGTCGATGCTTTCCTGGCGGCGCTCGCGGATGAAGCGCAACGCTTCGATCTCCGCGCGGATGACCTTCTTGACCTGCTCCCGCTGATTTTTGATCTTGTCCAAGCTTGCCGTCGGGCCGACGAACGGAAACTGCGCGACGTCGGAGGCCTTGACCAGGATCTTGAACCCATGTCTTTCGGCCTCGAAGGGCCAGGGAGGCGAGATCGCCGCGCCGGCGATTCTCCCGGCGAGCAAGGCTTCGAGAATGACCTTCTCCTCGCCGATCGTGAGAAGCTGAACGTCCTTCAACGGGACGAGTCCGTAGTGCTGAAGGATCAGCTTCGTGACCTGATAATTCGTTCCGCCGGGGTCGGTGACGCCCAATAATTTTCCTTTAAGATCCTGAACGCTTTTTTCTTTGCTCACCAGAGCGAAGAACGGCGCCACGGTGCTCGAAGCCACGGCGCGCACGGGAAGTCCTCGCATCGCCGCGCGCAGGGTCGAGCCGATGTTCATCGAATAGTCCACCTGGTTCGTCGCCAGCGCCGTGATGGCGATCCGCGGCGCGACTTGCACCAGCTCGACGTCCAGCCCCTGCTTGGCGTAAAAGTTCATCTCCTTGGCGACGAAGGCGCTGAAGAAGGGCAAGCCTCGGCTAGCATAAACGATTTTGACCTTTTCCATGCCCTGCGCGAGAGCGGAAGCGGGAATAAGAAAGACCGAAAGAAGTAATACCCAAGCGAAGCATGAAGGGTTAGCGATCATTATTCTCTCCTGAATATTATTGTTTCACGAAGCTCCAATCGAAGGCCTGCGCCGGATCGGGCACGCTCTCGAGCTTCAGCTCTTTTTGGACCTCTTCCATGGTGGCGCGGAGCGCTTCCATGCCGGGGATTCCGCTCGCCGACCAGGTCTCCACCGCCATATCGTAGCTTCCCTGTGCCAGCGGCAATTCCATCGCCGTCCACTTCGCGATCGACCTGACGGTTTCCTCCCGGTTGCTCTTGGCGAATTGCGTCGCTCGGAGCGTCGCCCGCACGAGCTTGCGGATTTCTCCGCTCTGCTTTTGAATGCGCTCGACGGTAGTTCCGAAACCCGCGATCGGGGAGGGAACGATGTCGCCGACGAACAGTATTCGCGAAAACCCTTCCCGTTCGAGCATGATATTGTACGGCGCTTCGATGAGCGTGGCGTCGATCGCGCCGGACTTGAGCGCCGCCAGCCGGTTAAGCCCGCCGCCGACCGCAAGGATCTTCACGTCTTGACCCGGCGCCAGTTTATATTTGTTCAGAACCGCGCGCGCCATGGTGTCGCTGCTGGCCCCGAATGAAGAGATGCCGAGGACTTTTCCTCTGAGTTTGTCCATCGAAATAATTCCGGGCTGGGCGATCAGCGCGAAGTGCGGCTTCTCGCAAATCGTCAAGACCACGCGCAGGGGAATGCCTCGCAACGCTGCCCGTATCGTCGAGCCGAGGGCGGTCGTATAGGCCACGTCGCCCGAAATGACGGCTTGGAGCGCCAGCCTCGGATTCATGATGACAAAATCGACATCCAGTCCCTCGTCCCGAAAAAATCCCCTCTCTTTCGCCAACGCCGCCGGGAACCAGGTGAGCGACTTCGAAGGCGCAGAGACAATCAGTCTGCTCGTTTCGGAAAACGAAGGCGCGGGCGCGAGGACAATCCCCACCAGAGCGAGAAACCGGATGAGACGCGCGATACGCATACGGACAGAGATCCTTCTGCATCGATTGGCGCCCCGAAGTCAAGGATGGACTGACCAACCGACCTGTGTTAAAGGGTAATGCCGAAGCAGGCGGGTGTAGTTTTACATTTCCTAGAGCTTAGGTGATACGGGAGGGAAAATCCCATGTCCATTATCACTATCACGCGGGGAGCTTTCAGCGGCGGTCCTGAGTTGGCCGAGCGGGTCGCGGCACAGTTGGGCTATCGGTGCGTGAGCCGCGAAGTCTTGATGCAGGCGAGCGAGCGCTACGGCATACCGGAAGCGAAGTTCACCGAAATCCTCGATACGGCGCCGCGCTGGTGGGAGCGGTGGCAGGAAGGATTGCGAATCTATCGCATCGTGCTTCAGGCCGCGATGTGCGAGGTCGCGCAAGGGGGAAATCTCGTTTATCACGGCCACGCGGGACAGGACCTCTTCCCCGGTATTCGACACGCGCTCAGGGTTTATCTCACCGCGCCGATGAGCTACCGGGTGGAGCAGGTGCGCTCCAGAGAAGGGATGAGCGAAGGCGCGGCGCAGCACTACATCGAGCAGGTGGACAAAGCGCGCACGCGCCGGTTACAGGCCTTGTTCGGCGGCGACTGGCGCGATCCGAGCCGTTACGATGTCGTTCTCAACGTCGGCCATATGAGCCTGGAGAGCGCGTCGCATCTGATCGTAGAGTCCGTGCGCCGGCCGGAATATCAGCCGACGACCGAGTCCGAGCGGGCCTTTCAGGACCTGACGATCACCGCAAGAGTTCAGGCGGCGCTGATCGTTTCTCCGAAGACGCGCAACCTCACGATCAACGTCAGCGTCGATGGCGGACGGGTGCGTCTCTCCGGCATCCTTGCCAATCTGGACCTGGAGCAGGAGATCGTGCGCATCGTCGAAGGAGTTTCCGGGGTCACAAAAGTCGAAACGGAGTTGGAATCTCCGCCGATCGAATACATGTATCCGTAGGCCACAAAAGCAAAATTGGAGTATCGGAGTAATGGAGCAATGCAAAAACCCAACACTCCAATACTCCTGTACTCCAACACTCCAGCTCTTCCCGCTCTTGACACTACCTGCGCAGATTTATAATTCTAGGTTTCAACCCACAACTGTTTCAGAAAGGATTGTTAATGACGGAATATTTGGAAAACAACGCGCCATACTATGAGCAGTGGATTAAACAGGAAGGCGTGCCGGTTGTCGAGGGCTACGGCGTAGACGTCACGGAGATCCCGCTCGGGACCTGGTCGCGAAAGGGCGGCCGGGGCGCCTTCGTGCAGCTCCGCGGGATGGAGGGCGCCACAGGGATGGAAGTGGTCGAGGTTCCGCCGGGCAAGTCGCTCGAGCCCGAGAAGCACCTCTATGAAAAAATTTTTTACGTTATAGAGGGGCTGGGCTCCACGGAAGTTTGGCAGGAAGGGCAGGGGAAGCGGTTCTTCGAATGGGGTCCGGGCAGCCTGTTCGCGGCGCCGCTCAATTCCTGGTACCGGCTGATCAACGGCGGCAGCCAGCGCGCGCTGCTCACGGCGGTGACCAATGCGCCGATGATCATGGATATGTTTCACAACGCGGACTTTGTTTTCAACTGCAACTATCAATTCAAAGACCGCTACAACGGCGAGGAGAACTACTTCGAGGTCACCAACAAGCGGTACACTTTAGGCCGGGGAAACTATTGGGACACTAATTTCATCGCCGACGTGGCGACGGCGTTGATCGACGCTCACGAGTACAAGGGGAAGGGCGGGGGCTTTACCGGATTTGAAATCGCGGGCAACTCGCTCGTCGGCCATCTGGTCGAATGGCCCGTCGGCATGTACCACAAGGCTCATTATCACGGCGCCGGCGCCGTCTTGCTCATCCTCAGGTCGGAAGGCTACACGATCATGTGGCCGAATGAGTTTGGCACCCATCCTTATAAGAGCGGTCACGGCGACAAAGTCGTGCGCGTCGACTGGAAGCCCGGCACCGCGTTCGGGCCGCCGAACGGCTGGTTCCATCAGCACTTCAACTTAGGCGAAGAGAAAGCGCGGCAGCTCGCGCTGCGCTACGGCAGCAAGCGGCACAAGATGGGTTTTTACGTCGCCGCGCAAAAGCGCGACGGCGGGGTCTTCATCAGCGTCAAAGAGGGCGGCACACTGATCGAATACGAGGATGAAGATCCGGAGATTCGGAGAATTTACGAAGCGGAAATCAAGAAACGCGGCATTCCGTGCAAGATGCCCTCGTTGGCTGCCTGAATCGATTTTTGTCGGATAACATTTCTTGCGCGGGGCAATCTAGTGTAGTGTCTCACGCTGTTGGCACCTTATCCTAAGTTCGACAGGCGAAA
>CAYOJC010000063.1:0-26904 GCA_964404195.1 uncultured Syntrophobacteraceae bacterium
ACACGATGATCAGTCGACGTGCGGGCTCGGTCACGCTTGGCTCCAACGTATCTTAATCTAGCGGGTTTAGTTCAAGGAAAGGGAAAAAGGGGTCAAAAAGGGGTCAAGTCCGCCCTTGGCTCTTTCGCAGTTCTTCTTCAATCCTTCCCGCTCTCCGGGCTATCTTCCTCTCCACCCCAACTCTCGCCTTCATCCTCAAACAGGCTGAACTCACCGATGAGGTCTTCTCTAACCCCAACACCTTACCGATCTCGCTATGCCTGTGCCCTCCCAAGGTCCGACACAGATACATCGCCATCGACCGCGCCTCGTTCTCCTCACCTCGCCGCTTTCTCCTTAGCTCCTCCAAGGGCTTACCGTACCTTAGCTGTTACCCGGGCAATCTGCTCAATCCCTAACTTAAATACCCTGCGAGACTCAGGCTTTTCCTCCTCCACTCTGGCTCCGTCACCAAGTCTCTCCTTGACCCACTCCACAAATCTCTTATCCCCTAAGATCGACCTCCGATACGGTCCTTTGTAAAAATCGACGACCTCCTTTTCAACCTCAGAGTGCATAAACTCCCGGTATTCCCTAACGCCACCGAACCGAGATAGAACCGAGTGGGATTGAGCCATACAGGACGCTCGCGCTTTGACAGATACCCCTGTTGGCTGCTCCAGCGGTAGCGATCTATGTCCGATACGACTCCTGCCTCTATGGGGTTCTGATGGATGTAACGGACCACAGACAAAAAGTACTCCTCGGCATCGATCAGGATCGCCTCGTAGCGGCCCCGGAATAGGGGACCGTCTCGGTGATGGGCTCGGTTGAACCTCTGGGTGTAGATCCCATCGAGGTGTCGCATCGCGCGGGCGAGTCCCCCTTAGGGGTCTGAAAGAGGAGGTGGTAGTGGTTATCCATCAAACAGTAGGCGTAGATCTCTATCTTCCAGAGTTGCGCAATGTCGGAAAGTAAGTCCAAAAACCGCTCTCGGCCCTTTTCCTCCAAGAAGATGGCCCTGCGGGAAAGACCTCGGTTCATGACATGGTAGTATGCCCCGGGGTATTCGATGCGTAGTGGCCGAGCCATAAGGACCCTCTAGTAAATCTTGCTCGACCTGTCAAGAGCTAAGAGCGGACTTGACCCCATTTCTGACCCCATTTCTAAAGGCGGTCTGCCGGGCTGTTGACGCCACGGCCACCCCGATTCAGAACATGGGTGTAGATCATCGTTAGCCTGTCCTTGTTGCCTTTTCCGCTCCGAACCACGACCTGGTTGCTGCTAAAATCAATATCCTTCACTCTGAGCCGCATGCACTCCATCAAACGAAGGCCTGCCCCGTGCTGAAAATTCGGCAGGCGCAGCACGCGCAGCAAGCTTGACGCGCCCGATGGCGGAAGCTATTCTCCGATTTCATGAAACAGGCAATCAACGTGACGATTAACGGCCGTGCTTATCAGGAAGACGTCGAGCCGCGGCTGCTGCTACCGTATTTTCTCCGCGAGGTGATCGGCCTTACGGGGACGCACATCGGCTGCGTTATCGGCGAGTGCGGCGCTTGCACGATTCTTCTCGACGGCAAGCTCGTAAAATCTTGCCTGCTCTTCGCGGTGCAGGCAGACGGCAGAGAGATCACAACCGTCGAAGGACTCGCAAAGAACGGCACGCTCCATCCGGTGCAGGAGGCGTTCGTCGAGAAATATGGATTCCAGTGCGGCTACTGCACGCCGGGAATGGTTCTGGCCGCGTATGCGCTTTTGAAAAGAAATCCAAACCCTAACGAAGAAGAGATTCGCGGCGCCCTCGCGGGGAATCTCTGCATGTGCACGGGCTATGCGCAGATTATTGAATCTGTCAAAGAAGCGGCAAAAAAGCTGAAGGCAAATGGTCAATAAATACATCGGCACGAATACGCGCAGCAAAGAAGGTCCCCGTCATGTCACGGGCCGCGGTAACTTCACGGACGACATCATCCTGCCCGGCATGTTGCAGGCGGTGATTCTCAGGAGCCCGTACGCTCACGCGCGCATCGTCGGCGCGGACGCGAGCGCCGCGCTCGAATTGCCTGGAGTCGTCACCGCCGTAACTCCTTCGGACTTCGTTGCACTGACCAAGCCTTTCAAGCCGGGACGCTACGCCGCAGGGCTCCGCAAACCGATTCCCGAATACGCGACAGCCGTCGACAAAGTCCGCTACCTGGGCGAGCCGGTCGCGGCGGTGGCCGCACGCGACCGCGGCACGGCGGAGGACGCGTTGGAGCTGATCTCGGTGGAGTATGACGCTCTTCCTCCGGTCGTCGATACTGCCGACGCGATGCGACCTGGTTCGGCCTTGCTCTTCGACGAGCTGGAGTCGAATGTCGCCTGGAAAGGGCAGCTCACCTACGGCGACATCGAGGGCGCGTTCAAATCCGCGGACAAAATCGTCAAAGAGAATCTCAAGATCCACCGCTACAGCTCGACTCCGCTCGAGCCCTTCGCTTGTATCGCTTCGTTCGATGCCGCCAGCAAAAAACTGACCGTCTGGGTCAACGCCCAGGTGCCGGAGGTGATCTACGACGCGCTGCGCGAGGCGCTTGAATTGGATGACATCCGCGTCATCATCCCGGATATCGGCGGCGGCTTCGGCCAAAAGATCCATTTGATTCGCAAGTACGTGGTGATCACGAGCCTGCTGGCGATCCGAAGCGGACGGCCGGTCAAGTGGATCGAAGACCGCAGCGAGCACATGATGGCCGCAGGCCATTCCTGCGCGCAGGAGTTTGCAGTCGAAGCGGCGGTAAAAAAAGACGGAACGGTTATCGGACTGAGATTCAAAGAGATCGACGACGTGGGCGGCTCCACCAGCACGCTCACGATCCATTTCACCAATAAGCTCAACAACCTCGTCAACACTTACAAGCTTAAAAACATTTCGCTCGAAGGCTGGTCGGTCGTCACCAACAAGTGCCCGGTGATTCCCAATCGCGGCATCGGCAAGCCCGGCATGTGCTACATCTGGGAACGGATCATGGACCGGATCGCCGAAGAGCTGGAGCTGAGTCCGATCGCCGTCCGCGCGATCAATCTTATCCAGCCGAACGAAATGCCTTACACGACGCCCAGTGGAAATATTTACGACAGCGGTGATTATCCGGCGCTGCTCGCCAAGGCAGTGGAAAAAATCGGTTACGATAATCTCAGAGAAGAACAAAAACGCGGGCGCGAGAAGGGCCGGCTGCTCGGCATCGGCGTCGTGATCGGCGTCGAGCCCGGCGGCCGCAACGCCGCGCGCGACATGGCGATCTTCCCGGAAATGAAAGAGAGTCCGGGCGCGGGCGGAGTGAACGGCGCCACGATCAAGCTGGAAAAGAACGGTACGATCGCGCTTTATCTCGGCTCGCCCAACTGTGGCCAGGCCCACGAGACCACGACCGCGCAAGTTGCAGCGGAGGTTCTGGGCATTCCGCCGGAGAAGATCAGCATCAGCACTCCGTTCGACAGCGACCTGGCGCCGTGGGGCGTTTCGGCGGCGAACAGCGGCAACAACTTTCACCTGTACGATATCGGCGCGGTGCATGGCGCGGCCGCCAAGCTCAAGGAAAAAATTCTCGCCGTCGCCGGCCACGTCCTCGATGCCAAACCTGAAGAGCTAAAGATCGCCGACGGCGCGGTTCAGGCGCCGGGGTCGCCGACGAAAAAGCTCACGCTGGCCGAGCTGGGAAAAATCGTTTACGGCAATCAGGCGCTGCTGCCCAAAGGCGCCGAGGCCGGACTTCAAGCGACGCTTTACTATACCTTTCCGCACGGGGAGCCGAATCTGGTTCCCGGGGCCGACCGCAAGGTTCGCGCGCAGTTTACCTTTTCCGCCGCCGCGCACGCCGCCGTAGTGGAAGTGGACAGAGAAACCGGCAAGGTCCACGTGCTGCGTTATCTTATCGTCGGCGACAACGGCACCGTGATTCATCCGCAGGTCGTCGACGGACAGATCTACGGCTCGGCGGCGCACGGCATTTCCGTCGCCCTGGGCGAAGGATTTATTTACAACTCGGAGGGCCAACTGCTCACCTTGACGCTCACCGACTACGGCAAGTCTTCTACGCTGGAAACGCCTCGCGTCGAGATCGAGCACCATCCGATGCCGTCGCCGTTCACGACTCTGGGGCAGAAGGCCGCCGGCGAAGGCGCGGCGATCCCCTCCCCTGCGGCGATCGCGAGCGCGGTGGAAGATGCGCTCAGGCCATTGGGTGTAAAGGTCAGAGATCTTCCTCTCTCGCCGGAGCGAGTTTGGAACCTTATCCAGGAATCTAAAATCCAAAATCGTTCGACTGAGGCTCACGACCGAAGTCTAAAACCTGAAATCGTATGATTCCGTCTTCCTTCGAATATTTTGCCCCGGCATCGCTGAAAGAAGCACTCAAGCTTCTCTCGACGTATAAAGACGACGCCAAGATTCTCGCCGGCGGCCAGAGCCTCGTCCCGTTGATGAAGCTCCGCTTGGCGAAGCCGACGCATGTGATCGATCTCAATAGGATTCCTGACCTAAATTATGTCCGCACCGATGGCGACAGCATCCGCATCGGCGCGCTTACCACTCACACCGAGATCGAAAATTCAGAGATTATTAAAAGAGATTCCTCGCTTCTCGCCGAGGCGGCTGCGACCATCGGCGATGTTCAGGTGCGCAATCAAGGGACGATTGGAGGCAGTTTGGCGCATTCCGATCCGACTGCCGATCTGCCGGCGGCGATCCTAGCGCTCGACGCCGAGATGAAGGCGACGGGTCCCGACGGCGAGAGGTGGATCAAAGCTGAAGATTTCTTCATCGGCTTTCTCACGAGCAGCCTTGAGCCGGATGAAATTCTGACCGAAATCAAAGTCCCGGTGTGGCGTGAGAGCAAGACGGCCTATCTCAAGGCCGCGCAGAGGTCATCCGGATTTGCCGTCGTCGGCGTCGCGGTTCGGCTGGAGCTTGAGCAGAATGGAATTTGCAAGGACATCGCGATCGGAATGACCGGCGTCGGCGACAAACCTTATCGCGCTAGAGAAGTGGAGACATTTATAAAGGGAACTAAGCTCGATGCCGCGCTGCTCGAGCGGGCAGCGTCTAAAGTGACAGCAGGCATCGATCCGCTCGAAGACATCAACGGCTCGAAGGAATACCGCACGCATCTCGCCCAGGTGTACACCGTGCGCGCTATCCAGGCGGCGATGGCGTCGTAGGGGGCGGGTTTCAAACCCGCCCCTACATTTTTACCTGGACTTCCGCCCTTCGACCGTGCTCAGGACATGCTTCCGCGGGAGTGACGATTCTTTTGTTATGGATGGTTGTTTGCCCAGCGTCACCGAAAATCCCGGCTTCTCAATACGGACGTAGTTGCAATCGGACCGCTTGGTAATCTCCCGCACCAGCGTCGCCAGCGGATGTGTCGCGTCGAGATGTTCTTTCGGCGCGCCGGCGGATAGCAGGGCTTTGACCGCGTCCTCGCCGGCGTAAACGCGCAGGATCAGCTCTTCGTCCGAGACTCCCGGTCCGCCGAATTTGCGCCGGACTTCTTGAAGCGTCGGGTCCGGCGGCTGCCAATTCTCCCATTTCTTCGCCCGCGGCCGGCTCAAGATTTTATCTTTCACCTCCGGGTCCATCAGTTCTGCGCCTTCTTTCCCCCAAATCCCCAGCGCGTATTGGATCACCTGGTCCGTGACTTCCTTGTAACGCTCGCCCGTGATGACGTTGATCGCCGCCTGCGAGCCTACGAACTGCGAGAGCGGCGTGACCATGATCGGATAGCCGAACTCGGCGCGCACGCGCGCGGCATCTTCGAGCGTCGCGTCGATCTTGTCTTCCATGCCGACGATCTTTAGTTGGTGGCGCAGGTTCGAGATCATGCCGCCGGGAACTTGATGGAGATATTGCGAGTGATCGTAGTCGAGCGGTTTCCCGATCGGCAGTCCGTCCCTTTTGGCAATGAAAGTGAAGTACTCGCTGACGGGCCGAACGGCGGCCTCATCCACGACGGGCGTGTAGCCGAGAGCGCGCGCGTTTCGCGCGACGTTCAAGACCGACGGCTGCGCCGAGCCGTTCGCCAGCGGCGGGATCGCCGTGTGCAACGTTTTCACGCCAAGCTTGATTGCCTCGAGATAACAGAGCGGCGCCAGGCTGTTGTTACAGTGCGCGTGAAACTCCAGCGGCACATCGCCGATATTCTTCTGCACGATGGGAATCAGCGTGCGCGCGCGCTCCGGCGTGAGCAGGCCGCCCACGTCCTTGAAGCAAATGCGGTACGGGTGGATCGCCGCCGCCTCGCGGGCTTTCTGGGCGTAGTACTCATCCGTGTGCCGCGGCGAGACGGAGTAAATCAGATTGACCACGGTCTCCATACCCAACGTCCGCAAGCCCTCGACTTCTTCCTTGAAAGTTGTGTAGTCGTTCCAACAATTCGACGTTCGCGTGAGCGTCAAACCATATGAAACGACCCGTTCGATCATGAGCCGCAGGATGCAGCTCGGAATTTTTTCGAACCCGCCGTGAAGCCCGCCGTGATAACGTAGACGCGTGCGAGTGAAGCGCTTCGCGCCGAGGCGGAGCCAGTCCCAGGCGTTTTCTTTATGCTCGCGGGCGTACTTCTTGAACATCATCGAGAGAAAGAACTCCATCGACTCGAAGCCGCAGCGGTCCATCTGCTCGGCGATCGCGAGCATCGCCTCGGTTCTCATTCCGAGAGCCCAGAGGCTCTGCTGCCCGTCGCGCAGCGTGGTATCCACAAAACGGATCTCGCTCATGTGATCTTTACCAAATTCGAAAATATTGCCTCGTCTTTTAAAGATATGCGAGAAGTCACCGCTAACGCAAATGCAGTAAGAGGGCGCGATGAATCACGCCCCTACATAATCCTAGACTCCCGCGTTCGCGGGAGTGACATACTTATTTAGATCGCCTTCCGCCTGAGATACGCGCTCAGATAATCCACGATCGTGACCAGGACATAAATGAAGATGAGGTAAGTGAGGAGCTGATTTTCTAGAAACAGGCTGATCGCGATGTGAATTCTCTGTCCCAGGCCGCCGGCGCCGACAAAGCCCAGCACCGCGGCGACGCGGATGTTCACCTCCCAGCGATAGAGCGTATAGGAAATAAACTGCGGGAGCACTTGCGGCACGATGCCGTAGAACAAAATCTGCATGCGATTGGCGCCGGTGGACTGAAGCGATTCGATCGGCTGGTGATCGACGTCCTCCAACACCTCTCCGAAAAGTTTTCCCAGCACTCCTCCGGTGTGGACTCCGAGCGCCAGCATCCCGGGAAACGGCCCGAGGCCAACGATAAAAACAAAGATCAAGGCCCAGACCATCTCCGGAATCGTGCGCAAAATATTCAACAGCGACTTGGCCGAGACGTAAGGCACGAGCCGAAGCACGCGCTTCCACCACTCGCCGGGCTCCATTTCGTAGAGCAGCCCCGAGTACATCAAATTGCGCGAAGCGAAGAAGACGACGGAAAAGCCGATCACCGCGGCCATGAGAGTCCCGAGAAACGAGATGGCGAAAGTTTCGATCGTGCCGCGAAACGCTTGCTGCAGAATGGCGGGAGAGAAATCGGGGGGAAACAATCTCTTGATATAAGCGAGGATCTGCCCGCCGCCCTCCCGGCTAAAGAGCTCGCTCAGGCGAATATCCGCGCCGTGATAGCTCCAAATAAAAAGCGCCAGCAGCCCGGCGGCGACCAGGTAGTTGCCGAGAGTCGGCCTCCCTCTCCGCTCGTGCCCCGGCCAGGGCATGACGATACTCTTCTGCTCGGTCGGGCTGCCGCTCATAAGATCGCCCGCACTTTCGCGCTTAAGTAATCGACTCCGGCCACTATCAAAAAAAGAATGATGAGAATGGTCAGAATCTCGTTGAAGTTGAACATCCGCATGGAGATCTCGATCTGTTGCCCGAGACCGCCGGCGCCGACCAGACCCAGGATCGCCGAGGCCCGCACCGCGCATTCCCAGCGGTAAAGCGTGTACGATACGAAATTCGGCAATACCTGCGGCAGCCAGCCGTAAAAGAAGATCTGCAGCTTGTTCGCGCCGGTCGTTTGAAGCGCCTCGAGCGGCCGGGGATTCACCGCTTCGAAGATTTCCGAATAGACTTTCCCGAGCATCCCGCCGTACGCGACGCCGATCGCCAGCACGCCCGGGAACGGTCCCAACCCGACCGCGCGCACGAACATGAAGGCCCAGACAAATTCGGGGATCGAGCGAAAAAAGCTCAACGCGCCCCGGGCGCAATAATAGATCGAAAGGCGCAGCGCGAAACGCGTCGGCGCGCCCGTCGTATCGGCTTCGTTGAGGATTCCGCCCACACTGAAATTTCGCGTCGCAAGAATGCCGATCGGAAAGCCGATGGCGATCGCAATCAGCGTCCCCATCACGGAGATCTGTATCGTCTCCAGCGTGGGAACGATCATGAGCGAAAGAAATTGCGCCGAGTGTTCCGGAGGAAACATTCCGGTGACAAACTTGATTACATTGTCCCTGCCCTGGCGCTCGAACAGCAGGACCAGGTCCACGCCGACCCGGCGCCAGCTATCCACCAACGCCAGGAGGAAGAACAGGCCGAATAAATAGGGGAAGGCCGATTTTTGCGAGCTACTGAAGTATGGATGGACTGGACTCTTCATCCGTGATCCCGTCTCGATCGGTGTCGGGGAGGCGGCCCGAGTAGAGATCTTCCAGAAGATCGTCCGTAACTTTGTCGGGCGTGAGATCGAAAAGCGCGGTTCCGTTTCTCATGCCTATGATCCGGGGAAAAAACTCCAGGGCCAGATCGACGCTGTGGAGATTGACCAGCAGCGTCTTTCCCATAGTCTCGCTGATCTCGACCAGCAGCTTAACGATCGACGAAGCGAGGGACGGGTCCACCGAGGAGACGGGCTCGTCGGCAAGAATGACTTCCGGGTCTTGCAGGAGGACGCGCGCGATCGCCACTCTCTGTTGCTGGCCTCCCGAAAGTTCGTCCGTGCGGCTGAAAATCTTTTCCTCGATTCCCACTTGCTTCAAAGCCTGGTAAGCCACCTCGACGTCTGCGGGACGGACAAGCGACCATAGAGACCTCGCTGTAGACCATTGTCCCAACCGGCCGCAGAGGACGTTGTGGATGACTTTGAGGCGCGGCACCAGATTGTGCTGCTGGTATACGGTGCCGATCCGGCGCCGCGCCTCGCGCAATTTTGTTCCGTGCAGATTCACGACCTCGCCGCCGTCGATCCACAGCCCACCGGAAGTGGGCCGAAGCGTGAGGTTCAGCAGGCGAAACAGCGTCGTCTTGCCGGCGCCGCTCGGCCCGATCAGCGCGACCTTCTCCCCTTTGCGCACCGCGAGGTCGAAGCCTCCGAGCGCGATCTGCCGGCGCCCGAAGATTTTCACGACCTTGTCGAGACGATACTGCTCCATGATGCTCGGCCGGCGGTTTATTTTTGGTTGATCAGCCCGGTGGTGATAGCGGCATCCTCGAGACTCTTCCATTGCTCGTCCTTGGCCGGAATGTAACCTTTGGTCCGATGCAGATCGAGCAGCTTCTTGTCCTCGGGATTATTATAGTCCAGCTTGAGAAATGCCTTGGAGATCTTCTCGACGGTCGCGTTGTCCAACCCCGCGCGCACGGTCCAGACGTAGTCCACGTAAGGCGGCGTGGTATAAAAAATCACGACCTTGTCGGTATCCACTTTCTTGTTGGCGACCAGCTTGTCCCAGACAAGAAAGTTGAGCGCGCCCGCGTCCACCCGCCCGGCCTCAACCCAGACCGCCGTCGCATCATGCGCGCCGCTGAAGCTGAACTTGGAAAAGTCTTTCTCCGGATTGATCCCCGCTTTCATCAGGTAGTAGCGCGGCATCAAATGGCCGGAGGTCGAGCTCACGCTGCCGAAGGAGAACGTCTTGCCTTTGAGATCCTTCAGATCTTTGACCCCGGTGTCTCTGCGGGTGATGAACTGGCTTTTGAACTCGGTGTCTTCCTTGCGCATGATGATGCGCTTGGCGCCCTTGGCCATCCGCGCCGCCTGCACCGACGTAAGCCCGCCGTACCAGACCATGTCGAGCTTGTTGCCAGCGAGTCCTTCCACCGTCGCCGCGTAGTCGACGACCGGAGTGAACTTCACCGGAATGCCGATTTCCTTCGAGAGGTAATCGGCGAACGGCGCGTAGATGCGCAAAAGCTCCTGCGGATTCTCGTCCGGAATCGCCGAGATGCGCAATTCCTTCGGCGGCTGCTGGGCCAACGCTCCTCCGATGGATAGCACCAGAAAACTAAAAACCAATGCAAGCCGCTTTTTCATTTTTGCATCCTTTCAATCTGAATCCTTCATGTCTTCACGCAACCTTACATAACAATTTTAGCTCTAAGTCAAATAGCTAATTTCTATACGGAAGCGGAATTTGACGCTTTCGTCTATCCTTCGCTCCAGAAGACCTAATATGAGGCCCTCCTCCGACAACGCATTGGCTTCCTACGGGGTCACTTGTCGGGCGGCTTATGCTATCACGCGGATCTGGTCGTCACCGCGATCCTCTGCGGATGGAATCCGGATTATCCCCTATGCGCGATCCGCCGTCACGGTGTGACGGCAACCGTTAGTTATGCTTGAGAAACTGAATAAAGGCGTGCGCTACTGGCGAGAGGACCCGCTGCCGGTGAGTGACTTGATAGAAATCTCGTTCCAACTGAAGCCCGCGAAGAGGAACCTCTTTGAGAAGCCCATCTCGAATCTCCCGCTGGATGGAAGTGCGAGAAAGTATAGAAAACCCAAAACCGGCAATTAGGGCTTCTTTGATCGCTTCGGTGCTGCCGAGCTCCATAATGACCCGCAGGAGCTTTTCCGACTCATAGCCTCTCCGGGTCAACAATCTCCGAACCGAGCGAAGCGTTCCGGATCCCCCCTCTCGGGATATAAAGCCTTCCTTCCGAAGATCCCGGAGATCAATCGCCTTGAGACGACCCCACGGATGGTTCTTAGGCACTGCAAGGACCATTTCGTCTTTCCAGATCTTGTGAAAGGTGAGCCTTCCGTCTTCCCCTTTGAAGCCGACAAAGCCGATCTCCACCTCTCCGTCTAGAACGGCCTGCACAATCCCCGCCGAATCGCCAATGCGGAGGACAGGCTTGACTTCGGTATATTTCTCAGCGAAGGTGGCCAGCTTGCGCGGGAGAATGTATTCGCCGGGTATATTGCTCCCCCCGACCAGGAGTTCACCGCGAACCTTCCCATGAAACTGGTCAAGCGAAGCCAACGTATCTCTTTTCAATGCCAGCAGTCTTTTAGCCGCGTCCAACAGAACCTGCCCGAGCGGTGTGGGCGTTATCTTTCCGCCCAGCCGATGGAAGAGCTTCGCGCCCAGCTTTTCTTCGAGCTCGCGAACGTGAGCGCTCACGGTCGGCTGCCGAAGCGAGAGATGGCTCGCGGCGGCTGAAAAGCTTTTAAACTCAGCCACCCAATGGAAGACTTCCAACTTGTACAGATCCAGTTCTGTCCTTGCCTTCGCCATAGACCTCCATTAGACGTAAAAGTCGGTTGGATTGTCAACCGTGATGGACGGAGCTATATTTCCTCTGATGGCCCAGCCGACACCTCTGTTGGAGATTCACCGAGCGCACGGCGCCGAGCTCGTCGAAACAAACGGCTGGATTCTACCGGCTCATTTTGGCGCGACGGCCAAGGAATACGATGCGGTCCGCTCGGCGGTTGGACTTCTCGACATGTGCGACTATTCCGCGCTGGATATCACGGGTCCGGACCGGGTTTCCTACCTTCAAGGCATGGTCAGCAACGACGTCAAGAAGCTGGCGCCGGGAAGCGGAGTCTATGCGGCGGTCCTGGATGTGAACGGAAAAGTTCTCGCGGATCTTAGAGTGCTCTGCGCCGAAGACTCTTTTATTCTCCTGGTATGGGAACCGTTGAAGGATAAGGTAATCGCCCAATTAAACCGTTATCTCGTGGCCGACGACGTCGAGATCCGCGATGAAGCCGCAGGGCATGGAATGATTTCTATTCAGGGGCCGCATGCCCTGCTTTTGTTGAACGCCATCGCTCCTCGGCAGGACTCGCCCGTGCAGATGTACGGCCACCGCCTGCTTCGCGTCGGAGAACGCGAGATTCGCGCGGTTCGCTCGACGCACACCGGCGAAGAAGGATTCGATCTTTTAATGGAGATGGGAGATCTCGTTCCGGTTGTCGAAGAATTAGAGCGAGCGGGCGCCGCCCTCTCGCTTCGCTGGGCCGGTCTGCAGGCGCAAGACATTCTCAGGGTCGAGGCGGGCATTCCGCGCTACGGCGTCGACATGGACGAAGAAAATCTGCTGCTCGAAACCGGTCTCGATCAGGCAGTGAGTTTTCAAAAGGGCTGTTACATCGGACAGGAAGTCATCGAGCGGGTCCGCTCGCGCGGCCACGTCAACCGGAAGCTCGCCGGCATCGTGCTCGCCGGAAAAAGTCCGGCAGACCGCGGCGACAAGATCACTTCCGACGGAAAAGAAATCGGCAAAATCACCAGCTCGGTGTTTTCACCCCGGCTGCATCACGCCATCGCTCTGGGCTACGTGCAACGCGGCTACTTGCAGCCCGGCATGAGCGTTACCGTTGAAGTAGACGGCGGGCAGAGCGCCGGCGCGATCTCGGCGCTGCCTTTCGTCTATGAGACTTCCCCTTGAAAACTCACCGAAAGTTGAGATAGAAATACCGCACTTCACCCGGATAAGGAGATCTGAGAAATGGCATCGTTCGTTAAAGTGTGCAAAACAACCGATATCCCGGCGGGAACCGGGAAGACCGTCGATGTAAACGGCACTGCAATTGCGCTCTTCAACGTGGACGGAACGTTTTATGCGATCAACGATACCTGCATCCATCGCGGCGGGCCGCTCGGCGAAGGCGAGCTACAGGGCAATATTGCGATTTGCCCGTGGCACGGCTGGAGGTGGGACGTGACGAACGGCGTCAATCAACTGAACCCGGCGGTTTCGGTGAAGACCTACGAAATAAAAGTCGAAGGGGAGGACGTCTCAGTCGCAGGCTGAAGACGGCTGAAAATTTTCGATTTTAGATTTTGGATTTTAGATTCAATCGAAAATCTAAAATGGTTTATCCGCGGTTGATTTTATCCAGCTCCGCCAGCAGCTCTTTGTTCTCGGGAATTCCCTTCTCGTACTCCTTGCGATAGCGGATCACGCCCTGCTTGTCGATGATGACGACGGCGCGCCTGGGATAACCTTCCGGCCTCAAGCAATTGTAGGTCGCGCACACCGCCCCGTGAGGATAAAAATCCGACAGCATCGGAAAATTTATTCCGCCCATCTTCTCGGCGAACGCCTTATGGGAAAACGGAGAATCCACGCTTACGCTCAGGACCTGAGCGTCTCTGGCCTCGAACTCCTTGCGGTCGGCTTCGAGGTTGGTCAGCTCCTGCTGTCAGCCGCCGGTAAAGTCCAGCGGGTAGAACGCCAGCACGACGTTCTTCTTGCCGAGATAGTCCTGCAAGCCGACCTTTTGATCCCGCGATATAGGAAGAGTGAAATCGGGCGCCTTCTGGCCCACATCGATTGATGCCATGAAACCCTCCTTAAAATTCAAATTGGAGTGATGGAGTAGTGGAGTGGTGGAGTACTGGATTTCGGAAGGAACAGGAAACGCTTAACCAAAACTCCATTACTCCAATACTCCAGTACTCCATTCTTGAGTACTCCATTACTCCATTTTTTCTTTGAGGTAAACCCTGATGTAATCTTTCAGCGCTTCGCGCGTGCTGTGAAAGCCGAGGTCGTCCCAGGGAATTTCCAGCGCGTCGAAAGTGGCGGCTTCGGTGGATTCGTCGCCGGCATCGAGCTTGCCGCCTGTCACTTCGGCCGCGTAGACCACGATCACGTTGGGAGAGCCGGCATACGAGTATACTCCGACGATCGAATCCAAACGGACGTCCAGGCAGGACTCTTCCTTCGTTTCGCGAATCGCGGCGTCGGTTACGCTTTCCCCCCGATCCACGTAACCGCCGGGAAATACCCACTTCCCGAGAGACGGCTCGACTCCTCGACGCAACAGGACGACCCGCCCGTCGATGGTGAATAGCGTTCCCGCGACCACCTTGGGATCGAGATAAAAAATGAACGAACAGCTCCGGCAAACCAGCCGCTCCGGTTCGCCTATTTTCATCAACCGCCGTTCCAGCCCACCGCCGCACTGCGGGCAAAAATGATACTCACCGTGCCCGTGGCCGTGGCTAGGCTCTTTTTCCTGCGCCATTCTTATTCTTTTTATCTCACGCGCGGTTGAAACAAAAGAGCGGATTCGCTAAGCCTTACCTATGCTGCGCGCGGTCATTTTCGATTTCAACGGCATCCTGGTGGACGACGAGCCGATCCATCTGGAGCTGTTTCGGAAAGTCCTCGAAGAAGAAGGCTTGTCGCTCACCGACGAAGATTATTACGCGTGCTATCTGGGCATGGACGACCGCGGCTGCTTCCGCGCGGTGTTCAAAGACCGGGAGTGGCCATTGGATGACGCCACGCTGGCCAAGCTGATCCAGCGCAAGGCGGGATATTATCGAGAATCGATCGCCACGAGAACGGTAATCTTTCCCGGCGTGGAAACTCTCGTTCCCGCATTGGCCCAGCACCTTCCGCTCGCCGTAGCGTCGGGCGCGCTGCGCGAGGAGATCGAGATGATTTTGAAGGGCGTCGGGTTAAAAGAATTCTTTCAGGTCATTGTCAGCGCGGAAGATGTTTCCGATGGAAAGCCCCATCCAGAAATTTTCGTGAAAGCCTTGCGTGAGATCAACCGTGTCGGCGCGCGAAACGAACCGATTCGATCGTCCGAGTGTCTGGTCGTGGAGGACTCGAAAGAAGGGATATTGGCGGCGCATCGCGCCGGCATCAAATGCCTGGCCGTGTCCAACTCGCATCCCGCCGGCGAGCTGAGGGCCGAGGCGGTCGTCGGCAGTCTGGAGGAAGTCACCCTCCCGTTCCTGGAATCCCTCTTTAAGTAGTTTTCTCTTTTCTTACCTAATGCCTATTGCCTACAGCCTACCGCCTATCTATACGGGCTTTGCTGCGGTCTGACCGTTATCTCCACGGGACACGAATTGGGCGGCGAGGAGAGCGCGAACAACACGGTCTCTGCGATGTCCTCGGGGCGGATCATCTTGCTCCGGTCTACTCGCTTGTTCTGCGGAATCAACGGCGTATCGACGAATCCCGGGTGAATGACCGAGACTTTCACGCCGTACTCGCGCACCTCCTCGAAAAGCGACTGGGTGAATCCGAGGAGCCCGAATTTCGAGGCCGAATAGGCCGCGGTGTTGGCCTGGCCGGCTTTCGCGGAAATCGAGCCGATATTAATAATCGCGCCGGATTTTTTTTCCAGCATGGCGGGGAGAACGAGCCGGCTTAAAACCATGGGCGCGCGCAGATTTACTTGCAGCGTCCGGTCGAGATCTTCGGTCTTGCTGTTGAGCACGGGCGCGGTTTTGCCCCAACCCGCGTTGTTGACGAGGATATCGATCGAGGCCCATTCTTTCAGCGTCCGTTGGACTAGGCGGTCCAGCTCCTCGTCGCGCGTCACGTCCGTCGGCAGGACGAGCGCGTCGCCGTTGCCGCCGCGAATCTCCTCCGCCACCGAGCGCAGCTCCGCTTCGCTCCGTGCCGCCAGCACGACGCGCGCGCCCGCACGGCTGAGCGCGAGGGCGATCGCCCGGCCGATGCCGCGACCCGCGCCGGTTACGATGGCGACTTTGCCCGTCAAAGATTTCATTGGACTGCCGTTACGCGCTCAGTGCACGGTAGACGAATCGTCCGGCATCGGCGGCTGCATGACCGGCGAGCCATGATGATGGATCAGCAGCCAGCCCGCCGGATGTTTTTCGAAAATGTTCGTGGTCAGGACAACGGCGGCGCTTTCCTCTTTGCCGAGACGGTTCGTGAGGTTCTCGTATAACGTCACCCACGCCACGGAATCGCGAACCGCGATGCGCGGCTCGGTCAGCACGAAACGCATCTCGTCGGTATTCTCGAAGATCCTGCGCCAGCTCGTCATGACCGTTTCCCAACCGCGCAGCATGCCCCACCCGGGATGGAAGCATTCGATATAATCCGCCTTGAGCCAGACCTGTTCCATTTTCGTGATGTCGAAGCTTTCAAACGCCCGGTAAAAATTCTCGTTGGCTTGGTAGACTGCGCTCTCTTCGCCGCTCATCATCGGGAACCTCAGTGGGACGGCTTCGGCGCCATGAAGACGAGCAGCACCAAACGGCCCGGCCCATTATTCGTCACGCCGTGCTTTTGGCCCGACGGCGCCAGCGCGATCTCGCCTTCTGCCAAATCTCGTTCTTCATTTCCAATCTGAAAAGACCCCCGGCCCTGAACCACGTAGTAGATTTTGTCGGAGCCTTCGTGCGTGTGCGCCGCCTGGCTCTGGCCCGGCTCGAAGCAATAAAGGTCGCAGAAGAAACGCTCGGTCTCGAACAGACCGTTTTTTTTCATTTTGTCGGCTGCGAACTGCGCCGCTTCGGAAATTTTCCGGAAATTCACCATGCTTGGTCTCCTCGTCCGTAGTCCGGATTAGCGGGCCTTTTTCCTTCGAGACCTTCGTGTCCTTCGTGGTTAAAATCTTCTCACCACGAAGAGCACGAAGCACACGAAGTTGTTCATGTCATACAGCGCGTTTACCCTGCAAATCAAGGGGGAATCTGTTATCTTTGACGGCATGAATTCTGTGCTCGTGCGTTATCACGAGATTGCTTTAAAAAAAGGCAACCGTCCCTACTTTATCGATCTGTTGAAAAGAAACCTGATTTCAGCGGTCCGCGGACTTTCGCTCACCGAAGCGAAGACGCTGCAAGCCCGAATCTTGCTCACCTTCGGCGAAGAGACGGATCGGGAAGAAATCAGCCGGCGGATCGGGCGGGTGTTCGGCGTCGCCAACTTCTCGTTTGTCGAGCGCACGCCGGCCGATGTCGATTTTCTTCAGGAGCGTATCCTTCACGCGCTCGACGGAAAACAGTTCGCTTCCTTTCGCATCGACGCCCGCAGAGCAGATAAAGAGTTTCCACTCACGTCGCCCGAGATCAATCGCAAGCTCGGCGCCGCCGTCAAGGCAAAGAGCGGCGCGCGGGTCGATCTCGACAACGCCGAGCTCACCATTGCCGTGGAGATCCTGCCGCGCAGCGCATTCTTCGGCTTCGACAAAATCCCCGGAGCCGGCGGTCTGCCGGTCGGCGCGAGCGGCAGAGTCGTCACCCTAATCTCCGGCGGCTTCGATTCTCCGGTAGCCGCTTACCGGATGATGCAGCGTGGATGCAGATTGATTTTCGTTCACTTCCACAGCGCGCCTTACCTCGACAAGACATCGCAAGAAAAATGCCGCGAGCTGGTGAAGCTGCTGACGCGCCATCAGTTCAATTCCCGCCTCTATCTGGTCCCCTTCGGCGAGATCCAGCGGCAAATCATTGCAGGGGTTTTGAGACCGTTGAGGGTCGTGCTCTACCGCAGGATGATGCTGAGAATCGCCGAGGCGATCGCCAGGAAAGAAAAAGCTCAGGCGTTGATCACTGGCGAGAGCCTCGCGCAAGTCGCTTCGCAAACTCTGGAGAATATGGCCGTAATCCAACAGGCGGCCCGTCTGCCGATACTGCGGCCGCTGGTCGGCATGGACAAACAGGAAATCATCGACCAGGCGAGAAAAATCGGCACGTTCGAAACTTCGGCGCTTCCCGACCAGGACTGCTGCCAGCTCTTCGTGCCCAAGCACCCGGCGACCAAAGCGAGGCTTGCGGACGTGGAGAAAGCGGAGTCGCGGCTCGACCTCGGGGCGCTCGTTCAACTCGGAGTGGAGGGGGCGACGGTGGAGGAGTTCAAGTTTCCCGATTGATTGCGACGGAGCTATACGTAGCCCTGAATTTCCTGCAAACTCGGCGGAAAGAATAGCTCTTCGATGGGAAATTTCTTTTTAATCATCCCCTGCTCGTGCTCGTAGCGCACGGCCGCCTCCAGCGCCTTGCGATTGTCTTCCAGGTTGTACGGCCACGGATCGGGGCCGAAAATTTTTTCCTGCTCCTGCATCGTCTCTTTCACCCAAACAAGAGTGAAATTCCGCGGGTCTTTCATGCGCTCGTAACAAACCTCTTTGGAGCGCTGGAATGCCTGCATGAGGCTCACGGCGACCCATGGGTTCTCGCGCAGAATTGCATCCTTGATCACGACAGTGTGCATGATTGGATAGATTCCGCTCTTCTTGTAATAGGCGATTTCCGCGGTCTTGGCGTCGGGAAAAAGCAGCCCGACCTTGGGCGACTCTTTTTTGATCGACGGCAGGGTCTCGGGATAAAGCGCGCCCTCCAGTTCTCCGTCCACCAGCATCTGATCGATGTTCTTTCCTTTCGCCACGCGCCGCACCTTCATCCACTTGGCCGGCTCGAACGGGACGTCTTCCTCCTCCTGGCACCACCACTCGATCGTTTTCAAATCGACGCCGTAGTGGTCCTGCAGAATGCCGCGCATCCAGAGGCCGGCCGAGTTCTGCAGCGTGTCGAGGCCCACCCGCTTGCCGTTCAAATCCGCCGGCTTTTCGATGCCGCAGTTCATCCGCTTGACCATGTAGCCGTGGCGGAACCGGCGATGCGGAAAAACCGGAATCGCCCTGAACGTTCTGCCTTGATCGAGAGCAACCAGATACGCGACCAGCGACAGCTCGCAGACGTCGAACTCTTCGTGCCGGAGCATGCGCCCGTGCCTTTCCGGCGACGCCATCGTGAGGACGTTGAGATCGATGCCTGCGGGGACGACGACGCCTTCGATCAGCGGCCGCAAGAGATCGTAGGCCCCGCAGGCTAAAGTGAGTCTTAGTTTCGACATTCATTCCCTCCCGAGAAATTGGCGGTACTCTTCCGGAGTGTCGATATCTATGATCACCCCTTCGTAATCCGTTTCTATCTCCAAGGTCTCATCCCGGTGGGCATGGACCACAGCCTTTGCCCCTTGCTCCAAAGGGGTGTTGAGGAGTTCGGCGAAAAGTCCGCTGGAGAAAAGGACCGGATGACCTCTTCGCCCCTTGTAGCGCGGGACGACGATGAGCTTCTTAGAGGCGTAAAAACGCTCGATCATCTGGTTGACCAAGGCGGGGCTGACAAAGGGGTGGTCTACGAGATGAACCAATATTGCAGCCACGTCTTCAGGCGGTTTTTGCGCCGCCAGGGTTCGGATGGCCGCGTTAAGAGAAGAAAGCTGCCCCTGCGCGTAATCCCCGTTCAATACGATAGTGACCGGAAGCTTAACGATTTCCTTTCGTAGTTCCGCGGCCCGATGGCCAAGCACGACGACGATCCTGCCTACTTTAGTCGCCCGGAATCCCTCCACGATCCGTTCAATAAAGGAAACTCCACCGATGGGAAGCAATGCCTTGGGGTTACCCATCCTGCTCGACTCTCCGGCAGAAAGTACAATGGCTACGATCATGGGTAGATTTCCTTTATCCCGCCTGGACTCGAGAGACCGGCCCGCTGTTTCAAATCGATCGGAATTAGGATTCTTTAGGGGGACTCTATGCTGGCAACGCCATGCACTCGGCGGGGGGCAACTCCACCCACATGGTCTCTCCGCGGCGCACTTGAAGAGAATGAGGCTGGTGTGTTTGCAGGAGATTCTTGCCAAGCTCCACCGCGCAGTCCAGGTATTCGCCGAGAAACATGACGGTAGCCACTTTACCCTCAACCACATTTGCCGTCTCGGAAGGCTTTTTTCTATGCAAGACTATGCTTTCCGGCCGGACCATGACCACCACGTTGGACCCTGGTGACAAATCGTTCATCAAACCGCACGTTATCTCCCCCACATCCGTGCTTACCAAGCCAACGCCTTCTCCGTTGATACTCTTCAACCTGCCCGTCAGCTGATTAGTCGATCCGATGAACTGGGCGACAAATTGAGTCTTTGGGTTCAGGTAAATCTCCCTCGGCGGACCCTCCTGAACGATCACTCCGGCGCTCATGACTGCGATGACATTCGACATCGACAGCGCTTCGATCTGATCGTGGGTGACATAGAGAGTCGTTATCCTCAGCCGCCGTTGCAGCTCGCGCAATTCCACCCGCATGCGCTCCCTGAGCTTGGCATCCAGGTTGCTCAGCGGCTCGTCCAGGAGCAGCACCTGCGGCTCCCGGACCAGCGCGCGGGCCAGCGCCAGACGCTGTTGCTGTCCGCCCGAAAGCTGCGTCGCCATCCGTTCTCCTAAATCGCCCAATTCCACTTGCTCAAGGGCGTTACACACTTTTTTCCGAACTTCATCGTTGTTCAACCGCTGTTTACCGACCCTGAGAGGGAACGCGACGTTCTCGAATACGGTCATATGCGGCCAGATTGCGTAGCTTTGGAATACCATCCCGATAGGGCGCCTATAGGCAGGAACAAAAGCGCCATTAGACGAAGAGTAAACCTTGATGCCGGCTACTTCGATCTCGCCCGTGTCCGGTCTTTCCAATCCGGCGATGCAGCGCAGGGTAGTCGTTTTGCCGCAGCCCGAGGGTCCCAGAAGAGTGTAAAATCTCCCCTCCTCGACCTTGAAAGAAACGTCGCGAACCGCGGCGACCCGCTCGCCGCTCTGACCCGGGAAAGTTTTAATCAAGGAACGAACCTCTATCACGTGCGTTTTCCCCGGGAAGATTTCACTACGTTTGAATACCGAACCGGCCGGATACCTTGTAGAAGATCGCAACGATCGTCAGAAGCGTCAAGATCATCAGAATCCCGATCGCGGCGACCACCGTCACCTGGCCCTGCTCGAACATGTTGAACAATAAGATCGACAGCACCCGGCTTTCTCCCGTGGCCAGGAGGACGGACGTGGAAAATTCCCGAAATGAGACGATACAGATATAAACCCATCCGGCTACGAAACCGGGTCTCAGCAGAGGCAGCGTCACCCGTTTGAAAGTCTCCCACCACGAGGCCCCGGAGGCGGCGGCCGCTTCTTCCAGCTCGCTATGGATCTGCACAATCGATCCGGAAGCGGCGCGCATGCCGTACGGTATATATCGGGTTACGTACGCAATCAGCAGCATCCAAATCGTGCCGTAGATCGGAATCGGGAAAGCCACATAGAGCAGGATGAGCGCCATTCCGAGAACGATTCCGGGTACAGTGATCGGAACGAACGCCAGGAAGTCCAAGAGCCAAGACCCGGGAAGCTGAGCTCTGTAAACGATCCAGGCAATCACGGATGTCAGCGCCATCGCCGCCGTTGCGCTCATGGTCGCGAGCAAAATGCTGTTCTTCATGGCGTCCCAGAACGGCCTGAACCCGGCCAGGTACCGGTAATTGTCGAGACTCAGTTTTTGCAGGGCATCCCAGCCCGGAGCGGCAAAGAACGGCAAGAACGACGCCCACAGGATAACCAGGAACGGAAGAAGAATGACGATCAAGAAATAAGTCATCAGAAATCCGAACCCGATCCAGCGCCATGGTCCGAGATCGTACTGGCGCGGCCTGAAGGCCTTGCCCGTCACTGTTTGATACCTTTTCCCCTCGCGCGTGCTCCTGCTGTAGAGCCACACTCCAACCGCGGTGAGAAGGAGAAGACCGACGGCCAGGGCGGCGCCGCGGCCGTAATCGGGCGGGAATTCGTTGAACGCCAGGTAGATCTCGCTGGTATAAACGTAGATGCGCGCCGGAAGGCCGATGAGCGCCGGCGTCTCGAAGGACTCCAAAGCGCGCACGAATAGGATCAGCAAGACGGAAGCCGACGTCGGCATCAGCAAGCGCATGGTAATCCGCCGCAGTGTTTGCCAGGTGCCGGCGCCCGACATCATGGCGGATTCCTCGAGCGACGGGTCCATCGACTTGAACGCCGCCACCATCATGAGAAATGCGAGCGGCACCTGCCCGACCGAATGAACCCAAATCATCCCCGGGAGAGAAAAGACATTGAAGGGCGCCGAGTCCAACCCGAGCAGGGTCATCAGCGCCACGTTGATGTAGCCGAACTTGGGGCTCAAGAGAAATATCCAGGCAATGGCCTCGAGGACGCCGGGAAGGATCAGGGGGACGACCGCTATCGGAATAAAAATCACCCTGAGGGGCGTATTCGTGCGCTCGACCAGCCAGGCGAGGATCGTACCCAATAAGAAAGTCAAACCGGCCGAGCCCGCGCCGAAAAGAAGGGAGTTCGCGAACGTCGAGTAGGTATATTGGCTGGCGTAGGCTTTGTGGTAGTTCGCCATTGTGAGAACGAACTCACGGGGCCCCACCTCGATCTGAAAACTTCCCAGCAGCAGCATGAAGAGGGGCAGGACTGCGAGATAGACGAGCACTCCGGCCCCCACCAGAGGAACGAGCAGCGCCGGCTCGCGCAAGAGCGGAAGCGTCGCTTTGAAGCTCCTCGGCAGAGCGATCGTGGACATTTCTCAGCCTCCAAAGCCGTTGCCGACGTTCATGGTACGTATTTCTCTGCCGAAATCATAAAAGGAAAAAATACCAAGTCCCCTTCCTAGCGTAAATTAAAAATCTCCTTCCAAATCTTTTCGTATTTGGGAAATTCTTTAAGGTCGCCCGCGCTGATCGGATAGATCTTCGCCGTCCGGGTTTTTTCCCCCGGCTCCGCTTTCGGGTGCGCGGGGGTTCGCCCGCCCGCGCCCATCGCCTTCTGTCCTTCCTGGCTGGAGATCCAACGGGCAAACAACAAGGCCGTATTCGGATGGGGCGCGCCTTCAAACAGCGCCGTCGCGTTGATGGAGGCGACGCCTTCGGTCAGCATGTAATTGACCGGAGCGCCTTTCTTAATCCGGCCCGGGAAGTGATGCGAATAGCAGGTAAAACAGGCCGCGGCCTGCCCGGCCGACAACATCTCGGCCAGAGGGGAGTGACCCTTGTGAAATTCCGGGTTGTTGGCGGCAATTTTCTTAAACAGGGCAATGGCCTTCTCGTCGCTCTTGAACTTATATTTTGCCAGGGCGAGGACCATCTCGAGGTCCCTCGGCTCCGCGATCAAGCGATTTTTCCATCTTGGATGAGCGAAGTCGTCGAACTCCTTGGGCTCTTCTTCTTTTTTGACCAAATTCGTATTCCACGCGGCAACGAAAAACTGCAAATCCGAGGACACCCAGAAGCTTCCCTTCATTCCTTCCGGATATTCGTTCTTCTCCGGAATATTCGCATTCTCCAGGAGGAGCTTCTGGTCGTACGCCTGCACGACGTTTTCGAGCGGAACCTGCAAGACATCGCCGATGGTCCTCCCTCCTCTGGCCTCCGTTACCGCCCGGGCCACCAACTGGTCGGATGTGGCATCCACGTGATTGATCTTGATGCCGGGGAAACGCTTTTCGAATACGGGTAGAATTTTTGCGGCGTTGATCTGGGCAAGGGTCCCGTAGAAGTTCAGCGTCCCGCCCTCCTTCAACGCTTTTTTGTGGAGCTCATCCATGGTCTCCGTCTGAGACCACGCGGGAAACGCCGACGCAACGAAAAGAAAAACAAAAGCACACGCCGTTAAAACTGAAAGTTTTCCGATCGGACTCATCGCGGGACCCTCCTTTTGTCTTTGACAGCATTGTCCATTTGGGCCAACTCACCTACATTAAATATCTCTGAGAGTCAAGGATATGCGCTCTTCAATCGCCCCCCAAGCTCGTTACGGTTACCCGACACCTCACCTACAACAATAGTCTTAGCCGGTCAATACCCATAGACATAATATCCGATACTCCCGGTCATAGCTATTCTTGACAGCCGAGCTGCGAGACTCTATGGTGACCCCGATGGTTCGAAGCTGAAATAATAAGGACTTGAAACTGGCATCGGACTCGCGATTAATTGCCACCGCTAAAAGAAGAGGAGAGCCTATGATCGAAGGACTCCAAGACAAAGTCGTCATCGTTACCGGTGGCGGCCACGGTATTGGAAAGGCCTACTGTTTGAGTTTCGGCCAAGCCGGAGCGCGCGTAGTCTCTGCGGATATCGACGGACCTGCAGCCGAGCGCGTGGCGGCGGAGGTAAGCGGCAAGGCGGAAGGCAAGTCGTTCGCGGTGCGGGTGGATGTCGCGAACGAAGAATCCACCAAGCAGATGGCCAAAACCGTTCTCGATCGCTTCGGCCGGATCGATGTTCTCGCCAACAATGCGGCCATATTTGCCACGGTTCCGATGAACCGCGGCCGCATCGAGACGATCGACCCGGCGGAGTGGGACCGAATGATGGCGGTCAACTTGAAAGGACTTTTCTTCTGCTCGCGCGCCGTGCTGCCGGCGATGCGCGCGCAAAAATCCGGCAAGATCATCAACATCACTTCCGGGACGGTATTCTCCGGCAGCCTCGGGCGCATCCACTACGTCACGTCGAAGGCCGGAGTGATCGGCTTCACGCGCACGCTGGCGCGCGAGGCCGGCGACGACAATATTCAGGTCAACTGCATCGCTCCCGGCTCGACCCTCTCCGAAGAAAATCCCACGGAAGAGATCCTGCGCATGCGGCAAGCGCCCGTCCAGACGCGCACCTTGAAGCGCCTGCAAAAGCCCGAGGATCTCGTCGGCGTCATGTTGTTCCTCGCCTCCCCGCTCAGCGATTTCATGACCGGGCAGACCGTGTGCGTCGACGGCGGACAGAACTTTCTCTAAAGACGCGTCCAGCCGTTGGACGCCGAAGGAGCGCGCTCATGGGAAAACTAAACGCTCGGCTTTGGTCGTTTTGTTTCGTTATTCTGTCGGCGCTCATCGCCACGGCTTCGGCGCAGACGACCCGCCTCAAGACATCGTACAGCGCGATCACGGCGAACAACAGCCCGGTATGGATCGCGAAGGAAAAAGGGTTCTTCGATAAGAATCGTTTGGACGTCCAGGTGCTGTTGATCGAAAGCGGCACCACTTCGATCCAGGCGCTGGTAGCCGGCGAAACTCAAATCGCCCAGCTTTCAGGCGGAGTCATTCTGAGCAGCGGCCTCGCCGGCTCGGACGTCGTGTGCATCTCGGGCCTGGAAAATCTCTCCGCGTTCAGCCTGATCGCGCAAAAAGAGATCAAAAGCGCGGAGCAGCTCAAGGGCAAGCGCCTCGCCATCTCGCGCTTCGGCAGCGCCTCGGACCTGGCGGCGCGGCTGATTCTGCAAAAGCTCGGCTTAAATCCCGACAAAGACGTAACCCTTCTTCAGGTCGGCGGAACCAGCACGCGACTTGCGGCGATCACCAAGGGCGCGGTCGAGTCCACGGTCATCACTCCGGAATTTTATATTCTGGCCCGCAAAGTCGGCGTGACCACGCTGGCCGATCCCCTCTCGGCAAAGATCGATTTTCCGCAAAACTCGATCGCGACCTCCCGCTCGTTCTTAAAGTCTCATCCGGAGACCGTCACCCAGTACCTCAAGGCGATCATCGAGGCTACCCATTACTTCAAGAACAACCGCGACGAAAGCGTGCGCATTTTGAGCAAATATTTGAAGATCGACGACAAGGAAGCGCTGGCGCAGATCTACGATCTTTACAAGAACATCCTCCAGCCGATTACTTATCCGACAACCGAAGGAATGCAGCTCCTGCTCGGGTGGATGGCGCAAACCGATACCCGCGCCAAAGGCGCCAAAGCGGAGCAGTTTATCGATGCGACCCCTCTAAGAGAAATCGAAAAAAGCGGCTTCGTCAGCGCGCTTTATCGGTAGCCCCCTTCTCCTCGTAAGAGCGGGCGCGCCAATAGTAATTCACCAGGCCGACGTACTCGTGCACGGCTTCGGCTGCTTTCCGGGCGGCTTGCTCGGTGGGAAAAACTCCGCTCGAGCCGAATCTCACAGTAAAGTCCCCCGGAGCGGCGATCGGCTCCGGCGCTATGGATACAAAGGCGAGCATGCTGCGCGGCATGTGGATGGCCGAAGTGACCAGAAGATAACGTTTCCATCCTCTCCGGCTCAAGATTTTTTGCACCTGAACCGCGCTCTCGAAGGTGTCGCGCGAGTCCGGCTCCGATATGACATGAGAATTCGGAACGCCCCAAAGAAGCAGGTAGTCGCAGGCGATCCCGTTCTCATTTTCCGGAGGAGTGAGGGGATTGACGTGGCCGCCCGAGACGATGATCGGCTTCGGCCGAAGCCGGTAAAGGCGCCATGCCTCATCCAGGCGACGGAACATGCCTTCGTCGATGCTCGCAAGGGGAATCAGCCCACCGGGCGCCACCACCCCCGCCAACAAGACCACGATGGCATCGTAGGGCTCCGACCCGTGCGGATCGATCAGGGGGGGATGACGCGATTCGAGCGGATAGCGCAGGCCATGACTGACGTAACCGCTGTGGAGCGCGACGATCAACACAGTGGTCGCGAAGAGCAGCTTTCTGGCCCAGCGCCGCCGCCAGAAGATCAGGACTAAAATCAACAATACGACCCACGGCATCGGCGGCAGGATGATTTCTTTCAGAAATTGCTTGAGCAGGAACATCCTGCAAGCTTTATCCGATGGTAAGTCGATTTTCCAGCATGGGGACTTTCATGTTTCCCCCGGTCGCGGACTACGGTGTTTACCCGATTGTCTGTTACGATCCGTACGGCTATCCTAGTCAGTAGTTTTTTGATAACCTAGCGGCGAGGGAGGTGCGATATGAGAGATGGTTGGCGAGTAATTTTGATCGGAATGTTCGGAGGCCTGGCCCTGCTTTGGCTCTATGTCGATGCCGAAGCCGCAGAGCGGGTTTTCTGCGGGAGAAACCATCATATCAATATTACGGACCTGGACATGGCTCCCGACCCGCTCGAGCGAGGCCAGCGGGTCAACCGATGGCGCATCACGGTCGAGGTGGGGCACGGGCGAGTGTGAAACTACATTCGAAATCCGGGAGAAGCCGGGCAGGGACCTGGTGGCACGAGGCGGGAAGCGCGTGCTAAAACCCGGACGCAATGTAATCCAACTCGTGTAGTGCCTCTTAAATTAAGGCACTTATCCTTCAAGGTTTCTCTATTCACCAC
>CAYOJC010000064.1:0-26883 GCA_964404195.1 uncultured Syntrophobacteraceae bacterium
TCGCTGCGGGAGCGAAGCCGCTCTCGATGAGAGAGAGATAGACCAGATCTTCCGGCAGGCCCGCTTCCTGCAGCACCGATGCCATCATGGGGATATATTTGCCGGAGCGGGCGAGCGCGCGCCCGAAAAAACCTCTCATTTTACCGCAAAAGAAATCGATGTAATAGCGCACCCGATCGTTCTCGACGAGCGACATCGAGAACTGGATCTTGCGCCGGCCCGCCGGCTGCTCCATCGCTTGTTCGATTTCTTTTTGCAAAAGACCCAATAACCGATCGTCGGCCTTCGGCCCCGGAGCTTCCTGTAGCGCCGTCGGCGTCGGCTCCTCCGGCGTGGGTTTCTCCGCAGGCTCTTTTTTTTCTTCGCCGCCCGCGATCGGCTTGGGCTCATCCTTTTTTGTTTCTGCGGGCGGAGAGACAACCGGCGGGGGATCTTGCTCGCGTTTAGGCTGGATTTGCGTGACCCGTGGTTGCGGCGCGGCTGGAGCGCTGACGGGCTCTGCTTTTGTTTTCGGCGTCTCTTCGGCCGGGTTTGCAGAGGTTCGTTCGAAAGAGGATATAAAAGGAATTCCGCAGCCGGACAAAAAATACGGCGCCAGCGCCAGCAGCGCTATGAACATCATCACGTGGTGCATTGTAAGCAGCAAACCCGCCGAGGGTACTTGAAACAAAATGAACATTCAACCTTTGAGTTTGACAACGCACGTGCAAAGTCAATAAATTGCCTTGCAGATGAGGAAATGCGCCACATATTTCTTGATCTTCACTTTTGTTGGCGCGATTTCCGTCGCGGCGGCCGCCGAACTCGAAAGGCTCAACGTCGTTTACTCGTCGATTTCCGCCGCGTCGATCTCGACCTGGATTCCCAAGGAAACCGGCATCTATAAAAAATACGGTCTCGAGGTGAATTTAATTTACGTCGCCGGCTCGCAGGCGATTACGACGCTGATCTCGGGAGACGCGCAAGTCGTGCAGGGCTCCGGCGCGGCCGCGATTCTGTCGCGGCTCGCCGGCTCGGAGGTGAAAATCATCGGCAACGTGATCAACGTGATTCCGATGAGCCTGGTCGTGACGCCGGATATCGCCGGCCCGCAAGATTTGAAAGGCAAGACCTTCGGCGTGAGCCGGTTCGGCTCGCTGACGGATCTGGGACTCCGAAGAGCCGTAAGCGAATGGGGCATCGATCCGGTCAAAGACATCAAGATGATCCAGACCGGCGGCGTGCCCGAGAATCTTTTATTCATGCAGCAAGGTATCATAACCGGAGCGCTCATTTCTTCGCCGACGCTGGAGAAGGCCAAGGAGCTGGGTTTCAAGGAGATGTTGAATTTGGCGAATATCAACTATCGCTATCCCGGCACTGCGCTCGTCGCCACCGATGCATTCATCAAGAACCGGCCGCAGACGCTCGACCGATTTCTCAAGGCTACGCTGGAGGGCATTAAATTCGCCAAAACGAATCCCGATTTTACGGTCAAGACTCTCGGCAAATACACCCGGACGCCCGATACAAAGCTGCTCGAGGGCGCGTTCCGCACTTATGTTCTCGGATACATCCGCGATGTGCCGACCGTCAGCGCCAACGAGGTCGAAACCGCGCTGGAAGAGATCGCCGCCAGAAATCCCAAAGCACGGGGCGCGGACGTGAAGAGCTTCTACGACCCGGCGCCGCTCGACCGGCTCGCCAAAGAAGGATTCATCAAGCAGCTCTATCCGCGCTGAGATCCTCAGCACATTAGATTTTGAGGCGCGGCCTGTCCATTCGCTTCAGCGTCTCGTCGTCGGAAACTCGCCCAAATTAGTGTCGCGTTGCGGTTTGACATAGACACTCCCGCGACGCTATCTTGTTAAGAATCTGGAGGAGACGACGATGCAAGTCTATTATGATCGTGATGCGGACCTGAACTATCTTCGCGGCAAGAAGGTCGCGGTGCTGGGTTACGGCAGCCAGGGCCACGCGCATGCCCTCAATCTAAAAGACTCCGGCGTCGAAGTCGCCGTCGGGCTCAAAAAAGGCAGTGCCTCGTGGCCCAAAGGGGAGAAGGCCGGTCTCAAAGTCATGGAGACCGCGGCGGCGGCCCAATGGGGCGACATTGTCATGATCTTGCTGCCCGACGAATTGCAGGGCGAGGCTTACGAGAAAGAAATCAAACCGGGACTCAAAGACGGCAACTATCTCGCCTTCGGCCACGGTTTCAACATCCATTTCAAGAAAGTCGTGCCGCCCAAAGGCGTGAACGTCTTTATGGTCGCGCCGAAAGGGCCGGGCCATCTCGTGCGCAGCGAATTCGAAAAGGGCCGCGGGGTGCCGTGCCTGCTCGCGGTCGAGCAGGACCCGTCCGGCGACACGACGCAGGTGGGGCTCGCCTACGCCAGCGCGCTTGGCGGCGCGCGCGCCGCGGTGATCGAGACGACTTTCAAAGACGAGACGGAAACGGATCTTTTCGGCGAGCAGTCGGTACTCTGCGGCGGGCTCTGCGCGCTGATTCAAGCAGGATATGAAACGCTGGTCGAGGCGGGCTATCCGCCCGAGATGGCCTACTTCGAATGCGTTCACGAGGTGAAGCTGATCGTCGATCTCATTTACGAGGGCGGACTCACCAACATGCGCTATTCGATCAGCAACACCGCCGAATACGGCGATTTGACGCGCGGCAAACGGGTGATCGGTCCGGAAGTGCGCCAGGCGATGCAGAAAATTCTGGCGGACATTCAGTCGGGAAAATTTGCCGAGGAGTGGATCGCCGAGTGCCGCGCCGGCATGCCGCATTTTAAGGAGCTCAGAAAAGAGGCGGCGAACCATCCGCTGGAAAAAGTCGGAGAGAAGCTGCGCTCGATGATGCCCTGGCTGGCGCAAAACCGCCTGGTGGACAAGTCTAGAAATTAGATGGCTCAAGGCTCCGCCGGAGGCGGATCAGTCCTTCGGCTGAGGATCAGCCTCCGGCTGAAACAGGCATTAGGCAACAGGCAATAGTAGGGGCGCGATTCATCGCGCCCCTATGCCTCTCGCCTCTTCCAATGAAAATCGCCAAAGAGGGTTATCCACTTATATTCACGCCGGCTGTTTGGGCGGTCGTAGCCGCCGTTTTCGGCTGGACCTGGAGTGCAGCGGCTTTCGGTTTCATCACTCTTGCGATCGCTGCTTTTTTCCGCGATCCCGACCGCACGGCGCCTCAAGGCGAAGGTTTGATCCTGTCCCCGGCTGACGGAAGGTTGATGGAGATCAGGCCGGCGGAGGACGGAACCAGACTCAGTATCTTCATGTCGCCGCTGGATGTTCATGTCAATCGTTCGCCGATCGGGGGCCGGGTCGAAGACGTGCAGTATAAAAAAGGCAGGTTCATTGCCGCTTATAAGGAAAGCTCGTCGGAGAACAACGAGCATAACGCTCTGACGATCGCGGACCAGGACGGGAAAAGATTGAGGGTCGTGCAGATTGCCGGCATCGCCGCGCGGCGCATCGTCTGCCGGGTAAAAAAGGGAGACGTCTTGGAAGCGGGGCAGAGATTCGGTATAATCATGTTCGGTTCCAGAGTCGATCTCTTTCTACCCGTTGGATCTCGTTTAGAGGTAAGCGAGGGGCGGCGCGTGCGCGGAGGGGAAACTATTCTGGCGAGGAGCGCATGAACGAATTCGACCCACAAGGCGACAGGCTGGCGCGGGCCAAGGTACGCATTCTGCCGAGGAGAACCGCGCCGCGAGTTCCCTTAAAGCAGCGGGTGCGCCAGCGCCAGGCCCAGCTCAAGAGAGGCGTCTATCTCATCCCCAGTCTCTTCACGACCGGAAATCTGATCTGCGGCTTTTTTTCAATCATTTCGACGTTCAACGGCGAATATTTTCAGGCGTCTATTTTCATAATCTTCGCCAATCTCCTGGACGGGCTCGATGGCCTCGTGGCGCGCCTCACCAGAACGACGAGCCAGTTCGGAGTCGAGTTGGACTCGCTGGCGGACCTCGTTTCCTTCGGCGTGGCGCCCGCGGTTCTGGTCTATTATTGGGCTCTGGTGCCCTGGAGCACGTGGGGTTGGTTGGCCGCCTGTCTCTACGTGGTGTGCGGCGCGCTCCGGCTCGCCCGCTTCAACGTTCAGATCAAAAACGTGGAAAAGATTCACTTCGTCGGCCTGCCGATTCCCGCGGCGGCGGAGATGATCGTGGCGACCGTCCTGCTGTACTATAGTCTCGGAGGAGAAGGCGCGGCGAACAAAGAAGTGATATTGCTCCTGGTCATTTACCTGCTGGCGGGATTGATGGTGAGCAACTTTAATTACTTCAGCTTAAAGCAGCGGTTGGTCTTTAAGAAGAAGCATCCTTTTTGGGTTCTCATTTCCGGGATTCTCTTAATCAAGCTTTTTATCGTCGAGCCGCAGATTATGTTTTTTTCCACGTTTCTCTTGTATACTCTGTCCGGCCCCCTCTTGTGGACCCTGACCGTGTACAAGCGGCGACGGGAGAAGAGGGGGGAACTCGCAGAGGCGCTGCACTAGTTCCCCTTTCAAAGTCGTTGAAAGCTCCCGTCGGCAGCACTGCCGCGGGAGCTTTTTTATTTTATAGGGAGGATGAGCCATGTCGGACCCAAGGAGCGATTCGGTTGTAAAAATATTCGACACCACGCTGAGAGACGGCGAGCAATCGCCCGGCGCGAGCATGACGGTGGAGCAGAAGGTCGTCATAGCGCGCCAGTTGGAAAAGCTGGGAGTCGACGTGATCGAAGCCGGCTTCGCGGCTTCTTCGCAGGGCGATTTCGAGTCGGTCGCGCGGGTTTCTCAGGAAATCAGCAGGCCGCGCGTCCTGAGTCTCGCGCGATCGCAGGAAGGCGATATCAATCGAGCGCTGAAGGCCGTGGAGCAGGCGAAGAACCCCGGCATTCATATTTTTATCGCGACTTCCGATATTCATCTCAAGCACAAACTCAGAATGTCGCGTCAGGAAGTTTTGGACGCCGCGGTCAAAGCCGTGAGCTATGCCAGGAAGCACATCGATTATATCGAATTCTCGGCCGAGGATGCGTCGCGAAGCGACCCGGACTTTCTCATCCAAGTCTTCAAGGAGATTATTCGAGCGGGCGCCCGCACGATCAACGTGCCGGACACGACCGGTTACGCGATCCCGTCGGAGTTCGGCGCCTTGATGAGTCTATTGATCGAACGCACGGCGGGCGCCGACCGGGTGATGTGGAGCGCTCATTGTCATAACGACCTGGGGCTTGCGGTGGCGAACTCGCTTGCGGCGGTTCACAACGGCGCCAGGCAAATCGAATGCACGATCAACGGCATCGGCGAGCGTGCCGGCAATACCTCTCTGGAAGAAGTCGTCATGGCGCTAAGGACGCGAAAGAACTATCTCGATCTCGATACCGGCATCGTTACCGAGCAGATCTATTCGACTTCGCGCCTGGTGTCCCAGGTCACCGGCATTGCGATTCCGATCAACAAGCCGATCGTGGGCGACAATGCGTTCGCGCACGAGGCGGGCATCCATCAGGACGGCGTGCTGAAGCACAAGCAAACGTATGAAATCATGACGCCGGAGTCGATCGGTATCCCGGGAAACCGCCTGGTCATGGGCAAACACTCGGGGCGTCACGCCTTCGACGAGCGCTTGAAGCATCTGGGATTTAACCTCAGCAAAGAAGACATGAACCGGGCGTTCCTGCGCTTCAAAGAACTGGCGGACAAGAAAAAGAACGTCTACGACGAAGACATCGAGGCGATCGTGGCCGAGGAGATTCTGCGCGTGCCGGAGCAGCCGGACCGTTACGAGTTGTTATATCTCAGCGTCAACTCGAGCTCCGACGGTGTCCCCGCGGCGACCATGAAAATGCGCGTCAGCGGGGAGGAGATGATGGATCACGCGTCGGGCGACGGCGTCGTCGATGCGTGTTACAAAGTGATCGCTAAAATCACCGGCTCAGAGTCCCAGCTCGTGCGCTATACGGTGAACGCCATCACCGGCGGCGCGGACGCACAGGGCGGCGTCTCCTGTATTATCGAGGACGACGGTATCCGGGTATCGGGTCAGGGAGCGCACACGGACATCATCATGGCGAGCGCGCTGGCCTTTATCAACGCGCTCAACAAACTCGAGGGACGAAAGCACTATCGGCGGCTCGTGGAGCGGGAAGGACCGTAAGCTAGGTTGAATGGTTAATGGTTGATTGGTTGAATGGATGATTCGGACAACCAAGGCGGCCAGCGACCCAATAACGAGTAACCAGTAACTAATAACTCACTAGGAGCGACAGTGAATTACAAAATCGCGGTGTTGCCGGGGGATGGGATCGGGCCGGAGGTCGTTCGCGAAGGCACGCAGCTCTTGAGCCGGGTGGCGAAATTATACGATTTCCAGGTGGAGTATGAGGAAGGGATCATCGGCGGCGCGTCGATCGACGCGCACGGAAAACCGCTCACCGATCCGGTTTTGAAGCTGACCAAGCAGGCCGATGCGGTGTTGCTCGGCGCGATGGGCGGGCCGAAATGGGACGCGATGGACTATTCCATCCGTCCGGAGCGCGCGCTGCTCGCGCTGCGCCAGGAGTTGGGACTTTTCGCCAATCTCCGTCCGGTGAAGCTCTTCTCCGCTCTCGTGTCCGCATCGACGCTCAAGCGCGAGATTGTCGAAGGAACCGATCTTCTCGTAGTGCGCGAGCTGACCGGCGGAATCTATTTCGGCCAGCCGAAGGGAATCACCAAGCTGCCGGACGGAACCGAGCGCGGGGTCAACACGGAAGTGTATACGACGCCGGAGATCGAGCGCATCGCGCGCGTGGGTTTCGAGGCGGCGCGCAAGCGGCGGAGAAAAGTGACGTCCGTGGACAAGGCGAACGTGCTGGAATCTACGGAGCTCTGGCGCAAGGTTGTGACCCGCATGCACAAAGACAACGGTTACGGCGACGTCGCTCTCGATCACATGCTGGTGGACAACTGCGCCATGCAGCTCATCCGCGATCCGAAGCAGTTCGACGTGATGGTCACGACCAACATGTTCGGCGATATTCTGAGCGACGAGGCGGCGATGTTGACCGGCTCGATCGGCATGCTGCCGTCGGCGAGCCTGGGAGGAAAGGTCGGAATGTATGAGCCGGTGCACGGCACGGCGCCGGACATCGCCGGCAAAGACATGGCGAACCCGCTCGCGACGATTCTCACCGTCGCGTTGATGCTGCGCCACTCGCTCGATCAGGGGAAGGCCGCTGACCGGATCGAAAAGGCGGTCGAGGAAGTGCTCGACGAAGGCTACCGCACCGCCGATATCAAATCGGATGGCTGCATGCTCATCGGCTGCAAGGAGATGGGCAAGCGGGTCAGAGAAAAAATAGGTTGAAACAAATTTTAGATTTTCGATTGCCGATTTTCGATTGAAATTCAAATCTAAAATCCAAAATCTAAAATCTAAAATCGAAAATGGAGAGGGGATCGGTGAAAAAGGAGCGGTATAACGTGGCGGTCGTGGGTGCGACCGGAGCGGTGGGGGAGCAGATGCGCGAAGTTCTGGCAGAGAGGGCGTTCCCCGTGGACGAGCTGCGGCTGCTTGCGTCGGAGAGGTCCGCCGGCCAGGTGCTTGAGTTTCAGGGGAGACAGATTCGCGTGGAGGCGCTCAAAGAAGATTCCTTCGACGATATCGACATCGCGTTTTTTTCCGCCGGCGGATCGGTGAGCGAAAAGTTTGCGCCAATCGCGGTCGATGCCGGCGCCGTTGTGGTCGATAACTCCGCGCGCTTCCGCATGGAGCCCGACGTCCCGTTGGTCGTGCCGGAAGTTAACGCCGCGGAAATCGCCAACTATAAAAATCGGGGAATCATCGCCAATCCGAACTGCTCAACGATCCAGATGGTGGTCGCGCTCAAGCCGATTCACGACGCGGCCCGGATCAAGCGCGTCGTGGTTTCAACCTATCAGTCTACTTCAGGCGCCGGGCGGAAAGCTATGGACGAGCTGAGCCAGCAAACCGCGGCGCTGTTCAGCGGCCAGGATCTCGTCAAGGAGAAGTTCCCGCATCAGATCGCCTTCAACTGTATCCCGCACATCGACGTCTTCTTGCCCGGCGGCTACACCAAGGAAGAGAAGAAGATGATCGATGAGACGAAGAAGATCCTGGCAGAGCCGTCTCTGCGCGTAACCGCGACCTGCGTGCGCGTGCCGGTCTTTTGCGGCCACTCCGAATCGGTCAACATCGAGACCGAGAAGAAGCTCTCCGCGGGAGACGTGAAAGCGATTCTGCGCGAGGCCCCGGGGGTCCTGCTCTGCGACGAGCCGGAAAAAAATATCTATCCGCTGCCGATCGATTCCGTCGGACTTGACGCGACCATGGTGGGCAGAGTCCGCGAAGACGATACCGTTCCCAACGGCATCAACATGTGGATCGTCGCCGACAATCTCCGCAAAGGCGCGGCGCTGAACGCCGTCCAGATCGCGGAGATTCTGATTAGGGATTACATTTAAGGAATATTTCGATGGGATCTTTACGCAAGACGCGACGCAATACCCTGCCGCTGAGCCAGCGGCGACGCCCGCGGCCTTCGCGCGCCAAGGCGGCGGAATCTGCTTCCGCTACTCCGGCCGAGCGGCTTCAATTGGCCTTGGAACTTTCTGATTTTTGTCTCGCGTTGCGCGAGGCCGCGTGCCGGAAGCGGTGATGGAGCCGCGATTTGCGCGCGCGCTGCGCACGCTGGCGGAGCTTTTCAACGCCGCCTCTCATGCTCTTCGGGTTCCCATTCGTTTTGCCTTGATTGGAGGGTTGGGAGTGTCGACGTGGGGAGCCGTGCGAGCAACTGAGGACATTGATCTCTTGGCCGATAGTGATCCGAGTCCGTTGAATGATGTGGCATTTCGAGATCGTTTGGGAAAATATTTGGAGGATAAGAACTGTGGAGTGGAGTGGCGGATTGGCGAGCCCGATGATCCTATCCGTCTGCTTTTGCGACTCCGATTGCCTGGTCGCGCGCGTGGACTGCGTATCGATATTCTCTGGGCGCACAAACGCCGGCAGCGGGATGCGCTTCTCAGGCGGATATCTATAAAAATTTCTCGGCTGAAATTATTCGTTCTTCATCCTGAGGATCTGATTCTCATGAAGCTTGAAGCCGGAGGTCCGCAAGATTTGTTGGATGTGGAGGCTTTGGTCTCCAGACCTCCGCCGGAACTGAATCTCAGGAGTCTCCAACAAAGCGCCGCTTCCCTGCGCCTGGGTGGGCTGTTAGATAAGTGCCTGCGTAGCGCCGAGGTAAAACCGAAGAAGACATAGGCGCAAAGGCGCGGCGTTGAGCGCCGTCCAGATCGCGGAGATTCTGATCAGGGATTATCTGTAATATACGAAGTTTCCTCTGCGGTTAAACCCTGCGGGATTACTTGTGCTTAGCCAGCAGTTCTCTTATTTCAGGCAAGAGATCTTTGGGAACCTCAAGGACCGTTTGAGTCGAGTCTTCAAAAGCAGCCTCGTCTTCGGCTACTGCTTCTTCTTCGGTCTGCTCGTCGTAGTGGGCAAGTAACTTTCGCACCCTCTGTTCATCCCAGCCTGGCGGGAATTTATTCTTTCTCATCTTTTTCCTTTCCGACGGCGCCGTCGTCGATAAGCCATTAGCGGTTTTCCTCTCAATTCATACGCCGTAATCACGAATGCACCGCCCGGCTCCGGAACATAAATGACTCGCAAGTAGCGTCCATTCTGGGTCCGCCCAATAGCGACACGTGCACCATCTTGGCCGAGACGGTCTTCGTCAGGGCCGTCGAGGACATCCAAAACTTCATTCTCAGTAATTCCATGGTGTTGAATGTGTGGTTCATCAGTCTCCGGGTCAACATAGAAGCGGACATTCATCGACGATGTCTCTAAATACGTTGCGGCAGTTTGTTCTGCCCCAAGACCACGATCGCTTGTTCTCGGCTCACACTAGGAAAGTCATCAAGGAATTCGTCGAGTGGATGTCCTGCTTCGAGATAATCGATGAGCGCCTGTGCTGGGACACGAGTGCCGACAAAAACCGGAGTGCCGCCAAGTATTTCCGGGTCGCTATGAATCACGCTTTGTCGAGGGCCCATAAAAGTACCTTTGTCTGGAGAATAGCACTAGGTCATCTGAAAATCTAACGAGGTCAATCTCCGGATAGTTGCCGACAATCTGCGCAAACGCGCGGCGTTGAGCCCCGTCCAGATCGCGGCGATACTGATCAGGGATTATCTGTGAAAAAAAGTTCCGCTTCGAATTATTCGCCGTCTCTCCGTCCGTAAAAGATCCTTTCCTTTCGTCGAAATAGCCGGTAGAAATAACTGAGGAGGTGTTTTATGACAACCATTACCTCAGGAAAACAGGTCCAAGACGCGAAGGTTTTTTGTGCATGCAACGAATGTTCTCGCGGTGGGAACCCCTGTAGCAAGCCGGTTATCGAGGGCGAAAGCCTTTGCCGGGATTGCAAGGACCACCAGAAGCTTACGTGGTAGAGTTAAGTCCGGAGATGCGGAAGCATAGTTTTTCGAACGTCTTCTTCTTTCATACCGAGCGGTAAAGCGAAAGCTATGGGGGTAAAGAACCGCCGCTTGGGCTACAGTAGTAAGCGGGAGCATAAGGGTTACCATGTGCATGGTGCCGTACTCGATCTCGCTCACCGTCCGATCCGGGTTTTAGTGGAGTATTTCATTGCGCACGTTAATCGCCAGATCGAGTAGAGGTACTATCTTCCCACCAAACCAATCAATATTTAGCCGGTCCCTAAAATATTCGGCTTTCTTCTCTACGCTCTGACGATCGAGAGACTGGACCTCACGCTCGATCTCCTCGCGTACCAATGTCTCTTGGCCTTGGGAGACGAGTCTACCGAGATCAATGTTGCGGTCCGAGCGGAGCAATGTTGGCGCGGCGCGAAGAATCTCCCTATGTACCGATTTCATGAAGCTCTCAAAGATCGCCGCTTGTAAAATATACTCGTTCTGCGAGAGGCGTATTTTGACGTCACCCATTCCACTCAGCGCGTGTGACTTGCTGAGTTCTAGGTACCGTTGCACGCGGTTTTTGTCGTTGGCCCACGTCTCCTTTTCGTCGGTTCCCTCCTTCTTCGCAGCTTCAAGGATCAGTTTGCGAGCACCTTCAAACTCCTCGTTCGCGTAACGATCGAGCGCCTCTTGGCTTCCGGTAAAGCCATCCAGAGCCTTCCTTGCGAGATCAAACTGGATCCGAAGCTTCACAATCCGTTCGAAGTATGTTTCCCAACTGATCATGCTCTTTTCTCTCCTGATGTAGCGATTCTCTGGCCTTCCTTTGGAGTTGTCAAGAACGAGTTGCAGCTCCAAGATTACAAAAGATTCGAAGCAGGTGTGTGGAAAGCGTTATCCGTTTGCTGTAGAAACAAAATTATGGCCCAACCCTTCGACATCACCCTCATCACCCGTGGTGCGCGGATTCGTCGGTCGCCCTTCTTCGAGGCGACGCAGAAATATGGCTGTAATAGCTACACGGTTTACAACCACATGCTGCTGCCGAGCTACTTCGACGATCCGGTCAAGGAATATTGGAAGTTGATCGAGGGCGTGACGCTGTGGGACGTAGGCGTCGAGCGGCAGGTGGAGATCACGGGGCGCGATGCTTTCAAGTTCACAAACAAGCTGACGCCGCGGGATTTGAGCCAATGCAAAGTCGGGCAGGGTAAATACGTGCTTATCACCGACGAGAACGGCGTGATCATCAACGATCCGGTGCTGATGCGTCTCGGGGAAAATCATTTCTGGCTCGCCGTCGCCGATAGCGACGTGCTGCTATGGGCGAAAGGTGTTGCGTTGAAATCCGGCATGGACGTTGAGATCCGCGAGCCGGATGTCTCGCCGATTCAGATTCAAGGGCCGAAATCGAAACAGGTGATGGAGCGGCTCTTCGGCGGGAAAATTTTGGAAATGCCTTACTATCATTTCGTTGAGACAAAGCTCGACGGCATTCCGCTCATCGTCACGCGCACCGGCTGGACCGGTGAAGTCGGCTACGAGATTTATCTGCGCGACGGAAGCCGCGGCGTGGAGTTGTGGGAGAAAGTGATGGAAGCGGGGAAGCCGGACAACATCGCGCCGACCGGTCCGTCCGATATACGGCGCATCGAGGCGGGAATACTCAACTATGGCATCGACATGACCTTGGAAAACAATCCTTACGAAGTCGGGCTAGAGCGATTGGTCGAGCTGGATCAGAAAAATGATTTCATCGGCAAGGAAGCGCTCCGCCGCATCAAAGCTGAAGGCGTGAAGCGCAAGCTCGTCGGCGTCGAGATCGACGGCGCGCCGTTGGATTTAAATCTCACACGCTGGGCGGTGAGCGTCGAAGGAAAAACGGTTGGTCATGTCACGTCCGCGGTATTCTCACCGCGACTGAAGAAGAACATCGGCTACGCGATGCTTCCTGTTGAATGTGCCGGGTTGGGAACTGTGTCGACGGTTACGATTCCAGACGTAGGAGAGCGGCGCGCGACCGTAGTCAAAAAGCCCTTCCTCGATCCGCATAAAAATATTCCGAAGACTTAGCGTTCTCTCGTGGCGGCGGCCGGGCGTATAAACCTGCATGCCCACAGCGACAGAAAGAACGTCACCGTTATCATCAGAGGGCCGACGAAGAAGAGGCGGCCGACTCCTGTGAAGGTCGCGATCAGTCCGCCCATGCTCGGTCCCAGAATATTTCCGATGTCGCCCGCTGCATTGTACATTCCGGAAATCACTCCGCGGCTGACGCGCGTCGCGTCCACGTCCTCCACCATGCTGATGGAGTTCGCCACGATGACGATCGCGCGAATAAACCCCGCCATTAGAAACACCGTCAGCAGCGGTCCGAAGTCATGGACAAAAGGGACCATCATCATAAACGCCGACTGAAGCGGCAAGCCCAAGCGCGAGAGCCGCCGCTGCCCGATGTTCTTTGCCACAGAGCCGCTGAACGGCCGGGTGACGGCATTGCACAGAGAGTAAAAGGCCCTTATAGCGCCGACCTGTGTCAGCGAAAGTCCGACGGCCAGGCCGTAGAGCGGAAGAAACGAATGGCCCATCTGGTGCAGCAGATTGAGGAAAATGGCGACGATCACGATCGCGGCCACTTTTGGTTCTAAGATTCCCTTCAAAGACGCAAAGACCGGTTGCGCCTTCTCTTTCACGCCGGGATTTTCTCCGGCTCTATGAGACGGAGGCGTCTTCAGGAAAAAAAGCAGAACGATGCACAACAATCCCGGCAAGGCCGCAAGCCGAAAGGTGGACGCGTAGCCAAGCTTGTCGGCGACGTATCCGGCGGCGAATCCTCCGGCCGAATAACCGCCCGCCAGACAGCCGGTGTAGTATCCCATCGCGTGATGACGATCTTCCTCGGGAGGCAGGCCGTCGACGAAGAACGCCAGATAGATCGTCGTCGCCGCGCCGTACGCGAAGCCATTAAACGCTTGCACGAGCGCAAATTGAAGCGGCTCGACGGCGAAGCTGTAGAGAAACGTGCAGGCCGTCATGACCGAAAGCGCCGCCACCATCAACATGCGCGCGCGATCTCTTCGATAGTACAGACCGGACGGCAAACGCGCGGCGAGCGCGAGAACCGGCGCGACCGAGATCAGCGACCCGATGGCGGAAACGTGATAATGCAGGCCGTCGAGAAAAGGCGGTATGACGAGCGACGCCGCGGTTTGCTGCGCCGTCATCGCCATGATCGGAAGGCAAAGCTTCAGCGTGCTTGCCTTCATCGAACTGCCGCACTCTGTAAAGTCATGGTCAGTGGATTTTGTACCGCAAGCGGGCGCCGGTTTCCAGCGCGATGGAAAATTTCTTCTCGTTGAAGTAAGAAGGACGCTACCGGAGGTCGTCGAATGGAATTGAAGCGCTCATGGATGTTTGTGCCGGGCCACCGGCAAAAGATGATCGATAAGGCGCTGGCGATCAATGCCGACGCTATCATGCTCGACATCGAAGACGGCGTCGCGCCGAGCGAGAAAGACACGGCGCGGAAACTCATCGGCGAAGCGCTCGGCCGCGAGCGCGCGCCGAAAGCTCCCGCGCGCTTCGTGCGCGTGAACGCGATCGGCCACGAGCGGATGGACGCGGATCTCGAAGCGGTGTTGCGCCCGGAATTGGACGGGCTGGTGTTACCTAAAGTCGAGACCGCAGAGGAAGTGCTGAAAGTCGAGTCGGTTCTCAAAATGCTCGAGCCCGAGCACAAGATCGCGCGCGGCAGCGTCAGGCTGCTCGTCGCGATCGAAAGCCCGCGCGGGCTTTTGAACGCGCCGGCGATCGCCGCCGTGTCTTCTCGCGTCGTCGGCTTGATGTTCGGCGCCGAAGATTACGGCCGCGAGATGGGTCTGCCGACCAAACGCGAAGGCGAGGCGCAGGATTTGCTTTACGCCCGCTCGGCGATTGCGGTAGCGGCGGCTTCGGCCCACGTGCAGGCGATCGACGGCGTGTGGGTCGATCTCAAGGACATGGACGGGCTCAACAGATTCGCGCGTCAGTCGCGCCGGCTCGGCTTTTCTGGCATGTCGCTTATCCATCCGTCGCAGATCGATCCGATCAACGCGGTCTTCAGCCCGACGCCGGAAGAGATCGAGTACGCCAAGCAGGTGGTTCAGGCGTTCGAGGAAGCGAATGCGCGCGGCGACGGCTCGGTTGCATTCGGCGGTCAACTCATCGACCGGCCCATCGTCGAGCGCGCGCGGCGCGCGCTGGAGATGGCGCGGATGCTGACGGTGGAAGGTTCAGCGAAGAAGGATTGATCGACAGGGGACCTTGGACCCCGACCCGGTTGGGGATTGACAACGAAGCAGGCCGGGGCGTAATAGCAGCGCGAGAAAGGAGAATCCTATGAAACGTTTCCTGACCGCGTGGATATTCTTTTTTGTCGTTGTTCTTGCGGGAACGGCGGGCGCTCAAGAGGAGGCGATCAAGCTTGCCGATGGTGTCTTCGGGATCAAAGGGCCGGGGGAGGCGATCAACACCGGCTTCGTCGTCGGCAACCGGGGCGTCTTCGTTTACAGTTGCTCGCTTGAAGACTATGACCGGCGAGTTGCGGCGATTCGCAAGGTTGCCGGCAACAAGCCGATTCGATTCGTCTCCAACGGCCACCACGCCGGCGACGATACCATGTGCAATCATCTCTTCGCCGAGCAGGGCGCGGTCGTTGTCGGCTCCAAAGAGTTGGCGCGCCAGTTGCTGCCTTACTGGCCGAAGCGCGCCGCAGACGACCTGAAGGCGGGAAAGGTGAAGCGAGAATATCTCGAAGGTAAAAAGGTCGAGATGGCGCTGCCGGTGATCACGTTCGACGACAAAATCAGCCTCGACCTGGACGGCCACGTGGTCGAGCTTATTTTTGTCGGCAAAGCGCACACGCCGGACAACACCATTGCCTGGCTGCCGAAGGAAAAAATCCTCTTCGTGGACGACCTCCTTTTCGTCGAGCTGCATCCCACGGCCGATGATCGCTCGGACATTCAGAACTGGCAACGCATTTTGCGCAACCTCGCAAGCTGGTCTCCGGTGACCACCGTGCCCGGCCACGGAGTGTTTTCCGCGGGCAACGGCGCGAAGCCGCTGCTCGAGATGGACCGCTACTACGAGACCATGCGCACAGGAGTCCGCGCCATGAAGGAGGCCGGGAAGTCCTTGGATGAGATCAAGAAAAATATTCGCGCCGAGCTCGGGGAGTTTGCCAAATGGCCGCGCGAGCGCGCAATTCCCAACACTGCGGAGCAGGTTTATCGCGAGCTTGGGGCGAAATAATAGGAGCCAAAAATATGTTTAGGACACAAGAAGCCAAGGCAAACCGTTGGTCTAATTTCACTATCGGATTTTGCTCCGTGCTTTTGTTTGCCGGCTTTTGGCCGGCGCCCGCCTATTCGCAAGTCACGATGACGATGACGAAGATCGCGGACGGTATCTACTTTATGCAAAATTCCGCCGGCTCGAGCAATTCGACTTTCGTCGTCACCGACGATGGCGTGCTAGTCTTCGACGTCGATATCCGCACCGCGGACCAGACTCTGGCGGCCATCCGCAAGCTCACGGACAAGAAAGTCAAATACATCATCGCGTCGCACGCGGCCGGCGATCACGCGACCGGGGCGTGGCATTTCCGCGAGGACAAGCCGGTCTATATCGGAACGAAGAGCCTTGTGCAGGATCTCTTCATGCAAGAGGCGAAGGAATTCGAGGAGCGCGCCAACGATCCTAAAATCGTCGGCTACAAGGGAAGAGAGTTGGTCCGGCCCGATATCGGCTTCGATGGAACGATGTCGCTTCACTTCGGCGGGCTGACGTTCCTGATCACCGCCGAAGGAAGAGGGCATAGCACCGGCGATCTGACCGTCTTTATTCCCCAGAAGCGCCTGATGCTCATGGGAGATCTCCTCGACACCGAGATCCATCCGGGCCAGGGAGAGTCGGCGGGCGTTTGGTTTTCCAACGTGAAGGGATGGATCCAAATTCTCGACAACGTCATGGCGCGCAACCTGCCCGTCGAAACGTACGTTCCCGGTCACGGTCCGGTTCATATGGGGAGAGGCGTCAAGGACCTCGAAGAGCAAAAGCGCTATTTCGTCGTCATGCGCGACGAGGTGGCGAAGATGGTTGCAGCCGGCAAGACGCTGGAGCAGGTCGAAAAGGAATTCAAGATCCCGCAGGAGTTCGCTCACTATACGCGGCCGGAAAGACTGAAGGCGTTTTACAAGCTGTTTTATAATCAGTTGATCGAAAAAGGATATTGACAGGAGCGGTTAACGTTCGCGTTTGGCGCGGCGGATTTGATCGGCGACGTCTTCGTAGATTTCACGGCGATGGCCGACTGCGAAAATGCGGATCGTTCGGCGCTTGTGCTCGACGGCATAGACGATGCGGAAGCGTCTCACTCGGTACTTTCGCAGTCCTCCCAGCTCGCGCAGCAGCGGCTCGCCGGAAAGCGGATCTCGGCTGAGAGACCGAAGCGCCTGTTTAACGCTGCGCTTGATATCTGGAGGAAGGTGACGGATAACGTCCGCTACATGGGGCGGGATGTCCGGCCTGAAAACAGCCATCAGCGCCTGCGCTTTTTTGGCGCGTGAAGCGCTTCGCCGAAAACTTCGTCGAAAGACGCGCCTTTCCCGCCCTTCGAGTAAAAAGTTCTGCTGCGCCGGATTTGAGTCATGAGTTTCCGGTCGCTCAAGACGTCCAAGGTTTCTCTCAAGCGCCCGTATTCGGCGTAATTCACCAATACCGCGACGGGTTTCCCATTGCGGGTGACTACAATCTCTTCTTCGCGCTCTGCCACACCGGAAACCAGCTCGGGCAGCCGTGTTTTGACTTCGGATATGGGAAGCGTCTTTGCCATTCAACTCTCCTTCATTCGACCAGAATTCTGGTCGAACCCAATGTATCGTCCGGCGGCGTCCCTGTCAATCGACGCCTTACCGTTAACTCGCCGAGCTTAATTGTGATAAAGTTGCTCATCCATGCAGAACTCCGGAGCCATTCGCCACTTCACCGCCGCCAATCCGGGATACTTGACCCTGGAGGGAACGAACCAGTATCTGCTCGGGCGCGACGAGATCACCGTCGTGGACGTCGCCCTTTCTTCACGGGATAATATCGACGGAATCATCGAGCAGGCCGAGGCGATGGGCGGAAGGATCGAAAAGATTCTTCTCACGCACATTCACAGCGACCACTGCGGCGGCGCGCTGGCGCTGAAAAAACGAAGCGGCGCAAAGCTGGGTATTTCCCGTCTCCGCGCCGGCTACGTCGGCGAGGAGGATTTCACATACGGCGAAGGCGACGAGCTTCCCTACGACGGCGGCAAGCTCAAGGTCGTCCACACGCCGGGCCACGAATCCGGCCACTGTTGCTTCTACGAGCCGGAGTTGAAAGACCTTCTCACGGGCGATCATATTCTCGGGCGCGGCACGACGGTGATTCCGCCGCCTGACGGGGACATGGCGGATTACATCCGCTCGCTGGAAAAATTGTTGAATCTAAAAATCCGTCGGCTGCTTCCGGGGCATGGGCCTCAGGTGGACGATCCCTACGGCAAGATCAGGGAATATATCGATCACCGGTTGATGCGCGAGAAAGAAGTATTAAAATGCCTCGGCGAAGGGGAGCAAACGATTTCCGCCATCACGGCGCGCATCTACACCGACACTCCGGCCGCCCTGCATTCGATGGCCCAGCTTTCCGTTGAAGCGCATTTGCTCAAGCTCATCAAAGAGCGCCGGGTGAGGCGCGAAGGCGGGCGTTATCTTCTTGCGACCGGAATCTGAGCTTTCGTTCCACAGCCCGTCACCATTTTTCCATGATCACGACCGGCAAGCCCTGACCGGTGAATTGCTTAGCCTTCTCCTCGGCGTCGCTGCGGCTGGAAAAAATTCCCGCTTGCACGCGGTAGAACGTGCTGTTGTTGCTGTGGAAGGGGACGACCGCTATCTCGGACGGTTGAGCGAAGCCTTTGCCTAATTGGTCTTTGAGCTTCGTGGCGTTCTCCAGGTCGGTGAACGAGCCTATCTGCAGAGTATAATCCAATCGGTCGCGGATTTTGTCGATCTTAAACGGCCCGTCGAGGACTTCGATGCGCACCGGGGCGGTGCCCGCGCCGATCATGCCGAGACTTTGGGCCGCGGTGTAGGAGAGGTCGATGATTCGCCCTTTGGCGAATGGGCCGCGGTCATTGATCGTGACCTCCGTCGATTTGCCGTTGTTCAAGTTCGTGACCATGACGCGCGCGCCTAGCGGCAACGTTTGATGCGCGGCGGTAAGCTCGTGCTGGTCGTAGACGGTTCCGCTCGCGGAGGTTCGCCCGTGAAATCCCGGCCCGTACCAGGAGGCGACGCCGCTCTGAGTGAGGCGGCCCGTGGGCGCGGTAGAAGTTTTCGCGACGGGCAGCGAGCAGGCGGCAAGCGACAAAAGAGCCAAACAACCCAGGCTGCCGGACAGAACGCTTCTTTTTCTCATCGGCATTCAATATACCTGAGCGGGCCGGCGGACGGAAGTATTTTGCCGCCGCGCGACCGTTTACCGCCGGAGAGGATTGTGCTAGCTTAGACCATCCCAAGAGAGGTTACGATCATATGTCCGGTCATTCCAAGTGGAGCTCCATCAAACATAAAAAAGCCGCCAAGGACGCGAAGCGGGGCAAGCTCTTCACCAAGCTCATCAAGGAAATCACCATCGCTGCGAGAATGGGCGGCGGCGATATCAACGCGAATCCGCGACTGCGCACGGCCGTGCTGACGGCCAAAGGCAACAGCATGCCGGCTGATAATATCGATCGCGCGATCAAAAAAGGCACCGGCGAGCTCGAAGGCGTCGCTTACGAAGAAGTTCAGTACGAGGGATACGGGCCGGGCGGCGCGGCGATCATGGTCCAGGTGCTGACGGACAACAAGAACCGCACGGTTCAGGAGATCCGGCGGCTCTTCGCAAACCACGGCGGCAACCTCGGAGAGAACGGCTGCGTCGCCTGGATGTTCGACAAGAAGGGCCTCATCACCGTGGACAAATCCCAGATCGACGAGGAGCGGCTGTTCAGTCTGGCGCTCGAAGCGGGAGCGGAAGACGTGCGCGAAGAGGACGGCTTGTTCGAAATTATCACCCCGCCTGAAGATTTCCACAAAATACAACATGCGCTGGAGCAGGCGAAGATCTCAACTGAAACCGCGCAGGTCACCATGATTCCCAAGAATACCGTGACGGTCGATGCGAGCCACGCGGAGCAGATTTTGAAGCTGACCGAAGAGCTCGAGGACCATGACGACGTGCAAAACGTTTCGGCCAACTTCAACATTCCCACGGAATTTTTAGAGAAAGCCAGTTGATGCCAAGCAGTCCGCGCCGGAGCCTTGACGCCGATTTGTCCCAGCGATGCGAGCGGATTCTGGGCATCGATCCCGGCACGGTCGCAACCGGCTGGGGAGTGGTCGAGATGGCCGGCGGCTCGCTGGTTCATCTGGACCACGGGACCATCGGTTCGTCGGCGGGCCTGGGACAGGGAGAGCGGCTCAAGCGGATCTATCGCGGCCTGCAAGAAATTCTCGCGCGCTACGAGCCGCAGGGAGTGAGCCTGGAGAAAGTATTTTTCGCGCGTAACGCCTCGAGCGCGCTCAAGCTCGGGCAGGCGCGCGGCGTCGCCGTGCTGGCCGCGGCCGAGAGCGGTGTCGCGCTCTACGAATACGCGACCGCCGAGATCAAGCTCGCCGTCGTCGGCTACGGGCAGGCCAGCAAGGAGCAGGTGCAGAAGATGGTCGCGTCTATTCTCCGCGTGCCCGAGCCGATCGCCCCTGACGCCGCGGACGCACTGGCCGCCGCGATCTGTTATCTCCATCAACGCGCGTTCCATGCCCGGATCAAGGAATCGGCGCCGGGAAATTTTCAAGCCGCGCGCCGGTGACGGAAAGTTATTCGTTAACTGGTTACTTGTTCAATCGCATGACGGCGAGTAACCAATCAACCAATAACCATTAACGAAATGATCGGCAGGATCAGCGGATTCCTCGCGCATAAAGCCCCCGGCGAAATCACGGTCGATGTCGGGGGCGTCGGATATCAGATCTTCATTCCCCTCAGCGTTTTTTACCGTCTGCCCGATCTCGGTGAAAAAGTCAGCCTTCACACCCACACGCATGTGAGAGAGGACGCGCTCCAGCTTTTCGGCTTTCTCGAGCCTGAGGAAAAGCAGGTTTTTCTCTTGCTCAACAGTGTCGCCGGCATCGGGCCGAAGCTGGCCGTGACCGTTCTTTCGGGCATTCCGGCCGACGATCTGGCAAAAGCGCTGAAAGAGGGCGATCAGGCGCGGCTGGTCTCGATTCCCGGAGTGGGAAAAAAGCTGGCCGAGCGCATGATTGTCGAGCTACGCGACAAAGTCGTACCGTTGCTGGCGCAAGAGGTTACGCTCGGCGACGGCTCTCAGTTGACGCGCGACGCGGTTTCGGCGCTGGTCAACCTGGGCTACCGGCGGCCGGAAGCGGAGAATAGCGTGCGTGAAATCGCCAAGAAAGAAGGCGGAACGCTTGCCGATGTGTTGAAGGAGGCACTACGGCGATTGAGCCAGTGAAAAATGAAAATTGCAAAATGCAAAATGAAGATTTAAAATTTGCAGTTTGCACTTTGCATTTTGCAATGTGCAATGTGCAGTGACTATGGAAGCGCGGCCGATAACACCTGCGAGAACCGACGAGGACCTCAAGTACGAGGTCAACCTGCGCCCGCGCGGATTCGACGAGTATGTCGGGCAGGAGCAGGTCAAGGAAAATCTCAAAGTGGCGATCGCCGCCGCGCGCGGGCGGAAGGACACGCTGGACCATATTCTCTTTCACGGCCCTCCCGGCCTGGGAAAAACTTCGCTCGCCTACATCCTAGCGCGAGAGATGGGCGTGAACATCAAGGCCACCTCCGGCCCGGTGGTGGAAAGGCCGGGCGATCTTGCCGCGCTGCTGACGAACCTCGAAGAAGGCGACATCCTCTTTATCGACGAGATTCACCGGCTGAACCACGTCGTCGAAGAAGTCCTCTACCCGGCGATGGAAGATTATCAGATCGACCTCATGATCGGGCAGGGACCTTCCGCGAGGTCGATCAAGCTCGACCTCAAACACTTCACTCTCGTCGGCGCGACGACCCGCTCCGGCCTTCTCACCTCGCCGCTGCGCAACCGCTTCGGCGCGATCTTTCGCCTGGACTTTTACTCGCCCGAGGCACTGGCGCAGATTCTCAAACGGTCGGCCTCGCTTCTTAGCGTCAAAGAAGAAGACGGAGGATTGGCCGAGATCGCGCGCCGCTCGCGCGGCACGCCGCGGATCGCCAATCGTCTGCTCCGCCGGGTACGAGACTACGCTCAGGTCAAAGCCGGCGGTGCCATCACCAAGAAAGTAACCGAAGACGCGCTCAAGATGCTCGAAGTGGACCCGATGGGCTTCGACAAGATGGATACGATGCTGCTCCTCACTCTGATCGACAAGTTCGCCGGGGGTCCGGTCGGCGTGGAAACGCTCGCGGCGGCCATCGGCGAGGAGAAAGACACGATTGAAGATGTTTATGAGCCGTTTCTGATTCAAGCAGGTTTTCTCAACCGCACTTCGCGCGGCCGCGTAGCGACCGCGCTTGCCTACGAGCATTTCGGCCGTAAGCCCGGGACGGCGCCGCCGAGCGGCGCCAAGAAACAGCCAACGCTTTTTTGAAACCTGTTCAAGAGTTCAAAGGTTCAAGGGGGAAAACGCAATGCAAATCGCAAAATGCAAATCGCAAAATGCAAAATCGGAGAAGTCCGGAATCTTAACTTTTGCAATTTTCATTTTCCATTTTTCATTTTGCAATGCCCTGGAGGTGAACGGATAAATGAGGGATCTCGGCAAGACCCTCATCGTTTTCGGGCTTGTGCTCGTGGCCGTGGGGATAGTCCTTTCCTTCGCGCCGAAGATCCCATGGTTGGGCCGGCTTCCCGGCGACATCTACATCCACCGGGAAAATTTTACTTTTTACTTTCCCCTGACCACCTGCATTCTCCTGAGCTTACTCATTACCCTTGTCCTTTATCTGTTCCGACGGTAAAATCTCCGCAGCCGATGAAAAAGGCCCATCTACCATAGCCCGCCATCGGAGGGCGTTATAATAGGCGCGCTTGAGCGCAGCGATAGCTGATGCCGCTCGCTTGACGTACTGAAAAGAGTACGCCTGCGCTCGCCAGATCGGCGCGCGCCTAGTATCTGGGACCTTTTTGATCGGCTGCGTATAGAAAATTTCCTCGGAAAAATAAATTTTGGATAACGTTAGAGAATTAGAAAACAGCCTCAGGCGCGAGGAGGCCAAGAGGCGAAAACGGGAAGGGATGGTCATCCTCGTCCTCACCCTGACGGTGGTGCTCTTCGCCTTCTTCGAGGTCCAGCTCCCGGAAGTCTCACCCGACAATGCGCTCACCAACAACATCGCGTTCTTTCTTCTTCTCAACATCAACATCATTCTCCTGATTCTCTTGATCTTCCTCGTAGTGCGGAATCTGGTCAAGCTCATCTTCGAGCGCAAAAAGCGCATTCTCGGCTCGCGTCTTCGCGTCCGACTCGTGGTGGCGTTTGTGGCGCTCTCGCTGGTCCCAACGCTGCTGTTGTTCGTCGTCGCCGGCGGCTTCGTAACCCGCTCCTTCGATAGGTGGTTCGACGTTCAAATAGAGAACGCGTTGCAGGGCTCGCTGGAGATCGGCCAGGCCTATTATCAGAATTCCGCCAATAACGCGCTTTTTTACGCGCGGCAGTTGAGCCAGAGAATGACCCAGGAGGGGCTGTTCGAGTCCCGGCGTATGGCCGATCTGAAAGAGTTCATCCAGGCCAAGCAGCGCGAGTACAGCCTTGGCACCGTGGAGGTCTTCGCGCCGGACCGCCAGCTTCTCGTCGTGGCGTTCAACGATCAGGTTCCGACCGGCGTGACGATCAAGCCGGAATCCGATTTTCTCAACCGCGCGCTGCGCGGTCTCGAAGTGACGCGGACTCAGGCGTTCGGCGAAGGCGACATCATCCGCGGCGGCGTGCCGGTCTACAGCGGCGACCGGAAAATTTTGGGCGTGGTGGTGGTCGATTACTACGTGCCGAAGAGCATCACCAATCGGGCGCTGCAGATCTCGCGCTCCTACGAGCAGTACAAGCATTTGACGGCGCTCAAAAAGCCGGTCAAGAACAGCTATATTCTGACTTTGCTCCTGATCACGCTCGTGATCATTTTCTCCGCGACGTGGTTCGGACTTTATCTGGCCAAGGGGATTACCGTGCCGATCCAGCAACTGGCAGCAGGGACGCACGAGGTAGCGCACGGAAACTGGGACTATCAGATCGAAGCGGCCGGCGACGACGAGATCGGCACGCTCGTCGATTCTTTCAATCAGATGACCCGCGACTTGAAACAGATCAATCTGGAGCTCGCGCGCCGCGGACGCTACACAGAGACGCTGCTGGGCAATATCGCCGCGGGAGTGATCTCGGTGGACCAGGCCGGCAACATTACCACGATGAATAAGGCCGCCGAGCAGATGCTGGGCGTAAAGGCCGACCAGGCGTTGGGAAAAAACTACGCGGGAGTTTTCCAGTCGGAGCACCTCCGCGCCATGCGCGAGATCATGGAACAGATGAAGAGCGGCGGGACCATCGAGCGCGAGGTCAAGATCCCGCTGCCCGACCAGATCCTCACCGCCGTGGTGACGGCGGCCATGTTGAGGGGCGACGATGAGAACAATCTGGGCATCATGGTTTTCCTCGAAGACATCACCCAGATCCAGAAGGTCCAGAAGATGGAGGCCTGGCGCGAGGTCGCGCGCCGGATCGCCCACGAGATCAAAAATCCTTTGACTCCGATCCAGCTCTCCGCCGAGCGGCTGAGAAAGCGCTACGCCAAGCTTCTCGAAGGCGACGGCGGGATTCTAGACAAATGCACGTCGACGATCATTAAGCAGGTGGAGGATCTCAAAAACCTGGTGAACGAGTTCTCGCAGTTCGCTCGTCTTCCCGCCGCCGAGCTTGCGGCGAACGATCTCAACGAGATCGTGCGAGAAGCGCTCTTTCTGTTCAAAGAAGGCCATAAGGGGATCAGCTTCCAATTCAACAAAGCCGACATTCCGGCGCTGGAGCTCGACCGGGACCAGATCAAGCGCGTGCTCATCAATCTGCTCGACAACGCGGTGGCGGCGGTCGAAGAGAAGGGCGAGATCAAGATTTCGACTTCGTACTCTCCGGCGTCGGGGGTCGTGCTGCTCGAGGTGGCCGACGACGGCTGCGGCCTTGCGCCGGAGGTGAGGGCGCGGATTTTCAACCCCTATTTCTCCACCAAGAAAGACGGGACGGGTCTCGGCCTGGCGATCGTCAGCGCCATTGTGGCCGATCATCGCGGCAACATTCGGGTGCGTCCGAACGAGCCCAAAGGCACCCGGTTTATCATCGAGCTGCCGGTGCGGGACCATGGGGCCATGCGGGTGACGCAAAAAAGAGCGGTGTCTTGATAACACGAGAGCGAACGGAGGAACGGGTGAAAATAAAGAGCGCAGACAGGACGATTCTCGTGGTAGACGACGAAGACCGCGTGCGGGAATCGATCCGCGAAATCTTGAGCGACGAGGGCTACCGCGTCATCGAGGCGTCGCACGGGAGCCAGGTGCTCGATCTGATTCGCGGCAAGCGTCCGAGCCTCGTGCTGCTGGATATCTGGATGCCGGACGTGGACGGCATCGGGCTGCTCAAAGAAATTAAAAAGGAAGAGCCCGAGTTAAACGTGATCATGATTTCGGGACACGGCAACATCCATACCGCCGTGACGGCCACCAAGCTCGGCGCCTTCGATTTCATCGAAAAGCCGCTCTCCTTGGAAGGACTGCTGCTGACCGTGCGGCGCGCGCTGGGCGAGTCCGGCGGTCCCGAGGCGAAAATCAAAAAGGCGAAAGAAAACAAGATCAGGCGCCATGCCCGTGCCACGGCGAAAAACGGCCACGCGCGAATGTTCAAACAGAAGACGCTTAAAAAAAGTGTCGTTTTCTCCGGCCAGGGACTTCATTCGGGTATCAAGACGGGAGTCGTCCTTCATCCGCTTCCTCCCAACAGCGGCGTTCTTTTCAGCGGCATCTCGGCCGACGCGACGGTGCCCGCCCATCTGGACTATGTCGGCTCGACGGGTTACGCGACTTCGCTGCGCGGCAAAGGCATCGTGGTCGGCACAGTGGAGCACTTCCTGGCAGCGCTGCACAGCTACGGCATCGGCAATTTGCTGGTCAAGATTCAAGGCGAGATCCCGATCATGGACGGCTCGGCGCTGGAGTTTTGCCGTTTGATCGAAGAGGCGGGCATCGAAGAGCAGGAAGAGGAATGGTCCGAGATCGCCATCGACCGCACCTACCGCGTCGGCGATAAGAACGGCGAGTCCATCAGCGTGGCGCCCGCTGAAACGTTCAGCGTCAAATACATTCTTAATTATCCCGAGCCGGTGGGCCTTCAGGAGCATACCTTCGTCTCGCATGGTCCGGATTCGTTCAAAGAAGAGATCGCGCCGGCGCGGACGTTCGGATTTTTGAAAGATATAGAGCAACTGGAGAAAGTCGGGCTCGTGAACGGAGGCCGTCTGAGCAACTGTATTTTGATCGACAACGAGAGGGTCATCAACACCGAGCTCCGTTTTCCCAACGAGTTTGCCCGCCACAAGATCCTCGACGTCATCGGAGACTTCTATCTTTTAGGGCGGCCGATGCGCGGCGCGGTGACGGCGCGCATGACCGGGCACACGGACAATATCGCCCTGCTTCGTGTGATCCGAAAGGGCATGGGCCTCTAAAAAGCCCGGAAGACCGATCGACAATGAGTTCGTCGCAGCAGCAGGTTCCGCGTCTGTTCACCGTCGATGAGGCCAACAGCCTGCTGCCGGCTTTGCGGCCGATCGTGCAGCGGATACTGGATAACCTGGATACTCTGAGAGAGAAAAGCGAAACGGTTGTGCGCACCGAGCGGTTGTCGCCGTCCAGCCCGGAGCTGATGAAATCCCTGCAGCAGGATGAGGCGATCGCGCGCTTGATCCAGGAAGTGAAATGCCTCGTCGATGAAATCAACGCGTGCGGCTGCATCTGCAAGGGAATCGAAGAGGGACTGGTCGATTTCCCCTGTATGCTTGGAGGCGAGATTGTATTTCTCTGCTGGCGTTTCGGCGAGGAAAGCGTGGGCCACTGGCACAAAATCGAAGATGGCTTTTCCGGGCGCAAGCCGCTGCTCGACGGCGAAGAAGGTGGCGACGGCAACGTATCCTATCACTGAACGGTCCCGAAGGCTCTCATACGAATTCTTCCTTCCAACGCCCCCAAGCCGATTTTCGCTCGCGAACCGGCCGACCGCCCTATCCGTTATGAAATCGCAAAAGGTTACTAGTGTAGTGCCTCTTAAATTAAGGCACTTATCCTTCAAGCTCTATTCACCACG
>CAYOJC010000065.1:0-26660 GCA_964404195.1 uncultured Syntrophobacteraceae bacterium
ATCTTGTACAGTAATCTGTAACCGGGAAGTGTCTCATTCTATTGACAGGTTCCGTGGCGCGGCGTTCGGCGAGGACACGCTTGAAGAGTTCACTCGCAGGCTCCACGTCTGGATGAGCTTTGCGCCACTCTTCAGTCAGCTTGCCTTCGACGGCCGCTTTGAGCACGGCGGCTTTGTAGCGCTTGAGATTGCCTTTGACGCGCTTGAGGTTGGCCACGGCTTCGTCGAGGCGAGAGAATTGCTTTTCGATTTCCGCGACGATCGCCTCGCGCTGACCTTTCGGCGCTAGCGGTACGACGACAATATCTGCGAATCTCTGACTGATGCCTCCCTGAGCTGCACCGCGAAAATCTGTGAGTATCTGCTGGTTTCCTTCAGACGAGTAAAGATAGTAGAAAACATACCTCGGATCGACTTCCTGCTTGCAGCGGCACAAAAACAGGTGCTCGTTAATAACCGCTTGTTCAAAAGGAAAGGACTCTCTGACAAGCGAAGTCTTTCCCGTAGTAGCTCCATCCTTGACTACGAGAATATCACCCTTCTTAAGGTGGCCGCGGTTCATTTGTAACGCAAAGCTTTCCGGAACGAACCGTAATTTCTCAAATCTGAAGCGACCATTCGCGTCCAAATGCTCACCGCCAAGACTTGGAATGCCGCTCTTTATCTCCTTGACTCCCCCCTTTGGCCTGCGCCCTGACTCAAACCCAACAAGCAACTCGCGTAAGGGAACTCTGGTCCAAGATCCGGGCAGATTTTTATTGGTTGGAGTAGTCACGCTGCCAATGTCCCGTTCAACTCGTCGATAATCTTGTTCAACTCGCTACCAAATAACTGATGCACCTTCCCAAGCCCGCCTTCTTGGGCGAACGGTGCATAGTCAAAGTCCTTTGGATCGATGCCGAGGTTCGCCGCGATATGATCGCGGATCATTTCTAGCCAGCGGCGCTGGTCGGGTGTAAACTTCTTGCCGCTGCTTTCTTGCTGAGCAAGCCACGCCTTGAAGTTTGCGTTGACACGCTCGGGGAACGGGACGAGTTCGTTGTCCTGGTGGATGGCGAAGCGGACGAGGGAGACGAGATCGGTCAGGATGCGCTTGGTGTTGGCTCCTTTGACCTTCGACTTGTCCAGCGCGGCGTACGCCTGCCATAATTGGGATTCACTCCAGAGGCGCGGCGGTTTCTCGATGGCGTTTGCCAGTTCTTTAATATCCTCGAATTTGAGGCGGGCTTTGTACGGTCGGCTGTAAAGAATCTGAAGAGCCGTGATCTCGTCTTTGTGATCTTTGATGAATTGCTCGAACGACTGGACGATTCCTTTCGCTCGTTCCAAAGCGTCGGCGCTGAAGCCCGCTTCGATAACCTTGTCCTGGCTCACGTTGTCGATGGTCTGCTCATGCGCCTGTTTCAATTCAATCAAGATTTTTCGCAGCTCGGGATTGTGTAGAGGCTTGACGGCTTCTTGGATCAACTTGGCGGCGGCTTTTTGAATCTGTTCCGCGCTGGGCTGTTCCGTCTTGTTGTCCTTCTTCGCCTGCTCCACGTGCTTGTCGGCATCCAGTGAATTCACCAGACTTGTAGTTATGGACGTAAGGCTCTGGCCGCCTGAGCGCTTTTGAATCTCCGCCTTCTCGTCGTCCTCCAGAGTCTTGTTCATGCGCGCGAGACGCGCCGCAATAGACGAGACGACCTCCGGGTCTTTATTGCCCAAGCCGATGGCCTGAAGCAGCTTCTCGAACGGGACGGATTTCCTTTGGTCCATCGGACGCGAGTCGGTCTTGTCCCGCTCGCAGACGCCTACGGCATCGACAATGACGTAGTGATCCTTGCTTACGGCGTCGGGAGTCACAGCTCTTAAATCGTTGTCGTTGATGATGCGGACTCCACGGCCTTTCATCTGCTCAAAGTAGCTCCGGGATTTGACCGAGCGCATGAAGAGCACGATTTCGAGAGGCTTGATGTCCGTCCCGGTGGCGATCATGTCTACGGTGACGGCGATCCGCGGGAAATAACTGTTGCGAAACTCAGCGATCAGATCTTCCGGCTTTTTGCCGGTGGTCCGGTACGTGATCTTCTGGGCGAAGTCGTTTCCCTTGCCGAACTCCTCGCGGAGGATCTGGACAATGTCGTCGGCGTGGCTGTCGTCTTTAGCAAAGATGAGTGTCTTGGGGACTTCCCTTCGGCCGGGAAAAATTTCCGTGAATAGTTTATCGCGGAAGGTCCGAATGACGGTGCGAATTTGGTCTTTGGCTACAACGTCTTTGTCGAGCTGCTCGGCCGGGTATAGGAGATATTCATCCAGCATTTCCCAACGGACCTCACGCGTCTTGCGGTCGCGTTTGTCCACGTAATAGCCGGCATCGACCCGGGAGCCTCCTTCGGTAATTTCGGTCTTGATGCGGTACACGTCGTAGTTGACGTTGACGCTGTCGGCGACCGCCTGCTCGTGTCCGTATTCCATGACGAGATTTTGGTTAAAGAAGCCGAAAGTCTGCTTGTTGGGCGTGGCGGTAAGGCCGACGATATAACCGTCGAAGTATTCCAGCACCTGTCGCCAGAGATGGTAGATCGAGCGGTGGCATTCGTCGGTGACGATGACATCGAAGGTCTCGATCGGAATCTTCGGGTTGTACTCGATGGGAGGAACTTCCTTGAAGACGCTGTCCAGCCCCTCGACCGATTGTTCTTCCAGATCGTCGGCAAGGTCCTCGCCCTTCAGCATCGAGTAAAGACGCTGAATGGTGCTGATGCAAACGCGGGCCGTCGTGTCCAGAGTGTTGGAGATCAGCCGCTGGACGATGTATTCCTCGGTGAATTTGAAATTGTTGTAGGGCGACGCGTACTGCTGGAACTCTTTGTAGGTCTGCCGAGCCAAGTTGCCGCGATCCACCAGGAAAAGCACCCGCCTCGCCCCGGCGAACTTGAGCAAATGGTAGGTCAAGACAATGGCGAGAAGGGTTTTGCCTGAGCCGGTCGCCATTTGAACCAGCGCGCGCGGGCGGTTCTCGCGCAGAGATTGTTCGATATTTGCGATCGCCAGCGGTTTGGGAGGCCAGAGGTCGTCGATCAGCGGCGGCATGTGCTGCATGCGCGCGAGGAAGGTTCCCTTTCGATTCCCGTAGTCGGCGGGATGTTCGGCGACATTTTCAGCGCCGCCGCCATCGAGCAATTGGGCAAGCGTCTCGGGCTTATGAAAGGCGAAGACGGAACGAGAGCGCGGATCGGGATCGAGACCGTTGGTGAACCGCGTCTCGACTCCGGTCGATTCATAGGAGAACGGCAGAGGTTTTCTCCACGCCGGCAAACCGTCCGGCAAACCTTTGGTATATTTGTCGGACTGCGTTTCGACACCGGTCAGCGTGACGCCTTCCTTTTTAGCCTCGATCACGCCCGCCGCGCTGCCGTTCACGTAGAGAAGGTAGTCCGCAAAGCCGTGCCCTGTCTTCAAGGGAAAGTTGCGGATAGCCAAACCGCGCGAAGCCGAGATATTCGCTTCGCTGAGATTGCGAACCTCCCAGCCGGCCTCGGTGAGCCTCCGGTCGATATTTTCTCGCGCTTGATCTTCGGGTGTCGGCATATTGGAAACGTCTCTGAAGACGTAATTCTGCCCATTTTACGCGAACAGCGGGGAATCTGGCAAGCGGTTTAAATATAGCCAATAGGCAACAGATAGGCGTGAGCCGTCAGGCAACAGGCGCGAGTCGGCTCTTTGCTGCTCACAAACCAATCCCCTTGTCAGCAAAATTTTGAATGTCTATTAACACCCACCCGTGACAGATCAGGTCATTTTATTTTGCCCGTGTTAACATCCAAGGTCACGATTGCCAAAAAAGATCGCTCCGTCCAAAAGGTTCAAAGTCCCAGCCATCGATTCCCAGCCTCCCCGGTTCAAAAGTTCAAAGTTCAATACCGGCCAAAGGTTCAATACTTCAAGGTTCAAGGTTTTGGTTTCGTTAACTCCTCTACTTCTTCCCGTAACGATTTGTAGGGTTTCTTTTTATACTTCTCCCCGCGCATGCCGCTTCCCTTGAGATAGTCGATTAGGCTGCTGATCATCGCCGACAACTTTTTGAATGAGTTGAACATTTGAACGAACTGTTCTTTGTTGATGTAGTGTTGATCCAAGGCAACATAAAGCTGCGCTCGTACCTCACCGCAGGAACCTTTCGCGATGTAAAGAAACTGAATAAACTCCTGATTTCCGCCTCGCTCGAATCCCTCGGCGATATTGGACATGATCGAGACCGCCGCTCGCTGAATCTGGTCCCTCAAACCGAAATCCTTTGAGAATCCATCGTTCCGAGTCGCCCCGTAAATTTCATTGGTCAAACGGCGAGCTTCCTTCCAGACTTCAAGATCTTCGAAATATTTTACAGTCATAACACCTCCGTGTTTCAAGAGTTCAAAGGTTCAATAGTTCAAGGCATTCAAAAGTTCAAAAGCCCGCGGCCGTTCACCTTAAACTTTGAACCGTTTAAACCTTGAACTACCTTCCACGCCGCGGCGAAGTGCGCGGGCCATTGCGGTTTGACTCGGTTTGTACGCCCTTGTACACTTCATCCCTATGAAACTCTCCATCAGTGAAGCAAGGAAACGATTGCCCGAGCTCGTTCGCCAAGTGCGAAAGGACGCAGGGACCAAGGTTGAGATCACGGTGCGTGACGAGGTGGTGGCGGAGCTGCGGGGGCCGCAGCCGGAGCCCGAACCGGGCGCCGCGGCGAAAAAACTGCGCGCTATTATGCGGAAACTGCCAAAGCGCCGCGGAGCAAAGACCCGCGTCTCCAGCCGGGTGAAACAATACCTTTACGGGTCCACGGGGACAAAACGGTAGTGGCGCTCCCGTCCCGCCTATTTTGCGACACTTCATTCTTCTACGCCTGTTTCGATCCCGACGACGCCAACCATGAGCGGGCCGAAGAACTTAACGATGAAGCGGCTGCCTTGGCCGTGACGTTCTTTACCACTTGGGACATCGTCGGCGAAACCGTTACCCTTTTACGATATCGGAAAGGGTTTAGGCCCGCGCTGACTTTTCTCGAAGAGGTCAAGCCGAATCTTACCATCGTAGAATACGGACAACGTGTGCGCGATGAAGCCGAACACATCTTTCGACGACACGGGCGCAGCCGCCGCCTATCTTTTTGCGATGCCGTCTCTTTTGTCGTAGTCACGACTCTTCTCGATCACATGCCATCTCTCGCCTTTGACGGAGACTTCCAAGCGCTGGGCCTCACGGTGCTCCGCTAAACTTTCGGTTTCGGTGTTGAACCCCAGCGACTCCTCGGATATCGCCGACATGACTTTTACCGGCAGACCGGCAGTGATACTTTTCTCATCCATTGAGATTCCATCGGCATCCGCAGAACGGAGAGTTTTGAATTATTACCACTTTGATTGCCACATTAATGTGGGATCACCTCTTTTGCTTCTCGACGCGCACGCTATTATGAAACCATACCCTCTCTAATACCCTCACTTAGAGGTACTACGCTTTCTCCCCATATAGCGCCATCTGGCCGCCGGTCCTCTGCCCCGGCAAGTGACCTCTCTCGATTTCCGTAAATTGCCCAGGAGCACGCGCATCCATTCTCTGCCGACTCCCGGGCAAGCACGTTCAATATCCGCCAGCCGAAATTCTCCGCTCTGGCGACGGATTGCGTTCAAGACAAGCTCCGTCTTCGCACCCTTGGGGGAGGCGGTCTGCCCAACACGCTCTTCGAACTCTTTGTAAGCAGACTTTAGAATGAAAAGCAGATAGTTCACGTAGGGCCAGGGGTCGTGCTTGCCATCGTGCCAGTGCTGGGAACTTTGCTCCAGGGTTTCGTAGTAGCGCTCTTTGTTCTCCTCGATGAGCCGCTCTACGCTGATGTAGCGGCCTACCTCGAAACCTAAGTGGTAGAGTTGGAGCAACAGGAGCAGCCGGGACACCCGGCCGTTGCCGTCGCGAAACGGATGAATGCAGAGAAAGTCGAGATTGAAGGCCGCAAGGGCGATCAGCGGGTGTACCCATCGCTCACGCGATGAGCGCCTCCACGTCTCGACCAGCTCTCGCATGAAGGCTTTCGTCTCCGCTGCCGGGACGGCTTTGAAGCGCACTCGTTCGCGTCCGTCAGGATACTTCTCGACGATGTCACCGTCCTTGTCTTTGTACTTCCCCGCATCCCAAATGTCGCCGCGCGTCAGCCGATGCAGCTTCTTTATCGTTGTCTCCGAAACAGGAAGCTTCGCGCCCTGTTCATGAATAAGTTTGAGCGCGTCCCGATAACCTCGCACTTCCTCTTCATCGCGGTCGCGCAGCAGCGACTTCCCGAAAATCACTGTACCAATGCGGGCCTGATCCACGGTGACGCCTTCGATCCGGTTGGACGAAACCGCGCTCTCAATCAGCGCGTGCTCGCGCAAGACCTTAAGCCGTTGCGGCGATTGCTTGGTGAAAAGCTCTTGCTTACCCCGCGCCTCGCCGAGGTCCGCTAGATACCACGATGTCGAGGCGGGAACCGTTTCGGGTATAGAGGCGAATTGTTTAAGAGTTCTCATTCTTATCCGTTCCACGGCGACTGGGTTGTAACATACAAATTTGACATTCGGGGTCACAATCGAAAAATTTTCCCGGCTTCTTCTTTAACCTTTTGCCTAAGCGCGTCCGGCCGGACCACCCGCACCTGGCTGCCAAAGCTCAAGATCCAACCGACTAACTCCGCCGTATCGGCGACTTTCAACGTCATCCTCAACCGCCCGTCCTTTAACAGAGAGACTTCCTGGCTCGAATGCCACACTTTATCTTTCACCCAACCCGCCGCCTGCTTCGAGAACAGAAGCTCTACTTCCATCCTTCTTCCACGCATCACCATGAGCGCATCCTGGACATACTCTTCTACGTTGAAGCCCAAGGGCATCTGATAAGGATGGTCAGTGAGCGAAATGGAACGAATGCGCTCGACGGCAAACATTCTCACGTCCTTTCGGAGATGACAGTGTGCAATGAGGTAAAGCCCGCCCCCTGCGTACCACAGACGATAGGGATCGACTTCCCTACGCGTCGTTGTAGCTCGCGCGGCAGAGTAGTAGCGGATCTGCGCAGTCTTAGCCTGGGAGATCGCTTGCGAAATGCGATCAATGGTTTCTTTGTGTTGGCGATAATTCTTATGCGGACCCAAACCGACTGAGAAAACTTTCTCCATTTCCCGGACATAGCCATGCCCCTGGGACGGCAACGCAGCCGCTGCTTTATTTAGCGCTGAAGAAAGAGAGACTTGAATCTCAGTGCCTTCCAATGGTTTCAGCAGCTTGCGGCTGAAAACGAGAGCCATCAGCTCGGTCGCCGAGAAACCGAGCGCCGGGATGTCCCTGAATCCCTCCATGAGTTTCCATCGCGTTTGGCCGTCGACCTGATCGGTCACAAGCGGAAAGCCTACGGCTTCCAGAGCTTCAAGATCTCTTCGAATGGTACGGGAGTTCTTGGGAAAATCTTCGGGCAGGGACTCGACCAGCTCCTGTAGCGTTGCGCCTCTCGAACTCTCCAACTTGCGTAGCAAGGACCACTGGCGGCTGACTTGATCGTTCCTAGGCATGACTGGAACGCAATATTCCTATAGCGTTCCAGCGATGTCAAACTATTCTATGCCGGCAATTTGGCGTGAAAAATGGATGAGAAGATGAAAGGGGTGGTTACGAGGTCACGATCACCACTGCCCTACGACCGGAAGATCGCCGGGTCTGCCGTAGTACCCCTGGCAATCGTCTACACTGCAACCCTCCCACCTGCCGTCGCCGTCGTAATCGAGAAACCACTCGCCAGTCGAGCGGAACACCCCTATCTTGTCCCTGCCGCTTCCGTTCCAATCGCCGGCGACCGGTAAATCGACGGAGGTGCCGAACGTGTAAGCGCACGGGCTAACCGCGCAGCCGGGAAGTTTAGTGGGAGCGGTCGTAAGCAGAAACCACTGTCCCGTGCTGGGACGGAAAACGCCGATCTCAGTGATGCCGCGTCCGGTCCAATCGCCCGCCACCGGCCGGTCTCCCGCACGGCCGAACGTGACGCATCGATCGACGGTGCAGTTATCGAGAACGCCGTCTCCATCGATATCGAGATACCACTTGCCCGTGCTCGGACGAAAAACGCCGATTCTGGTTTTGCCGCTGCCGGTCCAATCGCCGGCGACCGGCCGGTCGCCGGGCTGGCCGAATAGATAGCGGCAAGTGGTGAGCTCGCAGCCGTCGAGAACTCGATTGCCGTTCAGATCCAAGTACCAGCGCGCCGTTTCGGAATCGAAGAATCCAATCAGCGTCTTCAACGAGTTGCCCCACGAGCCGACGACGGGGAGATCTCCCGGACCGCCGAAATTTGTCAGACAAGCCTCCGTCTTGCAGTCGGTCCAACCGCCGTTGCCGTCCAGGTCGAGAAACCATTCGCCGGTGGCGGGACGAAAGAGTCCGATCGACGGAATCGGAGGAGGCGGTGGCGGCGGAGGAGACGTCGTCGGCGGCGAGGCGCTCGCCGTGGCGCAGGCGCTGTTGGTATAGGCGGAGTTTCCCGCCGCGTTGTACGCGCGCACGCGATAGCAATAAACGGTGGTCGCCGCCAAAGTTGCATCCGTGTAGGAAGTCGCGTTGCGCGCCGTAACGGCAATCTGGCTGAAACTTCCCGTTCCCTGTTTGCGCTCGATCTTGAATCCGTCTTCGTTGTTGGAGGCATCCTTCCAACTCATGCGTAGCTGGGCGGCTCCTGCTTCGCCTGCGGCGGCGCATAGCGAGAGCATCACGACAAGGGCAAACAAATAACGGACGCGGTTGTAACGCTTCATGAATCGTTCACCTCCAAAAGGAACTTATTTCGTCGCGGGCAAGAAATGACGAGAGAGTACTTTTGTTCGAGAAAAGCAAAATTACACTCGACCAATGGTCTCTGACCGTTGACGTAGCAAGATGTCGAAATGCCATTCGCCCGTGCCGGGGCGGAAAACCCCGATTCTCATTGTTCCGCTGCCGGTCCAGTCTCCGACCACCGGCGCGTCTCCCGGCTTGCCGTAAACATGGCTGCAGGCCTTGAGCTCGCAGCCGTCGAGAATGCCGTTGCCGTTGAGATCGAGATACCAGCTCGCGGCGTCCGGATCGAAAACTCCAAGGAACGTCGCCTGCGTGCCCATCCACGATCCCGTGACGGGAATGTCTCCTTCCTTGCCGAGCGGTCCCGCGCAGCTATCCGTTCGGCAGGAGTCCAAAGAGCCGGTTCCGTTTTTATCGAGAAACCATTCGCCCGTGCTCGGACGAAAAATGCCGATCGAGGACGGCAAGGGCTGCGTGGCGGTGGCGGCAGAATTGTTTTTGGCGATGGGCGCCGGGTTCGCCGGATTCGGCGCGATTTTAGCGGCGGACGCCAGGTTCACCGGATTCGGCGCGCTTTTGGCGCCGGACGCCGGGTTCACCGGATTCGACGAGGTTGACACGTTGGCGGCAAGAGACGGCCCGAGCGGCTGGAAATTGGCGATGCATTGTTTATTCGCGTTCATCGTCACGCTGTTCTTACAATCTTTGGGTCCGCTCCAGCCTGAAAACACCGATCCGGCTGCGGGAATAGCGGATAAAGTAACGATCGTGAGCCCGGCGTAGGTTGCGCTGCACTTCGAGCCGCAATTGATTCCCGCCGGTATGCTGACGACCGTTCCGTTGCCGGTCCCTGCCTTCGTAATCGTGATATCGGCGCGGGTTGTTGCGCAGGCCGGACTGGAAGCTGCCGATCCCTTGCGATTGTACGCTCTGACTCGATAACAATAAGCCGTCCCGGGCGCTACCGTGGAATCCACATAAGATGTAACGTTGACCCCCAGGGTGGCGATCGGCACGTATTTGCCGTTGCCCCGCTTTCGCTCGATCTTGAATCCGTCTTCGTTTTTGGAAGCATCGATCCAGCCCAATCGAAACTGAAGGGCTTCGGCTTTGTCCGCGGCGGCTACGACGGAAATCAAGAGGAGGAATAAAACCAAGATAAAGGCACGATGTCTGTGCGGTTTCATCGAATCATCAGCGCTGAAAGATGCTGCGCACCGCTGCGAGGACATGAATCAAGCTCCGTATTCTACATTTCAATTCGGCCGCGGCTCCCGCCTCTGCGGGCTTACAAGAGGCCGGGACACATGATTTCCACGGGCTTCGCCGCCCCTTCACCGTTCAAAAAAACCGGCGCAGGCGGTTCAGACCTGAGTCAAATAACTTGTGGGACTAAAATGAATGACCCACAGGACGCGTGGGCGTCTTGAAGGGACGGGGCGAGAACTCCACCACCACCTTCACCCCCGATTCGCCAACCGATGCGTGGGGCGTCCTACCACGTATCGAATCACACCAAAACGATCCATCACGCGGCATAGCATAGAAATTTACCTTGTCAAGAAAATTTTTTTGTTTTAGGTAACGAAACAAAGTTAGGGCTCTTAGAATGGGCTTGGACAGGTTAATTGAATGAGCAAGGCAAATGCCAAGATTTGAATTGCGGCGAAAAGAGAGCCTTCGCTTATTTCCTCCAGGGATTTTTTCCTATGAAAAATACGTGCGGGGGGATCGTGAAACTTTGCGATTGGCGTTGTCTATTTGCTAAAAATTCACTGGCGAAGCGTATGAAAAACACCTACAAAATCGGGAAAACCCTACAGGCAGAGATGGCGATTGAAATGCTGAAGTGTCGGGGTGTAGTTGGCCGAGGACTTTAATCCATCAGTCAATACTCTTCCCTCGAAGCGCGCGCCAGACTTTTTCAGAGGTGATGGGAAGCTCGTAGAAGCGGATGCCGGCGGCTCTTGCGATCGCGTTGGCGATGGCGGAGGCGACGGGCAACAGCCCGCCCTCGCCCATGCCTTTGGCGCCGAAGGGTCCGGGTCCGTTTTCGTTTTCGATGAGCGTGGAGGAAAACTCGTCGGGAAGGTCGTTGAAGTGGGGCACACGGTAATCCACCAGGTTAGGATTCAAGAGCTGTCCGTCCTCGTAGACCATCTGCTCGAAGAGGGTGTGGCCGAGTCCGAAGACGACTCCGCCCTCGTCCTGCCCTTCGCATTGCACCGGGTTGATCGCCCGGCCAACGTCGGCGACGGAGACGTATTTTCGCAGATGAATCGCGCCGGTCTCGCGATCGACTTCGACTTCCGCCCCGCCCCAGCTTACTTCCCAGAACGTCGTCGTCGCTCCCAGAGCGGCTTTCTTGGTTTTTAGGTCGCGATACATTCCTCGGCCGATGATCTCTCCCGCCGTGCTGCCGAAAAATTCCGTAATAACGTTGCCGTACGAAAGCGTCTTGCCGCGCTTGCCGCAAACTTTTCCTTCCTTGAGGTGGAGTTCGCCGATCCTCGAGCCGAGAACTTTCGCCGCCGCTTCGAGAAGCTGCTTTTTGGCGTCCTGGGCGGCGCGCTGGACCGCGAGCCCCATGACGGTCATCGAGCTGCTCGCGCTCGTCGATACGTCGTAAGGAGTGACGTTCGTGTCCAGTTGCGCAACGGATATTTTGTCCAGGCCCAGAGCTAATTCTTCGGCTACAACCTGGCTCAGCGCGGTCTTGGAGCCCTGGCCGATCTCGACCGTGCCGGTCAAAAGTACGACGCTGCCGTCGGAAGACATCTTGACCGTCGCGCCCGCGATCTTGAAAGTTCCGCCGGCGTCTTTGAGACACACGCTCAAACCTTTTCCTGTATTCGGCTTCGAGTCGCTTTTCCAATCGAGCGCCTTCGCGACCTTGAGCAAGCCTTCCTTGAGATCGCAATCCACCGGCGTGTCGCCGGGCGTGTAATCCTCGCCCTTCTTGAGCAAATTCTTGAGGCGAAATTCCAAGGGGTCCATCTTGAGCCTCTCGGCGATCAGATCCGTGTGCGACTCGTAGGCCCAGGCGACCTGCACCGAGCCGAAGCCGCGGAACGCGCCGGCCGGAACCGTGTTGGTGTAAACGCAATAGGCATCGATCTTCGCAGCGGGAATGCGATAGGGGCCGAGAGCGCGGTAGCCCGCCTTTTGCGTCACTCGCGGGCCCGCGTCGGCGTAGGCGCCGGTGTTCATGTAGATCTCGCACTCGCGCGCGAGCAAGCGGCCGTCCGCCGTAACGCCGCTCTTGATGCGCACGCGCGCCGGGTGGCGGGTGACGGTCTTGAAGCTGTCGCTCGCGCTCATCACGAGCTTTACCGGCCGGCGCGCCTTCCACGAGAGCGCCGCCGCGATTGGCTCCGCCTTGACGTAGAGCTTGCCGCCGTAGCCGCCGCCGACGTAAGGCACGACAATGCGCACGTGGCTGAGCGGCAGGCTGAAGATCGCGGCGAGATGGTCGCGCAGGCCGAAAGGGTCCTGGCACGCGCTCCAGACCGTCAAGTGGTCTTGCTCAAAGTGCGCGATCATGACGTGCGGCTCCATCGAGTAGTGCTGCACCTTGGGGAAACGAAACGTGTCTTCGAAGACGTAGTCCGACTTTTGAAACGCTTTCTCTACGTCGCCTCTCGCGTAGCCGAAGTGCGAGCAGATGTTCGTCCCTTTGAATCTGTCCGGCGCGCCGTAGCTCGAGCCGCGAAGCTCGGCTTTGCCTTGCCATTGCTCGTGCACCAGGGGCGCGCCCTCCGCGATCGCCTCTTCAATGTCGGTCATCGACGGCAGGTCTTCGTACTCGACGTCGATCAGGTCGAGCGCCTGCTCGGCGGTCATTTCGTCCACCGCCAGCACGGCGGCGACCGGATCGCCCGCGTAACGAACCTTATCCGCGGCTACGATCGACTGGTCTTTGTAGATCGCGCCATAGCGGGAGTTGAGTCCCGATAGATCGTCGCGGGTGAGCACGGCGAAAACACCAGGCAGGATTTCCGCCTTGCGCGCGTCGATCTTGAGGATCCTGGCGTGCGGCGTCGGGCTGCGGAGAATTTTCGCGAAGCCCATTCCCGGAAGCTCGAGGTCTCCGGTGTACACGGCGCTTCCGGTCACTTTTTCCACGCCGTCGAGGCGTCGAACGGAAGTTCCGGCGATCTTGAGTGTAGGTCTCGATTTCATTTTTCAATGGCAGAAGCGGAATCGGCGTGTTCGTTACTTGCGAATCTTCGGACTATCTTTCTCCGGGAAATACGTGTCGCAGAACGGACAATGAAAATTCATCCCCGAGCCGAGCATATGCGGGTTGGCGACAAAAACCTGGTTGCATTTCGGACAGGTGATTTCAATGGTTTGACCCATAACGTTTCACTCCATTTTCGATTTTAGATTTTGGATTTTAGATTAATCGAAAATCGGCAATCGAAAATCTAAAATTGCTACGCCCAGTACGTCGTCCTGTCCGTAGGGATGTGCTGCAAGACTTCGCCGGGAATATAATCTTCCAGCTTGACGCGCGCCATGGCGTCGTCGGGACACTTGGATACCGGCGAGAACGGATGATCGAGCGGGCGCGTCGCGTCGATGATCATTGCGGAGGTCTTGATCTCGTCCATCAGCGACGGATCGAGAAAATTCCCCCTGAACAGCGGCTGGAGGATGGACACCTGGGCGTGCGGCTGCACGCGCGTCGCCAGCGCCCAGAGGATGTCGGTCGGATCGAAAACATCAATGTCATCGTCGAACACGAACACGTTTTTCGCGTGGTCGAACGTCAGCGCAGCGGCCGCGGCCCGCCCCGGGTCTCCTTCGGACATTTTCTTCATGGCGATAAAAATATTGTACTGCGCGTGCCGGCCGAACTTGCAGACGGCCGTGACGCCGGGGACCGCCTCACGGCAGCGGCGCAGATATGCCCCTTCCCGCGGCAGGTCCATCCACGGTTTGTCGCCTTCCGGCGTAATCACGGACTGATACATCCCGCCCTTGCGGTAGTTGATCGCCCGCACCTGATATTCGACGCAGGTCGTGTAGCGCTGCGGGCCGAGATAGCCCGGCGCTTCGCCGAACGGCCCTTCGACCACGCGCTTGCCGGGAACGAGCGCGCCCTCGATGACGATCTCCGCGTCGGCGGGTATGAGAAAATCCTCCCCCCACGTTTCCGACGCGGTCAAGCGCAGCGGTTCCTGGAGGTAGCCGCCAATGACATCGTATTCGCTCACTTCGAACGGTCCGCTGTAACAGGCCCCCAGGTGATAGGCGGGATGATGGCCCAGAATCGTCGCGACCGGGCATTCCAACTTGTTTTCCTCGTGGTCGCGAAAGATTTTCCACAGATGCCGCGGCGAGGCGTAGAGCGCGGTGGTGTTCTTCGTTTTGACCTCCATGCGATGGTACGAGCAGTTATAGACGCCGCTCTTACGGTCCTTGGTGATCGAGGACAATACGATGTACGGCCCGCCGTCCATATAATGGTGGCGCATGACGGGCAGCTCGAAGATGTCCACGTCCTTTCCGGTCTTCACCACCTCTTTGACCGGCGCCTGCTTTTTGTCGATGACGGTCGGCGGCACCCGCCGCTCCTCGCGTTGCAGACAGACTTCCGCCATCTGCGCGCGGCTCGTCTCTTTCGGAATGCCGAGCGCGATCTGTATCTTGCGCTGCGAGATCTCGCAGTTCATCACGAGCTTGAAGTCGTTGCTCGGCCGGCCGTGCAAATTCAATGGCCGGTCGAAGACGAGGATGGGAAATTTTTTCATCGCGCCGAGATGCTTGATGATCGCGGTCACGTCGTAGTGGGCGGGATCGACTTCCTTGCCGATGTGTACGATCTCGTTGGGGATCTCCCGCCGGCAATCCTCCAAAAACGTTCTCAGACTCTTCGCCATGAAAATCCTCCAGAAAAACTTTTATACCTTACCTACATCTAGTTTCGAAGCATTGTCAACGCAGCGGCAGTGTGCGCGGAGAAATGCTGTGGCATGGAAAGGGCGCGATAAATCGCGCCCCTACAAAATTATCTCGACTGAGGCCGTGAACACAGACCTGGCGATCGGAATGTAGGGGCGGGATTCATCCCGCCCTCCGATTGTTAAGAGTGGCCCTCTCGGCTGCAGCCGAGAGCGCGCTCCCCGAGGGCTCTCATGGGTGTGGCGGGAGAGATTCTCCGTTCATCTTGAACAGCCGCATCATGTTCCCGCCGAGGATCTTTTCTTTTTCTTCTTCGGACAGTCCCGCCATCGCCTGGATCGGCTTGACGGTGTTGGGCCAGGTGGAGATCGCGTCGTTGTGGTCGAAGTCGCTGCCGGTGATGATGTTGTGATCCGGCCAGGCTTTCACGATATCCGGCAGGTAACTCTCCCAAGACACCGCTGCGATATAAAAATGGCTGAAATACTCGGTAGGCGATTTTTTTATTTTTTCTTCTCCTTTGAAAAACTGCCGCACGGCCGTGGAGACCGAGGCCTCGGCGGGAACGTGATGATCCAGCATGGTCATGAGCCACGGCACCCAGCCGACGCCGCCTTCGAAGAAAGCAAAGCGCAGCGACGGGAAGCGGTCCAAGACCCCGCTGAAGATCAGGCGCGCGGCGGTCACCATATAGGTCAGCGGAAAGCCCAGCGCCGTCGGAAAAAATGGGAAGCCTTCGTAGCGCTCGCTGCCGATCAGCCACGGATGGCTGTGCTGGTCCTCGAAGACGCGCGCGCCGGGATGAACGAGGATCGGAACGTCCAGCCGCGCGATCTCTTCGTAAAGCGGCCACAAGACCTCCGCGTCGAGATCGCAGTTGTTGTAGCCGCCGCTCAACTTCAGCGCCTTGAGTCCCAGCTCCTCCACCGCGCGTCGTAGCTCGCGCACGGCTTCTTTAATGTCCGGCAGATAGACCCAGGCGACGCCGATGAATTCATCCTGTCCGGCGATATCCTCCGCGACGGTGTCGTTGTAAGCGCGCGCCAGTTGCCGCCCGAGCTCGGGATCGAGCTCGTAGATTAACTGCCGGTTGTCCGGAATCAGCACCTGAAGGTCGAAACCGTCTTTCTTCATGTACTCGCGGCGGATATCGAGGTTCCAGCGCCCTTCTTTGAACGAGTGGACCACTTTTCCGTCGCGATAGTACGTGGCGACCTTGCCGGGGACGCGCTCGCCGAACCTGACCTGCTTGCCGTTGTCTTCCTTGATTTCTACATAACCGCGCCCGGGATGCGCGACGCGCTCGATAAAGCGCACCGGCCAGTAATGAGTATCGCCGTCGATATACATTTAAGTCTCCTGCTGGAAAATCCCCGAGAAAATAATTTTCGCGTGCTTCGACGGGCTCAGCACGAACGGCAAAAAATCAGGGGGGTTAAGGCCCGACCGTTCGCCCTGAGCTTAGTCGAAGGGTGAACGCGTTTCCAGATTGAAATCAGTTCCTGACGCCGTAGCTCCGGTAAAGGGCGTCGATGAAGCCGCTCTGATCCAGCCGGCGGAGAATACGATCGTCGATCATCTCCTCCACGTTCAGCTTCTCGACGGCGGGATTTCTGAGTTTCATCAATCGCTGGATATTGCGCAACCCTTCGACCGTGGGGAACGGCTTGCGCTCGACGCTTTTGACGACATCCTGATAGCCTTCCTCCGCGACCGCGCGATCCGATAGCTTGAGCTTCTTCATAATAGTATCGACGACCGCAGCCTTGTTCTTCGGCGTCAAACTGAACACGATCCCTTCCATCAATCCTTTGAGCATGTTTTCCAGGGTTTCACGCTGCTCTTGAAGATAGGTTCCCTTGACCATCAATCCCTGCCCCGAGAAAGGAATGTCCGCCCGGTGGAGCTCGGCGAGAATCGTGAACCCTTTCTGCTTGAGTCTACGGCTGAACACCCCGTCCAGAACGGCCGCGTCGATCTGTCCGCCCTCGAGCGCCTGAGTCAACACCGTTTGATCGCCGATGACCACGAAGTTGATGTTATCGCGGCGAGGATCGAGGCCGAGATGCTCCAACCCCAACATGCCGCCCATCCAGACGGTTCCTGCGATGCTCTGGACCCCGAAGCGTTTTCCGCGGAGGTCCGCGGCGCTTTTGATGTTTGGCGCGGCCACGAGGTCGTAGCCCAGACGATTGGTGAGCGAGCCGATCATCTTGAGTTCCGCGCCACCGACAACAGCCGCCAGGGCGGCCGTCCCGCCTGTATAGCCGACCTGTACGTCTCCTGCGGTGAGCGCGGCGACCAGAACCGGCGCCTGGCGGATGAAGATCGTATTCGCCGCGATCCCGTTCTTAGAAAAAAAACCGTAATCCTGCGCGACCCAGAGCGGAGCGACTCTGGCGTTCATGGCGGCGTGCGCGATGACGATTTTGGCGGGCGGCGAAGCGGCGAGAGACTCAGGACAGCAGCTCCAAGATACTAATCCGACAAAAATGATCCCGACAATCTGCCGCGTCGGTGCTTTCATCATCAACGGGGATCCAGTGAGGGCGGGTTTCAAACCCGCCCCTACCCTGATTTCCTACAGATTCAGCAACCGCGCCGCGTTCTCGCCGAGAATCTTGTCTTTCTGCTTCGCCGTGATGTCGTTTCTCGCGCGGATGCTCGAGACCGTGTGCGGATACTCAGAATCGAAGTGCGGATAGTCGGTCGCCATCAAGATGTGATCCTCGCCGACTTCCGCGATCGGGCGCGACAGGTCCTTTTCGTCCGCCTCGCAGGTAAAATAACAGTTGCGCCGGACGTACTCGGACGGCGGCATCTTGAGCCCGCCGGAAATCTGCGCGAAGTCCTGCGCCCATTCCCAATCGTCGTCCATGCGATGCATCCAGTAGAGCGGAAACTCCGCGCTGCACTCGAAGAAGACGACTTTGAGCTTGGGAAATTTTTCGAAGATGCCGCCCAGGACCAGAGCGATAAGCGCCGGGGTGCAGTTCATGGGGCGGCCGAGCACGTGCGTTTTAAAAAAATTATCAAACCGGTCCACCAGATCGCCGTTGCTGTTCGGATGACAAAAGAGCGGCACGTCGAGCTCTTGCGCCGCCTCGTAGTACGGGTAGTAGTCGGAGCTGTCGAGGTTACGGCTGCCGCAGTAGGAAACCAGATGGCCGGCCTTGAAGCCAAAGTCCTTGACGCAGCGTCTCAGCTCGCCGGGCATCGCCTCGGGACAGCCGGCCGGCGCCATCCCAACGGGTAAAAAAACATCTTCATAGCCTTTCACCAGATTGGCGACCCAATTGTTGTAGCAGTGCGCCAGCTCGCGACCGAGCGGCCCGATGTTTTGCGTCGCGATGCTGATTTGCGTCGGAAAAATAATTTCCTTGTCGAGATTTTCTTTTTTGATCCCCTCGCGCCGCTTTTCCATGTCGTAGCCGGCCACCTGCCGCGCCGCGATCTCGCCGCCGCGCCAGCCGTAATCCGGGTCGTATATATAAGGATGGCTGTGGGCCGCGCGCCCCTGCGGGCTGATCGGATCGAGCGAGTGAATGAACTTCGCCGTGTGGTGGCTGCCGTTGCCCACGCGCACGGGCGTGAGCTTGGCGAACTGTCCTTCGAGTTTGTAGATCTCGTCCAAAAAATAGCCGTCGCGCAGATGCGAATCCAAATCGATAATCATAGTTTTGTCCCGCCTTCGATAAAATATAGCCGCGTTATTTCCCGCCGAACATTTGTATAAAGGATTTGTCGATCAGCTCGTCCGTGGAAATTTTGCGCTTGAGCCTGCCTTCCTTGAATTCCAGCTCGATGACTTCGGGGATCGGCTTCTCGGCGATTTTTCCGCTCGCCGGAAACGAATCCCGGTACTCGTCGTAACCCGCGGGGGCGTACGCCGGATCCATCCGCACGTATTTTCGGATGGCTTTGAGGGCATCGTCTTTATTTTCCAGCGTATGCTTGACGCCGCGCTGATAAGCGCGCAGGAATTTGACGACCTGATCCTTTTCCTTCGCCAGCCACGGCTCGCGCGCGGCGAAGGTCTCGTAGGGCCACTCAGGAAAAATGCTCTTGAGATCGAAGAGCTTGTTGTATCCCTGGGATTTGGCGATCTCGGTTACGGGGAACCAGACGATGCTCGCATCCACCGCTCCGGCGGACAGCGCGGCATACCGGGCCGGAGTGCTGCCGATCTGGAGTATCGTCACTTCCTTCGGATCGACGCCGAAATGGTGCAGCGTGGAGCGCGTGAGAAAGTCCGTCAGCGAGCCGAAGCGGCTGATCGCGAACCGCTTGCCCTTGGCGTCTTTCATGGATTTGAAATTGGGATTCGAGTAGAGCTGGAACGGCATGAGATTGCAGATGCCCCAAAAATTTCTGACATCCATGCCCGCAGCGCGGCCGCCGATGGTCTCGACAAACGCGCTTCCCATGATCTGCACGTCGCCGCCGGCCAGCGCTTGAAGATTGGTCGTGCCGGCGTTGAACATTACGAAGATCACGTCCAACCCTTCATCCTTGAAAAAGCCTTTTTCCTGCGTCACGTACACCGGCAGAAACGCCAGGTTCACCGACGAGAGCCCGACGACGATTTTGGCGGATGCGGCCGGCGAACCGGAAAGAAGAAAAAGGAGAAAAAATAGCGGCAACGTCAAGCGGCGCATAAAGCCTCCTCCGGTTTTAAATGACCGGTTGTTCCGGGAGAATGGTCTTGAGCACGCGCAGATAATTTCCTCCGAGGATGAGCGCGATCTCGTTTTCTTTATACCCGTGGCGGCCCAGGCCGTCGATGAGCTTCGGCAGGTCCTCGATCTCTTCGAAGTCCTTGACGTAGGTGCGCTGGTGCAGCGGATGGTGCTGATCTTTGAGAGTGCGCGGGCCGTCGTACTTGATGAAATCCATTCCCAGCGCCAGATGCTCGACCCCGGCGAGCTTCACCATATAGTCGAGGTGGCGGAGCAGATCGTCGAGCGTGGCGTCTTTCTTCGAGACGCGCTCGGGCAGCGCGAGGATGCCGACCAGGCCGCCCTGGTCCGCGATCGCCTTGATCTGGTCGTCGGCCAGGTTGCGCGGGTTGTCCAACATGCCGCAGGCGTTGGCGTGGCTCACGATCAACGGCGCTTCGGCGGCATCGAGCGACTGGAAAAATCCCTCGCGGTTCATGTGCGCGAGATCGACCACCATGCCGAGGCGGTTCATCTCCTTGATGACCTCCACGCCGAAGCGCGTGAGACCGCCCTTGGTGCGGTTTTCCCACACGCCGTCGCCCAGCTCGTTGCGGAAATTCCAAGTGAGCTGCATCGAGCGCAGGCCGAGACGATAAAAGTTTCTCAACTGATGGATGCTGCCGCGCAGCGGCATGCCGCCTTCGAAGTGGAGAATAAAAGAGATCTGGCCGGGCCGGACTTTGTCCGGGAGATCGGAGCGCGTGCGGACGAGCGAGATCATGCCTTCCGAGCGCGGCGCCTCTTCCAGAAACATGTCGATGTTCTCCAGCGCCGTCTCCAGGTATCGTCCCGTGTTCTGCGAGTGCGAATAGGAATCGCCGCTGATCGCATAGACCGAAAGATCGATGCCGTCGCGGATCAGCCGCGGCGCGATGGCGTCGCGCAGAGGCGCCTCTTCGCCGATCGACTTTCGATAGAGCTGCTCGTACACGTCGCGGTGGCCTTCGACGACGACGTGCTTTTTCAGCATTTCGCGGGAATCCATAGGCTTTTCATTTCGCTTGAAGATGACAGGCGCTTGGGGTAGTAATATCGGCAAACCAAACCGGACGCAAGCGTTTTTCCTTTGACATCTTCACTCACAAATTACGGCCGCCGGCTGATTCCCCTCTTTCTGTTTTTAGTTCTCTGCTCCTGCAATCGATCTTCAGACCGGCGCAATGAAAACGTCTTCCGCGTAAACCTCTCCACGGAGCCGCCGAGCCTCGATTGGTCTCTGGCGACGGACCACGTGTCTTTCAACGTCATCGCCAATCTTATGTCCGGGCTGACCGAATTCGACAAAAACTTGAAGCCCGCTCCGATGATCGCCAAATCGTGGGACATTCTCGAAGGCGGGAGAAAAATCGTCTTTCATCTTCGAGACGACGTCGCGTGGAGCGACGGGAAAAAAGTCCGCGCCGAGGATTTCGAATACTCCTGGAAGCGGCTGCTCAATCCGAAGACGGCATCCGAGTATGCCTACAGCCTCTTCGATATCGTGAACGCGGAAGAATTTCACCAGGGCAAGATCGCCGACGAGGGCGCCGTAGGCGTGACGGCAACCGACGAGGCGACGCTGGAGGTCCGTCTCAAGCACCCGACCTCTTATTTTGTCGCCATCACCACCTTCGAGATCACTTACCCGCAGCGCCGGGACATCGTCGAGAAATTCGGCACCAAATGGACCGAGCCGGAGAACATCGTCACCAACGGCCCCTTCTTGCTCGCCTCGTGGAAGCACGAAAATGAAATCCAGCTCAAGGCCAATCCCAATTACTTTCTCGGCAAGCCCGCGATCGAAAACGTCGAGATGGTCATGGTCAATGAAATGACCACGGCGCTCGCCATGTACGAGCAGGGACAGCTCGACTTCCTCGACAACCACAGCATTCCCGCCCTGGAAAAGAAGCGGCTATCCAACATGCCGGGATTCAAGTGGGTGCCGCAGCTCCGCGGCGAGTATTACGGCTTTGCCGTCGAGCGAAAGCCCTTCAACGACCCGCGGGTGCGCAAGGCATTCGCCATGGCGATCGACCGCTCCGCGCTCCCCAAGCTGCTCCACGGCGGGCAGCAGCCCGCGGCGTCCTGGATACCGCCGGGCATGCTGGCGCACAATCCGAAGATCGGCCTTCTCTACAATCCGCCCGAGGCGAGAAGGCTGTTGCGCGAGGCGGGATACCCGGACGGCAAGGGCTTCCCTCAGGTCACCCTCGCCTACAACACGGAGGAGAGTCACAAGACCGTAGCCGAGGCGGTTCAGGGAATGTGGAAGCGCAACCTGGGCGTGTTGGTCCGCCTGGAAAATCAGGAATGGAAAGTGTTTCTCAAAAGGCTCTTGAACGATCCGCCGCCGATCTTCCGCTCCGGCTGGGGCGCAGACTATCCCGACCCGGACAACTTCATAAAACTTTTTGCCTCCTACAGCCCGCAGAATTACAGCCGGTGGAAGAACGCCCGCTACGACCAGTTGATCGAGCAGGCCGCGCGGCAAATGAACGAGCAGAAACGCGTCCAGCTCTACAACGAAGCGCAGAAAATTCTCTGTGAAGTCGACGCGCCCATCGTTCCTCTATTTACGACGACGGAGGCCACGATTTTAAATCCCCGCTACACCGGGCTGGACTACAACTCCATGAGCCGCCTCGTCCTGCGCAACGTGCGGCCGGCGCGAGCTGACGCTCGCCGTTAATTCGTTATTCGTGTACTGGTGACTTGTTATTGCAGACTGCCCAGACAAGCACCAGGCGGAGTCGTCCGATTTCAAATAAACGAGTAACCCTTAACCAGTAACTAAGTATGCTTCGCTTTCTCTCAAGGCGGCTCCTGCACGGCGTGGTCGTTCTCTGGGTGGTGGTAACGCTCACGTTCGCGTTGCTCAGGGTTCTTCCCGGCGGCCCCTTCGACCGCGAGCGGCGGCTCCCGCCCGAGGTGATGGCCAACATCGAAGCCAAATACCATCTCGACGAGTCTTTCCCGGCGCAGTACGCGCGCTATCTCAAAGGCATCGCGCAGGGCGACCTGGGTCCCTCTTACAAATACACCGACCGAAACGTCAGCGACATCATCATCGATACTTTCCCGACTTCCATCGTGTTGGGACTGCTGGCGATTTTGTGGGCTTTGGCGCTCTCTTTGCCTCTCGGCGTGACCGCCGCGACCTATCATGATCGCTGGATCGACCGGGCATGCACGCTGGTAGCGACGCTCGGCATCTCGCTGCCGAATTTCGTTCTTGGCGCCCTGTTGATCTGGCTCTTCTCCTTGAAGTTGGGATGGTTCCAAGCGGCCCGCTGGGGCTCGCCGGGCAGCGCGGTTCTGCCGGCGATTACGCTCGGCGCGATGCCCTGCGCCCAGCTCACTTACCTGCTTCGCTCCTCGTTGCTCGAAACGTTAGGCGAAGATTACATCCGCACGGCGCGCGCCAAAGGCCTCCGGGAGTCGCTCGTCCTCTTCAAGCACGCGCTGAGAAATTCGCTGATTCCCGTATTGACGCTTTTGGGCCCGCTGCTGGCAATTTTAGTTGCCGGCTCGTTCGTGGTGGAATATGTTTTCGCCATCCCCGGCATGGGAAGATTTTTTATAACGGCGGTCACCGACCGCGACTATCCGTTGGTCATGGGAGTGACTCTGGTCTACACAGCGGTCCTCGTCGGCGCCAATCTGATGGTGGATCTATTGTACTCCGTCGTCGATCCGAGGATGCGCGCCCGCTGAGATGACGCGATGACGAGCATGGCGCAATTGAGCGGCCGCTTTAAAAGAAGCCCCGCACTGGCAAGCAGCTTTGCCTTTATTCTGCTGGTAACGCTCGCAGGCTTCATCGCGCCTATCATCTCGCCTTATCCGCCGGGAGGGTTCGAGGTCGAGCGCGTTCTCGAAGGCCCCGGCCCGGATCACTGGCTCGGCACGGATGAGTTGGGGCGCGATCTCCTGACGCGCATTCTTTACGGCGCGCGCGTCTCCATCGTCGTCGGATTGGGAACCGCGCTCCTCGCGCTCGTGATCGGGACTCTCTACGGCCTGGTCTCCGGCTACGCCGGCGGCGCGCTGGACAACCTGCTTATGCGCGTCGTCGACATATTCTACGGCCTTCCGGATCTGCTCATCTTCGTGCTGCTCTCGTTGTTATTAGGCCGCAACATCGGCGGCGTTTTGATCGCGCTGGGGTTCATCACCTGGGTGCGCTTCGCCCGCGTCGCGAGAGGCCAGGTACTCCAGGCAAAAGAGTTGACCTACGTCGAAGGGGCTCGGGCCGTCGGCGCGTCGCACGCAAGGATTGTTCTGCGCCACATCCTGCCCAACATCTTCGCGCCGATCCTGGTCACGCTCACCTTCAGCATTCCCGCCGCGATCCTGGCCGAGTCCACCTTGAGTTTTATCGGCCTCGGCATCAACGACCCCTACAGCAATTGGGGAACCAGTTGGGGGACGCTCGCGCAGGACGGCTGGCGCGCCATGCGCGCATATCCGCACCTGATATTTTTTCCGGCGCTGGCGATCTTTCTGACGATTCTGGCTTTTAATTTTCTCGGCAACGGGCTCAGGGATATCTTAGATCCGAAGGCAAGATAATGGCACGAAAAGAGTTCTTTCGGGGGGTAGACCATCAGACCCGGCTAAGAGTTTTAGTGGTTACTGAGAGAGGGCGGGTCAGGAGATTCATGGTCCAGCTGGAAACGTTGATAGAAGAACTGTGGACTCCCATAGCTCGGTACGACACGCACCACGGCTTTGCCCATCTCGATCTATTGCATCTGGATGGGACAGCAGATAAAATTTCTATTGTCGCGAGAGATTTTAATGAAGCGCTACATATCGCCTTTGCGGATCTTTTAACGAATTGGGATCGCTATGTTAAAGCGTACCTGGAGCAGTAAGATGAAAAGAAAAGAGTGGGCATACAAAAATCTTGCGCTGGGGGTGGAGTTCGATAAGTACCTGGTAGAGCATCCTGAGGTTTTGGAAATGATTCCCGATAAATCGACCATGTTTTTTCTACCAGAGTACGATAAGGAGCTTTACGAGGCCAACTTCAAGCTGGCACAAAAGAGAATTTCCGAGGGAGAAAAGGTGATTTTCGTCCGCATAAAAAAACTTGCCCCTCCAAGGTCGAGGATCATCCGGCCGCGGATTGAATTCGCCGAGTCAGCTTAGTCTCACGACCTAAATCCCAGTCTCCAAATCCTTTCACCCGCCCTGGCGATCTTCCTCACCATCCTCGCCTTCAACTTCCTCGGCAACGGTTTAAGGGATATTCTCGATCCTAAAGCGAGATAGAGCGGAGTTGACGCGGCTTGGCCTTTGCTCTACGCTTCCATCATAAATATCAAGGAGGTAAGAAGAATGAACTACCGCCTCGAACACGTCGCCATCCAATGCAAGAACTTGCAGGAGTCGATCCAATACTACCAGAAGCTTTTCGGCGGAGAAGCGACGCCGATCAGAAAAGGAGCGGCGGGATACGGCTTCTGCTTCCTGAAATTCGGCGGAGAAGCGCCGCTGCAGCTCATGGAAACCGACGGCCCGGTCGGCGTGCACCACTACGGCTTTGTCACCGACGACATCGACGGGGTCGCGAAGGACTTCAAGGAAAAAGGCGCGAAGATCCTGCGCGAGAACCGCGACGCCGCGGGCAAGTTGACGACGATTTTCTGCCAGGACCCCAACGGTCTTCAGATCGAGGTACGCATTCCGCGATAGCTCTTGCGCAACGCGCCGAGCCTGAACAAAAGACCAGTTATTACCGCTGGTTCAGCCGCCAAAGTTGACTTTTGGAATCGGCATGTGTAACTTAGACCCATAAGGTCCAGAATTTCTATTAGAAACGACCGGGAGGAATCATGGCGAAGACCTTTAAACAGTTGATGGACGAGGCGCGAAAGGACGTGAAGGAGCTTACCGTCCAGGAGACTAAAGACCTGCTGGGAAGGAACGGCAACCAACTTCTTTTGGACGTGCGCGAGAAGGACGAATTTCGCGAAGGACATCTCGAAGGCGCCGTCTCGCTGCCGCGCGGCTTTTTAGAATTGAAAGTCGAAACGACCGTGCCGGAGAAATCGACTCCGATCATCGCCTACTGCGCCGGCGGAGTGCGCTCGCTTCTCGCCGCAAAGCAGCTCAAAGAGATGGGCTATCAAGACGTTATCTCGATGTCCGGCGGTTACGGCGCGTGGAAAAATGCCGGCTACAAATGGGTCCAGGATCATCAGTTCACGCAGGAGCAGACGACGCGTTACAGCCGCCACTTTCTGCTGCCTGAAGTCGGCGAGGTAGGCCAGACGAAACTGCTCAAAGCCAAAGTGCTCATGGTCGGCGCCGGAGGGCTCGGCTCCCCTTCCGCCTATTATCTGGCGGCGGCGGGCGTGGGAACGATCGGCATCATCGACAACGACGTGGTCGATCTGTCCAATTTGCAACGGCAGATCCTGCACACCAACGACCGCATCGGCATGCCTAAGGTCGAGTCGGCGAAGCTGACCCTACAAGGACTGAACCCCGACGTTCGCGTCATTCCCTATCAGGAAAAGTTGACGTCTAAAAACATCATGGAAATTATCAAGGACTACGACATCATCGTGGACGGCTGCGACAATTTTCCGACGCGCTACCTGGTCAACGACGCGTGCGTGCTGGCAAAGAAACCCAACGTGCACGGCAGCATCTTCCAGTTCGAAGGACAGGCGACGGTTTTTTATCCGGGCAAGGGCCCTTGCTACCGCTGCCTCTACCCCGAGCCGCCGCCGGCGGAAATGGCGCCGAGCTGCGCGGAGGCCGGCGTGCTCGGCGTTCTGCCGGGACTCATCGGCACGATCCAGGCGTTGGAGACGATCAAGCTCATCCTCGGCAAAGGCGAGAGCTTGATCGGCAAGCTTCTCTGCTTCAACACCTTGACGAATGAGATCACGACCTTGAATCTCAAGCGCGATCCGGATTGCCCGATGTGCGGCGACAAGCCGACCATCCATCAATTGATCGACTACGAGGAGTTCTGCAACCTGCGCGCCGCGCATCCAGCGAAAGAGCCCGCTGCGCCGGAAAAAAAGAGAGCGGCGGGGTAATAAAGAGCCCGACCGCCCCGCCGACGCTATCTGAAACGGAAAAGGTCGATGGAAACATCGGCCTTTTTTTCCATCCAGCTCTTAGTCCCTCTGGGCGGCCTTTGACCAAGTTGCTAGTGTAGTGCCTCTTAAATTAAGGCACTTATCCTTCAAGCTTTCTCTATTCA
>CAYOJC010000066.1:0-26339 GCA_964404195.1 uncultured Syntrophobacteraceae bacterium
CGGGGAGTACCGGGCCGGGTGGACTAAGGGGCGGCGGTCGTTGTCGATAATAGCCTATTCTCAGTTAGATTAGACAGCGCGACTGACTGGCACCGAACGAATCGGCGACGTGAGGAGGTCTGATAGCGGCGCAGATGGTAGAAAAGTAGAGATTCAAAACGCCACGAGATTAGACGAATGTCGAGGCATGAAAGCGAAGAATTTGGCTCCTTGCTGGTCAAGAAGATCGCTGGGGAACTTCTTTCCGAAGAGTATCAGTCCTTGCAAAGCCATCTCGCTCAATGCACGAGCTGCATGGCTCAAGAGCAAGAACTAACACGGGTGTGGCAAAGGCTTGAGTCTTTGCAGGTCCCTGAAATGTTCACAGAGCTTTTTGAGAAAACTGAGCAGACAGTTCTTGCCCATCTCAAGCAAGAACAAACTCCGATTCCCTGGCTTGAAAAGATCCCTCACAGCGGTATCGGGTCAATTCTTCTCCCCGTCGTCGCCGGGTTAGTGATGACAGGGGTCTCATATCGTCTGATCCACAATCTTGCCAATCTCAGGATTCATCACCATTACGTACTGATTTCTCTGTTCAGCCTTTGGTGGATGCTTTTCGCGGGAAGTTTTTGGGTCATTTTGAAACGCAACGGAAAGCGTGCCATATCGCTTGATCTAATCGCTGCCCGCTCACTTTCGATCACGCTTTTAACCTTGCTTATCGCTTTTCTGGCTTATGAGGTAGATTCCATTCGATGGCTCGCGACGTCGATGTCATACGCCGTCGCAATGGTCAGCGACTCTCTCATTGGGGTTGGCAATGCTTTTATTGCGGGCTGGTGGATTTATTGTTGTGTGGCTTCGTTCATCGGAGCCCTTATTTTTGGTTTTCATAAAGCTCCTCTCTTTGCAAAAAATATCATCATCACGTCACTCGCCATCTCTCTCCTGCTGGTTCCCGCCATCTACGTTCAGGGTGCATCTCATAACCACGGTTTGGGTATCATCGCATTTGCTGCTCTTGGAACTTATGTCGGGTCGCTATTAGGAATAAGCCTGGGGCTTTTTATTCGTCGCCAAATTTCCTTCCAAGCCGCCTAAAGAGTCGTATTCGTCGCCTCTGCGCGTATTACTAGTCAGATGGAACGGAAAGGAGGTGATAAAGATGAAAAAGTTTCTTTTAGCAGCAGCATTAGCTCTGGTCCCAGCGCTTTTCTTCACCGGAAAGGCAATGGCCCAGACGAAGCAGTACGGCACCGAGGTATGTGTTAACGCATCATTAGCGGACGAGGCGAAACGCCTATTTCCGAATGCGACCCTTCATGTCCTGCCGGACTTTTCTGATTCTCGTATGAACGGCTGGCGAATCGTCAGTGGGAATGTGCGGGCCGATGGCAGGATCCACACCGACGCAGAGGAAACCGAACTTCGTCGGCAGGAGCGCAGTCATGATACCTCGGTGGGCGGAGAATGATACCCCGGGCGGGCTAGGAGGGGTTCACACCCCCTCCAGCCCTTTAGGCTTTTGCCATTTTTATCTATGTTTATCACAACCTGACGGTCCTCGATCTTCGTGCTATGCGCGTTGGCCCTGTACAATATGCCCGTTACGCCGCCGCCATTGGGTCAACTGGCCGATATAGAGCTTACTGCCGGTCCATCCCCATGATAAAAAACGAGGAAGGCCAGTTGGTCGGGTAGGTTACCGTCGATATGGCTGGAAGGGATATCGGAGGCTATGTTGAAGAGGCCAAAAAAGTAGTGGCGCAGAAAATCAAACTCCCGCAGGGGTATACGCTCTCCTGGAGCGGGCAATACGAGTACATGCAGCGGGCGAAGGAACGGCTGATCTACGTTGTCCCTCTGACGCTGCTGATCATCTTCGTTCTTCTCTTTCTGAACTTTCAGTCGGTGGCGAAAACTCTCATCGTGCTTTTGTCCGTGCCCTTTGCGTTGGTCGGCAGCATATGGCTGCTTTATTTCCTGGGCTATAATCTGAGTGTCGCCGTTTGGGTTGGAATCATCGCGCTCGCCGGCATTGCGGCGGAGACCGGAGTCGTGATGATCGTTTATCTTGACGAGGTCTATGACAGAAAACTCCGCGAGGGGTCGATGGCCAAGATGGAAGACCTCTACGAGGCGATCATCGAGGGAGCCGTGCATCGCGTGCGGCCCAAGATGATGACCGTAACGGCGATCATCGCCGGCCTTCTTCCGATCATGTGGTCGCATGGCGCCGGCGCCGATGTTATGAAAAGAATTGCCGCTCCTATGATCGGCGGGATGGTAACGTCTACTATTCTGACGCTTGCCGTTATTCCAGCGATCTACGCCTTGTGGAGGGGTCGGGAAATGAAGAGACGGCTTGTATGAGACTATATTGAGAATTCAGGTAAAAAAAGAGGCTTGTATTGTCCCTGCGAGCCTCATTGACTTTCTCTGAATTAAGTCTAAGGATGATTATTGTGAGGTGGGTCCCAAAGAAACTGCTTTCTTCATCTCTTGTGATCCTTTTTGCCTTGGCGGTTTTGTGCGCCAGCCTAGCGTCTCCGGCTCAGGCTTTTGCTTCACCAATGTCGGACTGTTCTCAGCCTGACTCCGCCTCAGAGCACCCATGTCAGCCGCTTCTTTGCAATCTTGCTGCCGCCCATAAATTACTTTTCCAGGATGTCCTTGTTCCCACTAAATCCGATGGCTCCGGTAAAGGCGCACCCTTTCTGATTGGGAACATTCTCACTATACTTTCACCTAATGACATCTTGTTAGCAGCCAAAGGGTTTCCCACAACTCGGATCAACTACCGCCCCGAAAAGGTTTCGCTTCATCTTTTCAACTCCGTTCTAACCCTTTGATTCCCTCCGCTAGCTAATCTCCTTAAGCTCCGGCCTTGGTGTGCGCGCCGGCCGGTTCGCGTTTCAATTTCTATAGCACGAAGTTCGTTGAAGGAGGAAGAATATGAAGAAATTTGTTTTGGTTCTGTTGGTGTCTTTAATGGTCTCCGGCGTCGCCCTCGCGCAGCAGTCGGGCAAACAAGAAAGCAGCCAGCAGCAGGGTTCGCGCATGCAAGGCATGATGGAAGACATGATGAAGGGCGGAAAAGAGGGAGAAAACAAGGATGGAATGATGCGGATGATGAAGATGATGGACCAGTGCAGCCAGATGATGGAATCGTCGCACCCCGACTCGGGGCCGGCAAAGAAAGATCAAAAGAGCTGAGGCTGATGATAGGAGCAGGGGCTTTAAGCCCCTGCTCCATTAATTCAAACGTCGATGAGCATAAGGAACCCTTGGCTTTTGTTGTCGTCAGTTCTTTGCTTCGCCCTTGTCAACTCGACGGAGGTTATTTCACAGGGAGAAAGAAAGGCCGATGCCGAAGAATACTTTAAAAAACTCGGGATTGAGAAACCGGAGAAAAAGATCCTCGCTCCCGACTTTACGCTCGAGGATCTCGCAGTGAAGCCGATGAGTCTTAAGAATCTCAGAGGCAAGGTAGTCTTTCTCAACTTCTGGGCGACTTGGTGCATTCCCTGTCGCCAGGAGATGCCGGCCATGGAAAAGCTGCACCGCGAATTCAAGAAGGCTGGTCTAGAGGTTGTGGCTGTTAATTTTAGAGAGACCAGGAAAGAGGCTCGCAAGTTCTTCGACGAGCTTGGCCTGACCTTTACCGGCCTGTTGGACAAAGAAGGCAAAGTCTCAGAGAAATACGGCGCCTGGTCTCCTCCTCTCTCCTATTTTATTAACCGAAAGGGAGAATTCGCGGGGAAGGTCATAGGTTCCAGAGAGTGGGATAGCGATGAGTCCAGAGCTTTGTTTAAAGGGCTGCTGGATGAAAAGCGTAGTGGAGACTGAAATGATGATGGATGGAATGGGTATGATGATCTGGGGTGTGTTCAGTTTCCTGCTTGGCCTACTCCTGATCTTTCTCTTAATCGTAGCCGTTGTGGCGGCGGTGAAATGGGTGTGGGGTCAAAGGACGCCGTTTATCCTGGGGAGTAGGGAGAGCGCCTTGGACATTCTCAAAAAGCGCTATGCCAGAGGCGAGATCACCAAAGAAGAGTTTGAAAGAATCAAGAAGGACATCGAGTAACTCTAACTTTCTGAGATGCAAATGAAAAGGCTTTTAATAGTGACATTTCTTTTTGTCCTTTTAGCGGGACTCTTTTCTGCCTACGAATTTTACCAAAATGGGCACGCGGAAGTCCAAGCTGGGGTAGATCTGAAGCTAGGAGAAAAGGTCTACGGGGAAAACTGCGCTGCCTGTCATGGTGAAAAAGGCAACGGGAGGGGAACTAGCGCGAGTACGTTGAAAACCAAGCCGAGAGACTTTACTACAGGCATCTATAAGTTCCACTCTACGCCTTCCGGTTCTTTGCCGCTGGACGAAGATATTCTGAGAACCATCTCTAGGGGTGTGAGAGGAACAAGCATGCTGGCGCAGCTCCAACTATCACAGGAGGAGAGGCTGGCGGTCGTGCAGTATCTAAAAACTTTGTCTCCGCGCTTCGAAAAGCAAAAACCGGGGCAATCCATTTCGATTCCTGCCAGACCGCATGAGGATAAAGAGCTCATCAGCCTGGGTGAAACTCTGTATAAAGATGCAGGATGCGTGTCGTGCCATGGGTCAGGCGGAAAGGGAGATGGCCCTTCCGTTGAGGGTCTTAAAGATTCATGGGGTTTTCCGATCCGGCCTGCTGACTTGACTCTTAAGCCCTTTAAGTCCGGCGCTGATCCAGAGGACCTTTACCGCACGTTAAGCACTGGTCTCGACGGTACTCCCATGCCGTCCTATGCTGATTCCCTTACACCGAAAGAGCGCTGGAACCTTGTCTATTACATCCTTTCCATTGCGACTCACGAACGGCCGAGAGGAATGATGGGTTTGGTCGGCGAAGAAACCCAGGGAATGATGATCGATATGCGGGCGGTAATGGCAGGAATGATGGGTGGTCGGGGGATGATGCGTGGGGGAGGCGGCATGATGAATAGGGACATGAAAGACATGATGGGAAGATAATTCAGAAACAGGAGGTGTTATGAAACGGACATTTTACTTGTTGCTTTCGATGGGAATGCTTTGGTTTTTGAACGCCAGTGAGGTTCAAGGTCAGGAGAATCCAGGGCTTCTGCTTTCGGCTGCCACTCAGGATAGTCATCAGATGAATATGAGCGACAAGAAGGATGGCGAAGGTTTCCAGCACGTCCATGCGCTCGCTACGGGTGCTGAAGGGCGAACTTTGTTTTTGGGCGCGCACACAGGTCTTTTCCGCAGCGACGATGGCGGGCGTTCCTGGAAAAAGGTGGCGTTGTCGGCAAAGCAGTCCGGTTTCGACGTGATGGCTGTCACACCCGATCCGAAAGAGCCTAAGACGATATACGTTGCCACGCACGAAGCCGGCGTCTTCAAGAGCACTGACGGCGGGACGACGTGGAAGGAGATCAACACCGGCCTGGGAGGGCCTGATGTTCACGGACTTGCCATCGATCCGAACGACAGCAAGTTGCACGTTCTAGTCCGAGAGAAAGGAGAGGGAATATATCGTAGCACCAACGGCGGCGGGAAATGGACGCGTGTGGACGATGGTCCAGGTGGTGAAGTCAAAGTGCTGACGTCGGTTAATATTCCGACGGGCATGGGAGGAATATTTCTCTATGCCGGCACTGCTGAGGGACTGCAGCGCAGCCCGGATTGTTTCTGAGGGTGGACCAAAGTGGGCGGTCTGCCCACCAATGGGACGGTGAACGGGTTGGCGGTCGACCCGACGAATTCGAATACAATGTACGTAGCGATGCGAGACGGACTTTTTAAGAGCACAGATGCCGGTGATAGCTGGAAGCGTGTAGCAAGCGAGCTTAAAAACCTTGCAGCGGTGACCGTCAACCCCAAAAACCCTGGCGAAATTTATGTCGCGACGGCGGAAGGAAAAATCTTCGCAAGCTCGGATGGCGGGGTCAAGTGGAAAGCACAGAGGTAAAATCAGAGACGAGTGTGGCTCTTTGTCCAAAAATAAAGAGGAGGGATTATGTCAGATCAGGTTCAGTTGGAAGAAAACGATAGGGGTCCCCAGATCGCATCCGACCGGATAACCGCTGTAGGAGAGCCGCAGGCTGCGCAAGAGCCGAAGAAGAGCACGCTCAAAGGGATGCTCATGATGGCGGTATGCTGCGCGGCGCCGCTGCTCCTGTTGGCCGCTATCCCTTTTCTTGGTCTCACCCTTGGGTCATTCGCTGCCGTGGGAAGCGGCTTGCTTAGCGTCGTAGCATTGCTGGCCTGTCCTGTCGGAATGTATTTGATGATGCGGATGATGAATAAGAGGCAAGGCTGATGTCTAAAAAAATCACTGTCTATAGCCAGCCTGGCTGAATGTTCTGCGGCAGGGCGAAAGAGTTTCTTTCGCAAAGAGGCTTTGTTTTTGAAGAGAGAGATATTACCAAGGACCCCTCGGCCATCAAGGAGCTTGAAAGACTTGGCGCGATGACTACTCCGGTCATTGTTATTGATGGCGAGGTTGTCATCGGCTTTAACCAGAAGCGACTTGAAGAGCTGCTTACTTGATGGAGGGGACCAATGAAGTTCGTTTAGGAGGTCTTAACCATGGCCGCTCAAGCGAAGGAAGGCAAAGAGGTAATTAAGAAGGGCATCTGGTCCAGGAGGGACTTTTTCACCCGTCTCGGTTGGGGCGGCTTTGCCATTTTTGGTCTTTTCACTCTCCTTGGTTTTATCCGTTCAGCTTTCCCTCGGGTTCTCTTTCAGCCACCCACGAGGTTTAAAGCAGGTGACCTGAAGGATTTCGTCTTCGGCGAGGTCAATGAGAAGTTCAAGCAGGAGTTTCGGGTCTGGATTGTGCGAGAAGAAGCCGGTCTCTATGCGTTGTTTGCCAAGTGTACCCATCTTGGCTGCACCCCGCGCTGGCTAGCAGCGGAGGATAAATTCAAATGTCCGTGTCACGGCAGTGGTTTTTATAAGGACGGGAACAACTTCGAGGGTCCGGCGCCTAGGCCATTGGATAGATTTGAAATCGTGCTTGGGGAAGACGGGCAGATCGTCGTTGATAAGAGCAAGCTTTTCAGTATGAAGCCTGGAGTGGATCCGGATGACCAGTATCCGCAGAGTATTTTAAAGGCCTGATAGTCCGGCGCAGGAGATATGCGGGAGCTGCATCGCATATCGTATGGATGAGAAGGAATGCCCTGGCAACGTTTCCTTGTCCTATCAGTGATCGTGATCCCAATCATCTGGCTTCTGGCCTATGGCTTTACACGCGACGCGCGTTACATCCAGTCTCCTCTGGTTGGCAAGCAAGCCGCTTCGTTCACTTTGACGCTTTTCAACGGAAAGACAATCAGGCTTGAGGATTTTCGCGGCAAGGTTGTCTTTCTTAACTTTTGGGCGTCCTGGTGCCCGCCATGTCGTGCGGAAGCAAGGGCACTCGAGGTTGCTTGGCAGAAGAATAAGGAACGCGAAGTCGTTTTTCTTGGCGTTGATATCCAGGACAACGAAGAAGATGCCCGGGCCTTTCTACAAGAGTTCGGGGTTACGTATATGAATGGTCGGGACCCCAGCAAAATCGCCATCGATTACGGGGTCTGGGGGATTCCGGAGACGTTCTTCATCGACCGGGAGGGCCGGATCACATACAAGCACGTTGGAGGCATAGAAATATCTACTGTCGAGGTTAAGTTTGATGAAGCGCTCAAGGGTATCGTGAGCGCTGAGGAGGGTAAGGGTGAATATCGTTCGGTGCGGTAATGGGAGGAAAAGGTGATAGGGATTACGTTCTCGCGGCAAATCCTCTGGGGGTTTCTATTGGTTGTATCGGTCGTGGTCGTAGGAACTGCCATCTGGACCTGGCAGGCAGGAGGAAGCCGACAGGGTGGGTGGGACGAGCAGCGCCTCGAAGGGTTAAAAATCTACGGGACAGTCCCGGACTTCTCGCTCATCGAGCGGAGCGGCCGAAAAGTGAGCCTTGCGGATCTCAAAGGCAAAGTCTGGGTGGCGCAGTTTTTTTATACCCATTGTACCGATATTTGTCCTCTAACTGTTCCGCAAATGGGCCTTCTCAATCTTGAGTATCTGAACGACCCGGATTTTCGGTCAGCGGTCCGCTTCGTATCGATCACTGTTGATCCGGAGCGAGACACGCCCGACGTTCTAAGCAAATTCGCTGACCACTTCAGCGCTGATCCTGATCTGTGGCTCTTTCTCACAGGAGATAAGGCGACGATAGTTCGACTTGCCCAACAGGGGTTCAAACTAGGGATCGGAGAGGAGAAAAATCCTCCTGAGGTTGTAAAGAAGACCGGAGAGGAAAAAGAGCTGTTTCACAGCAACCGGTTGATCTTAGTAGACCGGAAGGAGCAAATCCGCGGCTACTACTCCGGCATAGAGGCCGAGGCTATGGTGCGTTTGCGGCGCGACTTAAGGACTCTCCTGGCGGAAAAATTAACCTCCTGAAATGTAGATAAGGGTTATGTATCCAGTTCTCTTGCAGTTCGGAAACTTTGAGCTTCGTTCCTACGGAGTCATTGTTGCCCTATCTTTCGTTATCGGTCTCTGGCTGAGTAGCAAAGAGGCGGAAAGAAAAGGTCTCGAGCCCACACTCATTCAGGACTTTGCTGTCTATGCTTTGTTCGGTGGCATCGTAGGCGCTCGAATCTATTTCGTCCTGTTTTCTGAGCCCGTTTATTATCTGAAAAATCCGTGGGACATCCTAGCGGTGTGGCATGGGGGGATCGGCGTCATTGGCTCTCTAATAGGTGGGTCTCTTGTCGCCATCTGGTATTGCAGGAAAAAGAACATCTCCTTCTTGAAGTTCGGGGACATCCTCGTTCCGGGGATCGCGCTGGGGCAAACGGTAGGTCAGTTTGCCTGCCTATTGAACGGCGACAGCTACGGAAAACTAACCGATCTTCCCTGGGCTATTACTTACACCGACCCTCGTTCGCTAGCGCCCTTAAATATCCCGCTCCATCCCATAGAGATCTATGAGATGGTCGCCTATTTTGTGGTCTTTCTCCTCGTGTGGAAAACGAGAAACAAATATCAGGCCGACGGCATTACCTTTCTCACCTATTTCGCAGCTTACGGCATCGCGCGTTTTCTCGTGGAGTTTTTCCGTGGAAACCCTGCTATTTTTGCCTGGGGAATCCCCGCGGCACAAGTGTTCGGCATAGCAGCAATTTGGTCTTCTCTCGTAGGCTTTCTCACGCTCGGAAAAACTAGGGAGACAGTAGCATCAATTCAGGCCCGGCGTTGAACGGAAAACGAGCCTTACACGATATCGAGGCTAACAGTCAGCAGCTAAAGGAAAATTTATGGGACCAAACGTAACAAGAAAACACGAGAAGCGCAGCGGAGAGCGGATGAAAGTCGATCGTCCTGGAGTTGGTCGGAAATGGATCCTCGGCGCGATTCTGGCCGTGGCAATTGCGGCTGGTGTCGGTGCTTGGCACTGGAGAAGCACGATTTGGGCTTACAAAATGGCCCCCTCTTTCACTCTTCAGGCCTCCACAGGCCGACTGGTTTCCTTGCAGGACTATCAGGGGAAGCAGGAAGTTGTTCTTATTTTCTATATGGGTGCAGGCTGAGGTATGTGCCGCGAGCAGCTCGTGAAGCTGCGTCCACATGTAAAAGAGTTGGAAGCTGAGGGAGCGGCAGTGCTCGCGATGAGCACTGATACACCGGAGGAAGCGTCTAGGCTAGCCCTGGACCTGAATCTTGCCTTTCCGATCCTTTCAGATCCGCACATGGTGATAGTGAGAGATTACAACATGGAAGGGAAAGAGATGGCGATGCCCGAGATGGGTTATGCAGTGATCGACAAACAGGGCCGTATTCGCACGGAAGGGGTCGATCGTCAGTTCGGTGAAAATGTAAATGACATACTTCGCGCGCTGCGTGGCGCGAAGAGCAAGGCGTAAAGACGGTTGGTCGCTCTCTTTAATCAGAGAGACAGTTGTGGAGCCTGATAAAAATCATGTGCCGGATGGTGGCGTTAGTATCCGGAAAATACGCAAAATCTCAATTCCGCTGTTCCTTGCCAGCTTGTTCTGCCCTGCAATTTCAGTTCTTGCCCACGAGATTCCACAGAATGTTGATCCAGAGTTACTTACAGGCTGGCTTACATGGCTTCATCTCACCATCCAGTGGACCCACCTCACGGCTTTCGCCCTCTGGTTTGGTCTTACCGCTGGCACTCTCCTTGTCGGAGCAAAGCCATCTTTGGATCGGCTTCTCTATTCGGCTTGGATTCTGGTCCTCGTGATTCTCGCAACAGGCAACTACAACATGGAATACAGCGCCGGAATCCCGGAGACGCCCAGCCTTCTCTTGCTGCCTCTTTTGGAGAAAATTCCCTACGGCGTGACCTATACGATCATCTTAGCAGTCAAATTGGGACTTTACGTTTTGGCAGTCCTGATCACTTTAGTCATCACTCTGCTTCATCTATGGACAAAGTCAGATAAGAGCTTTCTCAGTAAAGCTTTCCTTGTCTCCCAGTCTGCTCTGGTTGTCCTGATCGCCTTGGCGACTGCGACGGTTCTTTTCTATCATGAAGTTGCCGATCTGTGGCCAACACCAGTTCACTCTCTCGGCGGCGTCGTGGGACCGGTGGGTCCTCAAATCCAGGTTGGACTCAACGAGAATACACCTCCTCCTAACGACTTTCGGCTTCTCACAACTAGCGCTGCATGGATAGATATCAGTGTAAGGTGGATTCACTTATTGGGATTTGGTCTCTGGGTAGGAAGCAGCGCAGCGACTCTCTTGTTTAGTCCGGTAAGCTCCTCGCGGTTCTTATCTATCTCATGGGCCGCTTTTTTTCTTCAGTTCGTATCCGGAATCTCAAACATGAAACGCTGGACGCCGTTTGATGTTCCACCGTATTTTTGGAATCTCAACCATTTGTCTGATATACGGTTTGGTCGTAGCTACGCGCTGTTTATGGCGGCCAAACATGCACTTGTCTTAGTGGGTATCGTTCTGATGACGATTTGGACCATTCGATACAGGAGCAGCTCACGTCGTAATTTAGCTGTCCATTCTCTAGCCGGCGTAACCTTATGTCTTGGACTTGTAATTGGATATATAATGATGATCATCCTATTACTGCACGAAGGCGTGGATCATGCTCTCTAATTTTCTGGTTAAAAGCTCCTTGAAGGAGAAATATGACCGTCGAGTTCACTGCGAAGGAAATATCTCAGAAGTATGACCGTTTTGCTCACTGGTACGATTGGGTCGAGGGCATTCCTGATCTGTTGGGTGTCAGCAGTCTTCGCCGCCGGTTATTGCAGCGAGCTTCAGGCAGAGCATTGGAGGTTGCCGTTGGAACGGGGAAGAACCTCCATTACTATCCCGCGAGTTGCCGGATTACCGCCGTGGATGTCAGCAGGGAGATGTTAAACGTCGCCCGAAAACGGGCAGCGGAACTATCTATGGATGTTTCGTTCTCGTTGACGGATGCCGAAGCTCTTCCTTTTTCCGATCAAAGCTTTGACACCGTTGTTTCTTCCCTTACCACCTGCACGTTCCCGAACCCGGTGGTTGCGCTCCAAGAGATGGCACGCGTGTGCCGCCCGGACGGTCATATCCTTCTCCTGGAGCACGGCCGTAGTAATCGTGAATGGCTAGGCCGTTGGCAGGATCACCGGGCAGATCGCCATGCGAAGCAGCTCGGTTGCCATTGGAATAGGGAGCCGCTGGCGCTCGCGCAGCAAGCGAATTTAAGGATAATGGCCGCGTGGCGTACTTTTTTTGGAATTTTTCATCTGATCGAAGCGAGGCCGTAAAATCGTTTGGTAAAGGGGAACACAGATGGACAAAAGGGAAAGTGAAGTTCACGCTCTTACGAGCGCACCTGAACTCAGGGATAGAAGGTCTTTTCTGGCGAAAGGCGCTCTGGCGATAGGAACTTTGGTATTAAGCCCGTTATTCGGCTGCAGGACGGTCGCTGCAACCACGCATCGTTATAAGCTTGCCCCGGAATCAATTCTTCCTGCCGATATCCGGCGGGCGCCCGTTGATGTGCGTGAGGCTTATCGCTTCGCCATCGCCAACCGAGAGATTCTGCGCTACATTCCATGTTATTGCGGGTGCGGGGCAGACGGTCACACGAGCAATGCCTCGTGCTATGTTAAAGACTCATCGACACCCACGAATTTGGTATTTGATCGAATGAGCCTCAACTGAGATATTTGCATCAACATCACGCGTGACGTGATGAACATGTTAGATCAGGGCAAGCCGCTGAAGGAGGTCCGGGCCTACGTTGACCGAACGTATAGCCGATACGGGCAGCCTACGCCAACGCCTCCGGTTCCGTAGGAGCGGCAGTGGCTTTAACATCCCGGGAAATATCCGAAAAGTATAACCGGTTTGCGCGCTGGTATGATTGGGTGGAGAGTGTTCCCGAGGTTCTCGGAGTGCGCAGGCTCCGCCGGAGATTGTTGCAGCGAGCGTCAGGGAGAATCCTCGAAGTTGCCGTCGGAACGGGGAAGAACCTGAGCTATTATCCTCGCGGTTGCCGGATTATCGCAGTGGATGTCAGTGCGAAAATGCTAAATATCGCCCGGCACCGTGCGGCGAAACTATTAATTGACGTGTCCTTTCTATTGGCCGATGCAGAGGCTCTCCCCTTTCGCGACAAGAGTTTTGACACAGTGGTGTCTTCTCTCACCACCTGCACGTTTCCAAATCCGGTGGCGGCGCTACGGGAGATGGCCCGCGTTTCCCGAACGGGAGGGAAAATACTCTTGCTGGAACATGGCCGCAGCGATCGTGAATGGTTGGCTCGATGGCAAGATTGGAGAGACGAACCCCATTCCAAGCAGCTCGGCTGCCACTGGAATCGAGAGCCGCTCAAGCTCGCGCATGAAGCCGGTCTGATGGTGGTTCGCGCATACCGAACTTTCTTCGGAATTTTCCATGTGGTCGAAGCCAAACCTTAATGCATTTTGATCCCGAGCTTTTAACGGGCTGGCGCGCCTGGCTCCATCTCTCCATTCAATGGACTCATCTGACGGCGTTTCCCCTGTGGTTTGGTCTCACTGCGGCGACTATGGCGCTTGGATTGAGACCCGGACTGGATAAACTACGCGCCGCCGGCTGAACTATTCCTCGCTTTCCATAATACCGGATCGCGGATGATGGACTCTCACACGTCGTGCCACATTTCGTATAGTTGTATTTTTTTAACTTCCCGTTGACAGGTTCAATATCCATTACAGAGGCTACTTGACTTCCATCTATTAATATATTAATAGATTGTAATAGATTAGCGATTGATGGAGGTCTAAACGTGGCCAGACTAAAACAAAGACCGGCCGCACCGGCAGTATCGGACGAGATCTTGATGAAGTTTTTTAAAGGCCTAGGGGATCCGACGAGACTGCGGATCGTAGAGGCTCTCCTCGAAAAAGAAAGAAACGTGTCAGAACTCATCAAGATTATAGGAGTCCCCCAAGCGAACATCTCCAACCACCTGGCCTGCCTGAAATGGTGCGGCTACATTACGTCCCGCAAAGAGGGGACCAGCATCTATTATCAGATTACCGATGAGCGGGTGAAAAAGGTCGTCGGATTAGCGCGAGAGATTATCGCGGACCATGCGGAGAACCTTTACGCCTGCACCCGGATTAAAGACTAGTAATCAACAAAGAAGGGTCCCATGGAGAAGACAGTCGTTGTTTATAGCCAGCCGGGCTGAATGTTTTGTAATCGGGTAAAAGAGTTTCTTTCCCAAAAAGGTATTTCTTATGAAGATCGGGATGTGTCCCGGGACGAAAAGGCCCTCGGTGAACTTCAGCGTCTCGGCTTTATGACCACTCCAGTTACCGTCATAGGTAACGCCGTTGTGGTGGGATTCGACCGAGAGAAACTAGAGAAAGCCTTAACACCATAGCTTCATGCAGGGGACTTACAACCAACTATCCCAGTTTCCACTAATGGAGGATTGTTGCTATGGCTTTTGAAAATGTTTCCTGGATATGGCGGAAGCCCACATACTTCCTGATCTGGTTGATCAGCACCCTTGTAGTAGCCTGGCTTTACATTGGAGCCTTAACCAACCCGGAGGCGTACGATGCCCTGGGATGGTTTTTCGCTGTGGTCTTCCCGATTCTCACGGGTGCGACATTGGCTGTTCAGGTGGCGAACTACCGCGAGCGAAAGGATTGCCCGGTTAGCTCGACAGGCGGCGGTCTGATGGGGGGCATCCTGGGTATCGTTACAGTAGCTTGCCCGGTTTGCCCGTCCATCCTTCTCGGATGGATAGGGCTGGGGGCGGCCGTTCCAAGCTCTGTCCTGGGAGGTCCGTGGCTGAAGCTCCTCAGCTTGGTTTTACTCGCTCTGGCTCTTTACTGGGCCAGCAGCAAGAAGTGAAACTTCTCATTCCCGCTCCATGAAGGCGCCGTGACATTCGACCAGGGATTGACTGCTCTTGTCGGCCCGATCACCGTCGATCCGTGGGTTTCGAAGTCCCGTTCCTACCTGATACTCTGTGTTCTTTGGGTTGCGGCCCACTATCAAACCGTTAAATGGATCTGTAAATGAATCTCCATTCTCATCATCACGGTAGTGCCTCGGGCTTCATCAACACCGAGAAAGGCATCCAGGCCCTGAAGTTTTCTCTCTGGGTCCTTGGTCTCACCGCGGCAGCCCAGGCGGTTGTGGTGTGGCTCACCGGCAGTGTCGCGCTACTGGCAGATACGATTCATAACTTCTCGGACGCGTTGGTTGCCCTGCCACTATGGTTTGCTTTTTCTATTTCCAAGAGGAAACCCACGCAACACTATCCCTACGGATATTATCGAGTCGAGGACCTTGCGGGTTTGGGTGTGCTCCTGGCCATTTTTGCCAGCGGCATCTGGACCGGCTGGGAGTCCATCCAGCGTATTATCGATCCGGAAGCGCCGCGGAATATCGCGCTTGGAATCGTGGCGGGTTTCGTTGGCGGTTTGGGAAATGAGATCGTGGCTCGATATCGGCTGAAGGTGGGAAAGGAGATTCGTAGTCTGGCCCTGATGGCCGAAGGGCACCATGCCCGAGTGGACGCCTTGACTTCGTTGGGGGTGATATTGGGTTTGGGGCTTGTCGCTTTGGGATTTCCTTTAGCCGATCCTATAGTGGGGCTGATCATTTCGGCCTTTATCTTTTCCATTGTCTTCGAGGTTGGCAGGGATATTATTCCCCGAATCGTAGGAAAGGCCGATGCCGATGAGGTCGAAGAGATCAGAAGCGCGGCTAAAAGAATAGAGGGAGTGGGGGGAGTAAGTGGCATCAAGCTTCAGTGGCTGGGTCATCGGTGCTTTGCGGATCTTTGTATCTCTGTTTCACCCATGATCTCCGTCTCGGAAGCCCATAGAATTACAGAAGGCGTGCGACATGAACTCCTGCACCATATCGCCGCTCTTGTGGACGTGACGATCCATGCCGATCCCTATACCGAAGAATCTCCGGACCCCTTCCACTATCTTACGGCGCACCACTTTTAATGCTTTTTGGAGAGTCAAAATGCCTATATTTACAATAACCCATTCGGTGCTTCTTTTTTTCCTGGCCGGGCTCTGTGAGATCGGCGGAGGATGGCTCGTCTGGCAATCGCTGCGAGAAGGACGAAGCGCCTTTTGGGGAATTGCAGGCGGGCTGTTTTTGATTCTTTACGGGGTCATTCCGACTTTTCAGCCGGCGCATTTCGGTCGCGTTTATGCCGCGTACGGCGGCTTTTTTATTTTTCTATCGTTGTGTTGGGGTTGGGTCTTTGATGGGAATGTTCCGGATCGTTTTGATATTTTTGGCGGCGCGTTGAGTTTGGCCGGCGTCTTTATCATCATGTATTGGCCGAGATAATGACACCATACAAAAAAGCGCTCCTCTCAGAATATTTCACCGTTGGTTGGAACGTTATTGAAGGCATCGTTGCCATCGCGGCGGGTGTCGTTGCCGGTTCTATAGCGCTGGTGGGATTCGGCTTGGACAGCTATATTGAAGTAGCCTCTGGCTTCGTCTTGATCTGGCGGTTACGCAAGCACGGATTCAGCGACGAGGAGGAAGAAGAGGCCGCCGAGAAAAGAGCCATATTATTAGTTGGCGTGACGTTTTTTGTTTTGGGGGCTTACGTGGTTTACGAGTCCGGAAAGAAACTCATCTACCACGAGCACCCCGAGGAAAGTCTCGTCGGCATAATTTTAGCGGTTGTCTCTCTGGTCGTGATGCCTATCTTGGCTTGGTATAAAAAGAAGCTAGCGGTAGAGATTAACAGCCGGGCTTTGAGAGCCGATGCGCTGGAAACACTGGCCTGTTCATATCTTTCTCTAACATTATTATTCGGCCTTGGAGCCAACGCACTTTTTGGTTTGTGGTGGGCCGATCCGGTGGCCGCGTTAGCCATGGTTTATTTCCTGGTGAAAGAGGGAGTAGAAGCAATTCAGGAAGGGCGAGAAGGCCGAAAGGAAGAAGCCTAGGAACGCAAGATGGACGGGACATGAAAGCCAGAAACATGAGGCGGCGAGTTCCTCGTAATACTTGTCTTTATAGCCTTTGATCGCTTGCTTTTCTTCATGGCTGTGTCGAGCCCGAACCACCTTCCATTCCACTGCCCCCAGAGATAAGATGATCACTGTGAAGATTCAGAGCTACGTTTTCCGCAGGACTATCGCTTTATTCATAATCTGGGCCGTTGCGGCGCTGCTAGTGGATTCGTTCTGTCGGTCATCCTATGCATGGGGACAGCCTGCAAAGCACTTCAAGATCGGAATTTTGACAGACGCAATGGCGCCTTGGCACTCGAGCACTAACGGGTTCCGGGACGGTCTCAAGGAGTTTGGCTACGTAGAGGGAAAAAATATCATCTTCGAGGTTCGCACCTCGAAGGGCGACTCGGCGCGTCTCCCTAAGCTGGCTGCCGAGCTGATAGAACAGAAACCGGATCTTCTCTTTTGTGTTTCGGATGCCTGCCGGAAAGAGACCGGGCCGATACCAATCGTTTTCACGCAAGTTAGCGATCCCGTGAGGCTCGGTCTCGTTGAGAGTTTTGCTCGACCGGGAGGGAATACCACGGGAATAGCCAATCTCCGAGCTGAACTGACCGCCAAACGTCTGGAACTCTTCAAGGAAATTGTTCCCGCTCTTCGTCGGGTGCTGGTGACGTACGATCCCAGGAAGACAGAGGAACTTGAGGCACTGGCATCCGCGAAGAGCGAAGCGAGGCGTCTTAAGCTGATCGTCATCGAGAACCCTATTACGAGTCCTTTGGAGATCGAGCCGGCGCTCGCCAAGCTCAGCGAAGGCGGCAGGGACGGTATCTTGATTGTTCAGTCTGGGACGAACCTCAACATTCCCGGACGAAGCCTCGAGGTGGCCACTTCCAACAAGATTCCCAGCGTATATCCGGACTCTTTCTGGTCTCAGGTTGGCGCGCTCACTTCCTATGGCCCTGACCAGTATTCTCAAGGTCGCCAGGCCGCGCGCTTGGCGCATAAAATTCTTACGGGGACGCCTCCTCGGGAAGTGCCCGTCGAGCTACCCCACCGGTTCGAGTTCATTATTAATCTTAAAACCGCGAAGCGGCTCGGGCTCCAAATTCCCGCGCAAGTGCTGTCTCGCGCTGATCGCGTCATTCAATAGGTAACCGCGGCTCTAGCCGCAGAAGGAGGAAAGTTATGAAAGCAACTGTAGTGTCGCTTCTTGTCGGGCTTCTGATGCTCGGAGGGTTTAGCGCCTCTCTGGCAGCAGATCTGAAAGACAAGGTTAAGGTGGAAATCGACAGCGTTGGCTTACACCCCGGGATGGATCCGGGGATGTATATCTGCGCGTCAAACCACCTCCACATAAAGGGGACCGTGCAGAACATGGCCGGCGTTACCCTTGGCAAGATAAAGGTGGGGGGAAAGGCCTTTGGGGCTGACAGCAAGCTTCTCGGAACGGCCACGTTTTCGACGAAGCAGGCTACCCTTGGTCCGAGCGAGAAGGCAGAGATCAACTTGGAGTTTCTCACGGTCACCGGCCCTATGATCGAGCAAGTCAAGAAGCACACGCTGGAGGTCGTCGAGGCCTTGTCAACGCCCTGATGATCCGGGTTTACGGCAGGTGGTAAGGGATTTGTTTCCGATGTGGACCTTGTGTTCACCCGCCAAGGATTGCCCGTGATGAGGATGATGAGGGTGTTGGCGGTGATGATCATGTTGACGGTGGGCTACACGCTTGGCTTCGCGAATGCCGTAGTGGCTGCCGAGAAGACTACTGTCCCTCAAACCTTGGTCTTGGAGTCCACGCGGGCTCTGGGCCTTCCCAGTGCACCGGTTACCGTGTTCGAGCTGTCGGACTTTCAATGCACCTTCTGTAGAAAGTTTTGGGCCGAGACGCTTCCACGGCTCAAAGATACCTATGTCAAAAATGGCCAGGTGCGATTCGCGTACCAGCACTTTGTCCTTCTGGGAGCGCAATCCTTTGCTGCCGCCCAGGCTGCCGAGTGCGCCAGAGGGCAGAAGAAGTTTTGGCCATATCATGACAAGCTTTTCGAAAGCCAAGGCGGGCTCGCGTTCACCGACGCGAAGCTGAAACGATACGCTGAGCAGTTGGGTCTGCACATGGGAGCCTTCGCCCAGTGCCTGGATTCCCGCAAATATCAACAGAAGATCGAAGAAGAGACCAAGCTCGGATTCGAGCTCGGGGCTCGGGGGACGCCGACCTTTTTTCTCAACGGCCGGATACTTGTGGGCGCTCAGCCTTTCACGGCCTTCCAGTCGGCGATTGAGGAGGCGTTGGCTAACGCCTCAACGCAAAACCGAGGAGACCGCCTTCCAAGCCCTCCCGTGTCAGAGTCGCCCGGGAGACGCCCGGCGACCCAGCTCCGTTAAGATGGATGTGACGGCTCGAGTATTGGAGTTGGCGTTCACCGATCGATAATATGCATGAGCATGATCGACAATAATTCTATAAAATTCTTCGAAAGCCAGTTCCAAAGACAAGTTCTCGACCAACAGTATGCACTGAATCCCTTCGAGACGTTGGCCCTCAACTACCTTAAGGGCGAAGTTCTCGACCTGGGCTGCGGGCTTGGTAACCTGAGCCTGGAGGCGGCAAAACAAGGCCACCGTGTGGTCGCGGTGGATGCTAGCCCGACCGCCGTTGCCCGCATACATGCAGACGCAACGCGCGAAGGGCTTCCGGTACAAGTCATCCGGGCGGAGATCGAGAAATGGAGCATCGATCGGTTGTATGACACGATCGTAGCCATCGGGTTGCTGATGTTTTTCCGTCACGAAACTGCAATCAAACTCTTGCAGGCTGTCCAGAAACACGTCAAACCGGGAGGGTGCGCTATCGTGAATGTGCTGATTGACGGCACGACCTACATGGGCATGTTCGACCTGGATAATTACTGTCTGTTCCAACAAAATGAGTTGGAGGAACGGTTTGCGGGTTGGAAGATTGTGGAGTCTCACAACCAGACGTTCCCTGCACCGGAGGCTACGCGTAAGGAGTTCTCTACGGTGATCGCCGAAAAGCCTAGATAGAGTCCAGGCAACCCAGGTAAAATTATATAAGAATCCCGAAGAGCAAGAAATGAATGTGCGAGAAATCGGCTCAAGAGCTATCGGCAAGGTTGTAGGTACTGCATTTCGTTTCTAAACAGCCGTGTTTTTGGAGGCAGGCAATGATCGATCCGGTTTGCAAAATGGAGGTGGATGAAAAGAGCGCTGCGGGAAGCTACGCCTACGCGGGCAAGACCTATTATTTTTGCAACCCGCACTGTCTCGAAAAATTCAAAGACGATCCCGCCAAGTATCTTTCGCCTGATCCTCATCGGCACGATGAGCCCGCGAAAGATAGTCCTCCGGGCGCGGTCTATACGTGCCCGATGGATCCCGAAGTGCGCGCGGCCAAGCCGGGTGCTTGCCCCAAATGCGGCATGGCGCTCGAGCCGCTCACGATCGCGCCTCCTGCAACCCGGACCGAATACGTTTGCCCGATGCATCCGGAAATTATCCGGCCCGAGCCGGGCTCTTGTCCCATCTGCGGCATGGCGCTGGAGCCGCGAACGGTCACGCTCGACGAAGAAGTCAATCCCGAACTTACGGACATGACGCGCCGGTTTTGGATCGGCGTGGTTCTTACTGCGCCGATTTTTTTCCTCGCCATGTCGGACCTCATTCCCGGCCAGCCGGTGCAGCCGCTGCTGCCGATGCGGCTTCTCAATTGGATTCAGCTCTGCCTGGCGACGCCGGTCGTCCTTTGGGGCGGCTGGCCTTTCTTCGAGCGCGGCTGGGCGTCGGTCGTGAACCGCAGCCTCAACATGTTCACGCTCATAGCCATCGGCATCGGCGCCGCATACGTCTACAGCGTCGTTGCCGCCGTCTTTCCCGGTTTGTTTCCAGAGTCGTTTCGCGGGCACGGCGGCGAGGTCGCGGTTTACTTCGACGCCGCGGCGGTCATCACGACTCTGGTATTGCTGGGACAAGTTCTCGAGCTGCGCGCGCGCAGCCGCACCAGCAGCGCCATCAAAGCGTTATTGGGACTCGCTCCCAAGACTGCATGCTTGGTCCGCGACGACGGCAGCGAAATAGATGTCCCCCTGGACCGCGTCAAGCCCGGAGATCGGCTGCGAGTTCGGCCCGGCGAAAAAATTCCCGTCGATGGCGTGGTCCTTAACGGCTCGACCTCTGTTGATGAGTCGATGGTCACCGGTGAGTCGATTCCGGTGGAAAAGACCGTGGACAGCAAGGTCACGGGCGGAACGGTCAACGGCACCGGCAGTTTTGTGATGCGAGCCGAGCGCGTCGGCAGCGAAACGCTCCTGGCGCAGATCGTGCGCATGGTGAGCGAAGCTCAACGGAGCCGCGCGCCGATTCAAAGACTCGCCGACGTCGTTGCCTCTTACTTTGTTCCAGTCGTGATGGCGATTGCGCTTGTCACGTTCATCGTCTGGAGCATAGCCGGTCCGGAGCCCCGCATCGCGTACGCCTTCGTCAACGCTGTGGCGGTGCTGATTATCGCCTGCCCGTGCGCGCTCGGTTTAGCCACGCCGATGTCGATCATGGTGGGAACCGGCCGCGGCGCGACGGCGGGAGTCTTAATTAAAAACGCCGAGGCGCTCGAAGTCATGCAGAAGGTGGATACGCTGATCGTGGACAAAACGGGAACTCTGACCGAGGGCAAGCCGCAACTCACGTCCGTCATCACTCTTGAAAACGGCGACGAATCGGAAATCCTGCGCTTGGCGGCGAGCCTGGAGCGCGGCAGCGAGCATCCTCTGGCGTCTGCAATTCTTTCCGCGGCGCAGAAAAGAGGAGTGAAACTCTCGGACGCATCTGATTTTCAGTCCGTGACGGGAAAGGGAATCCTCGGTAGCGTCGATGGCAAAAGAGTCGCTCTTGGGAATCAAAAGTTGCTCAACGATTTGCGCCTAAGCTCGAACAATCTCCAAGATATGGCGGAGAAGCTGAGACAAGACGGACAAACCGTGATGTTTGTCGTTATTGAAAACTCTGTGGCGGGATTGGTGGGAGTGGCGGACCCGGTCAAGCCGACGACTCCGGAAGCGATCCGCATGTTACACGCGGACGGCGTGAAAATCGTCATGCTGACCGGCGACAGCCGCACCACGGCCGAGGCGGTCGCCAAGAGACTCGGCATCGACGAATTCGAGGCCGAGGTATTGCCCGAGCAAAAATTAGCAACAGTGAAGCGCTTGCAAGCTCGGGGACGCATGGTCGCAATGGCCGGCGACGGCATCAACGACGCGCCTGCGCTGGCGCAAGCTCACGTCGGCATCGCCATGGGAACCGGAACCGACGTCGCGATCGAGAGCGCCGCGATCACGTTGGTCAAGGGCGATTTGCGCGGCATCGTCAAGGCGCGGCGGCTCTCCCGCGGCACGATGCGCAACATCCGCCAGAATCTTTTCTTCGCGTTTATCTATAATATTTTGGGAGTGCCGATCGCGGCGGGCGCGCTCTATCCGTTCTTCGGTTTGCTTCTAAGCCCCGTCATCGCCAGCGCCGCCATGACCTTCAGCTCGGTGTCGGTCATCTCCAACGCGCTCAGGCTGAACAAGATGGAGCTGTAAGAACTCCTTCATTCAAACTAACATTCAAACTAACGTTGCCGGGCATCTCCTGCCCTGCTATGATGGCCAGTAACGACTCTTATGAACGAGTTGCTCTATGCGTGCACAAGCTTTCTGGAAAGTTGTTGTGGCTGACCGAACGGACTTTTTGGGCCGTGTCCTTGAACTACTAAACGAGCGCGCGGTGCGTTATTGCGTGCTCGGCGGACAAGGCGTCAACGCCTACGCAGAACCGGTTGTGAGTCTCGATCTCGACATCGTGATTGCCGTGGATCAACTGCCGAAGACCGAGCAGTTGCTGGATCAGGAGTTCAAGGTTGAACGGTTCGCCCATAGTCTTAATGTCTCTGCTGCCGGCTCTGATCTGCGGATTCAGATTCAGACCGATCCGCGATACGAGGCGTTTCTTGCTCGGGTTGGAGTGCGCGACGTCCTTGGGCTTCGCTTGCCTGTCGCCAGCCTTGAGGATGTTCTTCAAGGGAAAGTCTGGGCAGTGCTCGATCCCACACGGCGAGCTAGCAAGCGTCAGAAAGACTTGGCTGATATCGCGCGGCTGCTTGAAACCTATCCTCATCTCCGCCAAGAGATTCCCGCCGAAGTTCTGGCCCGGTTGCTGTAGACGAGTGCCTGTAGGGGCGCTTGCTGCATCGTGGCTCGGCAGCGCTCGATACCTTCTTCGGACTTCTCTTGAGTCGTCATCGCCAGCGCCGCCATGACCTTCAGCTCGGTGTCGGTCATCTCCAACGCGCTCAGGCTGAATAAGATGGAGCTATAACTCCTGATCCATCGCTCTACAAGCGGCGCCGGGCGGCCCACGCTCGTACTGACTACCCATCCGTCAAGAGTGGATTCAACGCCGTAAAAAATTCTCCGATCGCGCCGCGGAAATTGTAGTCCGCGAGATTGTCCAGCGGCGTCGGCTCGCGATTGACGATGGCGAGCAGCGCGCCGTTTTGTTTGGCGATGACGGGAAACGACGCGGCGGGCTGGACGACCAGCGAGGAGCCGACGACGATGAAGACTTCCGCCGCTTCGCTCCATTCCCGCGCGCGCTTCATCTCCGCTTGAGGCATCGGCTGGCCGAAAGATATCGTCGCCGGCTTGAGCAGGCCGCCGCAGCCGTCGCACGGAGAAGGCAGGATATCTTCCGTTAGGTGCGCGTAGATGGGCTCCGGGTCGAAATTTTTTCCGCAGCCGAGACAGCTCACCTTGCGGTCGGTTCCATGCATCTCGACCATTTTTTCCGGAGAAACGCCGGCGATGCCGTGCAGGCCGTCGACGTTCTGCGTAATCAGACCGAGCAATTGATCGCGCTGCTCGAACGCCGCGATGGAACGGTGGCCGATATTGGGCTGGACGTTCTTGTAAAGCTCGTGAGTCTCGCGCTTCATCGTCCAGTAGCGGACGCGCGCTTCCTCGCTGCTCACGAAGTCATCGAAATAGACCGGAGAATATTTGGTCCAGATGCCGCCGGGACTTCTGAAATCAGGCACGCCGGATTCGGTGCTGACGCCGGCGCCGGTAAAGAAGACGATCTCGCCGCGGTTTCTGATTTGCCGGGCGAACTCCTGGAGCGTCATGAAAGTAAGCCGCTATGCTCAGCCGCGTGTCCAGAGTGCGCGCTATGGCATCGCGCTCGGGAGCGGCGCGAAGACGAGTTACTTGGCTTGCGGGGGCTGAACGTCGATAATTTTGACGTCGAAGACCAAAATCTTTCCCGCCAGAGGATGATTCATATCGATGACCACGGATTTGTCTTTGACCTCTTTCACCCGGACGGGAAACATTTCGCCTTCGGCATTTTTGGCGAACAGGGCCATTCCTTCCTTGAGCGAGTCCGCTGGGACATTTTCTTTCGGCACTTCGCGGTAAGCATTCGGGTCGACGGGTCCGTAAGCATCCTCCGGTTTCACGGTGACTTTCTTTTCGCCGCCGGCTTTCATGCCCTCGAGCGCCTTTTCCAGGCCTGGAATGATTTGACTCCGGCCGTCGACGTAACGCAAAGGCTCTTTGCCTTTGTTCGACTCGATGACCTTTCCATCTTCGCCGGAGAGCGTGTATTCGAGGCTTACCGTCGCGCCGTCTTTAACCGGAGTTTCTTCTTTGCCTGCTTGAGCGAATACCATCGAGGAGGATCCGGCAAGCGCCAGCACCATCAACAACACTGAGTGAAAAGTATTTTTCATACAGACCTCCACTAAAATAAAATAAAATCGCCGCGTGGGAATAAAAATAAGATATACCCGGCTAGAGGTCGATACAACCACGCCGGAAAAAATTCTTTGAAAAAGCCGGCGGGGCTACCGCGGTCTGAACTTGGGCAGAAAGATTCCCTGGGCGGCGTTTTCGAAGACGACTTCCACGGCCATTCCGATCGATACTTTCTCGATCGGACAGCCAACGATGTTGCTGCAAATTCTCGGGCCTTCTTCGAGATCGACCCAGGCGGTCGCATAGGGAATGTCTTTCGCGAACCCTCGCAGCGCCCGGCCGACGACTTCGCGCACTATGGTGAATGCAAAAATATTTCCCCGGCCGCTGAGTTGGGTCCATTCAAGCTTGTCGCTCCCGCACTCCACGCAAGCGGGGCGGGGACACCAGACCCACGACCGGCAGTCGCCGCAGCGCTGCATGATCAATTTCCCTTGCGCCGCCGCGTCCCAGAAAGGCTGCGTGACGGGCGTAATCTCCGGGAGAGGCTTGGGGATTTGTTTTGCCGGTTCCGCCATATCAGCTTTCTAGCGCGGCAAAGCTGCAATCGTTATTTCACCACAGAGGCACAGAGTTCGCATGGTTCGACAAGCTCACCACGAGCGGAATTCTTCATAGCCGCGCATCCTGAGCTTCGTCGAAGGACGCGCCCTCCGCGCCTCAGCCTTGAAAGTTGTGGCGGATCAGCCTGAGGCTGATCCGCGGTGAGTTCTCTTTCTCACTCCTCATGCCTCATCTTCCCAAGATTGCGGCCGCGGTGCAGCCGAAATTTTTTCCGTAGTTCACCGCGCCGAGACCGGTGACGAGCCCGACCTCCGCGCCGGCTACCTGGCGCGCGCCGCCTTCGCCGCGCAGCTGCCGCACCGCTTCGATGACGTGCAGCATGCCGCCGGTCGTCGAGGGCTGGCCGCAGTTGATCATGCCGCCGCCGGTCTGGATGGGAAGAGACCCTTTAATTGTGAAATCGGTGCGCTCGAAAAATTTCCGGTCGTTTTTTCCGCAGAAGCCCAGGTCTTCGATCTGGAGCATGACGATCGGAACATAGTCGTCGTAGAGGCCGAGAAAATCGACGTCGCCGTGAGACGCGCCCGCCATCTCGAACGCCGCTCTGCCGCATTCGCGGACGCCGGTGACGAGCGGATCGGCGTTCGAGCGCGGGCCGGCACTCGTGTTGTTGCGCTCGCCCCAGCCGAGCAGATGGACGGGAGGCTTGCGGAGATTTTTCGCGCGCTCCGGCGACGCGATGACGTACGCCTTGCCGCCGTTGGCCGGGAGCACGCAGTCGTAGAGACGAATCGGATCGGAGATCATGCGCGAGCTTTTGTATTCTTCCAGCGTGAGTGGTTTTCTTAAGTAGGCGTCGGGGTTGAGCGTCGCGTGATAGCGCGCGGTGACGGCGATCTTGCCGAAATGGTCCGAGGTCATTCCGGACTCGTGCATGTAGCGGCTCATGACGAATGAGATTTTTGAGTTCGGGCCCATCACGCCGAACGGCATCTCGAAATCGCGCGTGTCCACAGGCTCGGCGCGGCTGCGGCCGTGTTCGCTGAACGGCGCCGCCGCGGCGAGGACGACGATGAGATCGACGACGCCGGCGCGGATCATCGCCGCGGCGTGTCCCAGGAGAGAAACGGCGCTGGCGCCGCCGTTCCCACCCGCCAAAGACACGGCGGGAGAGACGCCCAGAATGTTCGCCGCTTCTTCGGGCCAGAACGGCTGGGAATGGTTGGTGGTATAAATCGCCGCGAGTCCCTGCCCGTCGAAATCTTTTTTCTTAAGACCCGCGTCTTCAAGCGCGAGCCGAAAAGCCCAGGAGAGATATTCGGCGGTCGATTTGCGGGGCTCGCCGGGTTTGCTCCCGAACCGATCCACAGGCGTTTCACCGACGCCGACGATCGCCGCTGTTCCTCTAAGACTCATGGCGCTTCACGAATATTTCAGCAGGCACGCGCTGTCAAGCGGGATATGGCTGCTCAACCAAGGCTTTTCTATTCACCACGAAGAGCACAGCGCGGCAAAGCCGCAACCAAAATGAGAAAAGTAGGATTCACCACGAAGGCACGAAGGACACGAAGGTTT
>CAYOJC010000067.1:0-25729 GCA_964404195.1 uncultured Syntrophobacteraceae bacterium
CGCCTGTCGAACTTAGGATAAGGTGTCAACAGCGTGAGACACTACACTAGCGCGCAAATTCCGCATAAGATTTCTAAGGCGATCTTCATACCTTTCATGAAAGGCTCTACCGGCACTTGCGCGCCCGCATGCGCGGACATGACCACCCGGCCTAACTGTGCCGAAAGAACCGACGTGGCGATGGCAATGCTTATCGCCTGGCCGGTGAAACGCATCGTCGAGAGGATTGCCGCGGCGACTCCATATTGTCTTTTCGTTACAGAGCTCACCGTCGCATTGACGTTGGGCGAGCTGAAGAAGGCATGGCCGGTTCCAAGGAGCATCAGCCTCGCGGCGATCTCCCACCACTCGGAGGCGGCGCCAAGCCGCGACAGAGAATAAATGGCGGTCGAGACCAGCGCCATGCCAATGGAGGCAACGATCCTGGTCTCGACTCTGTCGGACAGCCATCCTCCCACGGGCGAAAGGGCGGCCATCATGACGGGTTGGGCCAACAGTATGAAACCCGCCTGCTCGGCGCCGAAGCCCGGGATGAATTGGAGGTAGAGGGACATGATAAAAGAGACGCCGAAGACCGAGCTGTAGCTCAGCAAAGCCGTCAGCGTGGAGAAGGCAAACGGGGCGTTTCTGAAAAGTTTGACGTCTAGAAGCGGCGATACGACTCGAGTTTCAAAGAAAATGAACAAGGCGAGGACAGCGAAGCCCGCCACCATAAGGGTCCGAGAGAACGGTGAGCCGTGGGTTTCGGGGAGGGTGAGGCCCAGCAGAACCATCGAGAGCCCCAGGCCCCACGCGACCATGCCGATCGGATCCAGTTTTTCACCTCTTATTTCGACTGCGTCGGCCGGAATTTTTAGGAGTGCGAGCACGATAACGCCCATGCCGATGGGCACATTCACATAGAACACGGATCTCCAGCCCAAGCTCTCGACCAGGAATCCTCCGATCGACGGGCCGAGCGCCAGACCGATGTAAACAGCGGCGGTGTTGATGCCCAAAGCCTTCCCGCGTTCCTTCGCCGGGAAGACCGTGGTCAGAAGCGCAATGGAGTTTCCGGCCATCATGGCCGCGGCTACGCCCTGGATGAATCTAGTCGCGATGAGACTGGTGAGAGAGGACGAAAACCCGCAAACGGCCGATGCCAACGTGAAGAGCGCGACGCCGAGGACGTACACCAGCCGCCTTCCTCGTATGTCGGCAAGTCTGCCGAACGGGATAACGCAGATGGTGAGACCCAATACATACGCCGTTGTGATCCAGCCTAACGAAACGACATCGCCGCCGAGCTCTCTTCCTATAGACGGCAGCGCCAGATTCACCACGCTGCCATCGAAAGGCGTCATGAACGCTCCGAAGGTGGCCACCGCCAATGCGGCGCGCTTCGACGTCGTGGTGAAGTTCTCCGTCACTCCTCCAGGCATGCGGCGATGATAGCAGGAATTTCTTTTTCAGGTCGAGCGACAGGATCAAGAAAAAAAGATCGGGAGTTTCAGCGCGCTGGCGTTGCCGTGAGCATCGCAACGGCCAGCGCGGCGGCTACTGCGGCCACGCATCGAAACAGGATTTTCGTTTGTTTCATGATATCCTCCCCTTGATCGGCGATAGGAACTTGCAGGATAGTCGATTTTCATTATCCTAGTCAAAGTGAAAGGAAACTTAAACTGGCTCGGAAGAAAACCAAAGACCCCTGTCCGGTTTGTTATTTGACCCGGACGCTCTGTCTCTGCGGCGCGATACCGAGGCTCGATTTAACCACCAGGGTTTGTCTTGTCATTCATGTCAATGAGCTGCGGCGCAGCAGCAACACGGGCCGGCTCGCGCTGAGAGCGCTCGTGAATAGCGAGATGCGGGTGCGGGGGGAAACGAGAGAACCGCTCGACTTGAGCGATGTTCTGACCTATGGATATCGGACTTTTTTGTTTTACCCCACCGTCGATGCCGTGGAATTGAATTGTGAACTCGTGGCGCAAGACCCGACGCCGATTCAACTCATCGTCCCCGACGGAAGCTGGCGCCAGGCGGGCAAAGTTCATTACCGTCATCATGAATTGAAAGACGTGCCGCGGGTGAAGATCAGCGCGCCGAATCTCGCGAAGTTTCATCTGCGCGCCCAACATAAACCGGAAGGCATGGCCACCTTGCAAGCCATCGCCCATGCGCTGGGCGTGATCGAAGGCGAGCTCGTGAAGGCTCGGTTGATGAAGGTTTACGATGCAAAGCTCGAGCGAACCCTTCTCGGCCGCGGCCTGTGGAAGGGGAGCGGCACAGGTTTCGAGTTGGAGGAAACACCATGACTTTGACCGCCTATAACCGCGTTCCTCTTCCTTCTTTTATGTATGGCACGGCGTGGAAAAAAGAGGCCACGACCCAACTCGTCCAATTAGCCGTCGCGTCCGGCTTCACGGCCATCGACACGGCCAACCAACTGATCCATTATCAGGAAGCCCTGGTGGGCGAGGCGCTGCAGGCGCTCGCAAAGAAAGGCATCAAGCGAGAGACCCTGTTCCTCCAAACCAAATTCACTTCGGTCGATGGCCAGGGCGGCCGGCCTCCGTACGATCCCTCGGCCGATCTCACCACGCAAGTTAGACAGTCCATCGACAGCTCGTTGACGCATCTACACACGGAGTACGTCGACTCCTACGTCTTGCACGCGCCCTTTTCGCGGCGCGGCTTGGGGGAAGCGGATTGGGAAGTATGGACGGCGATGGAAGAGCTTTATCAATCGGGAAAAACCAAAATGATCGGCATCAGCAACGTCGCGGCCGGTCAACTCACACAGTTGTGCGAACAGGCGAAGGTTAAACCCATGGTGGTGCAGAACCGGTGCTTCGCCGCGCTCGGATGGGATATGGAGGTTAGAGAAATTTGCCAAGCGCAGAGCATCGTCTATCAAGGCTTTTCGCTGTTGACCGCCAATAGAGAAGTCCTCGCCGCTCCGGAAATTCATGCAATCGCCAAACGATTAGGTGCTACTGCCGCACAAATCATCTTCCGCTTTGCACAGCAAATCGGCATGCTGCCGTTGACTGGAACCACGAGCGAGCAACATATGAAAGAAGACCTCAAGGCCGAACAGTTCACACTCTCCGCCGAAGAACTACAGCGGATCGAAACAATTGCGGTGTAAAAGGACACCCAGTACAGTTCCTTCCGTTATCCCGCGTTAGCGGGGCTCGATCCCCACCGCGCGTGAAGAAGCGTTGGAAAGCTTCGCCGGTTGCGCGGTTGTGATCTCTCACGATCGCTGGTTTCTCGATCGGATCGCGACGGATATCCTCGCGTTCGAAGGTGACAGCAAGGTCGTCTGGTTCGACGGCAACTATTCGGAATACGAGGCGGACCGAAAGATGCGGCTCGGCGCCGCCGCGGAGCACCCGCATCGGATCAAGTACCGGCAGTTGACGAGGGAATGAATGCGCTGGCTCGGAAGCAAGCAAGAGACCCCTGTCCGATTTGCATGTGCCCTCGGCGTGATCAAAGGCGATTTCGTGAAGGCGGAGTTGATGAAGCTCTATCAGGCGAAGGTCGCGCGATCGCTTTTCGCGCGGGGTTGGCTGAACGGCAGCGGCGGAGAGCCGGCGGAATAAAAAGCGCCGGCATTCTTTTTTTGACAGGTGGACTTGGCCATATCTTCCCAAATCCATTTCACGTTTTGAATTCCAAGCCTGCCGCCTTTATCCCTGCGATCGCGCAAAGTTCATCTTCGTCCGCCGTGCCGCCGCTTACGCCCACCGCACCGATGATTTCGTTGCCGTCCATCACCAATACTCCACCGGCGACGGGAACGACCTTTCCATTCGACATTGTCGACAGCGATCCTAAAAAAGCCGGGCGATCCTTTAATCGCTCGGAGAGCTGGCGGCTGGATTCACCCATGCCGACCGCGCCCCATGCCTTACCGATGGCGATATCGGGGCGAAGAAGGCTCGCTCCATCCTCTCTTTTTATAGCTTTGATATGACCGCCGTCGTCCAAAACCGCCACGCACATCGGCCGGAATTTTTTCTCCCTTGCATGGATTAGAGCTTGGTCGACGATTATAGATGCCTTGTCCAGCGTCAACTTCATGTTTCCTCCTTGATTGAGATTACACACAATTTTTATGCGCTGCGATGCAGCTTGGTGAGGACGAACTCTCTGTGCCCCAAAACTTCCGCCGCCGTCAACCGGCCGTTGGCGGTTCGGACCATCATTTCGAAAATCCTGTCGCCGGCCTGGGCCGGCGTCATTTCCCCTCGCAGCACACCGCTAATATCCACATCGATGTGCTCGCTCACAATCGCCGCCGTCTTCGGGTTGGCGGTGATCTTGACGACCGGAACGACTGGATGGCCGATGTTACTCCCGTTGCCGGTCGTGAAAAGGTGCAGCACGGAACCCGCCGCGCCGAACAGCGTAACGCACTCTGCGGCTGCGGAAGAGGTGTCCATGAAGTTGAGGCCAGGAATTTTAGGCGGCTCTGCGGGCTCAAGGACCCCGACGATTCGGGAGCTTCCCGCCCTTTGAATGTTCCCGATGCCTTTTTCTTCGATGGTTGTGAGTCCGCCGGTAATATTGCCCCGAAGATCTCCGCCGTGAGACTCGATGAAATCCAGATAATCCTGGTGAACTTTTAGGAATTTGTCGCCGAGCTCGGGGGACGCCATGCGCCGCGCAAGGAGGTGTTCTCCGCCGGTCACCTCGCGCGTGTCTCCGACCAGCACGGTGCTGCCCATTTGGACTAATCGGTCGGTGACGACGCCGAGCACAGGGTTCGAAGCGAACCCCGAGTACGTGTTGGACTCCCCGCACTTGATGCTGTAAGTCGGCTTCGAAAAGGAAATGGGCTCGCGCCTTAATTCGCTCGCCAGATGGACGAACTCTTTTGCGGTTCGAGAGGCCGTCTCTATGATCTTGAAATCACCGTATCCCTCGACCGCAAAAGCGGCGACGGGTTTGCCGGTTTGGGCAATGCCGTCGGCTACGCGCTGGGTCCAATCGGGCTCGGTGCCGATGACGACGGCCGCCGCGACGTTCGGATTGCTGCCTGTGCCGATCAAAGTGCGGAAGAAAAGTTCCAGATCGGCGCCGAATTGGAGGCGGCCATAGGAGTGCGGCAACGGCAAGGTTCCCTGAATCAACCGGGCTACGCCTTCAACGGCGGCATTGGAAAGGTCATCCACCGGCAATATCACGACGTGGTTGCGGACGCCGTATTTTCCGTTTTCGCGTCGATAGGCGTAGATGGTCGTTTCCACGTTCACTGCCTCGCGCTCTTGAGATTGTGAACGTGCACGTGCTCACCCGCCTCGATCGCGGCAACCGCGTTGCCTATCGACTCGCCGTATTTTTTGACCGCGGCGCCCTCTGCAAGAGAAGTAAGCGCGATTTTGTGTCCCAGCGGGATATCCTGAATAGCTTTTATGGCGACCGTCGAGTTGTCTTCGAGGAAAACCCCCCCCACCGTTTCACCGGCTCGGATTTCCTCGACCGCTACGCCGACGTGGTCGTCCTTGCCGTGCACGAGAAACTTACACGCCATGGTTATGTCTCGAGCGTCGAAGGATGAAAAAACTCCTCCAGAGGAATCTCATTTAACATGAGACCTTGGTCCACGGAATATTTGATGAATCGTTCAAGGTTGGTCCGGTTATGCCGGACGCCGAAAGACCAGGGATCGGCGCCCAAAACGCTCCGCTCTTCTTCGAAGAGGTGGCGCGCCCACGCAAGCAAAGACCAGTTCGGATCGTCGTAATAATGCCTGGCGACGTCCTTTGCCCGTTCAAATACCGCCATGACGCTCTGCGCCGTCCAAGGGTGTGCCTCCAGAACTTCGTTCCTGAACACGATCACATGCATGATCGGGTAGAAGCCGTTTTTCTGGAAATACTTACGCTCCTCGTCCCTGGGATCGTGGAAGAGCCGCCTGATTTTCGTTGAGCCGCGAAAAGCCGGCTCGGGGATACGGGGCACGAACAGCGCGTCGATCTCTCCCTCTTCCAGCATGGCGCCGATCTTTTTCCCACGGGGAATAAGCTTGATGCTGACGCCGGGGAGCGGGTCAAAAGCGACAGGCTCTTCCGCCGACACGTACCAACTAATCTCGCGCCACGGCACGCCGTATTCCGATTGCAGATCGCCTTTGGCGAGAACCGACAAGGTGGTCTGAAACGTGTTCAGCCCTACTCCTTTTCCCGCTAAATCCTTGGGTTCGCGGATCCCCGCGTTCACATTGACCCACATGTTGGATTGACTGAATTGGCGGCGCGGGAAGACGGGAATCGCCGTGAACGGAAGTTTCCTCGATTTCGCGATCAGATAGGAAGACAACGAAAGCTCGCAGATGTCGAACTCCCTGTTTTGAATCATCCGTTCGTTACGGTCGGAGCCGTGTTTCAACTTCTCGCCTTGGCCTACCGCCAGAACATCAAGGTCGATGCCTTCGGCCGTAACTGTGCCGTCCAACAGAGGCATGTGCCGGTCAAATTGGTTGACGGCCAGCGTCAGCTTTACCTTTGCCACTATTTTTTCCCTTCCGCGAATTTTCTTTTGCGCGTATTCATTCCGTCCCGACACTTACCGGCATCATATCGAAGTGTCAAGCGCTGTCGTCGAGCCAAGGCAGCGATGCTCCTTTGTGCATTATTGGCAAAGGTTTCTTTGACAACGGCTCCATCCATAGTCTAGAAAATATACGACCGAACACGCCGATGACTATCGAAGGCGGCGGTAAGGAGCGAATCGCATGTTGTTGCTCAGCAACGAGGATGTCGAAAGAGTCCTTCGCATGGACCAATGCATCGTGATGGTGGAGGAAGGTCTCAGAGACTTGGGAACCGGACAGGCGCTCGATACGGGTCGATCCGATGTCTACACGGCCAATTCGCAGAGTGGATTGTTCCACCGATTGGCGGTTCTGCGCGGCGCCAACCGAAGGTCGGATGTGATGAGCGTGAGAATCATGTCGGATATGGCGAGCTGGACTGAGGGACGGACAGAGGACAAGTACTGCGTCAAGCCGGGGCTCTTCTGCGGTTTAATCATGTTGTTCAGCACGCAAAACGGCGAGCCATTGGCGATCATGCACGATGGATACTTGCAGCATCTCAGCGTGGGCGCGGGCGTGGGCGTGGGAGCAAAGTATTTGGCGCGCAAGGATAGCACGACGCTCGGTGTGATCGGATCGGGCGGTCAAGCGAGGAGCATGACCGAAGCGGTGTGCGCGGTTAGAGAGATCAGAAATATTAAAGTGTATAGCCCGACAGCGGGACATCGCGAAGACTTTGCTCATTGGGTGAAGGAGAAGTTCAGTGCGGCTTGCGAGACCTTAGATCATCCTCGGCGGGCGTTTGACTCGGACGTTGTCATCACGGCCACAAATTCCGTAGAACAACCTGTCTTCGATAAGGACTGGGTGGCGCCGGGCACTCATCTTACATATGCGAATTATGATGAACTCGATGGAGGGATATTTGCGAAGGCGGATCTGGCTTGCTCCATGTTGCCCAACAACCCAGAATCGACGCCGGTCAGGGGACCTCTCAGCTTAGCGCACGGTTTTACCTCGTGGGCTGTCGCCACCGAAAAAGAGCTAAAGATCATCCCCCGGAGGCCTAAACATCCCGTTCCGGAAGCAAAAGCGGCGTCGATCATCGATATCATCCTCGAGCGACGCAAGGGACGTACAAGCGATAAAGAGATAACTGTTTGCGGCGCTGGAGGAGGCCAGAGGATTACGATCGTCGGCGGGATGGTTTATCGATTGGCCAAAGCGGCCGGGCTCGGCAGGGAGATACCAACTGAATGGTTTCTCCAGGACATTAGAGACTGACAACCGGGAATTACGATACTCAGGAGGACTTCATGTTAGGCACACACCGAATTCTTGCTACTTGCTTGCTAATTTTCGTCGCCACCTTCGCCGCCCCCGCAGCCGCGCAATTGCGCAAGCTCAACATCGCCTATACCTCGACCAGCCCATATTCAGCGCCGCTGATCATTGCGAAAGAAGCGGGATTGTTTAAAAAGCACGGCTTGGAACCGACTCTGATTCTGACACCGGGCGGGTCGCTCGGGTTTCAGGCCATGATGGGTGGCGATGTGGCCATGGTCTTGGGCAACCCGGCGGCGGCGGTAACGAGCAACCTGGCCGGCGCGGACATGGTCGTCGTCGCTAGTTTCCAGAACACTTTTCCGTTTAGCCTGGTTTCGATTCCGGAAATCAAAAAAGTCGATCAGCTCGTCGGCGGAAAAGTCGCCATCAGCCGCTTCGGCAGCGCCACCGATACGGCGATACGGATGGCCTTGACGAGGGTTGGCCTCAATCCCGCCAAGGACGTGACCATCCTGCAAATCGGCACGCAAACCTCGCGCTTCGCCGCTCTGCAGACCAAGACCGTGCAAGCGGCGCTCATCACGCCGCCCTTTACGCTCACCGCGCGGAAACTGGGCTACAACACGCTCATCGATATGGGACAACTCAACATCCCATTCGTGAACACGGCGTTATTGACGAGAAAAAGTTATATAAAATCGCAACGCGAAACGGTGCAACTGGCCGTTGCCGCGCTATCGGAAGCGATCCATTATTATAAGACGGAAAAGGAGCCGACGATAAAAATTCTCGGCAAGTACCTTCAGACGACCGACCGCGAAGCGCTTGAGGAAACCTACAATGAAATCGCTCTCAAGGCGACGCCGGAGAAGCCTTACGCAACGCTCGCCGGCATCCAGACCATCATTGACGAGCTCGCGCTGCAAAACCCTAAAATCAAAGGCGTCAAGGCGGAAGACTTGGTCGACATGACTTTCGTAAAAACCCTGGATGACGAGGGTTTCTTTAAGCGGCTGTACAGACGATAGGAGGCTCAGGGCGGTCAGCGGTCATGGAGCATTTCCGCCCGCAGTTCGGCTTCCCATTCGCGGCCGCCGTCGCTCTGCCACTCGCAACGCAGATCGCGAATCTCGCTTGAATGCGTGAAGCGCGGCAATTCCACCAGCGCCTTGGCGAGGACCGCTTCGTTGCGCTTGCGGTCATGAGGCGGGCCGAACGTCCGGCCCACGGGGTGATCGACGAAAGCGCCGCGCGGCGGGGCGACTTTCGACATGATGTCGAGCGCCGTGCCGGTCACGAGCGTGGGAATATCCTGGGCTTCGATGACGTGAGAGATGAGACCGACGGTCTCGTGGCAAAAAGGTCAGTAGGGGACGAGCAATGCCAGATCGACTTCGGCGCGCTTCAATTCGGCGGCGATGGCGGGAGCGATTTCGTTCTCGATCTCCTTGTGGCACTTGAGCCCGCCCATAAAAGAAATGTGAAACGGCGACAAGGCGCCGATGACGCCACGATTCGCCATTGCCGCCAGGGCCGAGCGCGGAAAGACGATCTCGGGATCCTGGCGCGGCACCCTGCCCGTTGCTTTAGCAAATGCCCCGAACTGCCACGGCTTGAGCTCGAAGGGAAAAAGGGCCGTCGCCTTTCATGCCCAAAATATTCTGACGTACACGCTCCCGCAGAGTATCCCGGTGATCGGGAGGCAAGCTCCTCACATAAGAACCACCATGACCTTGTCCCTCAAAATACGGCAACCAGAAATCCTCAAAGGAGGCGAAATCAGTCGAGATCACGAGAGCAGCTTCTTTGATTTCCTTTAACCTACACTCAACCCAAAGGGCAGAAAGCCGACCTCCCGTACTATACCTTCCCTCGCTCTCCCGCTGTCGCTTGGCTGCGGGATCGAGGGTCATGGCAGCTCCCCAGAATATCCGCTCTCGCTCATTCTCCCCGCCCGACGCCCATACGCAGGCGGCTACGGTCCCCCCCGCTTTCGTCACCCGGCGCATCTCCATAACTGCACGCTGAGCATCGGGAATTGAGTTTAGCACCAGTTGAGCGAGAGTTTGGTCAAAGTAGCCGTCTTCGTAGGGAAGGTTCATGGCATCGCCCACGTCGAATCGCACGTGAGGTTCAGTTGTGCGTCTTCGGGCAAATTCGATGTACGGTGCGGATGGATCAATTCCAACGACTTCCGAACAGGACCTGGAAGCGGCTAGCGCGAGAGCAAGAGAGCCAATCCCTGATCCAACATCAAGCACGCGGTCGCCATCCCGCACCCCGGCGAAATCGATGAACCGAGGCGCGAGAGCAGAACTCCACGGGCCCAGGTAACGCTCATAGCCCTCGGCCTTTGAAAACTTCATGGACCCTTCCGCCTGCATCTTCGCTGCTCCTTTTACACCGCTCTGCTTGCGGTCTAACGTATAGCGTTTTATCCCTAAAGCCTGGAAGCAATCAAGCCTCGGATAGGTCGGCGAAGTGGCGACGGGGGGATAAAACGTGTTGGACTAAACCGCGGAGCCGCAGTGCAGTTGCGGCTATGCGGGTTGTAAAGTGGCGGTCGAGCGCGGAGTGCGGTCCGCCTGAGGCGGAATAGTTCGGCATCCGGGAGAAGGTTGAGATCGACGCTGGTAGATTTTCTGTGATGGCGACGGTTGAGTGGGGCTTCGCAGCGACTTCTTGGTGTCGGTAGACACACCTGTGCGAAGAGGGCCCGTAAAGAGTTGAAAGGGTTTAAAAGCATTTGAGTTTTTCTCATGAGGAATCCCATCGAGAGGAGCTTGATGTCGGAGGCAGATCCCCGACGACGATCATGGTTCCCTTCTGGCAGGAAGGGCAGCGATTCAGATCGACGCCGGTGATTCTCAGCAGCAAGTCTTTAGCTGACTCCATGGGGCTTTGCGGTAAAGCCGGATCAAGCTTGAGCAGTTTGCGGCACTAAGGAGGCAGCGACTTCAGAGGATTGTACACCGAGAGACTTTCGAGGTGGAACGATGACGACCTTTCGCAGGGACGCAGGAAGTGAGCCGGACTGCGGGTCTAGCCTTATAAGCCGAGCCAGGAACGGGGACGGGGAAGCCTTTGATCGGCTCGCGATTTTTCATCAAGCTTACTGCGACGCTTCGTGAGTCGCAAGATTCCCAACCAAGAGGATGTTGCCGATCTCTGCCAGGAGGTCTTGCTCCACGCCTATTTGCAGTTGAATTCATTCCAGGGACGTTCGGGATTCTGCACCTTGCTTCTTTCCATCGCCAAGCATGCAATCGCCGAATATTATCGCTCAAGCCGCGGTGCAGCGATCATTGATCGATACCAAGCCACACGAAGATCCAGCGTCCCGGATGAGGCTTTGCGATCTTACGAATCCATTGAGGAGAGTTGCGACATACGGCGAAAAATCGAAGACTGGCTGGCATGCATTATAAAGACCCTTTCGCTTGAGGAGCAGTTGGCCGTGATACTTTGTGATTTCTACGGTTTTACCGACAACGAAAGCTCCAAGATCATGGCAAAAAGCTTGGGAGCTTTTAAGCATCTGCTGCACCGGACCCGCGGCATAATGGAGCTGAGCTGTCAGCATAATTGTGCATTGGTAAGACGGACGGGCGCCGTTTTCCAAGAAGGCTCCCGCGATGTTCCGGCCTGTCACCTGCCTGTAGTTTTGGTCACGTACTGTGACGCAAGTTCAGAGACCGACGGCCAGCCACTCAGTTATAACGCTCTCTTGTCTCTCCGCGCAGAGCTGCTGCGGGAGATTGGGTCGCTAATCCATTCTGATCCATCCCGATCTTCGGGAAGATGGCCGCTCCACGTCTCGGCAAAACCCATCTTCAAAACCATCCAACGTCACCCGAGGCCAGAAAGCCCTTGACGGAAAGATAATGGGTTATTCCATCGACCGCCTGTGTAGGGCGACTCAAGGATCACTTTTCGTCACCGACCCGTCTAACAGAACGGCAAGACATCGTGTCATTACTAATCGACCAGAGGAAGCCTCTCCGGCCTGATGTTGAAAGGTCCAATGGGCTCAGCGATATGGTGAGAAATACACTTAAGGGTTTGTTACGAAACCATCCGAAACTCACGGCACTCGCGCGGCAGGCGGAACAGCACGGCGAGCGGTATCGACACTCCGTACTTCAAGCATTTCCAAGTCTTGTTCGGCCGCGCCCTCGCTTACTGATGATCGCTGTCACAGCGTACTGTAACGCCCGATGCCTGGGGTGTCGGTACGGAAGGGACTTCATGCCGGGACAGCAGCTTCCCTTCGAGGTTGTTCAAGGGGTGTTAGAGGATGCCAGAATTCCGGGGACACAATACTAATTTTCATGATTCCACTTTGAGTGGTCGTCCTGCTTTTCGCAAAGGCAAATCACGCCGTAATCCGGGGACACAATACTCGATCAAGTAGGACCACCACCCGGACAATTGCGGCAGAATGAAGTGGCGGTCGATGCCGAGCCTCTCGTAACCCGCCATCCGGATCTCGATATTGCAGAGACCCTTCATGATTGCTCCCGAGCCGGGCGCGCCGAGCGGCGTCGTTCCCGGCACCTGTGGAGGCATTCCGGGAAAGACAATGTCCTTCAACAAGCCGTCGTCGTCGATCCGAAGCATCGGCGCGTGTTCCCGGAAACAATCATCCACGTCGTCGAACAGATTCCACGTTGACATTGAAGCGGTTCATCAAATACTTTGCACTGAGGGTTGATACAGCCGACTTGCAGTCTGCTGATCGGGACGACGGAGGAAAAGAAAACATGGTGGAGAAAGTACTCGTGGTGCAGGGTGGAAGACTGATCGATGGCACCGGCCGGCCGCCGATCGAGAATTCCGTCATCGTAATCCAGGCAGGCAAGTTCCAAGCGGTCGGTAGGCTCGGCGAGGTCGCTATTCCCGCCGACGCGCAGGTGATCGACGTCAGGGGTAAGACCGTCCTGCCGGGCTTTATCGATGGTCATGGCCACTTGGAGGATTTCCATGGAGAGCTTTATCTCCATCTGGGAATTACCACCTGCGCCTCGATCGAACTCTACCAGGACGGCCCGTGGACCCTAGCGCAGAAACAGGGAACTAATCTGGGTAAAATTCGCGGGCCGCGGATTTGGATGTCGGGCCGGGCGATCGGCGGCGTCGGCACCGGGCACGATGCATTCGGCTCGCGAACATCCCGCGACAACATCATCGTCACAACGCCGGAAGAAGTGCGCAAAGCGGTGCAGCGGAAAAAGGAGCTCGGATGCGACATCCTCAAGGTCAATGAGTTTCTTTCTTTGGACCTGGTGAAAGTCGCCGTCGACGAAGCCCACCGGCTGGACATGCCGGTAGCCGCCCACAGTTGGGACGTCGTCGGCTCCGTCAACGCCGGCGTTGACTCGATCGAGCACATCTGGTCGGTCGGCTACAGCTCCATCCCTTATGCTCCCGCCAGGCGCAAGCTGGCCGAGGATCGGCTCGGGGGAGTAATCGATCAGGAGCTCGCCGGCGCTTATTACCAAACCGAAAATTTCGACGAGGTGATCGGCGCGATGGTGGAGCACCGCGTCGCGTGGACCCCGACCATTGCCAAATGGCTGCGTCCGCTTTCGCCGAGCGCCAAGCGCTTCAGAGAAAGAGAAAACCAAATCTTGAACGATCCGAATGCCGATCTCCCCGCTGCGGTCCGCGTGGTGACCGACAACGCCTATGACAAATTGCTCAAGCGATACACGCCCAAGCAGCTCGAGCGCGCCAAAATCGGCTACGAAAAAGCCAATGAATTCATCCGGCGCTTCGTCCGGGCCGGCGGCATCCTGAAGGAAGGCTCGGACCCGCCCCGCGGCATGGCGGCCTTGCTGATGCATCAGGCACTGGCGATGGACGTTGAGGCGGGCGTGCCGCCGATGACGGCGATCCAGGCCGCCACGCTCAACGTCGCGAGGACTTTTAGGAAGGACAAGGACTACGGCAGCGTCGAGCCCGGCAAGGTCGCAGACCTGTCCGTCGTCGAGGGGAATCCGCTGGAAGATATCTGGATGACGCAAAACGTGAAGATGGTCATCATGGACGGGAAGGTTATCGATATCGGATTCCAAAAATACAAGAATCCGATTCCGTCATTCTATTCCTACCAGAGCTTGCCACTGGAACTCGAAATATCGCCGCTGTTTCTCATCGAGGCGTCCGGTCCCACGAAATTGAAGGTGCGGGGGCGTGGCGGAATGTGGCCGTTCCATCAGGTAATGTTGAACGGCGCGCCGCTACCGACCCGCTTCGTCTCGAAGGATGAGCTCGAGGCGATCGTTTCACCCGAGGCGATCGCCAAGGCGGGCACGTACATCGTCACGCTCAAGTGCGAAGGAGAAGCGTTCCCCGAATCCCACCGCGCCCATCTCGTGGTGGGCTTTAAGCCATAGCGAGATCGGGGTAGCCCATTTAGAAGGCAGACTTTGGAGAGAAATTAGTATTGTGTCCCCGGAATCGGTTCGTGACGTAAAAATTCGAAGAATGTTTAAACTCGGAAAGTTCGAAGTGACGTTCGATGAATATTACAGATTTGTTCTAGCGAAGGGGATGTCGTTGCCTGAAGATCAGAAATGGGGACGGGGACGGCGGCCAGTAATCAACGTGTCGTGGGAAGATTCTGTGAAATATGCAAAGTGGCTGTCTGAGCAGAGTGGCAAACGTTACCGTTTACCGACAGAGGCTGAGTGGGAGCATGCCGCGAGAAGCGGTGGAAAGGACGAAGTGTGGGCCGGCACGTCTAGCGAGCAGGAGCTCGGGAGTTTCGCATGGTACGCCGCGAACAGTGGAGGAACTCAGGAGGTAGGAAAAAAGAGAAGTAACGCGCTTGGTCTCCACGACATGAGCGGTAACGTGCGGGAATGGGTCGAGGATTGCTGGCACGAAAATTATCTAGTGTAGTGTCTCACGCTGTTTGTACCTTATCCTAAGTTCGACAGGCGAAACGGAGTCTGCCACCACGAAGAGCACGAAGGAAGAAAAAATCATGTTGAAATCCGGTCGCTTTGCTAATCCAATTCTCCATTCTTCGTGTCCTTCGTGCGCTTCGTGGTGAATAGAGAACCCTCGACGGATAAGTGCCTTAATTTAAGAGACACTACACTAGGGGCGCCTCCAAATAGTAGGGCTTGGAACCAAGAAAACGGCGGAAATTGCGGCGAGCGTGTGATCCGGGGCGGTTCCTGGGGCAGCAGGCCGGAGGACTTGCGTTCATCGGACCGGTACTGGCTCATCGCCGGCGCATCAGGGGCAATGACATCGGCTTTCGTCTAGCCCAGGACATTGTCGAATAACCGCGGCCCGTTCAATTCGTTCAAATTGTTCCAATCGTTCAAAACGTACAACTGTGGAGAAAAACGTGAAAAAAATTCTTACGCCCGGCGTGTACGTCCGAGAGACCAGTGTTGCACCGCAGCCCATCGAAGGCGTCTCCACCGATATCGCCGGCTTCGTGGGCTTTACGCAGCGGGGTCCCTATCGCCCGAAGCTCGTGACGAGCGTTGCGGAGTTTGAGCGGATATTCGGCGCGCCGGTGTCGCCGGCGCGCGGCTTCTTGCCGTACGCGGTGCGGGGCTTTTTCGAGAACGGCGGTCGCAAAGCCTACATCGCGCGCGTTGGACGCGGCAGTAAGGCAACGGTTGCGGCAAGCGAATTCATAGGTAATCTTAAAGCCAAGCCCTCTCAACGCCGCGGCCTTGCCGGGCTTGCGGACATTGCAAAGGTATCGATGCTCGCGCTGCCCGACGCGATGCACCCGCGCGTACGCGCGAGCTCAAGGCGGTCCATAATTGCAGCCGCCGTTGCTCAATGTGAGACGCGGCGCGATCGCGTCGTTCTTATCGACGGGCCCGCAGGCGCGCGGGATCTCGGCGCATCCGATCCCATCATAAGTAATATCAAGAGCAGCTACGCCGTCGTCTATGGGCCGTGGCTCGAAGTCCCGACGGGCAAACGTGCTCCTGCCGCTGCGTTACCGCCGTCTGGCCATGTGGCGGGAATCTACGCGCGCAACGACAATAAGCGCGGCGTATGGAAAGCGCCCGCGGGTATGGAAGCCGAGGTGCGCGGCATCGGCGGCTTAAGTTTGAGCTTGACCGAAAAGGAACTCGAATCATTTGCAGATGCCCGCATAAACGCCATCGCCGATTTTCGTAACGCGGGCCGAGGGATCATTCTTTGGGGCGCGCGCAGCCGAAGTGTCGATGCGGATTGGAAGTATGTCAACGTCCGGCGGCTGGTGATCTTTATCGAAGCTTCGATCGATCGCAGTTTGCAGTGGGTGGTATTCGAACCTAACGGTGAGGCGCTTTGGGCGAAGGTGCGGACCACGATAGAAAACTTTTTGCTCGATGCGTGGCGGAGTGGCGCGCTGCAAGGTGTTAAACCGGAACAAGCCTTCTTCGTCCGCTGCGACCGCTCGACCATGACCCAGGACGACATCAACAACGGCCGGCTCTTCTGCCAGATCGGTGTTGCGCCCATCAAGCCGGCGGAGTTCGTTGTGATACGCATCGGCTTGTGGACGGCGGAAAAACCATGCTAGCTCAGTAGCGTGGATGAACTGAAACGTAATCCAGGAAGTTGATGGGGTTGATGGGGTCGAATCTTTACCTTTGACTCTGAGCCGGGTGACGCGGTATTTCAAGATGAAGGGAGAGGAGTTGAAAAAGAAGCGGACCGGTTACAGAGATTATCGGGTACAGGCTTAAGGGTCGAATCTTGAAAATTAGAGTTCAGAAAAGTCCATATCGTAGCATTCGCATCTCGGACGAAGATGTTCACGCAAATTGACAGCTTCTTTTCTCCTCGTCGGTTTTTAACAAACAGGCGCGTGCTTCGCCGCGAGGGATGTTTGCCTGCGCGATCATCTCTCAAAAACAACAGAGCTTGTCACGTTTGCGCAATTGCGCAAATCCGCAACTAAGCGACCTAACCCGGATGCAACGGGTTTGGTACCCATGCCCTCTTTCATGTCCACAGGAACTCGCGGATATTTATGAGACGATGAAGGTTTCGCTGATCCTCACTGCGCCATTTCTCTTCTAGGCGAGTATGCCGCCTGAGCGCCCGATAATACGCTCTGTATCTCTTCTTGTCCGCCGTCGCTATTCTACGGAATTCTGTTCCCGCTACCTTCTCAAAGCGCATAGGCGGTTTGGCGATTTTTTTGTCATCCAAGGGAGTGCGTCTGCTCGGCCTTGTTCTCGTCCACCATTCGTAGAGGCTGCGGATCTCCTTCCAGGCCCGTCGATGGACAGCGTCGTGGTTCCAGTAGATGTGCTTGTCGGGAAATTCTTGCTCCACGAAATCGGCCAATAGCTGGAAGGCTGCATGGAGCATGACCTCGTCCTTGTCGTGCCAACCAGCCCTCAGCGTACGAATAGTTAGCCGAACGCTCTTGGATTTCTTGTTTTGTGTCATTTGTCTCGCTGGCTAGCGAATGAATATGTTGATCGGCGTGTGGAAGGATTTGGAATCCGGCGGGTCTAAAATCCCAGGGCGAAGAGCAGGCTCGGTCGCATCTGTTGCATCTTGCCGGCGCTCAGGGTTGTGATCAGCGAACCGATTTTTCCTTTCGAAACGGTTTGAAGATGGTCAAGGTTGACAGCGCAGTCTCTGGGCATGCCGTCTGCTTTTGTCAGCAAAACCTCGGAAGGAATTTCGCGAATGGTTGATGTGACCGGTGCAACGGTCACTTCTCCCAGGAATTCCAGCGCGGAATCTCTGGTCAAAATCAGAACCGGACGTTTCTTGTCAGGTCGGGAAAACACATACCATCTGACTTCCCCCCGCTTCATCAATCACCCCAGACCTGTTCCGATTCCCAGTCACTGAATTCGCCGCGCTTAACCGGCTTACGCTTGTAGCCTTCACGGTGCTTGGTCTCCAGGTCCTTTACGCGAACTTCTTTAAGAGCGGAACGCAACGCTTCCCTTGTAAAAGCGGATCGCGTCGTCCCTAACTTCTTAGCGGCGGTGTCCACGGCCTTTACGAGGGTTTCGTCTAATGTCATCTGTACCGTCTGCATGGGGGGCTCTCCTATTCGTAGCTATCAGTATAGCTATAGTAGTCCTCATCGGCGTGTTTATTCAAGTCACAAGCAACTCGGGTTAATCGAACCAATCTTTCTCTTTGAGCTTCTTGGGGAGGGGTCGGCTTAGGGGTCGGGCTTAGGGGTCGAATCTTGAAAATTAGAGTTCAGAAAAATCCATATCGTCGCGGTCGCATCTCGGACGAAGATGTTCACGCAAATTGTCAGCTTCTCCTTCTCCACGTCGGTTTTTAACAAATAGGTGCGTGCTTCGCCGCGAGGGATGTTTGCCTGCGCGATCATCTCTCCATAAAGCCGACCTTTCACGTTTGCGCAACTGCGCAACTATCGCTCAGCTCTCAGTGACAATCACCGCGATTTGACAATGCGAAGTCCTCAACCTAGACTTTCGTCAATGGCAACAAAGCAAATCACAGTAAACGCTGAGTGGGATCCCGAGGCCAAAGTATGGGTCGCGACCAGCGACGATGTTCCTGGGCTCGTCACCGAAGCCGAAACCGTCGAGGCTCTTGCGGAAAAACTTGCGACCATGATCCCCGAGTTGCTTGAAGCCAACGATACTCTTGTTGATACCTCGAGCCGCAGTGTTCCTATCAATCTGTTTGCGCACCGCGAACTTATCTCTCTCCGAGACTAAATGGCGGACTACTCGCCTGAGGTGAAGCGACTTCTGCGGGCGAACGGTTGCTACTTCCACCGGCAGGGCAAAGGCGATCACGAGATCGCGTCTAAGATCCATTCAGACCTTAAACTCCAGTCCCGCCGCCTTGATCCCCGCTATCGCGCAAAGTTCGTCTTCATCCGCCGTGCCGCCGCTTACGCCCACGGCTCCGATGATTTCGTTTCCGTCCATCACCAATACTCCGCCGGCAACGGGAACGACCTTTCCATTCGACATTGTCGACAGCGATCCTAAAAAAGCCGGGCGATCCTTTAATCGCTCCGCGAGTTGGCGACTGGATTCGCCCATGCCGATGGCGCCCCATGCCTTACCGATGGCGATGTCCGGGCGTAGAATGCTGGCTCCATCCTCTCGTTTTATAGCTTTGATATGACCGCCATCGTCCAAAACCGCCACGCACATCGGCCGAAATTTACTTGCCCTCGCCTCTGCAAGAGCTTTGTCAACGATCGTGGTTGCCTTTTCGAGGGTCAGCTTCATTTTTTCTCCTTAATTGGCACTTGGCTACCTTTTCAACGCCTCGTCGATCACCTTGAACGCCGGATCGAGGTCTCTGAATTCCGGACGATAAACCGACATGAATTTGTCGCCCGGCTTGGGCCTGTAAGACTCGAAGGCCGGATCTCCGGGAACGTCTTCGCGCAAAGTGAAGATGGGATCGATGCGCAAAAACTGTTTCTGATAGTGAGTCTGCCCATCCTTCGAGAGGAGCCAGTTGACGAACACCTTCGTCGCATTGGGGTGCGGCGATTGGTTCAAGACGCTGAGCGATCCCTGAGTGGCGCGCATGTAGAGTCCTTCCTTAAAGGCACGCGGCTCGAACCGCGCCAACGGCAGCCCCTGCTTCATGCCCGCCTGAACATCGCTGGCGGACGGCGCAAGGGCGATGGCGAATTTTCCCACCGCGAGCCAGTCTACGAGCTGGCGGCTATCGCGCGACAAGACGACGTCCATTTCGCCGAAGAGTTGTCTTAAGAACTTCGGGCCAAGCTCCGGAGTGTAGTAAGCGAACTGAAGGAGTCCGCTGGGGAAGCCGGCGAGCTTGGGATCCATCGCGGCGATCTTTCCTTTCCACTTGGGTTTGGCCAGATCCCAATAGGAGCTGACCTCCTTCGGATCCAACAACTTGGTGTTGTAAGCCAAATCCGAGCGGACCACGCCTTCAAAAACGAAAACGTACTTGCCTTCGGGATCGGCGTAGTGATGTTGTTTTCGAAACCAGTTCGACGGCTCTTTCACCTCGGGCAAGATCATGAGCGGCTGGACCGGCTCCAGAAATTTTCCCGGGTAGAGAACGTCCATCGGCGTGCCCGTCGCGCCCACGTAAATGTCCGCGGCCTGCTTGCCGGCCCTCCTCTCGGTCATGATCCTCGAGATCAGCTCGCCTCCTCGTCCGACGACCGAGACGACCTTGATCGCGGGATAACGCTTGGAGAACTCGACAAAGACGTTCTCGAAGGGACCCCGGGTGTGGTAGATCGCGATCTGCCCGTCTTTTTTGGCCGCCTCGACGGCTGCCTCCCAGTCCGCTTGCCACGGCGCTTTGGATTCGCCGGCCTGAACGGAAGTCAGCCAGGCCCAAAATAGAAATCCCCAAATCAAGGCTACGCTGCTCGAAAGCTTCATTAAATCTTTATCGCTTCCTTTCGGTCCAAGGTTACTCGACCCGCCTAGCGCGGGGAGAACACCTTCAGAAACTCGTCGTTGAGCTCGTTGTAGCGCGTGCCGCCGTCGATGATGTCGGAGTAAAAAAGCTTCCGGCCGCGGATGAGCTCGGGCGGATCGGGATCGACCTTGGGATTCGCGGGGATTCTGCCGGAGCGGCGTAAAATAGTCTGGCCTTCCTGCGAGAGAGTAAAGTCGAGAATCAATTTCGCGGCGTTCGGCGACTTGCCGTAGCCGCTGACGCCGATCGCCTGCGGCGTGGTGACGAGCACGTCGTCCTTGATCCAACCCATCGGCGCGCGCTTTTTCTGAAACTGGCCGATGCGATGGGCATAGGCGGCAAGGCCGATGGCATGCTCGCCCGCCATCGTCAATTCGACCATCATGCGATTGCCGGCCTGCACGTGGACGTTTTGTGCCGCCAGTCGCTTCATGAACGAACGGCCCTTCTCGGCGCCCATGTACTGCAATATTCCGTGGTACCAGGTGACTCCCGAATCGGGAATCGCGATTAGATTTTTCCACCTCGGGTCGAGCAGATCGTTATAGCTTTTGGGCGCGCTCGCCGGCGGGACCAGGTTGGTGTTGTAGACCACGACCTGCGGTAGAAGGAAGAAGCCCGACCAGCGGCCCGCCGCATCGCTCAGCTCTTTCGGGTAAGCGGACAGCTCAGGCGAGACGTAGCGAATCCAATAATTCCGCTTGAGCGCCTGAGCCACGTAAAATCCGTCGAGATCGATCACATCGACGTTCAGACCGCGTGCCCTTGCTTCCACGTCGAGCTTGCTCAGCACGGGCGCGTTGGCGGCGCGAAATCTTTTGATCTCCATGAACGGATACTTTTTATTGAGGCCCGCAATCAAAGCGCTGGCATCGTCCACGTTCATCGAGCCGTACCAGTAGACCGCGCTTTCTTTCTTGGCGGCTTCGACTTTTTCCTGCTCGCTTTGCGCGGCGGCCGGCGACCGGCAGCAGAAAAGCGCGATGACGATCGCGATCAGTGCGGCGGGAAGGCAAAGCTTCATGCAGTCCTAATCTCCGACTTGCAGATGATTCAGTACGGTTTGAACGCCGGGCACCTGCCAGGCAATTTTCGCCGCATGCTCGCGCGCGTCCAAGGACGCCACGCGACCGGTCAGGTAAACCGTCCCTTTCCTTGTCTCCACGGTCACCGGGGACAAGTTGACGGACTTATCCGCCAAAAGTTTTTCCTTGACCGCTTTGCTGAGAGCCGCGTCTTGCGGCGTCTCGACGCCGGTCGGCGTGGACACAGGTTGTGGCGGGGGAGGCGGCTTGCCCGTCGTGGGGCCGCAGCCGATCAAGAGTGGCAAGACCATCACCATCAACCCCAAAGTAATCGTTTTGACCGTTTTCATGGATTTTTCTCCTCTCTCGCCGCAAACGCCGAATCCGTTCGTAACCATCGCATAGCCAAGATACTCCGCAGCAGCATGCGCTTCACGGAGAGTAGCGACTCGGCGAAGCGGTTGTCAAACGGCATTTTTGGTCGGGGCACGTTTCCGGAATTCCGGAAACGTGATACATAGCCGGCGTGGAATCGAGGATCGAATATGAAGTTGCGCGAGCGTGGCGCAAGATAAGGAAGGCGACTATGATTCGGCGAATTCTCTCCCTTGCCGGCGCGCTCTTCTGCGCGAGCGTAATCGCGGCGGCCAACGCCGCGGAGCCGTTCACGCTGCGCTACGGCCAAAACGCGACATCGGCCGGCAGCCTGTCGTCTCTTCCCCTGACCGTCGCCGAACGCAAAAGATTCTTTGTCCGCGAAGGCATCGATCTCGTCGTCGTTCCCATTCCCGGCGGCACGGACCGGATCGTCGCGGCGCTCGACAAGGGCGAGATCGACGCGGGCAAGAACGCCACGCCCTACCTGATCCAGGCGGCGCTCAAGGGCTCCGACGCGGTGGCGATCCTCGCCCAGACGACCAATCCCGTTTACAGCCTGATCGTAAGACCCGAGATCAAGAGCTTCGCCGATTTAAAAGAAAAGGTGCTGGGCCTGTCGACGCCGGGCGATACGATCACGTTGTCGACGATGAGGCTGCTCGCCGCCAAAGGCATCAAGGCTGCGGATTTCCGCGCCAAGGCCGTCGTCGGGACGGCCGCCCGCTTCGACTGTCTCAAATCGGGAGAATGCGCCGCGGTGCCGATGGGCCAGCCGGAAGATCTGGGCGCGCTCAAGCAGGGCTTTCCGAGGCTCGGCTTCACCTATGAAGCGGGCGCGGACCTTATTTTCAACGTCGACATGACGAGGCGCGCCTGGGGCGAGAAGAATCAGGACGCCCTGGTCCGGTTCGCGCGCGCTTTCGCCGCCTCCTACGAGTTCATCAACGACCCCAGGAATCGCGGCGAGGTCACGAACCTCATCAAGGAGTCGCTAAAAGTTTCCGATGACGTCGCCCGGGAGATATTCGCGCCTTACCTCGAGCCCGGCAGAAATGTGTTGCCCAAGAAGGGCGAATTGGATCTCAAAGCGTTCGATCGCGTGCTGGCACTGATGGGCGAGGCGGGTGTGATCCCGACGCCGGTCCCGGCGGCGGAGCGCTTCATCGATCTCAGATACTTGAAGGCCGCCGGGATTCAGTAACCACCTGTCATCATTCCGATGCCAATCTTCGACGCCTTGCCCAGCGCCACAGTACCATCACCAGGATGGCGACAGCCACGAGGCTGGCGAGCGCGCTCCACAGCGCGAGATTCCACAAGGTGGACGCTTCGAGACTCACGGCATCCTCGAAGCGTTGCTGGACGACCACTACAAACCCGGTGTTTCCAACGGGCGCAAAACCGGCGATCCACCGCCCTGCGTACTCTTTGGCGACCGACGCGACGGGGTCTAGGTAATTATCATCCGGTAAAATTTGTAGCTTGGGATACGACAACTGAGATTGTTGGTTATTCACCAGAGCCGACTGTATCCCGATTTTTTCTATATAGGGAAACTCGACTGGATTAATCCCTTTCCGGCAGCCCGGATGATAGAGGACTACATACTTATCTATTCTGTGCTCCTCCGGGCTGTTAACGTCGGTAGGAGCGATGAGGGCCACTTTGCGGTTATCATCGTGGAGAAAGACCAGGCCCATCGATGCATTTGTAGTTACCGCAGTGGCGATGACGCCAAGGAAGTTTTTCCGAGCATCCAGGATCGGCGCAGTAGTAGGAGATCTAGGGTCAGAGATCTAGCTCAGAGTGACCCCTTCTTCTTTCTATGGATGATCCTAAACGGGCACGAAGCTGGAAACGGCGGACACGGCCAAGGGTTGACCTAAGGACGGTCGAGCCTGTCCTCTACTCTACCCAGACTTTCCATGCCAACCCTCCTTGTGCACGTCAACCCCGATGGAGACCTTCTTCCCACTTGCCAACGATGTTTCCTTTTCATAGTATGCTTTCATGATAGCCTCCTTTATGGGGTTTTTTGTTGTTCTCTTTTACAAGTTAAATCTCTTAACCCTTATCAAGGGAGCCTATCAACTAAAATCCTTCATAGTCTCTACCATTGAGATCGAGGGTGCCTTCTTCCGCGATGAGGGCGACTCGTGATCACACGGCTCAAAGTTAAAGGCTTCAAGAATCTTGTGGATGTGGACGTCCGTTTTGGTCCGTTCACCTGCATAGCAGGGCCAAATGCGGCCGGAAAGTCAAACCTGTTTGATGCCATTCGTTTCCTAAGCGCGTCGGCAAGCAAGACGCTCATTGAGGCGGCAATGCTCGTACGGAATGAGACGGCTCGAACGTGGGACGTTCGAAGTCTCTTCCACCGTGCCGGTAACAAGATCTCGGAGCAAATGTCGTTTGAAGTGGAAATGATCGTTCCTCAATCGGCTGTCGACGATCTTGGCCAAGCTGCGAAAGCCACGGCAAATTTCCTCCGTTACGCTCTCGTACTCCGCTCGCGGGACCAGTACCCTGCAGAGAATGGGTTTGTAGGTCCGCTGGAAATCTTGAAGGAGGAGCTAGTCCACATTCACCTAAAGGAGGCGCGAAAGAATATTCTGTTTGAACATAGCACCAAGTGGCAGGGATCGGCTCTTAATGTTATTCGACGGGCGGCCCCATTTATTTCGACCACCGGGGAGGGTAGCGCCCGAGTGATCAACCTGCATCAGGATGGCGGTGGCCGGGGGCGCGCAGTAAGCAATCCCGCTCATCAACCAAGGACAATCCTATCGGTAGCGAACGCCGCCGAAAGCCCAACTGCACTCTGCGCGCGCCGTGAAATGGAGGCGTGGCAGTTGTTACAGCTTGAGCCTTCCGCCTTAAGGGAGCCGGACAACGTGAACGCGCCCTATCATCTTGACTCCAACGGGCGGCACCTTCCAGCGACTCTTTACCACCTCGCCTATGCGTCAAACAACGGAGACAGCAACAGCGCAGCCGATCCCGATCGGCTCTACTGTCAAGTCGCAAATCGGCTCAGCGAGTTGATCGATGACGTTGGATCTGTGCGGGTGGATCGAGATGAGAAGCGCGAGATCTTAACGCTAGAGGTAGCAGGGCGGGACGGAACATCGTATCCCGCCCGATCGCTGTCTGATGGCACACTAAGATTTCTCGCGTTGACCGTGATGGAGCTTGACCCTGCTGCCCGTGGGGTCATCTGCCTCGAAGAGCCGGAGAACGGTATACATCCGGAGAGGATACCGGCTATGTTAGAGTTGCTCCAGGACATTGCTGTAGATCCCACCGTTCCCATCGATGAAAGCAATCCGCTTCGGCAGGTCATCATCAACACCCATTCCCCCTCTGTTGTTCTCGAGATTCCGGACGATACCCTGCTGGTGGCCGGGATAAAAGAAGATCTGCACGAAGGACGCAGCCTTCGTAAGGCTGTGTTCGGGCATCTGCCGGATACGTGGCGTGTAAAGAGCGGTGATCCGCAGCACATTGTGGCAAAGGGCAAGCTGATTTCCTATTTAAACCCAGTCTCGCCACGCGACTCGGTCTTGGAACCCTTTTTGGCAAGGATGGGCGCCAAGGCGTTAGCTGAAAGTCGTGCTAGGCGCAAGCGTGTGGTCGATCGCGAAGACCTTCAACCGTGGTTGCCATTGCCTCGCACAGACGAATGAGCGAGCTCACATTCACTCTCCTTGCCGATGGCCCTAGTGACGCCGCTTTGATCCCCATCCTAAGGTGGTCCCTCCGGCAGCACATGCAACTAACAACCATACAGTTGGAGTGGGCCGACCTTCGTCGTCTGCCAAACCCACCACGTTATCTCCCCAGTAGAATCCTGGAAGCTTTAAAGCTTTATCCCTGCGACGTGCTGTTTGTGCATAGGGATGCCGAGAATCAGAATCCTGATTTGCGCTACCGGGAAATCGAAGAGGCCATGGAGAGAGTTGCCGCAGAGATAGGCAGAAAGTATTACGTTCGCGTTGTGCCCGTCCGGATGCAGGAAGCCTGGCTCCTAATTAGTTCTCACTGAAAAACTACCGTTGGCAAATTACACTATGGCCCTGGCAACTATATCGGGCGTTTCATTTTT
>CAYOJC010000068.1:0-25618 GCA_964404195.1 uncultured Syntrophobacteraceae bacterium
ATCTTTCCAAGCATGCCGTCGCCTACCGCCAGCTTTCTTTGCTGCTGCGCCGGCCGCCGGGGCGCGAAGCCTTTCCCGGAGACGTGTTTTATCTTCACTCGCGGCTATTGGAGCGCGCCGCTAAAATGAGCGACGCGCGCGGCGGCGGCTCGCTCACGGCGCTGCCGATCATCGAAACGCAGGCGGGCGACGTTTCCGCTTACATCCCGACCAACGTCATCTCCATCACCGACGGGCAGATCTTTTTGGAAAGCGATCTCTTCTATTCCGGCGTCAGGCCGGCCATCAACGTCGGCATCTCGGTCTCCCGCGTCGGCGGCAACGCGCAGATCAAGGCGATGAAACAAGTCGCCGGAACCCTTCGTCTCGAGCTGGCGCAGTACCGTGAGATGGCGGCCTTTGCCCAGTTCGGATCGGATTTGGACCAGGCGACCCAGCGGCAGTTGAATCGCGGCAGCCGGCTGGTCGAACTCTTGAAGCAAGGTCAGTACGAGCCGCTGCCGGTCGAGAAGCAGGTGATCATCATTTTTGCCGGCACTAATGGTTTTATCGACGAGCTGCCGCTTAACGCGCTCAAAAAATATGAGCAGGAGCTTTTTTCGTTCATCGAGTCGAAGCACCCGGACATCTTCGCCGATATTCTAAAAAAGCGCGAGTTGGATAACGATCTCCGCGCCAAGATCAACAAGGCGCTGCAAGAGTTTAAAGGAACGTTCAAGGCGTAAATGGCGACTCTCAAGGTCATACGCAAGCGGATCGGCTCGATCCGCAACACGCAGCAGATCACCAAGGCGATGAAGATGGTCTCTGCGGCCAAGCTGCGGCGCGCGCAGGAGGCGGCGGTCGAGGCGCGCCCCTACGCCGAAAAAATGACCGACCTGTTTAAAAATCTCGCCGCCAGAGTTTCTCGAGAGACGCATCCACTGCTTGGTTTGAGCGACGAAAAGCGCATCGATCTTTTGCTCCTGACCTCCGACCGCGGTCTTTGCGGCGGTTACAACGCCTATCTGATCCGCGCGGCCGAAGCTTTTATTCGGCGCGAGGGCGCCGGCAAAGAGATCCAGCTAGTGCTCGTCGGACGCAAGGGCGCCGACCATTTTCGCCGGCGCAAAGCCACGATTTCCGACCGCTACATAAATATACTGGCCGTCGCCGCCGAAGAGCTGGCGGGGGAGATTGCCGAAAAAGCGATCGGCCGATTCATCAGAGGCGAGACCGACGCCGTCTATATTCTCTACAGCCGCTTTCGTTCGGCGCTCTCGCAGGTCCCGACGCTGGAGAAGCTTCTTCCCGTGTCCGTGGCCGAGACTGAAAAAACCGAACAGCTGGTCGAGTATCTGATCGAGCCCGGCGTCGAGGCCCTGCTGGCGAGCCTTCTGCCCAAAGTTGTCCAGGTCGCGATTTACCGCGCGCTTTTGGAAGCGACGGCGAGCGAGCACGGCGCGCGTATGACGGCGATGGATTCCGCGACCACCAACGCCTCGAAGATGATGGGCACGCTCACGCTGCAGATGAACCGGGCACGGCAGGCGTCGATCACGCGCGAACTGATGGAGATCGTCGGGACGGCGGAAGCATTGAAGTAACTAAAGACGTTATTGGTTATTCGTGTATTGGTTACTGGGTTAAGAAAACTGCCATAGAGCGGCAAGCCTTAGGGATTTGCGAGTAACTAATAACCAGTAACCAGTATCGATGTTCAGGGGGTTTGAAGCATGAACAATATGGGCATGGGCAAAATTACCCAGGTGCTGGGAGCCGTCGTCGACGTCGAATTTTCCGACGGCGCGCTGCCGCCGATTTACAACGCGCTCAAGGTGAGCAACCCGGCGATCAGCGAGGAGAAATGGAATCTCGTTCTCGAGGTGGCGCTGCACCTGGGCGAGAACACGGTGCGCTGCGTCGCCATGGATGCGACCGAGGGGCTGGTCCGCGGGATCGACGTGATGGACACCGGCGAGGGAATTACGGTTCCGGTCGGGGAGGAGACGCTCGGGCGGATTATCAACGTCATCGGCGAGCCCGTGGACGAAGGCGCCCCGATTCATGCCAAAAAAAGATATCCCATCCACCGTCCAACTCCGGAGTTCGTCGATCAGGACACTAAAGTTCAGGCTTTAGAAACCGGCATCAAAGTCGTCGATCTCCTGGCGCCGTACGCCCGCGGCGGAAAAGTCGGTTTGTTCGGCGGCGCCGGCGTCGGCAAGACCGTCATTCTGATGGAGCTGATCAACAACGTTGCCCTGAAGCACGGCGGCTACTCCGTCTTCGGCGGCGTCGGCGAGCGCACCCGTGAAGGCAACGACCTCTGGCTCGAAATGAAAGAATCGGGCGTCATCAACAAAGCCGCATTGGTCTACGGCCAGATGAACGAGCCGCCCGGCGCGCGCGCGCGCGTCGCGCTGACGGCGTTGACGCTGGCGGAGTATTTCCGCGACGACGAAGGCAGAGACGTGCTTCTCTTCCTCGACAACATTTTCCGTTTCACGCAGGCGAACTCGGAGGTCTCCACGCTTCTCGGCCGGATGCCATCGGCCGTCGGCTACCAGCCGACGTTGGCCACCGACCTGGGCGAGCTGCAAGAGCGGATCACCTCGACGCGCAAAGGATCGATCACCTCGGTTCAAGCGATCTATGTCCCGGCCGACGATTTGACCGACCCGGCGCCGGCCACGACCTTCGCCCATCTCGACGCGACAACGGTTCTATCGCGGCAGATCGCCGAGCTGGGAATCTATCCCGCGGTCGATCCGCTGGACTCGACTTCCCGGATTTTAGATCCGCACGTGGTAGGCGCGGAACACTATGACGTCGCGCGCCAGGTGCAAGTGATTCTCCAGCGCTACAAAGATTTGCAGGACATCATCGCGATTTTGGGCATGGACGAGCTTTCCGAAGACGATAGGCTCACGGTCGCGCGCGCGCGGAAAATCCAGCGGTTTCTTTCCCAGCCGTTCCATGTCGCCGAGGCCTTCACGGGGACGCCGGGCGCCTACGTCGAGTTGAAGGATACGATTCGAGGGTTTAAGGAAGTTGTAGACGGAAAGCACGACGACATTCCGGAGCAGGCGTTTTACATGGTCGGCACCATCGAGCAGGCGGTGGAAAAAGCCAAGAAGATGGCGGCACAATAACATTATGGCGGACAAAATTAGACTGAGGTTGGTAACGCCCGTCCGGTTGCTCTTGGACGAAGAGGTCGATGAAGTCACCGCGCCCGGTGTTTTGGGAGAGTTCGGCGTGCTGCCGAATCACATCGCTTTTTTGACTCTCCTTGCGCCGGGAGAGTTGAGCTATAAACAAGGCGCCAAGCGGACTCGCCTCGCCATCGGCGGCGGCTATGCCGAAGTACTGAACAATGTCATGACGGTGCTGGCCGATGCCGCGGAGTTTGCCGAGGAAATCGATATCGAGCGCGCTCATCGAGCGAAAGAGCGGGTGGAGAAAAAAATTACCGCGCTCGGCCCGGAAGACCGCGAATTCGCCGCTTGCGAGGCCGCGCTCAAGCGGGCCCTGGTGCGATTGCAGGTAGCAAGCAAAGAGGCGAGAAGATAGAATCAGCAAGAGGACGATTTCATGACTAAACCCGCGTTCAAGCCTCAGCGCCAGATGTGGAGCAAGCTCTTCACTTACGACTACTGGATGGAGTCGGTCGGAATCCCGATCCACCGAGGGTTTTATATTCAGGACTTGAGAACCATCGAGCTCGGCTGGTGGGAAGAGCGCCAGGCTATGAGCGCTTTTATCCAGCTTGCGGGCCAGGAGGGCGTGAGCGCCGCACGAGTTACGGAGATCCCTCCGGGCCAGACTCTGCCGCCGCTTAAATTTGCCCTCGACGAGGTCGTTTACGTGGTCTCCGGCCGCGGGCTGACCAATATCTGGTACGACAACAGCGGGAAAAAAAGTTTTGAGTGGCAGCAACACAGCATGTTTCAAATTCCCCACGGCTCTCACCACCAGCTCAGCAACATGCAGGGCGACAAACCGGTCAGGCTGCTGCACTACAGCTATTTTCCATTGGCGCTGTCGGCTGTTCCCGATCCGGATTTCTTCTTCAACAATCCATATCAGAGCCCGAACGAGCTGGCGGAGCACGAAGGATATTACTCCGAGGCGAAGATGGTCCATCTGCCGCAGGGCGCCGATGCCAAAGGACGGCAGGTTTATTGGTACGGTAATTTTTTTCCCGACATGAAGGCCTGGGAAAAGCTCGACGCCAACGAGAGAAGAGGCGCAGGTGGCAGGAGCGTATATATCCTTTTTCCCAACTGCGAGATGTTCGCCCATATGTCGGTCTTTGCGGCGCGCACCTATAAGAAAGCGCACCGCCACGGCCCGGGAAGGGTCATCGTGATTCCCGCCGGCGAGGGCTACTCGATCATGTGGGAAGAGGGCAAAGAGAAAGTCGTGGTGCCGTGGCACGAGTGCAGCATGTTCGTGCCTCCGAACAAGTGGTTTCATCAGCACTTCAATGCCGGCGCGACCCCCGCGCGCTATTTGGCGCTCCATTCGCCGATGCAGTTTTACGGCCACGCGGAAAAGCTCGAGGACCGCGCCAAAGACCAGATCGAATACCCCGACGAGGACCCGTTCGTGCGCAAGAAGTTCGAGGAAGAGCTGGCCAAGAGAGGACTCACCTCGTTCATGCCCGACGAGACCTACAAGAACCGGGACTTCGAGTGGTCCAAAGCCATGGGCAAGCAATAATATCCAATTCTCTTAAGCAAAGTAATTCATGCACGACCTCGACGAAGACCACGAACATTTCGAAATTCCGCCGGACGCCATTGTCGAAGACATTGAGGGGCTGGAGATGTTCACGCTCAAAAGCGTGGGTATCGACATCGGCTCTTCGACTTCCCATCTGGTTTTTTCTCAATTGACCTTGAGGCGCGAAGGCGCGTCGCTCTCGGGAAAATTCAAAGTCAGCGACAGAAAAGTGACCTTCCGCTCCAATATCATACTGACGCCTTATATTTCCGGAACCGTGATCGACATCGAGAAGATCAAGCGATTCATCGAGGACGCCTACAAGCAAGCCAAGCTCAGGCCGGAGGATATCGACACGGGCGCCGTCATCATCACCGGAGAAGCTCTCAAGAAAGAAAACGCGCAGCCGATTGTCGAATATTTCGCCAAATTTTCCGGCAAATTCATCTGCGCAGCGGCGGGACACAACCATGAGGCGCTGCTGGCCGCGTACGGCTGCGGCGTGGTCGATCTATCGAAGTCCGAGCACAAGACGATCCTCAACGTCGACATGGGCGGCGGTACGACCAAATTCACGCTGGTTGAAAACGGCGCCGTGACGCAAACCGCGGCGGTCAACATCGGCGCGCGTTTGATCGCTTTCGACGACTCGGATACGGTGACGCGTATCGAAGACACCGGGAAAATCCTCATGGCAGAGCTCGGCCATAGCGTCCTACTGGGGAAAAAAATAACCAAGAAGCAAAAAGAAGAGTTCGCCGCTTTGATGGCGAAAATTCTCTTCGAGCTGATCGAGCGCGAGCCGTCTTCTCCTCTGGCCAAACAGCTCATGGTGACGCCGCCGTTCAGCCACTACCACGGATTCGATCAGATCGACCACATCGTTTTCTCCGGCGGCGTGTCCGAGCACGTCTACGACCGCGACCGAAATTCCTACGGCGACGTCGGGCCGATCTTGGGAAAATGCGTCAGAGAGTACCTCAACAAAATCCCCAACAAGAACCTCCTCAGGGAGCCGATCGAAGGCATTCGGGCTACGGTCATCGGCGCCGGCGAATACACGGTGCAGGCAAGCGGCAACACGAGCTATATCTCGGACCCCGCGGTGTTGCCGGTTTTCGGTTTGAAGGTCGTGCGCGCAACCTTGAAGCAAGGTCGCCCGGTGCTCGAATCGTTGAAGCAGTCGCTGGCGAAGTTCGATCTAACTTCCTGGGCTTCCGGACTCGCGCTCTCCGTGTCTCTCGAAGGAGAATTGGATTACAAGGCCATCAGAGCCGTGGCTGAGGGAATCGCCGCAATCTGCAAAAGCGCTGAGAATGGCCGCAGTCCGCTCTATCTCGCGCTCGATCTCGATGTCGCAAAATCGCTCGGGGCGATCTTAAAAGAGGAGCTCAAGCTGGAGCGGGAGATTATTGCGATCGACGGCATCGAGGTGGGAGATTTGGATTTCATCGACATCGGCGAGCCTATGGGGATAACGGAAGTCATCCCGGTCACCGTCAAGTCCCTGATGTTCCCCGGAACCAAGCTGAATTAAAACTGAGCGGTTAAGGAGAAAGAGATGGCCAAAGCACCATTCAAACCACAGCGCCAAATGTGGAGCAAAAAATTTACCTACGACTACTGGATGGAATCCACCGGCGTTCCTATCATTACGGGATTTTTTATCGACGATCTCCGAACCGCCAAGCTCGGCTGGTGGGAAGAGCGCCAGGTTCAGACCGCTTTCATCCAGTTGATGGGACAGGAGGGTGTCAGCTCGACGCGACTCAGCGAGGTTCCCGCGGGCGAAACGACCAAGCCGTTTAAGTTTTCTCTCGATGAAGTCGTCTATGTGGCGTCGGGAAGAGGTCTCACCACAGTCTGGTATGACGGCAGCAGCGCCAAGAAAAGCTTCGAGTGGCAGCAGCACAGCATGTTTTTGGTTCCGCACGGCATGCACCACACGTTCAGCAACATGCAGGGGGACAAGCCGGTCAGGCTGCTGCACTACAGCTATCTGCCGCTGGGATTGTCGGCTGTTCCCGATCCCGACTTTTTTTTCAATAACCCGCGCGCCTCGGCCGACGATCTGTCGGAGCAGGAAGAATTTTATTCCGAAGCCAAAATGGTTCAGGCGGCGGAGGCTGACGAGGCCTTGGGGCTCCGCGTTTTCTGGTACGGGAATTTTTTTCCGGATATGAAGGCCTGGGAAAAACTCGACGCGAACGAGAGAAGAGGCGCCGGCGGCAAGAGCGTTTACATACAATTCCCGAACTCCGAAGTTTCGGCGCACATGTCGGTCTTCGCGCCGCTGACTTATAAGAAAGCCCATCGCCACGGGCCGGGCCGCGCGATCGTCATTCCCGCGGGCGAAGGCTACTCGATCATGTGGGAGGAAGGAAAAGAGAAGATCGTTTGCCCGTGGCACGAGTGCAGCATGCTGGTGCCGCCGAACAAATGGTTCCACCAGCATTTCAATGCCGGCGGCGGTCCGGCACGATACCTAGCGCTCCATCCACCGATGCAGTTCCACGGTCACGCGGAAAAGATCGAGGACCGGGCGAAGGACCAGATCGAATATACCGATGAGGATTCGTTCATCCGGAAAAAATTCGAGGAAGAACTGGCCAAGCGCGGGGTTAAATCGATTATGCCGGCCGAAGCCTACACCAACCGTGATTACGAATGGTCTCAAAGCATGGGGAAAAAATAGATCGGGCGCCTTTTCCTCTCCGCTATTTTTGACTTACCAGCGGCATGACCTTCTCACCGAACAGATCGATCTGCTTTAAGTCGGCGCGCACCGCGCCGACGATCAGCGTATCCAATCCCTTGGCAAAGAATGAGCGAATGCGCTCGGCGCATGCTTCAGGCGCGCCGACGACCAGATGCTTCTCGACATCCATTCGGACCTTTCCGTAGTAACGCTGCAGATAGGCCTCGCATACAGCAACCGCCTTCGCTTTGTCCTCGTCGATGGCCATGAAGGTGAGGCCGGCCCTTGCCATCTTGCTCGGATCGCGCCCCGCGGCTGAGGCGAAGCCGGATATCTTTTCCCACAATGCCGGGAATTCCTGGATAGCCGAGCTGCCGCAGATATAGCCGTCCGCCATGCGACCGGCGCGCTTGAGCGCGGTCTCGGCGCTGCCGCCCGTCCAGATAGGAGGGTGCGGAGCTTGGATCGGGCGTGGACCGACAGTGACATTCTCAAGCTGGTAGAATTTTCCCTTGTGCGTTACGGCTTCCTCCGTCCAGAGCCTCTTGATCAATCCTATAAGCTCTACCGCCCGGCTGCCTCTGTGTTCGTAGGGTATATCGACTGCAGTAAAATCGTTTTCTCTGCTCCCAAAGCCGATCCCCAATGTTACGCGTCCCGACGAGAGAAAATCGAGAGTTGCTACGGTTTTTGCCAGCAACGTCGGATGTCTCAGCGCCGCCAAAAGCACTGAAGTTCCGAGCCTGATCTTGGACGTGACCGCGGCGGCGGCGGCGAGAACCGTGAGCGGCTCCAAATTGTCGTAGACTAGCCGGTCAAGCACCCAAAGAGAATGGAGCCCAATCTCCTCGCATTTTTCGGCTACCGTTGTGACATAGCCCGGCTGAATCTGCGGCGCCGGATTAACAAAGCAGAGGCCGACATTCCCCATTGTAGCGCTCCTTTCCTGATCGCTTGTGTTGAGTTATAAGATCATAGTCTTTGCCGCCAGTCTACGGAGGAGTTATGCGACGAGCCATCTGGTTTGCCCTTGTTGTGTGCAGCCTGATTTTTGCCGCAGAGTTCATCGACGCCCAGACGATTTCAACCGATCGGGCCAAAGTTATCGAAGAGGCTAAAAAAGAAGGCAAGGTTGTCGTTTACGCCGCTTATTCGGCAGCCGACGCCAACGCGTTCAAGGCTGCATTTGAAAAAAAGTATCCCTTCATAAAGTTCGAATATTTCCGGGCGGGGAAAGACAAGTTGCTGGCTAAATATCTCACCGAGGTGGGGGCGGGCCAGTTTCTGCCCGATGTCTACCAGTCGAGCATTTTTCCGGTGATGACGTTGCAGCAGCGCGGATTGTTGGGAAAATATCTTTCTCCCGAGCGGGCCGCCTACGCCGATTCGTTGAAAGACAAGGCGGGATACTGGACTGCGGTGTACCTCAACGCCATGACCATTGCTTACAATACTCGGATGGTCAAGCCGGAAGAGGTCCCGAGGAGTTATCAGGATCTTCTCCTGCCCAAATGGAAAGGCAAGATGGGCATGGATCTCAACAAGACCGAATGGTACGCGGCGATGCTGCAGATGATGGGCGAGGAACGAGGCAAGAAGTACATGGAGGCGCTGAATAAGCAAGATATTCAGGCGCGCGAAGGAAATACCATCACTGGGCAACTTTTGGTGGCGGGCGAGTTTCCCTTGGTGGTCTCGCAGTATCCGACCAGCGTGGAGGAGTACAAGAAGCTTGGCGCGCCGATCGAGTGGGTGCCGCTTGAGCCGCATTTTGTCTATTCGATCGTGATGGCTACGACTGCGAAGCAGCCGCACCCGGCGGCCGGACGGCTGTTTGTCGATTTCGTTCTCTCGAAAGAAGGACAAGAAGTGATGCGGGGGCTCAGCCGGATTCCGGCGCGCAAAGATGTCTTTCCCGATCCTGCCAACCTGATTCAAGGACACAAGCTGTTAGTCCTCAATCCGGCCTCGAGCGAGGACTATAACCGGTTCAACAACGAGTATCACAAATATTTTCGCTAGCGGCATGAAGATCACCGACGTACGGGCGATCCGACTCAAGGCGGACATTCCTAGCGAAGCTCAGTTGACAAGCCGTAGCGGGCTGAGAACTTCTCGCACCACTGTGCTGGTCCAAGTCGAAACCGACGCGGGGATCAGCGGCGTCGGCTCCTGCTCCGGCAACGGGACGATCATCGAATATATTATCGACAACGTTCTCAAGCCGGCCGTGTTGGGAATGGACCCAACGAAAATCGAAGAGGTGTGGGACAAGGCTTACTTCGGTGCCGGCGTACGGCAGTTCGGCTCCAGAGGTGCCGGCGTCGTGGCGCTGAGCGGTCTCGACACCGCTTTGTGGGATATCCGCGGAAAAGCGGAGAACCTCCCGATCTACAAGTTATTAGGTGGCGCTCAGCGAACGAAGGTCGAAGTCTATGCGACCGCGCTCTATCCCGAAGAAACAGACAGTGTCGTAAAACGAGCGTTAGCCTTTGCCGCGCAAGGCTTCAAGGGAATCAAGATCAAACTCGGCTTTGATCTGCGAGAAGATATGGAAAGGGTCCGCGCAGCGCGGTCGATATTTTGCAGCCCGATGTCGCTCGCGCGGGAGGAATTAGCGAGGTGAGGCGCATCGCTGCGCTCGCGGCGGTTCATGGTTTGCCCGTCTCGTTTCATACTTGGGGCGACGCGGTGGCGCTCGCCGCCAGCTTGCATCTTGCGACTGCGCTGAAAAACAGCGTCGTCATGGAGCTGGATTGCACGTACAACCCGCTACGCACGGAGCTTCTCCGCAATCCATTGAATGCTCAGAACGGCTACATGGCGCCTCCAGAGGGAGCCGGGTTAGGGATCGCGCTCTGTCCCGAGGCATTGAGCCGATATGCTTTCTCCGGCAGCGAAGAATTGTCGTTGCGGCAAAAAGCATTGAGCCTAGACTGAACGAAGCGCGGCGGCGAATCTCACCGCCGCATCGTGTTAGCCTCGCCCGTCCCCTATTTCTCGTTCTAGAGTCCGTAAGCATCTTCGCGTAGTAGTTGTTATTGCCTTCGACTGAAAAGTTGTTAGGATGTTGCATATTTTTCATGTACGAAGAGGATACCATAGCGGCCGTGGCTACGCCGCCGGGCGAAGGTGGCGTGGCGATCGTGCGGATGAGCGGTCCGCAGGCTGAACAAATTGCCGGTAAAATCTTTTCGCGCGCGAACGGAAAAAACGGCGCGTTACGCTCGCATACTCTACACCATGGCGCCGTACGGGACCCGAAAACCGGCGAAGTTCTGGACGAAGTGCTCCTCGCCCTGATGCGGAAGCCGCGCAGCTATACAGGAGAGGATGTCGCCGAGATTAATTGTCATGGCGGTCCATTACTGACGCGTCGGATATTACAACTGGTGCTCTCTTGCGGTGCGCGCCACGCAGACCCGGGGGAATTTACCAAAAGAGCTTTTCTTAACGGCCGTCTTGATCTCGCCCAGGCGGAGGCTGTTCTTGACGTTATACAGGCGCGTACGGAGACGGGAATGAAACTGGCCGTGCAACAAATGCACGGCGGACTATCGAAATGGGTTACAGGTCTGCGCGAAGAGCTTCTGGATATCCTGGCGCAAGTCGAAGCGGCCATCGACTTTCCAGAAGAAGATATAGAACTTCTACAGCGAGAGGAATTGGTCCAAAAGATTGTGAACTTGCGGGAGAAGATCGCCGGTATCGTCTCTAGCTATGAATGGGGCAGATTATTTCGTGAAGGCGCAAAAGTTTGCATTGCGGGTCGGCCGAACGTAGGAAAATCGAGCCTGCTGAACGCTTTACTCGGTGAGGAGCGTGTCATTGTCGCAGCTATGCCGGGAACGACCAGGGATGTCATTGAAGAAAGCGTCAACTTAGGCGGGCTCCCGGTGATTTTGTGGGACACTGCCGGAATTCGCGAATCCAACGACCCGGTCGAGTCGGCTGGTATTGAATTCTCCCGCAGGCGTCTCGAAGCGGCGGACGTGACTCTGGTTGTGCTCGACGGATCTACCTACCTTAATGCGGAAGACGCGTTGATTCTGAATGCTGTAAATGGGAAAAAAGGGCTTCTGGTGATCAACAAGAGCGATCTACCGCAGCGGCTCGACGCTGCTTTGATTGCCGCCGAGGCAGGCACTGATAAAGAGAGCGTATTTGTTTCGGCGAGAGATGGAAAAGGAATCAGCGAGCTTAAGAACGCGTTGCGTGAACTGCTTCTCGATACGCCAACTGAGCCTGAGGTGGTCTTGACCAACCTACGGCACAAGGCGGCTCTTGAGAAATCTATAGACGGTCTTAATGCCTCGATAAGGGCGATTCGGTCTGGAGTTGCTCCGGATCTCGTAATGGTTGACTTGGCCGAAGCAAAAGATGGGTTGGCGGAAGTTATTGGCTCGGTTTTTCATGACGATATTTTAGAACACATTTTTACTAAATTCTGTATAGGAAAATAATATGTTATATTTTTAATTATATTAGAATTCGAATGTTTCACGTGAAACAATGTTAACCAAGAAAACCATTTTTGACATTATAGTGGTCGGTGCCGGTCATGCGGGCATTGAAGCCGCCCTGGCTGCCGCCAGAATGGGCGCAAGAACTCTGATGCTGACTTTGAATCTCGATCACATCGGTCAGATGTCATGCAACCCGGCCATTGGGGGAATTGGTAAGGGGCATCTTGTAAAGGAGATCGATGCTCTCGGTGGCGAGATGGGGCGAGCCATCGATGAAACGGGAATCCAGTTTCGTGTGCTGAACACCAAGAAGGGCCCGGCGGTTCGCGCGTCGCGAGCACAAGCTGATAAAGCGCTCTATCGTCAGCGAATGAAGCGAGTTCTTGAGAATTGCCCTAATCTTACAATAAGGCAGGCCAGTGTTGAGCGTCTTTTGGTAGAAGAAGATGAAGTTCAGGGAGTCGAGACCCAGATCGGTGAAATGTTTTACGGTCGCAGGGTAATTTTAACTACAGGCACATTTCTTAAGGGCCTCATACACGTGGGCGACAAAAATTATTCGGCTGGCAGAGCTGGGGATTTCGCGGTAGAGGGGCTGAGCGGATCGCTCATGGGATATGGATTTCACATTGGTAGGCTAAAAACCGGAACATGCCCGCGACTCGATGCCAGATCGATCGATTTCTCCGGACTTCAAGCGCAACACGGCGACGATCCGCCCATTCCGTTTTCTTTTTCGACCGATCATATCGTGCAGAAACAGGTGCCTTGCCATATCACCTACACCAATCCTAGGACACATGAAATTATACGTTCTTCACTGCACCGTTCGCCAATGTATTCAGGAACAATCAAGAGCCGTGGACCCCGTTACTGCCCGTCTATTGAAGACAAGGTGGTTCGTTTCGCCGATAAAGAACGACATCAGATTTTCCTGGAACCGGAAGGCCTGGAGACCGTCGAAGTCTATCCTAACGGTATTTCAACTAGTCTGCCGCTCGACGCTCAACTTGAAATGGTACATTCCATTGAAGGATTAGAACATGCCGAGATCATGCGCCCTGGCTATGCGATTGAGTATGATTACGTAGAACCTACGCAACTCTATCCGTCTCTTGAAACCAAGTTTATTAGGGGTCTCTATCATGCCGGGCAAATAAACGGAACAACAGGATATGAGGAGGCGGCCGCTCAGGGAATCATGGCGGGAATCAACGCCGTTCTAAGTATACGGGGTAACCATCCTATAATCCTTAGCCGGAACGAGGCCTACATAGGCGTACTCATTGACGACCTGGTCACAAAAGGCACGGAAGGGGAGCCGTACAGGATGTTTACTTCCCGGGCTGAATATCGTCTTCTATTGCGGGAGGATAATGCAGATCTTCGTCTAACCGAGCTAGGTTATAAGATCGGACTCGCAACTCAAGAATCCTACGATCGTATGGACAAAAAGAAAAAGGAGTCTTCCATACTGGTGAAAAGTCTGGCGGAGAGTTTAATCAATCCTACGGAAGGCGCCAATCAAAGACTCGAATCCTGGAACTCTGCGCCCTTGCGAGGTCAAACTTCGCTAGCGCAATTGCTTCGTCGTCCGGAAATATCTTTCGCTCATCTTGCCGAATTATCTTCTGATCTGGCGGATGTTCCATGTCCCGTAGCCAGTCAAGCTGAAATCGAGATTAAATACGCCGGCTATATCAAGCGACAACTGGAAGCCGTTAGTCGGTTCAAAAATCTAGAGACGGTTAGATTACCAGGGGATATCGACTATTCGGTAGTTACCGGTCTGTCGAGCGAAGCGCGAGAGAAGTTAGCTCGAATACGCCCTCGGTCCTTGGGACAAGCTTTAAGAATTGCTGGAATGACTCCGTCTGCAATTTCTCTTCTTTCCATTCATCTTAAGAAACGTAAACCGGCTTGATCGTTCTTGGGTGATCTTAAGATTCCGGGTTCCACGTGAAACAATTATTTTCTTCCAAATTCCAACATACTGTGCTAAAGCTATTATCATTGTTAGCTTAACTTATTGATTTAACAGGATATTTTTGACTAAAATCATAGCGATAGCAAATCAAAAAGGAGGCGTTGGCAAGACTACGACGGCGGTAAACTTGGGTGCTTCACTGGCCGTAGCTGAAAAGAAAACACTTCTCATCGACGCCGATCCTCAAGGAAACAGCACGACCGGATTGGGCATCGAACGGGCGAGCGTAAGACACAGCCTCTACCATACGCTCATTGGCGAAGTGTCACTCTCAGACATCCTTTTAACTAGCGAGCTGCCTTATCTTTCCATCGCTCCATCGACGAAGGATCTAACCGGCGCGGAGATCGAGTTGGTCAATACCGAACGCAGGGAATGGCGATTGAAGGATGCGCTTAACTCCGTTGAGGGACAATTCGAATACATCCTTCTCGATTGCCCGCCTTCTCTCGGGCTCTTAACGCTGAATGCCTTCACTGCTGCTCACTCGGTTCTTGTCCCTTTGCAATGCGAATACTACGCGCTCGAGGGACTAACGTCGCTCCTGGAAACCATTGAGCTGGTGCAACAAGGACTAAATCCCGGCCTTCATTTAGAAGGGATTTTGCTCACCATGTTCGATAGCCGCAACCGCCTTGCGCACCAAGTGGCGGAAGAAATTCGGTCGCATTTTCCTGACCGTCTGTTTCGCACGGTAATCCATCGCAACGTGCGCCTAAGCGAAAGCCCGAGTCATGGGAAACCGGCTTTGCTTTACGATGTTCATTCGACCGGTGCGCAAAATTATCTGGATCTAGCCAAAGAGTTAATTCGGAACGGAGAGGAGATTCCCCGTGCAGATACAAAAGGGACTGGGTAGAGGGCTTGGCGCGCTGATTCCGGCTGCCGAGGGCCCAAAGGGAGCGTCGAATTTCTTTGTAGAGGTCGGGAGGATCTCGCCCAATGCGCTACAGCCTCGCAGGGCATTTGACGAGGCTAAGCTTGAGGAGCTTGCGGCTTCGATCCGCGATCGTGGAGTAATTCAGCCCCTCATCGTGCGCCGCAACGGGGACGGCTACGAACTCATCGCCGGAGAGCGCCGGCTGCGCGCGGCGATGAAGGCGGGCTTGAAAGAGGTTCCGGTTGTCGTCAGAGAGGCGAGCGACAACGACTCTCTGCAACTCGCGCTCATCGAAAATCTCCAGCGCGAAGATCTAAATGCTATCGAAGAAGCGCAAGCTTACCGCCGTCTTCAAGAAGAGTTCCATCTCGCCCATGAAGAGATCGCGCAAAAAGTCGGAAAGAGCCGACCGGCTGTGGCGAACTCGATGCGTCTTTTGCAGTTGCCCGAAGAAGTGCAGCGGGACTTGATCGAAGGCAAACTATCGGCAGGTCACGCAAGGGCGCTACTGTCCCTTGAGCGCGACACGTTGATCAGCGCCGCGGCCCGAGAGGTTATCGCCAAAGGGCTTTCAGCGCGAGAGGTGGAGAAATTGGTCCGGAAACTCAAAGGTGCCAGAAGAACAAAAAGAGCCGCGGGGTTATTGGATCCGGATCTTCGCTCCTTCACGGAAAAGCTCCAGCGCTGCTTAGGCACAAAGGTTCGAGTCGTACATCGGGGGAATCGAGGAAAGATAGAAATCGATTATTATTCGCTGGCCGATCTGGACAGAATCTCCCGCGTCATCGGTATCGAAGATCTTCCAGCCTAGGTTTGACAACGGCGCGGCAAATCGATATCAGAACATTGCCGTTGCCATTTTTTTTGGAGGCAGAATGAATTTGCAAACTTACCAATTTGGTCCGTTCGCTAAAACGCTTATTACCGTATGGTTGAGCTACCTTAGCCTCGGATCCGCCGCCGTCTTTGCGCAAGCGCCCTATTATCAAGGCAAGACCATTACCATTGTCCAGGGTCGTGAGCCGGGGGGCACAGGGGACATGCGCGCGAGATCGGTTTTTTCCTTTCTTAGAAAATACATTCCGGGTCAGCCGACCGTCATCACGGAATTCATGGCCGGCGCCGGAGGCCGCAAGGCGGCGAACCATATCTTTAGAGGTGCCCGTCCGGATGGACTTACGATTGGCAATGTTGGCGCCGGCCTGGTCGCCAACGCAGTCTTGGGCGAACCGGGAGTTCAGTACGACCTCGACAAGTTTATTTATTTAGGAACACCGAACAGCGCGTCCCATTATGTCTTTTTAACTAGAAGAGAATCAGGGTTCAGCAACTTGGAGAAGCTGCGCGCTGCTACCGGGGTAAGAGTCGGCGCTCAATCGGTCGGGCACGACATTTATATGAACGGCCGGATGTTCGCCTGGATCCTCGGCCTGAAAGAACCGAGGTTCGTAACCGGTTATTCAGGTCCCGAGGTCGATGCAGCGCTTATGCGCGGGGAGATCGACGCCCGGGCGAACATTGCCGATACGATAGCGCAGCGCACGCCCGATTGGATCGAAAAGCGTTTAGTCGACTTTCACTCCATCATCGAAATCCCCAAGGGAGACAAGCATCCTCGTTTTGCTCAGCTGCCTGAGATGGAGACTTTTGCCAAATCGGATCGCGAACGAAAAGTAATTTCGTTAAACCGCGCGTTCCGGCTCGGCGGCTCGCCTTTTATACTTCCTCCAGGGACGCCGAAGGAACTTGTGGATATTCTCCGCGAAGCGATGAGGAAGATCTACAACGATCCCGAGTTTCACAAAGAGTTTAAAAAGCTCACGGGGGATGATCCCACTCCGCTCATGCCCGAGGCGCTGGAGAAATATATCCGAGAGCTTCCGCGCGACCCCGAAACAATCGAGGTCTTCAAGAAACTTGCGGGCGCAGAGCCCCTGCCGGCGCGCTGAAAAGGCGATAGGTTTTTCCTCAAAGAAAGCCCTGCGAAGAAGTCGCGATTGTATCTTGACAGCGCGGTGCAGGCATAGTCCAATCAACCAAAGAGTTTTAGTGAGCGCGAAAGGGGATCTACAATGGGCACACGAAAAGGTGGCTTTGCGCTTTGGTCGATGGGCAGCGGCGCGGTGCTGGCTCTCTTTTTTCTCCTCCCGACGACTGCCTCTTCGCAGAGCGCCTTTTACCAGGGAAAGACCATCACTTTGATTCAAGCTACGGCGCCCGGGGGCACTTCGGATATGATGGTCAAGGCCGCCGTTCCCTATCTGAAAAAGTATATTCCCGGCGAGCCGACCCTGGTCTCCGAGTACATGCCGGGCGCGGGGGGCATCAAGGCCGTCAATCACATCTACAAGAACGTTCGGCCTGACGGCCTTACTATCGGAACCGTCGGCGGCGGTCTGGTGTCTAACGCCGTGCTTGGAGAAACCGGCGTGCTCTACGACATCAACAAGTTGATCTATCTTGGCTCGCCGCACAGCCACTACCACTGGGTTTTCATGACGAGGCGGGAGAGCTCACTGGTGAACCTGGAAGCGCTACGTTCGGCCACGGGGGTAAGAATTGGCGCTCAATCGGTAGGCCATTCCGTCTACATCGTTGGCCGGCTGTTCGCCTATCTCATGGGGCTCAAAGAGCCGAAGTTTGTGGTCGGGTATTCGGGTACTGAAGTCGATCTAGCCTTGGCTAGGGGCGAAGTGGACGCCCGCATCAACAATGCCGACACTTTGCTAAAACGTAATCCGGAATGGTTAGCCAAGGGTGCCATCGACCTCCACGCAATTATGGAAGTGCCGAAAGGCAATAAGCATCCCGACTTTGCGCGCTTGCCGGAGGTGGAGGACTTTGCCAAGTCGGAACGGGAGCGCAAGGTGTTGGCGATGCTTCGAGCTTTCAGGCAGGTTGGCTCGCCGTACATCTTGCCGCCGGGGACCCCGAAAGAGCAGGTAAACATTCTGCAGCAGGCAATCGCCAAGACCTTTAACGATCCCGGCTTCCACATTGAATACAAAAAGCTTACCGGTGACGATGCGACGCCTCTCATGCCGGAGCAGATGGACAGGGCGATCAAGGAGCTTCCGCGAGAACAGGAGATTGTCGAGCTGTTTAAAAAGATCGCAGGCGCCGGTCCTCTGCCCCCGCGCTAACCGGCAGAAATGACGGTTCTTAGTTTCGTGTCTGAGATTTCGGGTTTGACTCGGAACTCACAACTGCGAAATCAGGAGGTTGGTCATGGAATTGTTGAGAGTTCGGCTTCTTAGAGTCTCGCTTGCTGTGGCGGTGCTATCGCTTGGTCTTTTCCCCACCTTCGTGTTTTCCCAAGCTCCCTTCTACCAGGGAAAGACCGTCACTATCGTTCACGGTCGGGATCCCGGCGGCACGGGAGACCTGCGGGTACGAGCTTTGATTCCGCTCTTGCAAAAATATATTCCGGGAAACCCAACCATCGTAAACGAGTACATGCCCGGAGGAGGCAGCCGCAAGGCCGCAAACCATATCTTTAGATCGGCCCGTCCCGACGGACTCACGATCGGGAACCTGAGCGCCGGCATGGTTTCGCTCGCGGTACTCGGAGAAACGGGAGTTCTTTACGATCTCGACAAGTTCTCCTACCTGGGATCGCCGTACAGCACCTATCATTCCGTCTTTGTCACTCGAAAGCAGGCCGGCTTTAGCAGCATAGAAAAACTCCGGGCGGCCTCGGGAGTCCGGATCGGGGCCCAATCCGTCGGTTTCTCAACCTACAACGAGGCTCGCCTGTTCGCCTTTATTCTCGGTCTTAAAGATCCCAAGTTCATCGCCGCTTACGCGGGCGCGGAGATCGACCCGGCGCTGATGCGCGGGGAGGTCGACGGTCGAGCGACCGGCGCCGACACGATCGCCCAGCGGAACCGCGAGTGGCTTGAAAAAGGGCTGGTCGACTTTCATGCGATCGTGGAAACTCCCAAGGGAGACAAACATCCCCAGTTCGGCCATCTGCCCGAACTCGAGAGCTTCGCCAAGTCCGATCGAGAGCGCAAACTCGTCGGCATGCAGCGCGCATTCAGGGTTACCGGCTCTCCGTTTGTCCTTCCTCCCGGAGTTCCCAAGGAGCGCGTAGAAATTCTCCAGGAGGCCTTTCGCAAAACCTATCGGGATCCGGCATTCCACGCCGAGTATAAAAAACTCACTGGCGACGAGGCCTCGCCTCTGCTTCCCGAAGCGCATGAAAAAGCGATCGGGGAAATTCCCCGTGACCCGGAAGTGATCGAACTGTTTAAGAAGCTTGTCGGCGCCGATCCGCTGCCGCCTCGGTAGATTTTCTTTCGAGCATCGAAAAATTTTTCTAAGGCAAACTTGACACCACCCACAGCTCTTGATAAGCGAAGTTCCCAATCGGGAGGATTGTATATGCACTGTAAACAAACATTGGGTTCCTTTGCTCGACTTGTCTATGGCGCTGCTCTTGTCGGTCTTTTTCACGGGGATGTGCTCGCGCAGGCGCCATTTTATCAGGGTAAAACGATCACCGTGATTCAAGGCCGCGAGCCGGGCGGCACCGGGGACATGCGGTCGAGAGCCGTGACCCAGTTTCTCCAGAAATATATTCCCGGAAGTCCGACCATCATCCACGAATACATGGCCGGCGGGGGTGGGTTGAGAGCAGCGAACCATATCTTTTCGGCAGCTAAGCCCGACGGGCTGACCATCGGCAGCGTAAGTTCCGGGATGCTCTCGACCGCGGTGTTGGGTGGAGCAGGCGTAAAATATGTTCCCGAGAAGTTTTTCTACTTGGGATCGCCAGACGGCGGCGGCCAGTTCCTCTTTTACACGAGGAAGGAGGCCGGGTTTAGCAGCATAGAAAAGCTGCGGGCGGGATCCGGGCTCAGAATCGGGGCGCAATCGGTCGGCCACAGCAACTACAATGTCGGCCGTTTGGCGGCCTACATACTAAGACTAAAGGATGCCCGGTTCGTCACGGGTTACGCAAGCCCTGAGATCGACGCGGCTCTGCTGCGCGGCGAAGTGGACGCCCGGTTTAACCAGGCCGATAGCGTGTTGCAGCGAAATTCGGAGTGGGTGGAAAAGAAGATGATGGACTGGCATCTTGTCTTGCAGATGCCCAAGGGCGTTAAGCATCATAAGTTCGGTTATCTCCCGGAACTTGAGTCCTTCGCCCAGTCGGACAAAGAGCGCAACTTGATCGCGCTGCAGCGCGCTTTCAGGATCATCGGCTCGCCTTTCATACTTCCTCCCGGGACGCCCAAAGAACAGGTCGGCATTTTACAAGAGGCCATGGGTAAGACGTTCCAGGATCCGCAATTCCCGAAGGAGTTTAAAAAGCTTGCCGGCGACGATCCTGAAATCGTCATGCCGGATGTGCTGGAGCGAAGCATCAAGGAGCTTCCGCGCGACCCTGAAGTCATCGAGCTATTAAAAATTCTTGCCGGCCCCAATCCCTTGCCGGCGAATTAACGAGAGCCTGCTCAGGAGATTCGATTGGAAATTTCGTTATTCGACGCGGCTGCTCAGGGTTTTCTGAATCTCCTGCAGTTTAAAGTTTTGTTTGCGCTGCTCGTCGGCGTCGCCATCGGCACCTTCACCGCGGTTGCGCCTCAGGGAATCGGGACGCCTTTGGTCTACGCGATATCGCTGCCGGTAGTCATCAGGTGGGAACCGCTCACGGGAATCGCCTTGCTCATAGGCGCCAGCTCTGTAAGCGCAATTTGCGCGGCCTATCTTCCGATCCTTTTTGGCATCCCTGGAGGAGGTGGCTCCCAGGCCACCGTGCTCGACGGCTACCCCATGGGAAAACGAGGCGAGGCGCGTCGCGCGCTGGGCGCGTCATTTATGGCCGGGGGGATGGGATGCCTGATCGGCACCCTAACGCTAGCTATTGCCGTCCCTGCGGCGAAGCCGCTGATCTATCTCATGGGCTCGCCGGAGCTGTTCGTAGTCATGCTTTGGGGCCTGAGCATGGTGGCGGTTCTCGCCGGGCGGCGCCCGATCAAAGGACTCATCGCCGCCGCCTTCGGTCTTCTGATCGCGATGATCGGCCAACAGGCGCAAAGCGGCGTCATGCGCTTCGTCTTCGATCAACCTTATCTCTTGGACGGTATTTCCATAAGCATCATCGCACTGGCTCTCTTTGGCATTCCCTCGGCGCTCGACCTGGCGCTCACCAAGCTTGGCGTGGAGCAGCAGGCGGTGCCGCTCAAGGGGAGCCTTTTCGACGGGGTCAAGGATACCCTGCGCGAGTGGTGGCTTGTGGTGCGCTGCAGTTTCGTGGGGGTCTGGATAGGCATTGTCCCAGGCCTTGGCTCACAGGTGGTGGACTGGCTTGCCTACGGCCATGCGGCTCAGAGCTGCAAGGGCGCAAGAGAGAGCTTCGGCAAGGGCGACGTGCGGGGGGTGATCGCTCCTGAGAGCGCCAACGACGCCAAAGACGGAGGCGATCTGATCACGACCTTGCTGCTGGGATTCCCGCAAGGGGTTGCGACGGCTCTCTTTATCGTCGCTTTGCTTGCCTGGGGTTTCCTCCCGGGCCCCGAGATGGTGAAGAAGAACCCGGACTTGATCTACAGCATCATTTGGATTCAGGGGATTGCGGGGATTATCGGAACGCTGGTCGGCTTTGTCTTATCCGGCCAGCTCGCCAAGCTCGCGGAGCTGCGCTACACGTTCATGGTGTCGATACTTTTCATATTCATTCTGATGGGGGCCTTCAGCGTCCATCGCGATCCTCTGGATCTTGTGGCCGTGGTTGCCTTTGGCATCCTTGGCTATTTCATGAGGCGCTTTGCCTATCCCAGACCGGCCTTGATCCTAGGCCTGGTCTTGGGCGATCTGATGGAGAAGTACCTCTATCGATCGATGATGGCTTATGGGTTTAGTTGGCTCGCGCGACCGGCAGTGATCGTGCTGCTCATTCTGGCCGCGACCTCTTTTTTCTTCACCCTGCGCGGGAGGCTGAAAAGGCAGTCGGAATCCCCATCTTCTTTAGGCGGGGCGATGGGGAGCGCTTAAGATGAGAGCCAATTTGGGTTTTTTCTTCCTTGCTATCTTCTTGGTGGCGGTTTGGGCCGGTTGGGAGTGGCCTTACATTGCCAAGCTCATGCCGGTCTACATTGCAGCCCTACCGGGCTTTGTCCTGGTCCTGGTCCAGCTTTACCGGGACGCCACAGACTGGGAGGGGCGTCATGGAGGGAAAGGCGGAGGCATCGAGATGGATGAGGTCTACGAGGTGAAGTTGGAGAAGAAGGTCGAGCTTCAACGCACAGTGACTTTTTTTGCGTGGTTCGCCGGCGGCGCCTTGGCCATCTGGGCATTCGGCATCGTGATCGCCCTGCCCGCTTTGGTTTTTCTGTATGCTTTGGTTGAGGGGAAGGAGCGGTGGATTACCTCGCTTGCCATGAGCGCCTGTACGTTTGCGCTCGTCTGGGGCCTGTTCGAATATATGCTCGATTCGCGCTGGCCGCCGGGAATTCTCTTCCGCTAGCCATCGACCGCCCGACTATCGCATCGCTTAGCGCGTCTTAAAAATCTCCTGGAAGAGTTTTACATTCTCGGCGAAATATTTGTAGTCGTCAGGTCGCTCAACGATCCGCTGATAACCTCGAAATAGGCGTGCAGGTTTAGGTTCTACGTCGCTCCGAACTGGAATCCTCTGAAATTCCAAGAGCATTTCCTGCCCTTCCTTGGAGAGGAGATAATCGAGGAAGAGCCTGGCCGCATTGGGGTTCGGTGCCTTAGCGCCTATCATGAGCGGATCGATTTCGACCACAGCGGGCTCGAGCGGTACCCAGTCCATGGGTCCTCCCTTAAACTTGTCCCTCTCCACAGTGTGGGCATACGCAATGATAAGGGGATACTCTCCGGCAGAAGTCATGGTGACCCTTTCAGTGTTTCCCCGGCTGAGCACTGGATCCTGAGCGGCCAACTTTCTCATGTAGTCCACTGCCTTCTCCCTTCCCCAGGCGGAGACAAGACCCTGAAGGAGGAGATACGCTTCGTTATCCATCGAGATCTTTCTCCCCTTCCATCGGGGCTCTAACAGAGCTTCGTAGGTCTTAGGAACCTCGTCTTTCTTTACAAGCTTCGTGTTGTAACCCAGAGCATTAGGAACGACGTAGTATGTGTACCAGTAACCCTCCTTATCGAAGAGGTCAGGATCGATCCTTGCGGTCTCAGGCGATCGATAGCCAGCTAAGAGACCTTTCTCCTTAAAGGCCTGAATCATCTCCCCTCTGCCACCCACTACATCAAAGAAAGATTTTCCGGCCCTGGCTTCGGTCAGCACCCGATTCATCAGTGCGCCTCCCCCCAGACGCAGGAAGCTGGTCTTGATAAAAGGGTATTTCTCTTGAAACCGATCTACGACCACCTTGCTTTGATCGATGGCCATCGACGTGTACCACATAACGGCGCCTTCTTTTTTCGCGCCCTCGATGATCTTGGGATCGGTGCTCGTTTGAGAGAGAGAAGCGACGGGCAGCAAAAAGGAAAGTGCCGCCAACAGGATGGAAGTGAATCGAATCTTCATTTGAATCCTCCCCTAGGCTCTGATAGCGCCGCCATACAACATATGAAAGCTGAAAGTCAAGAGAAGTGAGACTCGCCGGGCCTTCCGGTGACTGTCAACAAAGGCAAAAGCGCTCCTAAATTTGCACGGCTGTTTACCGGATGATATGTATACCCTTTGATCTGAAGTGTAGCGGAGGTTCGAGATGGATGCCCCTTTTCCCGAGAGTGAATACCGCGAGCGTTACGAGCGGGCAAGCGCCCTCATGGAGCGTGCCGGGCTCGACGCCCTGGTCGTGTCCGGCAAGGACAACTACTGGTATTTTACCGGCCTCATCAGCTACCAGTTCGATCATCTCATGCGCCCTCAGATCTGCATCTTGCCAAAGGACGGAAAGCCCCTGGTTTTGGTCTATGGGAACGAGCGCGCGAAGGCTCAGTCGCTACCATGGATCGGCGAGGTCAGGAGCTATGTCGACGTTCCTTTTCCGCAGGAGATAATTCCCAACTCATTGAAGGAAGTGGGGTTGGGAAGCGCCAAATTGGGTTTCGAGCTCGGAGAGGACCAACGGCTAGGGTTTCCCGTGACGTATCTCTCGGCGCTAAGAGAGGCTCTTCCCAAAGCGGAAATCCTCGACGCTTCTCCGACTCTCTGTGAGCTGCGAATAGTCAAGACCTCCCAAGAGACCGCCGCGATGCGGCGTGCCTGTGAGATTTCCATCAAGGCCTACGATCGCTGTTTGCCGCAGCTCCGAGCCGGAATGACGCGGCGCGAAATCGCCGAACGTCTTTTTATCGCCATGATCGAAGTGGGCGCAAATCCTCGTATCCCGGGATTTCTCATGCTGAACGCATCGACCGCATACGACGAGAGGCGCTACGAAAAAGGCGACCGCATGATCGCGGATTTTGGCGCCTGCTACGAAGGCTATTTCAGCGACATCACGCGGATGGCCATCTTCGGACCGCCGACCACGGATCAGAAAAAAGAACACCAAGTCGCCTGTGATCTTATCCGGCGCTGCGGCGAAGCGATGAAGCCGGGCACACCGATCGCCGAACTATCGCGCATCGCTAACCGCGAGCTGCAGCAAAGAGGTTATCCAATAGTTGAAAGCCCGAAGAGAATCGGCCATGGGATCGGCCTTGCCCGCGCCGAGCCGCCATCCTTAAATGAAGTGGAGAAGGCCGTTCACCGGCCCGGTATGATCCTGGCGCTCGAGCCCAAGGTCCGGACAGCCAAGGGATCGGTTCATCTAGAGGAGGACGTTCTGATCACGGAGAACGGGGCCGAGTTTCTCACCTCCGGGGCGGAAGAGCTCCGGGTCATAGGATAACCATGCAGCCGAAGGGCGTCATTTACCTTTCCAACCAGGACGTAAAAAATCTTCTAGATCTCAAGACGGCCATTGAGATCACGGCGGGAGCGCTGCGCGATCATCACGAAGGCCGCGTCGTATGGTCGAACCCCGAAGACCTGGCGATCAAGCCCGAGAGCGGTTGGCAGTACTGGGTTACCGGATGCGCCCTCGGTCAGCAGTCGGTTGCAGGGTTTCGTTTGAGAGCCATAAAATCTGAAGGTGGCAGCCGCGATCCGTTAAAACCTCCCAGAGGACCTCGACGTATCCTCATTCTCAGCGATCGCGAAGGCGGAGAAATCGTCGCGATCATGGACGAAGACTGGTGCCACTCCGTCAGGACCGCAGCCGCGGCAACCGTGGCATGCCAGGTTCTTGCACGAAAAGGATCGACAAAACTCGCCTTGTTGGGGGCCGGCGACACGGCGCGCGCGACGCTGCCTGTCATGGCCAAGGCTTTCGATTTAGAAGATGTGCGCGTGACGTCACGAAGCCCGGAATCGCGCCAGAGTTATGCGCGGGACCTGAGCGCTGAACTCCACATTAAAATCAGGCCCGTCGACACCACGGAGGAAGCTCTCGAAGGGGTCGATATGGTCATTTCCGCCACTACGACGACGAAACCTTTCATCCAAGAGGCATGGTTGGAAAAAGGTGTTTTCATCTATTCGATCGGAAAGCATCAGGAATTGGACAACGCAGCTTACAAGAACGTCGACAAGTTCGTCGTCGATAGCTGGGATCACTGCAAAAAGAAATCGGATCTGGATCGCATGCTGAAGGAGGGCTTCCTGACCGACATGGATGTCTATGCGGAGCTTCCCGAACTGATCGCCGGGAGTAAACCCGGAAGGGAATCGGATCGAGAGCGCATCTTCATGCGCGCCATCGGTCTCGTCAACCAGGACATCGCCATTGCCGACTGGCTTTACCGGCGCGCGCTGGAGACCGGAGCTGGGACGCTTCTACCTTACTAGTGTAGTGTCTCACGCTGTTGACACCTTATCCTAAGTTCGACAGGCG
>CAYOJC010000069.1:0-25162 GCA_964404195.1 uncultured Syntrophobacteraceae bacterium
TGGCAGACTCCGTTTCGCCTGTCGAACTTAGGATAAGGTGTCAACAGCGTGAGACGCTACACTAGAATCCGACTTGTTATCTTGCAAGTTCGGCCCGCTGGAGCTAACGTCGGCATATGAGCTACACACTCGAGCAGTTCGCCGCTGAATGTCGCCGCATTCTCAAAGCCGAATCCAGTCGTGAGGGACGCGAGAAAATTCGCGCGCTGGTCGAGGAAGCACTGAAGGACCAAACATTCATCGCCGCTCATTTCAGCGACAACGGAACGGAGCGCAAAATCATCTACGAAGATCCGGAGCTTGGCTTCTGCATCCTCGCTCACGTCTACAACGGCGCCAAGGAAAGCAGCCCGCACGACCACGGCCCGTCGTGGGCGATCTACGGCCAGACGAGCGGCGAGACCGAGATGAGCGATTGGGAATTAGTCGAGCCGGCAGCGAACGGCAAGCCGGGAAAAGTACGGCGCTTGAGGACCTACACGCTGAAACCGGGCATGGCGCACATCTATAATGAAGGCGATCTGCATTCGCCGCGGCGTGCCGGGCCGACGCGTCTGCTCCGCATCGAGGGTACGAACATGGACAAGGTGAAACGCACGGCTTACCAGGCGGTGTAATCAGACCAATCGCCATTCCGCTCACGCAATCACACGAGACATCCAATCTGCGGCTTTACTCGCGGCTTCGTTCAGCACCTCTTCGTCGCTTCGGCCCGAGCTTTTCAACATGTGAAACGAGTGGTCGCCGCCTTCGATGACGAAAAGCTCGGCGCGTTTTCCGAGACGGCTGCACAGCGGTTGGAGAAGTTTGAGATCGGCGAGCGAGTCGCGCGAGCCTTGGAGGAAAAGCATCGGCGCGGCGACGCGAGTCAAATGTTCGCCGCGAGCTGCCGAGGCTTTACCGGGCGCATGGAGCGGAAACCCGAAAAAGATAAGCCCGCGCACGTCATCTAGCGGGTCCCTCGCCGCCGCCAGCGAAGTCATTCTCCCGCCCATCGATTTGCCGCCGGCAAAAAGCGGCAACTCGCCCGCGTGCTTCTTCGATGCGCTGACTGCGGCGCGCACGGTCTCGGTCAGTGGCGCCTCGGAATCCGGTCTTTTGCTCCCCTTCTCCATGTATGGAAATTGATAGCGCAGCGTCGCGATGGCGCGGCGCGCGAGCTTTTGCGAGACCTCCTCCATGAACTTGTGCTGCATACCGGCGCCGGCGCCGTGCGCGAAAACGAGCAGCGCTCGAGCGCCCTCCGGCCGCAGCAAAAGCGCCGAGACTTCGCCTGCTTTTTCACTAATCTGGAATTTAAGTTTTCGACCCGTTAAGGAACTCAAGAAAGTCTCCTTTATCTTTTTAACGCTATCCTAGCGCGGTGTAGCGAGAGAAACCAGCAGGCAAACCTTGACTGGCGCGATGCGACCGTACTACAGAGTTAACAGACAAAAATTTTGCCAATCGCAAAACGAGACGGGAGTAAACATGAACGGCACCACGGCTGCGCAAAAACCCAACGAGCTCGGTTTCAAGACCACCTACCAACAATTTTTAGAGAAAGAAGGCTTGCCCGTGATCCGCGCCTTCCACATCGAGGACATCCGCGACGTGGAGCTGGGACCGTGGAATCGTCTCGGAGGCCGAGGGGCCTATCTCAATCTGGAAGGAACCGAGGGTGTCAACGATTGCTACATCGGAGAAATTCCTCCGGGGAAATCTCTCAATCCTCAGAAGAAGATGTTCGAAGAGCTGGTGTTCGTCATCAGCGGTCACGGCGCAACGACGGTGTGGCGCGACGGAAAAAAGAAGCAGACTTTCGAATGGCAGGAAGGCTCTTTGTTCTCGCCGCCGCTCAACACCTGGCACCAGCATTTCAACGGACAAGGCGACAAGCCGGTCCGTCTTCTCGCCATGACGAACGCGCCCACGGTGTTGAACCTGTTTCACAACATCGACTTCGTCTTCAACTGCGACTACCCCTTCACCGACCGGTACAACGGCGAAGAGGATTATTTCAGCGGCAATACGAAGTCGTTGTCGGAGCATTTCAGGGAAACGAACTTCATCCGCGACGTCCGCAGCTTCAAGCTGATCGAACGGAAGGAACGCGGCGCCGGCGGAAAAATGACGCTGCTGGAAATGGGCAACAACGTCATGTCGGCGCACATCTCGCAGTTTCCCGTCGGCACGTATAAGAAGGCGCATCGGCACGGCGCCGGCGCGCACGTGATCATCTTGAAGGGCGAGGGCTTCTCGCTGACGTGGCCCGAGGGTCAAGAGATCAAGCGCTACGACTGGCGCGCGGGGAGTCTGCTGGTTCCGCCGGAGCGCTGGTTTCACCAGCACTTCAACGTCGGCAACGAGCCGGCGCGATATCTGGCGCTGAAGCCTTTCAGCAGCAGAAAATTTCCCGGCCTGCGAAAGCAATGGGGAACGTCGGAGAGCGTCAAGCAGGGCGGCGACCAGATCGAGTACGACGACGAGGACCCGCGCGTGCGGAAAATGTTCGAGGAAGATCTCGCCAGGCGCGGCGTCAAAAGCGGCATGGACGAAGTGCTGCGGGGAACCGCGGCGGCCTGAGGGACGAGATGAAAAAAATTTGCTTTATTGTCCTTTTCGCCTTCACCCTCTCCGTGCCCGCGCGAGCGCTCGATGCCGCCGAGAAAGTCCGCCTTGCGATCACCAATCTGAATATGTCTTTTCTCCCCGCCGGCGTGGCGCTGAAAAAAGGCTTCTTCCGCGACGAAGGACTGGAAGTCGAGATCATCCGCATGAACACGCCGAACACGGTGACCGCCATCATGACCGGCGACATCGGCTACACTCTGCTCTTCGGCTCCGTCGTGCGCGCGGCGCTCCGCGGCATGCCGCTGCGCGCGGTCGCGAGCCTGCTCGACGCGCCGACGCACGCGCTCATCGCCAAGCCGGAATACAAATCGGTCAAGGAGCTTAAGGGAAAAATCCTCGGCATCGGCAACTTCGGCGGCACCGACGACGTGGCGGCGCGGATGATATTCAAGCACTTCGGCGTCGATCCGGATAAGGATCTCAAGATCATCGTGCTGAGCTCCGACCGCGCGCGCCTCGCGGGGCTGAAAGAAAATCTCGTCGACGTCGCGGTCATCGCGCCGCCGGGAGACGCGATCGGAAAACAGATGGGTTTCAGCGTTCTCGCCAGAGCTTACGAAGTCTTCAATTTCCCTTTTATCGGCGTGGGCACGAACGTAAAAAACATCAAAGAAAAACCTGCGGAGATCAAAAAAGTCATCAAGGCCATGATCCGCGCCAACCGCTTAATTCGCGAAGACAAGCAAGGCGCCGTGAATGTCCTGGTGGAATGGGGGAAAATCGACCGCGAGCAGGCGCTGGCGTCGTACGATTCGACGGTGAAAGTCTTCAACGCCGACGGGAACATCCCGCTCGAAGGGTTGAGCTTGGTGATCGATCAGGCCAAGGCGGAGTTGAAGCTCACCAAAGACGTTCCCGTGAGCGAGGTGATCGACCTCGCGCCGTTGCGCGAAGCGCAGCGAGAGTTGGGCATCAAGGCGCAATAAAAAAGATGGAGTGTTGGAGTATCGGAGTACTGGAGTATTGGGTTATAACATCAATCCATTACTCCATCACTCCATTACTCCAGTTTTGAAACGGAGCTGGACCATGTCGGAAGAGCAAGAGTTGCAAGAGCTGGATGAAAAACTCCGCAAGCTCGGTGTCGAAGGATTGTGGGCGGAGACGTCGGAGGCGGACCGTGCGACCTACAACAAAGATCCTCATACATCCGTGCTGCCGCACGTGTGGAAATGGAACGACCTTCACGGCGCGATCAAGACCGTCGGCGAGATGCACGGGCTCGACGGCAAGGCGGAGCGGCGCGTGCTCCGTCTCGTCAATCCCGCTTTCCTGGATTTAAAAAATCGCCGCCAGCGCTCGACCACGCACACGATGCTCATGACCGTGCAGCTCTTGAAGCCCGGCGAGGTGGCGCACGCGCACCGGCACAATTTCGCGGCGTTCCGCTTTGTCGTCAAGGGCGGCGGCGCTTACACCGTCGTCGAAGGCGAAAAAATTCCCATGGAAGAAGGCGATCTCATCCTCACGCCATCCATGACGTGGCACGGGCATCACAACGACGCGGAGCCGATCGTCTGGCTCGACGGTCTGGACAACCCGCTGCTCTTCTCGCTGCAATGCATTACCTGGGAGGCCTTTCCCGGCGGCGTTCAGCCGATCAAGAAAATTTCCGACTGCACCGCGCCGCGAGTCGGCACGACGAGACCGGTTTGGGAAAAACCCTCGGATCGCCCGAGCTACAATCTGATCTACAAATGGAAGGATACCTACGAGACGCTGCAGAGCATGCGCGACAGCGCGGGAAGCCCGTTCGACGGCGTCGCGCTTGAGTACGTCAACCCGGACGGCGGTCATACAATGCCGACGCTCTCGTGCGGCATTCAAATGCTCCGGCCCGGCGAAGCGACCAGGACGCACCGGCACAACAGCAGCGCGGTCTATCACGCGTTCAGAGGAAGTGGGACTACGTATATCAATGGGAAGAAGTACGATTGGGACCAGGGCGACTGCTTCGTCCTGCCGCTGTGGAGCTGGCACAGCCACCAGAACCGCTCGAAGGACAAAGAAGCGATTCTTTTCTCGATGAGCGACATGCCGGTCCTCGAAGCGTTGAAACTCTATCGCGAGGAACCCGGAGAAGGAGCGTAAGCGCTAAGCAGCGTTCTACTTCGCCGTTTGACAATGAGTCACATGTAAAGCTACTAGAGCGGCATGGTCGATTGTCGCTTGAGTGTCGTGGTGCCTTGCCGCAACTACGGCCAGTACTTGAGCGACGCTATCGAGTCCGTGTTGCGGCAGGAAGGATTCGGCAAATCAACAGAGGTGGTCGTTATCGACGACCACAGCACCGACCCGACGACTCTCGAGCGTCTCTCACATTGGCGGACGGCCGACGCCCGAGTGCGCGTCATCGATAACCCGGGCCGGTCGGGCGCCGCCACGGCGCGCAATCTCGGAATCGCCCAAGCGTCCGGAGAGTGGATCGCCTTCCTGGATGCCGATGACGTGTGGGTTCCGGGCGGACTGCAAACCCGTTGGCGTGTACTCGATACTCATCCGGAAGCTCAATGGATTGGCGCGGACTTCCGGCGCTGGCGCGAGGACGGAACGTGTGACGCGGAAGGATTTTTCAAGACTCGTTCCGCGAACCATCCACGGCTCCGTCACGCCTATGAGTCCGGCGCGGTATTAAAGCTGGTAAAACCCGTTCCCGACTTTCTACAGATGAGTCTGGGTTGGACCAGCACCGTATTGGTAAAAAAAGCGCTGTTGCTGCGGGTCGGTGGTTTCGAAGCCATGCTGGGAAATTACGAAGACCATCACTTATGGATCAGGCTCGCCCGCCACACGGACTTTTACTTCGTCCCGGAGGTCGTCGTGCTATATCGAGAACACCCTTCGAGTGTTTCCCGTCGGGAGGGACCTCCGGCATACTGGTACATCGTCGCACTGCGAATGCTCCTGCGAGATCCTCAATTTCAACCCTATCGGCCCATGATCCGGCGCAAATTAGCGTTTCTTTTCGCGCAAAATATGTATTACCATCGCACGCGTGGGGAGAAGACGCGCGCGATCGCGGCGGCGTGCCAGGCTGTCTTGCGTCATCCCTCCAGTATCGGCTACTGGAAAAATCTTCTGGCTGTTTTCGTGAGAAGGCGATGAACCCATACAGCATTGCCGTGATCGTTCCCGCTTATAATGCCGAACTTTTTATCGGCGAAGCGCTCGACAGTATCGCCGCTCAATCCCGTCGTCCGGAACAGATTATCGTTGTCGATGACGGCTCCAGCGATCGCACGGCCGATTGTAGCCATAAGTGGGGACAGCAGTACGATGGCGAGTTCCATGTGCTGCAACAGAGCAACCGCGGCGTTTCCGCCGCCCGCAACGCGGGTATCCGTCACGCAAAAACAGACCTGGTCGCCCTGCTGGATGCGGACGACCTCTTTTTCCCGTTTCATCTGGAGCTGCTCGAACGAGGCTTCACGAACAATCCGAATATTCTGCTCTGCTTCGGCGATGCCCTCTATTTCGACTCCGAACACATTATCAAAGGCAGTGTCTTTGCGGGGACGCGGATCGAGGGCGTCAAATACGACGAGCAAAAGGACGGGCTCCGTCTCTTGCGGGGCTCCGTCTATGGCAGCTTGCTGTGGGGCAACTATATCGCGCCGAGCGCATCCTTGCTTTTAAAAACCGCCGCGGAAAAAATCGGGCTCTTTGACGAAGCCATTCGCAGCGCGGAGGATCGCGACCTTTTTCTCCGCCTTTCCCGCATCGGAGCTTTCACTTATTACCCGGTGATTGTCGCGCGCAAGCGGGTTCACGAAAACAACACGACGCACCGCCGGCACATGTCGCAGTCCTACCGTTATCAACTCATGGTGCTTCAGAAAATGATCGATAATGCCGACGAGATGAAGCTCTTGCCCGCGGAGGAGGAGCAGACGCACGCGGCGCTCGGTAAGCAGGTCTGGAACATGCTTTACGCCGAGTCGCAGGGAGGACTCGGACCCTATTTCGAAACTTTCATGTATCTCATACGCCATCGACAGTTCTCGACGGTTTGCAATCCGAAGCACTTTTTGCGCGCGGTCATATCCCACTACCGCAGGGCAAAAAAACAACAAACCATTCCAGAGAAAATTCTCCCGCTCCTGCCCCTGCTCCTGTCGCTGGTTCTATAGCGGCCAGGTCCCTTATCGATCTCAGTCGAGCTGATCGATAAAGTCCTGCATGCCGCCGGAGCCGGTCACTTCGATGCGCGGGAGCATCAGCAATGGATCTTGAAAACCGCTCAGTCCCGCCTCGCACGACAGGCCGAAGACGTAGCCGCACGCTCCGATCAGGTGCCGCACCACCGGATCGACGTCGCCGTACGGATAGGCGAAGGCTCGAATCGGCGCCTTGAGCTCGCGTTCGAGAATGGCCCGGGAGCGGGCGCCTTCCCGGACAACGTCGGTTACGGATAGCCCGGTCAGAGGACGGTGCGTCGCCGAGTGGGAGCCGAATTCGACCCCTTCGCTCCGGAGCTGCCGGATTTCCTGCCATCCGAGCAGCGGCACTTCTTCGCCAAAGGCGCGGTCCCAGGAATTTGACTTTCCGATCTCATCGACGACAAGAAAAACGGTGGCGGAAAAACCATAGCGCTTCAACAAAGGCCACGCGTGCGTGAGAAAGTCGCGGTAGCCGTCGTCGAACGTGATGAGCACGGCTTTGCCCGGGAGCGGCCGTCTGTTGGCGCTGGCAGACTGCCAGTCCTCCAGCCCGATGCTGTAGTATCCGGCGTTGCGCAGGTAACGAAGCTGCTCTTCGAAGTTCTCCGGCGTCACGCGGTAGGCGCTCATGGCGGCCGCGCCCGTCGGCGCGACGCGGTGGTACATGAGAATCGGGAGGCGGTCGGTGCCGGCCGCCGGCGCAGCCTTCTCGCGCAGCGGCACTCCGCCGTGCCAGAGCACATGCGCGGCGACCTCGGGCGGGAGCGGCGCCGGCTGTTCGGCGAGCTCGATTACTTGCGGATTTTTTTTGCGGAAGCTAAACCATGCGCGGCGCTCGCGCTGAAAAAGTACGATGCGATAAAGCGGCGTCCGCAATTCCTTCACCAGCCTGAGAGAAGGCGTGGCGGCCAGCGTCTCGCCGATGACCTTCGCGCCGAACGGGCAATCCCAGTCGAACCCGGGCCGGTCGGGTTCATCGACCACCAGATTCGCGTGCGCTGCGAGCAGATAGCCGCCGGGCTCCAGGGCGGCGGCGAGCTTCCGGGCAACCTCCTGCGCCGCCGGCACCGAGCCGAAAAAGTAAAACACCTCGCTGCATACGATCAGATCGAAGCGGCCCGGCAACGCGTCCTTCATGATGTCGAGCTGCCTGAAGCTGACATTTTTCAGATCGGCGCAGCGTTCGACCGCCCGATCGAGCGCGACCTGGGAAATATCCGCGGCCAGCAGGCTGCCGGCTCGGGGAGCAAGCTGCCGGGTGAAGTGGCCTTCCGCGCAGGCCAACTCGAGCGCGCGCCGAATCCGCCGGTTCGGAAGCAGTTCCAACGTCTGCTCGTACTTTGTCTGTTCGTACGGACTGGTGTATTTCCACGGGTCCGCGCGGGCGGCAAAGAAGCCTTCGAAAAAATCTCTTAGATAGCGCACGTCCTGCGTCGATTGCGTCGTGGTAAACCGGCCCGTGCTCGGGGGAGATGCTTGGGTGTTGCGGGCCGGGCCGCAGAGGAGATCCGGCGCGTAAATCACGCGGTTCGGCCCGTTGCCCTCTCGCGGAATCCGAATCGCAGGCTCGCCGGTGAAGGAAGCGGCGTCGAGGAGTTCACGCGCCGCGGCGGCGGGAAGCATGGCCCGGCGCGAGGCGCTTGTCCCCATTGTCTCGGGAGCGCGCCGGCCGAGCACCAGGCTCGGCTCGCCCGACTCCAGCGCGAGGCGGAAGGCGCGTTCGGCGACGGGCGCGAGCGCGGGGATCGTTGAGAAATTATTTTCAGTCCTTATGAGATCTGCGGATGCGGTGACGTTTTCAGTATGCGGCGAGGCCGCGGCGGCGGCGAGACGGGAACGGAGCGATGCGCCGTTCGCAAATGGTTGACCCAGCAAAGCCTCCCGGACGGCCGCCCGGCACAATTCAAAACCGGCGGCGATATTAAGGGCCGCCCGCAGCTCCTCGGCATGCACGGCATTCTCTTTGACCGGAACGGTCACGACTCCGAGGGCGGCTCCTCCCACCGTGAGGACCGCCGCCAGCTCGGGGCGAGAGATCTCCACGCTGGAAAGATACTCGCTGACCTCGGCTACGAGCCAGCCGTCCTCGGCGGAGCGACGCGGCGCTTCCTCTTTCTCCGCCGGAGGCTCATAGAAGCGCGCGTCCGGCCAGTAGGGGCGTCCCCAGATCTCCTGTAAGAACACCACCCAGCCGACCCGCTCGTGCGCTTCCGACCAGAATTGACGCTCGTCCTTAGAATCAGGGATGCACTCGCCGAGCAGCAGCGTCCCCCTTCGGATGGACAGGCCCTCCGGCGACCGCTCTACGGCGAGATCCCGATAGATAGTACGCTCGAAGAAACGCCCAAGAATCCGCCACGCAAATTCCCCGGCAATGGCGTCGGCAAGGACGGCGGCCGGCACCAGTCCATCGCAGACGGGGAGATAGATCGTGTCGAGATATTCTCCCTCACAGTCGACGGCGCACTGAAGGGATTCGGCCGATGCGGGAGGATGAATGTCGGCGATCGGTGCGGTAATCTCGACGCGGACGGCATACGTCGTCCCAAAGGCCAGCGGCCATGGGCCCGGCGCATTTTCGAGAACCATTCGCTCCAGAAGCTTGCGCGCGCGGCGAGCCAGCTTCGGCGCAAGCGTTTGTTTCTCGAGAGCGGCTAAAAATGCGTCGAGACGCGGCTCGATAGTGGGCCATAATTCGATCCAGGCGGCGGGCAATCGACACGTGGGCAGCGGGGCGGCCTGGAAAATGCTTTTCGCGACTTCGTTGGCATCGAATGTCGGATCGCGCGCCTCGCGCAGGGTTTCGAGCAACAGCGTCGCATCCTCGCCGTTGCCGAGCATCACACCGCCCGCCCAGCAGGCGAGACTAAACTTGACCGTATCGATATGGCTCGCCGACCGGCCGTTCGCGTGCGTGGGGTGTGGATTGGGCACGCGCGGGTCGGGCGCGTGCCCCCGCACGATCACACGCAAACCGTCGGTAAGAAACCGCGGGCCATTGACCGAAGCCGAGGCTCGCCGCATTCGATAGAGCGCAAGCACCCCTTGAATCGCTCCGAAGCGCGCGCCGGTCCTGGCGACGCGCTGCCACAGATCCCAGTCCTCGCAAATGCGGAGCGAAGTGTCGAAGCCGCCGACGGCCTCCACGAGCGACTTGCGGATGATGCAGGCGTGGACGGCAAAGACGCACGTGCAAGCGAACAAATCGAACAAGTCTCCTTCCGCGTCGGAGAGCTGATCGCCGCCGCACAGCGTGCCGTCGGGAGCGACCCGGCTCCATCGGCAGTGAACTCCGTCGAGGCCCAGGTTCTGAGCGAGCTCCCGCGTCATCCGCTCCAAGTATGAAGGGGCAAGCCAATCGTCGGCGTCGAGGAAAACCAGCCAATCGAAACGGGCATGCTCGATGCCGGTATTGCGCGCCGCCGATACTCCCCGGTGCGGCTGGCTGACGACTCGAATCCGGGAGTCTCGTGTGGCTAAGGAAGCAGCAACGGCCGCCGTCGCGTCGCTCGACCCGTCGTCGACGACGATCGCCTCCCAGTCTTGCGAGGACTGGGAGCGGACAGACTCGAGCGTCTCGGCGATGGTCTCCGTGGCATTGCGGGCGGGGATGACGATAGAAACGTGCACGCTAAGACTTCTGCGCTTCGGTTAGCGCGGTCTTTCTCGCGCGCATTCGGGTCTTGACGTACGTCAGCGGGCTCAGCAACGCCCCCGTCAGTTCGATAGCGGCCAGACGCCGGGAGAAATCACCCGGCCGCCACAGGTTTCGGCCCAGCCACCCGCCCATCCAATTTCGTATCGCGAACCGCAAGATCGCAGCCCCACGCACCGTGCGATTGCGCGCGCAGGTGAGGAGGTATATCCCGAAAGAGCGGCCGCTGTTGTAGATCAGCCTCCGCAGTGAAGCCTCATCCCGCTTGTGAGTATGCCAAACCAGAGCCGCAGGCTCGTAGACCAGCGTGTGCCCGCGCGCGAGGAGGCGGTGTAACATCTCGATATCGCCGCTGCCGCCGCTGGAGGAATCGGAGTCGAGCGCTGCATCAAACGGACCCAGAGAGGCAAAAAGGCTGCGGCGGAAGGCCATGTTGACGCCACTGCCGAAATCGCGCGCCCAAAGCAACTCTCGATCCGTCAGCCCCTCGCGCCGGAAAATTCGACGGTGAAGACGGCGCCGCAAGCCGTATCTGAACTCAAAGCGAACCTGCGCCGCAGTCTCCAATTCAGACGCGGCGACGGCCCCGGTCACTGCCGTTACTTGCGGATCCGTAAAGGCGCAGGCGACCGCCCGCAGCCAGCCGCTGTCCGGACGCGCGCAGCCGGTCGTAAACGCGATGACGTCGTACCGCGCCTCGGCGATGCCGCGATTGCGCGCAAAGTTTAGACCCGGCCGCTCGCGCACGTAGCGGACCGGAAGGCCGCCGGCGAGCGGAGCATGATCGCCGCGGGACGTGTTGTCCACGACAACGATCTCATGGTTGGAGTAATCCTGCGCCAAAAGAGCCTGGAGGCATCGCTCGAGCGGATCTGCCTGATCGGCGCAGACAACGACGCTGATCGGCGTCGACGGATTCGCTGGAGCGATCTCATTAAAGAATTGCCGCCCTAAAACGGCCGGCATGAGATCCCATGCAAGCTTATTGATGGCGGATTTCAATTGCTCCACCGAGACTACCGGATGGCGCAGACCGGCGATAACGGCCTGCCCGACCGGCCGCCGGTGATAGCGCGCCAGGACAAATAGCCCGTCGTATCCCTCCATGCCCCAGACGGGCTTGATCTCTTCCGTCAGCTCAAGATCCAATATTTTCATCGGCATAAACAGGCTCCGAAGATCGACAGGGCGAATCGGCAAACGGCCAGAATTGGGCGTTAGCCTGGCCGGTCGCTTTTTCCAACGTCAGCGCGTTGAGGAGCGGCCAGGCCATGGTGGTTGCAAGTATCGATCGTAGATGCGCGCCGCGCAGCCGTTCGGCGTCGAGCCGGGGAGGGATGCGGCCGACCGGCTGGCGTCCATAGCGGACGCGGGCGCTGGCCGGTCGCTCCTCGCTTAAGCGCCGCTCCGCCGCTTCTAATCCGTCACAAAGGTCGATCTCGATCTCGCTATCGTCATTCTCATCGGTTCCCGCCGGAACATTTTGGAGAAAATCGGCCAGCGCCCGCTCGGCGCCGATTTCCTTCGCGACGCCGCGCCAGTACCAATAGTCGAGCATGTTGTCCAGGAGTCTTCGCCAGCGATCGCGCATGCGCAATCGCTCTAATATCCCAAGCGCCAAGCGGGAACCGACAGTGAACAGGCTCTCGGCCGCCGGACACGCAAACGCGGCCGCGCGCAGAATGTAGTTCAACCTGGACCATGATCCGGCGCGGGCCAGGGGAAGGCCCGGCCGCAGCTCAGGATGACGGCGGCCTATCAGCACGTCGGCGCGTCCTTCATCGTACTTGCGCCGGAATGAACGGCTCATCTGGGTCATCTCGTGGTGGTAGCCCAATGCCTCGGGCGCAAAAGTCAGGGACGCGCCGGCTTTGATCAAGCGGATGCCGAGCTCGTAGTCCTCATGACAATAAAGTGCGGGATCGAACCCGCCGATCGCGGCGAACATCTCTCTTTCGAGCGAGACGTTGCCGCTCAGCAGATCGCGGTAAGTATAGCGATGGCCGGGCTCGCTCATCATGGAGAACTTATTTTCCCACCAGGCTCGGAGCGAGAGGCGGAAGAAGCCGGTTTGCATTTGAAGGACCGGCGGCAAATAGCCGATGACCGCCTGGCCGGGCAGTTGCCAGTGCGCGCGGACGTGCGCCTCGATGAACTCCGGCGCCGCTTGAATATCGTCGTCGAGGAAAACGAGCAGCCGTCCCGTAGCTAAACTTGCGCCGTGGTTGCGGGCGGCGGCGGGGCCCTGAGCCGCTTGCTCGACGACGCGAAGCTTGAAAGGCGGGCTGTAGCTACCCAGCAACTTCCCGGTGTCGTCCGTACAGCCATCGGCCACCACGAGGACCTCTATTAGATTGAGCGGGTAGGTTTGGCTCCCCAGGGCGTCGAGCGTTCGCCGCAGCGTGGCGCCGCGGTTATGCGTGGGAATAACCACACTGACGGTCGGTGTAGATTCTCTCATCGTAATCCGGCCCCGGCACGGAGGCGTTTGCGGGAAGCAAAGTAGGCCCGCGGCCCGGCCATGCAGCCGCGCAGCTCGGCCACAATGAGGTCCAAGGGCATGCTGCCCGGCCGGCGCAGAAAAGAACGGATCAGATCCGGAAATTGTTGAACGCGGAACCACTCCCAGGCAAGACCCAGCGCGCCCAGCTCACCCTCCGTCAAGAGCCTCCGCGTCAAGAAAGCATAGGCCCCCACGCCGTAGCCGTAGAGCGCCTGGCGCAGCTCTTCCCAGGTGCGCCGGTGGCGGTGCCAGCTCAGCGCCGCCGGATCGTAAACGATGTTGTACCCGGCCATCAGGATGCGCGAGAACATCTCGTGGTCGCCGCCTGAACGGGTCATGGTCCCGGCGTCCAGCGCCTCGTCGAAAAACCCGACCAGATCCGGCGCCGTTTTCCGGAGCGCCATGTTGACTCCCGCGCCGACCCGCCCCACGCGCAATGGATCGGCCAGAATTCCCTTGAAGACAGTGCGCTTGAAGCCTTTGCCGAAAGGATTGTGGCGCTCGAACCACTCTTGGGCCGCGGTTTCCAGCTCCAGGGGCATGGTCAACCCCGTGACGCACAGAGTAAGCGGCTGATCGAAGTTCGACGCGAGCGCGCGCAGCCATCCTCGATCCGGCACGGCGTCATCGTCGATGAAGGCGACGATCGGGCGCCGGGCCTCGCTGAGCGCGCGGTTACGGGCGATGTTCAAGCCGGGGCGCTCCTCGCGCACGTAGCGAACCCCCGGGCAACTTTCCACGAGACGCCGCGTCGCGTCCGTCGAGGGACAGTTGTCGATCACCAGAACTTCCTGTCCGTCGTCGGGCATCCGCGTGAGCGCAGCGAGACAACGGCCGAGATCTTCAGCCCGGTCGCGGGTGCAGATCGCTACCGTCGCCGCCGGAAGCGCTGCATTCGCCGCCCGCCTTTCGTCCCAGCCGAGGCGGTCGTGGAGCCAGCGTTCCCAGAGGAGCGCGCCACCGGCGTCCATCACAGCAGTGTGAAGTTCGGCGCCGCCGATACGCCCGCCGGCGACCGGCAGCGACACTTTACCGACCGGCCGGCCATTCAGCCGGATGAGAATCAGCGCGCGCCCGTAGTTTTCCAGGCCGGTGATCTCGGACGGAAGTTGGTTCAGCTCAAGATCGAGGACAGCGGTAGCCATCGTTATCCCACGCCTACTGAGTCTGTGTTCTCCTCTCGGTGATTTGGTCTTCCGTAAGCATGGACCAGACCGGACGGAGCGAAACTACTCCCGACACTTTGAACCGGGTGTCAGGACGGTTTACAATATTCAAACAGTGCATTTCCCAATGATAGTCGTACACAACGTCCCAGTCGGTAGGATACAGCCCGATGTTGATATAATACTGCCCGGCGAGGAGGGGCAGCTCGGGGAAATGGCAGCGCAGCACGCCGGTGATGGCCAAGGTCCCGAACGCGGCTTCGGCGGAGGAAACGGCGACTTCGAAGCAGTTGACGTGAGCTTCGTTGTAGATGCCTAGTGTCACGGCCATGTCGGGCAGCGGTTTCATCAAGCGGTATTCAAGCTCGATCGTCAAGCCCGCGCCGCATTGCACGGAGGAGACGGCCTGCCCCTCGGCGTCGTAGAAACGCACGTCGGAGATGGAGGCTTCCTGCGTTCCCTGGCGGCTGCCCTCCGCGACCGCGAGGCTTTGCGGCAGCGCTTCTCCGGAGAGCATGGCCGCGCGCTTTTCCGTTCGTTGGCGCATCAAGTCATGGTAACAGCGCACCGCGTCTTCCGGCTCGCCCTGCATCACAACCCGGCCTTCTTCCAGCACGAGGACTTCATCGCACAATGTCTGGATTTGCGCGGAATCGTGCGAGGTCAGGATCAGGGTCTTGCCTGCTTTGCGGAACGCGGCCAACCGTTCGAGACACTTCTGTTGGAAACGGGCGTCGCCGACCGTCAGGATCTCGTCGAGAATCAAAATCTCCGGGTCGAAGTGCATGGCCACGGCAAAGGCCAGGCGCAAGTACATTCCGCTGGAGTACGTGCGCACCGGTTGATCGATGAAGTCCTCCAGCTCGGCAAAGGCGATTATTGCTTCTTCTCCCGACCGCACTTGTTGGGTCGTCAAGCCGTTGAGCAGGCCGGCGGTCAGAATATTCTCGCGTCCGGTGAGATCCGGATGAAATCCGCTGCCCAGTTCGAGCAATGCGCTGACGATGCCGATGCTATGAATCCGTCCGGAAGTGGGCTGGCCCAACCCGCTCAACAGCCGCAGCAACGTGCTCTTGCCCGCGCCGTTGTGACCGATGATGCCGAGCACGTCTCCCTTCTCGACGTAAAAACTGACGTCGCGCAAGGCCCATAACGTCCGATTCCGTTCATAACGGCCGCTCATCCAGGTCGTTGCGAGCTCGCGGAGCGTCGTCGGCCGCCTGCCCCGCAGGTAGAAGCGCTTGGAAACGTCCTCGGCTGTCAACACGGTGGGCATCGCCGGTTAGAGAGCGTCCATGACGTGCGGCCGTTGACGGAGGTAAATCCAATATCCCGCGCCGGCCGCGACAAGACTGGCGACGCCGCAAAAAACAATCGACTCCCAGTCCGGCGCGCGCTGATAGAAAAAAATATCGCGATAACCCTGGATCAGACGGGCGATCGGATTCCACAGGAGCAATCCGGAGTATGCCCCGCCAGGTTCCAGAGGGCGATAAAATATCGGGGTCAAATAAAAAAGCAAAGAAAGCACCACGCTCGTAAGATGCCCCACGTCCCGGTAGAAAACATTCAGCGTGGCGATGGCGAGCCCAAGGCCGACCAACAGGATACTCTGAAAAAGGACCAGTAGCGGAAATGCCAGCACCGCCGTCGTCGGCGGACGGCCGTGCAGAGCGAGCACGCCGAGCAAAATGGGCAGGCTCACGAGATAGGTGAGCAAACTGGAGAGAGTATTGACCACGATCAAAGTCGCCGGCGCGAAATTGGGCCGCCGGAGCAGATCGCGATTGCCGGTGAAAAGACCTCCGGCCGAGCCCGCGGAGCTGCTGAACCACGTCCACGGCAGCAAGGCGCAAAAAACAAACGCCGGATAATCCTCGATATCCAGCGGGACGACCTTGCCGAATAGAAACACAAACACGAGCAATTGGATTAGCGGGAGCGCGACCGACCACAGAACACCCAAGACGGAGCCGGTATAGTGCAAGCGAAAATCCCGTCGTACCAGGTGGGAGATGAGCTCGAATTGATGCGTCGGAGAATGCATGCGCCTACGGTGCGGCCGGAAAAGACCTCCTCTTCACGGAATTCTTTGCCGCCCCGAAAAAATATCCGAGCAGCGAAAGAAACTGAAGCTCATGATAGAACGCTTCGCGACGCCGCCGGGTCAAGCTCAGGGTGAAAGTTTTCAACAACTGCTCCAGCGCTTGCCGGTATTTCCATCTTGGCACCGTGAATAGTGTCGGCGCGCTCATCCCGGGAACAAATTTTTGCGCACCCCACTCGCCGATGCGAAAATACCATCGCCGCAGATACGACTTGGTCATACGGCTCGAATCCGGGCAATGATACACTATCGCGGCGGGATAATACATGGTCAACTCGCCCGCTTTTTTGATTCTTTGGTAAAATTCGACGTCTCCGCCCATCAAGAGCTTTCTTTTTCGCCGGTCGAGATCCGGGCGAAAGCCGCCGTATTTTTCGAACACGGAGCGCTTGAAAGCGAGATTGGCGCCGATGCCGATGATGCTGGCGTAGGTGTCGTCGGAAAGAATGGCCGTCTCTCCGGCGTCGAATTTTCCCAACGCGCCGTCGTACTCCGCATGCCACCAGTACGGCCGAAGGAGATCGTCTTTTAGCAACACCCGCCCGCCCACGCCCACGACCGGGTTCAGGTCGAAAGCTTTCGTCATCTCCGGTAGCCAGGTGCGGGTGACCTCGACGTCGTCATCGATAAAAAAAATAAGCTCGCCCTTGGCCGCCCGGACGCCGGCATTGCGCGCATGATTGAGTCCCTGGCGCTCTGCGAAAACGTATCGGACGGTCATCCGGGCATCGCGCGCGAAGGCTTCTGCGGCCCCTTGCGTACCGTCCGTAGAGTTGTTGTCGATAACGAGGACTTCCCAGGAGATGTCCGCGGGCACGGACATGGCGCTCAAGCTTATCAACGCCCGGCGTAAACTTTCTGCGCGATTGTAAGTGCAGATGACGACGCTCACCATAAAATAAAGTAGTCGAGGTGGCGAAAAGCACGGAATGTATTGGCGAACAAGAAAGATCTCAGAGAGGGATCGGTGGAATGGAGTGATGGAGTACTGGAGTATTGGGTTCTAATGCATCACTCCACTACTCCACCACTCCAGTACTCCAGCCCGCGCTATGTTTCGCGCTCGCTTGTGGGGCCGACCTCGCCCGTGCACCACGGCACGAAAGCCTTCATCTTGCACGGCGCGCCGTTCTCTGCGATCTCTTTCTCGAAAATCTCGTGGATCTCGCGGTCTTCGTCGCCGTACTCGATCTGCCAACCGCCTTCTTTCAGGCTCCGGTCGGCGAATTCCCCGCCGCCGCCGCGCGGCGAATACATGCCCATATCGCCCGGCCGGAAGGCGAGATAGCGCGCGCGCGTCGTGCCGGAGTTGAAGTGCTGATGATTACAGTTATCGCTGGGAACGACGACCATCGAGCCGACCTGCCAGTCGCACTTGATCATGTCGGAGCGGTCTTCCTTGGTCCAGACGAGCGAGAAACCGGCGGTGCCGCTGAGCAGGAGAAGGTGCGCGCCCGGGCCATGGCGGTGCGCCTTCTTGTACGTGCCGATGGGAAACTCCGAGATGTGGTTCTTCGTATTATTGTTCGCCATCTCCAGCATGGCGTTGATGCCGCCGGCGCCCCGTTCCTTCCATCCATATAACTTCATGTCGGGCGCGTTGGCGATGAAGTTGGACTCCCACACCCGCCGCGTGTAGAGCTTGCCGTTGCCGCTGAAATAATCCTCCTCGCCCGAATAGCGGGCGCGAAACATGTAATCGTTGTTGAAGATGAACTCGTTGTCCTGGTAGAGGCGCATCATCGGCGGCGCGTTGGTCACGGCGAGGTAACGGACCGGCTCCTGGCCGCTGCCGTTGAAGTTCTGGTACCACGCGTTGAGCGGGATGGAGAAGAGGCTGCCGGCGTGCCACTCGAAAGTATTTTTTTGCTTTGGATCCTGCCAGATCGTGGTCGCGCCGCGGCCCGATACGATGTAGATCGTGAGCTCGTACATGTGGTGCTCCGGCTCGGACTTGCCCCCGGGCTTGATCTCTACCACGTGACAGTCGTTCGGCATGTGGCGATTGGCGATATGAACGACCGCTCCCCTGCCGCCCTTGCGCTCCCACGGGCCCAGCTCGATCGTCGCCACGTTCGGAAAGTAGAACTCCTCATGGACTTTCACGCCTTCCTTCTTGAGCCAGTCCTCGTATGCGTCCGGCTTCCTATAATCTTTAAGACCATCCTTCGGCGTCTCGGCGACTTTCATATCGGTGCCCAGCATGACCATGGTGAAATCCTCCTTTAATAAAAATGGAGCGGTGTCCAGCTCGCCCTTTTGAAATATCCGGTATGGGGCTGGTTTGTCAACGAGTCGAATCGAGGCGCAAATTAAAAATAAGGAAAAAGATCCTCGTCTCTGATATAATGATCGCGATTATCAGCGATCCCGTAGCGTGTAAACACTCAGAGTGTGTGAAAAAATTCGTTCATGGTTCGACAAGCTCACCACGAACGGGATAACATCGATGGAAGTTCAAGCACTTAGCCGTTCGTCCTGAGCCCGTCGAAGGGCGATCGGCGATTTTTTCACACACTCTCAATCCTTCTCGAATCGATACCTCGAAATCCGACCATACGGAGAGACGAAAAGAGAAATGTCTAAACCCATGCTAAAACCAAACGCGCCAACCTCCGAAATCCAACCGCCCGAGCCGAAGGCAACCGTATCCGCGGCCGAGATGGGCGCGCAGCAACGGGAAATTTCGGTTTCCGAGTTCTTCACCAAGAACCGTCACCTGCTGGGCTTCGACAACCCGCGCAAGGCGCTGCTCACCTGCGTGAAGGAAGCGGTCGATAACGCGCTCGACGCGTGCGAGGAGGCGGGGATCTTGCCGGAAGTCGTCGTCAAGCTGGAAGTCGCGTCGAACGAAAAAACTCCGCCTCCTCCGAGCCAGGCGACCCGCTTTCGCATCACGGTGATCGACTACGGCCCCGGCATCGTGCGCCAGCAGATTCCGAAAATATTCGCCAAGCTTCTCTACGGGTCCAAGTTCCACCGGCTGCGCATGAGCCGCGGGCAGCAGGGCATCGGCATATCGGCCGCCGGCATGTATGCGCAATTGACCACCGGCAAACCCGTGCAGATCATCTCCCGCACCGGCGCGAAAGCGCCCGCTCACTATTTTGAAGTCCAGATCGATACCAAGAAGAACGAGCCGCGGATTTTCGAGAACAAGCAGATCGAGTGGGAGAGCCACCGCGGCACGCAGGTGACGCTAGAAATCGAGGGCCGTTATCAGAAAGGCCGCGCGTCGGTGGACGAGTATCTCGAACAGGTGGCCATCGCCAACCCGCACGTCAAGCTCGTCTATCACACGCCGGAGGGCGAGACCAAAGAATATCCCCGGACCATTCAAGAGCTGCCGCCCGAGCCGCGCGAGATCAAGCCGCACCCCTATGGAATAGAATTCGGGATGATGCTGAAAATGCTGCACGACACCAAAAGCCACTCGCTTTCGGGTTTTCTGTCGAGCGAGTTCAGCCGGGTTTCCTCCTCCGTCGCGCAGGAGATCTGCAAGGCCGCGAAGCTCTCGCCCGACTCGCGGCCCAGAAATATTCACGGCGCAGCCGCCGAGACGCTTTATAAGGTGATCCAGTCCACCAAGATCATGGCGCCGCCCAGCAACTGCCTCTCGCCCATCGGCGAGAAGGCGATCCTTCACGGCCTGTACAAGCAGATCAAGGGAGATTTTTATACCGCGGTGACGCGCCCGCCGGCGGTCTATCGCGGCAATCCTTTCGTCATCGAGGCGGGTCTGGCGTTCGGCAAGGGACCGGAACAGACGGCCGATAAATCTGAGGAACCGAAGGCGCCGCTCGCCGAAGGCGAGCAGCACGACGACGACAATGAGCTGGCGCGCGTCATTCGCTACGCCAACCGCGTGCCGCTGCTCTACCAGCAGTCGGCGTGCGCAACGTTCAAGGCGGTGCTCGACACCACGTGGCGCAACTACGGTATTGCACAATCGAGAGGCGCTCTGCCGGCGGGGCCCATGGTGATTTTCGTCCACATGGCCTCGGTCTGGGTTCCTTTTACCAGCGAGTCCAAGGAAGCGATCGCCGATTACGACGAGATTCGCAAGGAGATCAGGCTCGCGCTGCAAGAATGCGGGCGCCGCCTGGGAGTCTTCGTGCGGCGGCGGGACAACGCCAAGAGCGAATTCCGCCGGCGCAACATCTTCGAGCTCTACATCGAAGAAGTCGTCGAGGCGTGCAACCGCTTGAAGGGCGGCAAGCTCGCCAAGGAAAAACTCAAAAACCAGTTGCAAAAGATCGCCATGAAACGAACCGGCGGAGAGAAAACCGACGAGTTGCTGGGAAAACAAGGCGGCGGCCCGGAAGGCCTCCCCGATTCGATCATCGTCACGCCGGAGGGAATCGAAGGCGAGGCCCCGGATCTGCCCGACGATACACGGAGCGATGGCGCGCCGCCGGAGAAAACTCTGATCGAAGTCGAGCCATCGCCGGCGCCGACGCGTTCGAAGGGAAAGACCAAGGCTAAAAAGACTTCCACGCCCGCCAGGTCTAAAACTTCCGGCAAGAAGAATCCCGCGAAAGTCGAGCCGCCGCGCGATAAGCAAATGACTTTGGGTTTTGAAAAGACCAAGAGAAGCGCAAAAAAGTAACGGCCCTGCCGGGTTTCACGTGAAGGAGTATCCACCACGAAGAGCACGAAGGTTTCGGATATTGTCCTTTTAAACTTCGTGCTCTTCGTGTCCTTCGTGGTGAAAGGCAGCCTTTCTCTTTCGGTTACAGCGCAGCAGCGCCACGCTCTTTGTGGTGAAACAGAACGTCCGGTATACCGAGACAGAATTGGCCAGAGGAAAAAATATGGCGCAAAAAAAGCCAAAAAATAACGGCGCGGTGGCAAAGAAACTGGTCGGCGTGGCCGACATCGTCATTACGGCCGCCGAGCACAGCAAGGACCCGACGCTGTCGATTCCCGTGCGCAGCCTCGCGAACGTCAAGTTCGACGAGAAGCGCGGCCTCATCGAGATGGGTAAAAGGAAGCAGGCGCGCTCGTTCTTCAACGTCGGCATGGCCAAGAAGTTCATGCAGACGGTGCTCGTGGCCGATGCCCTGGCCGAGCTCCAGCGCGCGGACCTGACGACCTCTCTCCGGGAGATCTACTACCGTACCAAGCACACGATCAAGAACTCGCACGAGAACACGTTCGACAACCAGAACGAATCCGATCCGCTGATCGAAGACCTCGAAGTGACGCTGGCGGCCCTGCGGGAAGAGCTTCACGTGCGCGCCGAGAACTCGGGCACCGTCGTGGGGCCGCTGGTATTGGTCGACGACGGCGACCGCGTGGACTGCGCCAAGCTCGGGAAAGGCGGTTACTCCGTGCCGTCGATCGTCGAGCCGGAATACATTCAGATCACGAAGTGCACGGCGGATTTCGTGCTGCTGGTGGAGAAAGGCACGCAGTGGAACCGCCTATCGGAAGATAAATTTTGGCGGCGGTACAACTGTATCCTGCTTACCGGAAACGGCCAGCCGCCGCGCGGCGTCCGGCGTCTCGCGCGCCGGCTGAACGAAGAATATAATCTTCCCGTGTACGTCCTCGTGGACAACGATCCGTGGGGCTACTACATCTACTCGGTGGTCAAGCAGGGGTCGATCAATCTCGCCTTCGAAAGCCAGCGCATGGCCATCCCCAAGGCCAAGTTCATCGGCTTCTCCAGTGCCGATCCCGACCGCTACGGACTACCGCGCACCGTCGGCATCAAGCTCAACGACAAGGACGTCAACCGGGCAAAAGAGCTGCTCAAGTATCGCTGGTTTCAGAAAAAGGAGTGGCAGGAAGAAATCAAGCGGATGCTCACGAGCGGCCTCAAGTACGAGCTCGACGCGCTCGCCAACAAGAACTTTCAGTACCTGACCAAGACGTACCTTCCGCGGAAGCTCAAAGAGAAAGACTGGTTGGATTGAGGCCAGTGAAAACGCCCATATGCTTCGTTGTGCTCGGCCCGCCTCGCGTCAACGTACTGGAATCAGTACGCCTCCGCTCGCGGACCTTCGCACGCCTCGCCTCTGGAGCGTTTTGACCGGCCTCTAGACGAGAGCAATAAGAGACTCGGAAGCAGACGGCTGAGCGCTGTTTAGCTATTAAACCATCACGATCTTGGCCGGCGGAAAACCGTTGAAGTTGGCGACGGCGCTGGCGGAGGAGTAGGCGCCGATATTTTTCACGTAGACCACGTCATTCACGTAAAGCTCCGGGATTTCCACGTCGAGCGAGAGCGTATCGAACGAGTCGCAGGTCGGTCCGGCGAGCGCGCTCAAGAACGTCTGTCCGCGGCGGAGCGTTTTGAACTCGTACTTGCAGTGGTCGAAAACCATTCCTGAAAAATCGCCGTAAATCCCATCGTTCAAGTAGTAATAATTTTTGTTGTTGCGGAACGCTCTGCCGATCACCTGGGCCACCAGAATGCCGGCGGGCCCAGCCAGAAACCGGCCCGGCTCGGCGATGAACTGGACTTTCTTGTCGAAGAGCTGGCGAATCTGCTTGCGAATCGCGGATGCCATGCGCTCGAAATTAACTCCGATTTCATCGTCGAAATGCTGGATGGGAAATCCGCCGCCGATGTCCATCATCTTGAGCGGCACGTCGTTCTCTTTGGCCTCGTTGAAAATTTGCGCGGAAATTTCCAGCGCCTGAAGATAATTTTCCACGTTTTTCGATTGCGATCCGACGTGAAAACTGAGACCGGTCGGAACCAGCCCGAGCGAGCGCGCTTTGCGTAAAATGAGATACGCGTTTTCCGGATCGGCGCCGAATTTGAGCGAGAGGTTGACCACGCTGCCTTCGTTGCCCACTTTGATCCGCAGCAGAACGTGCGCCCCAGGATAATGCTCCGCGATCTTGTAGAGCTCCGGCTCGTTATCGAAGGTTATCATCCGCACTTGCCGCCGGCGGGCCGTGACGATGTCTTCGGCCGATTTGACGGTGTTGGCGAAGATAATTCGATCGCGCGCGGCGCCCAGAGAGAGAACCTGCTTCATCTCCGAGGCGCTGGCGACGTCGAAACCGGCCCCCAGTTTGATGAAGGTCTTGATGATCTTGGGATGAGGATTCGCCTTGATGGCATAATACGGCATGACTTCGGGCAGGCATTTACGGAAGCGTTGGTACTGTCTTTCGAGAACACTCCGGCGAATCAGCATGAACGGCGTGCGATGCTTCTTCAGCATCGCGCGGATCAGATTTTCGACTCCGCTTAAGTCCGGCTTGGATTTAGCGAGCTTCGGACTAGCGGCCGGATTTGGCGCTGGTGTAGGCACGGTTTCTCTCCGCGTGATCGACTAGAAACGTGGTGAACTGCCAGACGTCTTCCTCGGGGGGACGGGGGATATCGAATCGGGTGAACTGGGTATTCAGATTTTTAAGCGGCGTCCAGTCCACCGCTTCGGAAATGAACGGGCTGATGTAGGGGACGCTGATTTTCAAAATCTCTTCGTGATCGATGTCGTCGGGCAGGCAAACGCCGCTGTTCGGATTCTTGATCATCCAGGTCGCCGCAGCGACGACGGAGATGGCGACTTGCAGCGTCGTGGCCTGCTGATGCGGGACGTGCTTGCGCGCGTCGTGGATGCTGAGCAGACTGCCGCACCACCAGGATTTGAAGTCGTGTCCCATCAACAGCACGCCAAGCTGATCCTCGCCGTCGATGATCTCGTCGCTCATGATGCGCTGGTCTTCCTGGAGTTTGTACTGGCGCATTTCCAGCTCGTGCAGCGAATTGATCGCGACGTCCGCCGGGCAGTAGGCGTAGTGGACCGTGGGACGGTACACGGCCTCGCCGTTTTGCCACACCGTCAGGCGATCCGAAATGCTGAAGGCCTCGCCGTGCCGGATGACCATGCCGGTGATCTCGCCGCACGGCACCCACGAGCGGACCCAGGTCTTCATGCCGAGCGTGCGCAGGCAAATTTGATTCTTCGGCCCGTACTTGTGGAAAAAGGCGTTCTCGGGAACGTAACGCTCGTGCGTGCCCCAGCCCAACTCGGCGGGCGCCACGCCTTCCTCGAAGAAGCCCTCGATGCTCCAGGTGTTGACGAACTCGTTCACCCGCTTGGGCTTGTCGGTGATCTGCGTGTCGCGCTCGCTGATGTGGATGACTTTGACGTCCGCAAGTTGCGCCAGCGCCGGAAAATTCTTGTCAGCGAGAGCCTTTTCCAATCGCGGGCGACGCGGGTCGGCCGGTTTTTCTTTTAAAATTTTCTCGGCGATGCCGAGCAGCGCGTGTTTGGTGAAGTGAGATACCAGGCCCGGATTGGCGCCGTGATCGACGACCGCCGAGGTGCCTTTGTTGTCGCCCCATTTCTCGATCATCTTCCGCATGGTCATGTGCCGGTAATAGAGGGTGTATTGCGTCGGGTCGTTGCGCTGCGAATCCTGGTACGGATTCCACACTTCGACCGAGGTATTGACGTAGAGCACCTGACGGTCGCGGCACCACTGGAGCATGGCGTTGCACTCGATGTTCCAGGCGAGATCGATAATCAGGTCGCCGGGGCCGACGTATTTTGCCAGCAGTTGTTGGTAATTTTCTTCCGTTACGCGATCGAAAACATAATTGACTCCGCGATCCAAGGCGTCTTTGACGCGGGGACGGTTGTCGGCGAAATCCATGATCGTAATATTTTTTGCCGGCATGTCTATGAATTTCAATACGAGCGGCACCGCGCACTGCGATACCGACCCGCACCCGATGATGAGCAACTTTCCGTTAAACCTCATGCAAAATCTCCATTCAATGAAGCGATGAGCCGGACGCTATCCGATGACGGGGTTTATTTCAAGAAATTTTTTAAAAATCAGCGGTAGTGTGGATCTTGCGTTACGACAACGAGTGATGCTATCCCAACATACGCAAGAGTCGAAAGCCTGATGGAAAGATTCGGCCTTCATACTACTGACTCTCGTATAACTAATGGATATATCTAGGCGCGTGGCCACGGCAGA
>CAYOJC010000070.1:0-25155 GCA_964404195.1 uncultured Syntrophobacteraceae bacterium
CTTACGGAACTACCATAACATAATTACATTTTATTTATAACACAGTAGTACTAGTCCCCGAATGGCGCCGGCTGCTATCTTCTCCGGATTTCTTTGTTACTTCGAGCCGCTTTTCATTCCTAACAATGCAAACCTGCCGGGCGGTATTCCGACACTTAAGAAAGGCGCGCGGATTTGGTCTGGAAAAGAATGGGGAAATGGGTGGCATAAGCCTTGCGAAACCTCAGCAGTGGGATGCGTCCGTGGAATAGAGCGACTCAGATCATTCTGGTCTTTCTGATTGCCGGAGGAGGCTTGGCCTGGGGTTACTGGACGGGTTGGGAGTCCGGCGTCGAACAGCCGATAGCGTTCCCTCATAAGACTCACGCGGCGACGCTCAATCTTCCCTGCACTACTTGTCATCAGCGGGCGGAGAAAGACGCGGTGGCGGGCCGCCCGCCGACGGCGTTGTGTTTAGGCTGCCACGTGGGCGGCGATACCCAAAGCGAGGAGATAAAAAAAATCCGCGCCTACGGAGAAAAGGGGCAGGAGATTCCATGGAAACGAATCTGGCGTCTCCCCGAACACGTTTTTTTTCCTCATCAGGTTCATGTGACGGCGGCTGAGCTAAAGTGTCAAACCTGCCATGGTCCGGTGGAGACCTTTACCCGGCCGCCGGCAAGGCCTCTCAAGACACTCGCGATGGATGACTGTATCGGTTGTCACGAGACGCGGAGGTCGGCGCAAAAAAATAAAGAGCATGGAGTGCGATTGGCGACAGTGGCGACGCAGCGTGCCTCGACGGACTGCATCACCTGTCATCGGTGAGGGATACGATGCAATTCACGCGCCGGAGATTTCTGCAACTAGCGAGCGGCACCGCCGCGGCGACGGCGCTGATGGGAGACCGGCTCTCCGGAGTCGGCCAGGCGGCGGGGGAGCTCGAGCGCTGGGCCACGCCGGAGGAGATTTCAGTTCCATCCATCTGCCAGCAGTGCCCGGGAGGCTGCGGCCTTCTCGTGCGCACGCTCGACGGAGAAGTGGCGGGAATTTCCGGCAATCCGCTTCATCCGATAAACGGCGGCGCGCTCTGTCCGAAAGCTTTCGCCGGGCTGCAACTCCTCTACGACTCGAATCGCGTGAAAAGCCCGATGGCGCGCGCCGGCGAGCGCGGAAAATTTCGCCCGATCGGCTGGGATGAGGCGCTCTCGATGGTGACCGCCCGGCTATCCGATCTCAGGGGCAAAGGTCTCGCGCATACGGTCGTCATCCTGGGCGGGCAGTACCGCGGCTATCGGGACGCTCTGTGGAAAAGATTTGCCGAAGCCTATGGAACGCCCAACTACATCCGGGCCCGCTGCTTTTCGCCGGAAAAACCGGCGCTCGCGCATCGGCTCATGCAAGGAGTGACGAGCCCTCTCAGCTATGACTTGGCGCAAGCCCGCTTCATTCTCTCTTTCGGCGCCGGTTTGCTCGAGTCATGGACCGGCCCGGTCCACACTTCCCGGGCGTTTGCGCGGCTGCGTCGCAGCGGCGATCGCGCGCGCGGCTTGCTCGTCCAGGTCGATCCGAGACGTTCCGTCACGGCGATCAAAGCCGACCGCTGGATTTCCCTCGCGCCCGGAACCGACGGCGTGTTGGCGCTCGGCATCGCCAACGCCATGATCCGCGAGGGTCTTTACGACCAGGAGTTTGTCGCCGAGCACACTTTCGGATTCGAAGATTGGGTGGACCCCGCCGGCCGGCAACATCTGGGATTTAAAAATCTCGTCCTGCAAGACTATGGTCTCTTTACGGTTTCCGCCGCGACCGGCGTCCCGGTCAAAAATATTCTGGAGATCGCGCGCAATCTCGCGACGCTCAAGCCGGCGGTGGTCGTCGGCGAGCGCGGCCCGGCCTATGGTCCCGACGATCTGCACACGCGGATGGCCATTCACAGCCTCAATGCGCTGGCCGGGAACATCGGCGTCACCGGCGGAGTTCAGATCCAGGGCGAGTTGCCGTTGGCGCCGTTGCCGGCCGTCAATCAAGACGCGGCGGCCAAGCGCGGCCTCGCCCAGCCGAGAATCGACGGCGCAGGCGAGAAGCAATATCTGCTCGCTTCCGACGCGCCGCAGCTTTTGCCGGAACGGATCATGAGCGGGACTCCTTATCCCGTCAACGCGCTGTTTCTCTACGCGACCAATCCTCTGGCCAACCATCCGGCCAAAGAGGCGTTGGCCGGCGCGATGAAAAAAATTCCTTTCATCGTCAGCTTTTCACCTTTCCTCGACGAGTCGAGCGCGATGGCCGATTTGATTCTTCCCGATCACACGTATCTGGAGCGGTGGCAGGACGATCAGGTCACGCACCTGGCCGGCTTCACCTGCTTCAGCGTCGCCCGCCCGGCCTCGAAGCCTCTGCATCAGACCCGCAACACCGCGGACGCGGTGCTCCAGATCGGCCAGGCTCTCGGCGGCGGCGTAGCGCAAAATTTTCCCTGGAAAAATTTCGCAGAGCTGCTGCGCGAGAGCGCCCGCGGGCTTTACGAAGCGCGCCGCGGTTATGTCGTTTCCATTCACGCCGAGGAGGCCCTCAGAAAAGTTCTCGAGCGCGAGGGCTATTGGGTGCCCGAGTTCAAAGACTTCGAGGCGTTCTGGAAAGGGCTCGTCGAACGCGGCGCCTGGTGGGACCCGACGGGTTTGCCGGTCAGCCGAAAGGCGTTGCTCAGGACGCCGTCGGGAAAATTCGAATTCTACTCGACGGCGCTCAAGGATCTGGTCGATAAGGCCGCCAAGCAGGAAGACAAGGCGGCATCTTTTATCGCCGCGCTCGGCGGCGGAAAAATAGAAGATCAGCTCTTTTTGCCGGCAGTGGCGGTGCCGCGTCCGGCGCAGGCCGAATCGTTTCCTCTGCGTCTTATAACTTATCGCCTCATGAGCCGGCCGATGGGAGGCGGAAAAAACCAGCCCTGGCTGATGGAACAGCCGGCGGTTCATGTTCAGGCTGCTTGGGACGGGTGGATAGAAGTAAATCCGAAAACGGCGGATGCCCTGGGGATCAAGGAGAAGGACTGGGTTTGGGTGGAGTCGGCCAAAGGGCGAATCAAACTCCAGGCCAAGCTTTACTCCGGGACGCGCGGCGATGTGGTCCAAATGCCGCTGTTCGGCAACGGCCCCAACCCGAACGATCTCATCGCCAACGAAACGGATGTCTTCCGGGGCTTCGGTCTTCTCAATACGACGCAGGTCAGAATCAGGAGGGCATGACGTGGCGCTTTGGGGCATGGTGATCGATTTGGACCGCTGCACCGGGTGCCAGGCGTGCGTGATGGCCTGCAAAGCCGAGAACAACGTTCCCGCAGTCGGCGAGAAAGAAGCAAAGAGAGAACGCATCATCAGTTGGATGCAGGTGCTGACGGAAACCGACGAAGAACACCACGGCGAAAAAATGCGCTTCATACCGCGACCGTGCCTCCAGTGCGACGATCCGCCGTGCACCAAAGTCTGTCCCGTCTATGCGACTTACCGAAACCCCGAAGGGATCGTCGCGCAGATTTACGCGCGCTGCATCGGCTGCCGCTTTTGCATGGCCGCCTGCCCGTACAACGCAAAATATTTTAACTGGCACACATACCAGAAAGCAGGACCGGGGCAGAACCCGGACGTCTCGGTGCGCCCCAAAGGCGTCGTCGAGAAATGCACCTTCTGCCACCATCGCCTGCAAAACGCGCGCGCGCGGGCGCTGGCGGAAAAACGGGATTTCGATCCGCGGGAGTACGTGCCGGCCTGCGCGGAAGCTTGTCTCGCGCAAGCGATCGTCTTCGGCGACCTCTCCGATCCCGTGAGCGAAGTCGCCAAGCTCGCGCGCAGCCCGCGCGCCTTCAAGCTCCAGGAGGAGTTGGGGACAAAGCCGAAAGTGATCTATCTGACGGAAGGAGAAGGCGGTGGCTGATGATATAGGCGCAGGTCGCGACGATATCCTGCTCGCGCCCATTGCCCAAACCGGGCGCGGCTTCTATTGGGCCGTGGCCCTTTTGTCCATTCCCATCTTATGGGGAGCGCTCGCCTATTCCGTGCAATTCTATGAAGGCCTTGGAGTCACCGGCCTGCACCAACCGGTGAGCTGGGGTTTTTACGTCACCAACTTCGTCTTCTTTATCGGCATCAGCCACGCCGGCACTCTCATCTCCGCGATCCTCCGTCTGTCGAAAGCGGAGTGGAGGCGGCCCATCACGCGGATGGCCGAGGTTATTACTTGCATGGTTCTCTTTATTGGGGCTAGTCAGATTCTGGTCGATTTGGGCAGACCCGACCGGATCATGAATGTGATCCGTTACGGCCGCTACCAGTCGCCTCTGCTCTGGGACGCAACGAGCATCAGCGCGTATATGACGGCGAGCCTTACCTATTTATATCTGCCGATGATTCCCGACATCGCTATTTTGAGAGACCGTCTCGGCAAACGGAAGCTTTTCTACAGCGTGTTGGCCCTCGGATGGACCGGGACCGAGCGCCAAAAGCGCATCTTGAACCGCGCCATCGCGATTATGGCGGTGTTGGTCATCCCCATCGCGGTTTCGGTTCACTCGGTCGTGTCGTTCGTTTTCTCCATGACGCTTCAGCCGATGTGGCACTCGACCATCTTCGGACCGTACTTCGTCGTCGGCGCGATCTTCTCCGGCATCGCCGCGCTCATCGTGGCCATGATTATTTTTCGCAAGGCTTACGGACTTCAGCACTACTTGAAGCCGATTCATTTTCGCTACCTGGGGCAGCTCCTGCTCGTCATGGCGCTTCTTTGGTTCTATTTTACCTTCGCCGAATACCTCACGGGTTATTACGGCGCAGAGCCCGAGGAGCTGAAGGTTTTCTGGGCCAAATTCACGGGCCCGTTCTGGCCTTTCTTCTGGGGCATGGTGCTGTGTAACTTCGTCGTTCCACTGGCTTGCCTGGTGAGCCTAAAGCATCACACGGTCGGCAAGGTGCTCGCGGCCTCGCTGTTCGTCATTGTAGGCATGTGGCTCGAGCGCTTCATCATCGTCGTGCCCACGCTGTCCTTTCCGCGGCTGCCGTTTCAGGAGGGAATCTACTGGCCGACTTGGGTGGAATGGGGAGAGACCGCGGGGAGCTTCGGTCTGTTCGCTCTGTTCTATCTTCTCTTTACGAAGTTCTTCCCGATCATTTCTATCTGGGAGATTCGTGAAGGGCGCGAGGGGCTCAAGGAAGTGGAAGAGCGGCTCATCACTTACCTTCCCGACGAGGCCGAGGAAAGAACATAGAAAACCCGGAAGGAAAAAAGATGGACCGCCCGGATTCGGATTTCAATCGCCTGGTGAGAACCTTGCAATGGGTATGGCTGGCCGTCGCCATCCTCCTTGTGGGAGGGATTATCGCCTGGATCATACACTTGATCCGCACGTCCTGGACGCTGGGCGACGTCCCGTCGGCCTCGATCGGCATCTCGATCGTGGCGATCCCGATATTCATCGTCCTGGTGAGCGTCGTGTTGTATGTTTTTTTGGGACTGCGGGCCGACGCGAGAGAGCGATGAAGATCAAGCTGCTGCTCATCGCGCTTGCCTTGACGCTCGGTCTCGCTTACGAGCCTGGGTCGCGCCTCGCCGCCGAGGAAGGCGTTTCCTTTTTTCTCCCGGGAAACCCGCTCGAGGGGAGCCGGCTTTTTACCGGGAAAGGCTGTCTCCGTTGCCACGCCGTGTACGGCGTGGGAGGAAGCGCCGGACCCGATTTGGGTCAAGGAATTTTGAAGCGCCCGCTTCTCGATATCGCCGGCGTGATGTGGAACCACTCTCCCGGCATGGCGCACGTCTTTCAGGAACAACAGGCGATCCGGCCGCAATTCAAGCCTGCGGAGATGGCGAGCCTGCTGTCGTTTCTCTATTACCTCGGCTCTTTGGACGCGCCCGGAGACGCGGCGGCGGGCGCGCGTCTGTTTCGCGAGAAGCAATGCCAGACCTGTCACTCGCTCGGCGGAAAAGGCGGAACGCACGGCCCGAAGCTCGACAGCTACAGCCGCTACGCTTCCCCGATTTACCTGACGGCCAGCCTTTGGAACCACGGGAAGGCCATGGCGGGGCTTATGGAGGCTTTACACGTCGCGCGCCCCACCTTTGAGAAGAACGATATCCCTGATCTCTTGGCCTACATTCGCAGCGCCGGTGGCGGTGTAGAGCGCGTCTACGTTCAGCCGGGAAATCCGCAGCGCGGAGAAAAGCTGTTCCGGGTGAAGCGCTGCGCCGAGTGTCACTCCGTCGATGGCCGCGGTAGTAAGGTCGGTCCGAATCTACAGGCGACGCTCAAGGGGAGCCTCATGACAATCGCCGGTGCCATGTGGAACCATGGGCCGAAGATGTGGGCGAAGATGGCCGAGCGCGGCATCGCCGTGCCGTCGCTCACCACGGAGGAAATGTCGGATCTCACGAGCTACCTTTATTTCCTTCAGTTTGTCGATTCGCCCGGTGTCGCGGCGCGAGGGCAGGTCGTGTATCAAGAAAAGCGTTGCGGCAAGTGCCATACCTTGCCGGGCATCGGCGGAACCGTCGGCCCCGATCTTACGGCGGCGGAAAAACTCAAAACCCCATTGGAAGTCGTGACGGAGATGTGGAATCACGCGAGCACGATGGAACAGAAAATGCTCGAAGAGTCCGTGGAGTGGCCGGTCTTCAAGGGAGGAGAGATGGCTGATCTGATGGCCTATCTGCTGTCGATCCGAAGAGGAGCGCACCAGCCGGCGGCGCAGAAGGGATCCGCGCGCAAGGTCGACTGACGGCTCCGAAGAGGAGCAAACTATGTCGCCTCAAGATTTTTGTCTTCGGCAAATATTGCCTGGGGACAGATATAAAAGCATGCGGTATCCGGCGCCGCTCGTCTTGATTTTGATCTTGTCGTTCTCGGCGCTGCGGCAAGCTTCGGCTCAGCCGCTTTTCAGCCCGACTCAGGACCCGATCGTCGGCTCGCGCATCTTCGGGTCGAAGGGCTGCGCGAAGTGTCACGCGATCGGTGGGGTGGGAAGCAAGATCGGGCCGGATCTCGGGCGCGTGCCGACTCCACGCTCTTTTTACGATCTTGCGGCGGCGATGTGGAACCATCTGCCGCAAATGGCCAAGCAAATGGAGAAGCTCGGGGTGAATCGCCCCCAATTGAATGCGGTCGAGACCGGAGACCTGATTGCGTTTCTCTACACGGTGAATTATTTCGACCGTCCCGGCGATCCAAAAGCGGGGCGGCAGTTGTTTGCAAAAAAACAATGCGTTGTTTGCCATCAGGCGGGCGGCGTGGGCGGTGTGGTCGGGCCGAGTCTCGATCGCCTGGCCGAGCAGGATTCTCCTATTTTTATTGCCGCCGCCATGTGGAACCACGGACCTTCTATGGCCGAGGCGATGCGCGAGCGCGGCATCCAGCGTCCCAGCTTCAGCGGGTCGGAATTGCGCGACTTGGTCGCCTATGTCAACTCCACCCATACAGCTCCGGCGGCCGAGCCGATTTATCTTTTGCCGGGCAGGCCGGATCGCGGGCAGGCGCTTTTCATGCGCCATCGCTGCAGCGAGTGCCACAGCGTCAAGGGACGGGGTGGAAAGGTGGGAGGAGATCTGGCCGAACGCCGGGTCCAATTCGGTCTCGTCGAATTTGCCGCGGCCATGTGGAACAAGAGCCCATTGATGATCAAAGAAATGAAAGAGAGGAATATTCCCGTCCCGCAAGTTCGAGCGGAAGAGATGGCGGACATCGTTGCTTACCTCTATTCCGTTCAATACTTTGCTCGACCGGGAGATCCCGGCAGAGGGGAAGCGCTGGCAACGGCGAAAGGTTGTCTCAATTGCCACTCGATCGGCGGCAAAGGCGGCAAAGCGGGCCCCGATTTCAAAAAAATCGAGGGCCTCGACCAGGCCGCAACGGTTGTTTCGGCGATGTGGAATCATGCGAGCACAATGGAGCGGAAAATGGCGCAGATGTCGATCAAGTGGCCGCTTCTCAAAGGCGATGAGATGGCGGACTTGGCGGCCTTTATGCGAACCTTGGAGACTCGGAGGTGATCCTCGGAGGAGTAAAAAACTAGTTGTCATCGACGAGTCAGATTGTTTAAGATGAGAAAGCATCTCGGGCACACTTCAGAAGGAGGTTCTATGCAGAAAGTCATGATGGCGGTTCTTGGTTTTTCCGCGGCTTTGGGCTTCAGCCAGGTTTCCTGGGCCGCGGATGCCGGAGGCAAGGCGGCCTACGAGAAACAATGCGCTTCCTGTCACGGACCCGACGGCAAAGGCAATCCCGCGATGACCAAAGTCTTCGGCGAGAAGGCCCTCAACATCGCGACGAAAGAAGTCGCGGGTAAAAGCGACGACGAGCTGATCAAAGTCATCGCCGAGGGAAAGGGAAAGATGCCCGCGTCGGGGAAAACGCTCAGCAAATCAGATCAGAAAGCCGTGCTCGAGCACGTAAGATCGCTGGCGAAGTAGTCATCGATCCGTGCTCTCACTATAGAAGGAGCAGCCAGGCATTTGATCCGATGGGTGATCGCCGCGCTTGCCGTTCTTCTCTCAGCCGGGCGGCCTGCTATGGCCCAACCGTTCTTCAGCCCGACGCAAGATCCGGTCGCCGGATCGCATGTGTTCGGCTCGAAGGGCTGTTCGGGCTGTCATAGCATCGATGGCGTGGGCGGTAAGATAGGGCCCGATCTGGGCCGCGCGCGGCGCACGCGCTCTTTCTATGACCTGGCCGCCGCCATGTGGAATCACCTTCCGGGCATGGCCGAGCGGATGCGCGAGTTCAAGATTCAGCGGCCTTCGATAAGTCCCGGAGAGGCCGGAGATCTGATTGCGTTCCTTTACACGCTCAATTATTTCGATCCTCCAGGCAATGCCCAAGCCGGCAGACGTCTTTTCAGCGAGAAAAAGTGCATCGTCTGTCATCAGGTTGCCGGGGTCGGCGGAGTGGTCGGCCCGAACCTCGACTCGCTCAAGCAATACGGCTCGGGGATCTTCGTCGCCGCCGCGATGTGGAACCACGGGCCTACGATGGCCGAAGCGATGCGCGCGAAAGGCATCGCGCGGCCGGCTTTCAGCGGCTCCGAGCTGGTGGATCTGATCGCCTATCTCAAGTCCACCGCTCCGGATAAATCCGAGGGGCCGCTTTACATCCTGCCCGGCGCGGCGGAAGAGGGACGCCGTCTCTTTCAGGATAAGCGCTGCATCGAGTGCCACAGCGTGGTGGGGTAGGGCGGCAAAGTCGGTCCGGATCTCGCGGACAAGGCGGTGCGTCGCAGCATGACTCAGCTCGCGGAAGCGATGTGGAACAAAGCGCCGGCAATGATGGCGGCGATGAAAAGCCGGAAGATCGCGGTCCCGCGGCTCGAAGCGGAAGACGTAGCCGACATCGTCGCGTACCTCTATTCCGTCCAGTACTTCGCGCGACCCGGCGATCCCAAAAAAGGGCGCGAGCTGGCGAGCGAGAAGGGTTGTCTCGCCTGCCATTCGATCGACGGCGAAAAAGCGACGCCGGCTCTCGCGCGGGTGAAAGGGCTGGAGTCTCCCGCGACCGTGATCGCCGCGATGTGGAATCATGCTTTTCTGACCGAGCACCGGATCGAGGGACAAAAAGTTTTGTGGCCGCAATTCCGTCCCGAAGAGATGGCGCATCTTGCGGCGTTTCTCCAGACACTCGGCCGAGGGAAGACATGAGCGCGACGCGCGTACGTGCGGTCCTGTTCTTTTTATCGCTCTTCTGCGTCGGCGCCGTATCCGCTCGGGCGGCGGAGCCGGAGGCCGAGAGTTGCGTCGCCTGTCATCAGGCGATCGGAGTGGAGAAGCTTACCCAGCCGGTGAAAGATTTTCCCCAGGACATCCATTCCGCCAAAGGCTTCGGCTGCGTCGCTTGCCACGGTGGCGACGCGAAAGATCCGGGCATGGGAGCGATGGACAAGGCCAAGGGGTTCATCGGCAAGCCGGCGCGCAAAGATATCGCTCAGGTCTGCGGCCACTGTCACTCCGACGCGCGGTTTATGAGGCAGTACAATCCCTCGCTTCGCGTCGATCAAGTGGCCGAGTATTACACTTCCGTGCACGGCCAGCGGCTCAATCGAAACGCAGACGTCAAAGTCGCGGTCTGCTCGAGCTGCCACCCGGCGCATTCGATCCGGCCGCCGTCGGACCCGAGATCCTCAGTGCATCCGCTCAAGGTGGCGGAGACCTGCGGCCGCTGCCATGGCGATGCGAAGTACATGGAGCCCTACAAGATTCCCACCGATCAGCTCGCAAAATATAAAAAGAGCGTCCATTGGAAAATGATTTCGGTGGGCGGAGATCTTTCGGCGCCGACCTGCAACGATTGCCACGGCAATCACGGCGCGGCGCCGCCGGGAATCTCGTGGGTTGGAAACGTCTGCGGCCAGTGTCACGTGCTAAATGAAGAGCTGTTCGCGAAAAGCGTTCACGCCAAGGCTTTCGTCAAGATGGGAATTCCGGGCTGCGCGACCTGCCATGGGAATCACGAGATCGCGCCGGCGAGCGATCAGATGCTGGGAGTCGGCGCCAACGCGGCTTGCGCGGGTTGCCATACCGACCAGGATAAGGGCGGCGCGACCGCGATCGAAATGCGCCGGCTTATCGATTCGCTCAGAACCGATTACGAAAAGGCCGATGCGGTATTGCGCAACGCCGAGCATGCGGGCATGGAGGTGAGCCAGCCGCAGTTCGAGCTGAATGGAGCGAAAACCTCTCTCGTCAAGGCGCGCGTCGCGATACACGCGTTCAAGGTGGACAACGTAAGAAAGGAGACCGCTGCGGGTCTGGAGATCGCCGGCAAGGCCTATGCCCGGGGGATGAAGGCGCTCGATGAGCTTCAGTTCCGGCGTAAGGGGCTTGCGATCTCGGTCTTCATCATTGCGGCTCTGGTCGTCGGGCTCGTTTTCAAGATCCGGCGGATGGAGAAACCGAAGTAAGGCGAGAGGCATGAGCCGTGAGGGACGATCCGAACTTCGTGTGCTTCGTGCTCTTCGTGGTGAGAGGTTTTTAACCACGAAGGACACGAAGGTCTGGAAGGAAGACGAGACAACTCTCGCGCAAAGGCGCAAAGGGCGCCAAGGGTAAAAATGGATAAGACTCTTTGCGGCCTTGGCGTCTTGGCGCGATTAATGATCCGAGCTTTGTGTGCTTCGTGGTGAGAGGTTTTTAACCACGCAGGAGAGCTACGATGCCGGCGGAAACAGTTCGACCCGACATGAACCGGAGGAATTTTTTAAACTGGTTTCTCGGCACGGCGGCCGGCGCTTTTCTCGTATCGGTTTTGTACCCGGTGAGCCGCTATCTGATTCCGCCGAAGGTCGAAGAATCGACGGCGCGATCGGTCGCGCTTTCGATCAAGCCGGCCGAAGTCAAGGCGAACAGCGGCCAGATCTTCAGGTTCGGCAGCAAGCCGGCGATCTTGGTTCGGAATCCGGCCGGCGAGCTGAAAGCTTTCTCGGCCGTTTGCACGCATCTCTCCTGTATCGTCCAGTATCGCTCGGACCTGAGCCACATCTGGTGCGCGTGCCACAACGGCCATTTCGATCTGAACGGTAAAAATATCGCCGGGCCTCCGCCCAAGCCGCTGGACCAATACGTGGTCAACCTCAAGGGTGACCAGATCGTCGTGAGCAAGAAGGCGTGAGCATGGAGCCTCAAGACGCAAAACACGGCAAGCTGTGGCACTGGCTCGACGAGCGCGTCGGACTCAAAGAGCTCGACAAGCTGGCCAAGAAAAAACAGGTGCCGGTCCACCGCCACACGGTCTGGTATTACTTCGGCGGCATGACGCTTTTTCTTTTCACGATTCAGGTGGCGACGGGAATTTTACTGCTGCTTTATTATCGGCCCAGCTCCGGCGAGGCCTACGAGTCCGTTCAGTTTCTCATGACCGAAGTGCAATTCGGCTGGCTCGTGCGCTCGTTGCACGCGTGGTCCTCCAATCTGATGATCTTCACCTTGTTCGTCCATCTGTTCAGCACGTTGATGCTCAGGGCGTATCGCAGGCCGCGCGAGCTGACGTGGCTTTCCGGCGTGGGACTGATGGCGCTCACGTTGGCGTTCGGCTTTACCGGTTATCTGCTGCCGTGGAACAAGCTCGCTTTCTTTGCGACCAGCGTCGGGACCGATATCCCCGGCGCCTTCCCGGTCGTCGGACCGTTTCTTCGGAGACTGCTCCGCGGCGGCGACGAAGTGACCGGCGCGACGCTCACGCGGTTCTATGGCATCCACGTCGCCGTGCTGCCGTTGATCGTGACCTCGCTCATCGGCCTGCACCTCTTTTTAGTGCAAAAGCACGGCATGAGTGTTCCGCCGGAGGTCGAGCGTGAAGGCGGCGGCAAACGGGTGATGCCGTTTTTGCCGAACTTTCTTCTGCGCGACGCGGCGGGGTGGCTCACCGCGCTCGGCGTCCTCGCGGCGCTCGCGGCTTTTTATCCGGCCGAGCTCGGCGAAAAAGCGGACCCCTTTCAATCCGCGCCGATCGGCATCAAGCCCGAGTGGTACTTCATGTTCATGTTTCAGACGTTGAAGCTCTTGCCCAGTCATATTCTCGGGATCGAGGGCGAGCTGGTGGGAATTTTAGCATTCGGCCTGGGCGGCGCGTTTTTGGCGTTGATTCCCTTTCTCGACCGGCGCACCGCGCGCGGCGAACGCAGCCGCCTGTTTACATCGATCGCGCTGGCGATTATTCTTTACATGCTCGTGTTGACTTACATCGGTTACACCGTGAGCCCGACCAAATAAATACCGGCCAAGCAAAAAGGGGGGATGCGAAATGAAAACGAAAATTCTCTTTCTGGTTTTTTTGTTGAGCGCAGCGATCGGAGCGTTGTGGCAGCTTGGAGAAACTGCCCAGGAAACCGATGTTCTAACTGCCAAAAAAGTGGCCAAGGCGCCCGTCTTGGACGGGAAGATCGACGCCCTCTGGAAGGACGCGAGGCCGATTAAAATTCCCGTGACCGGCGGCGCCAATCTTCCCAACGGCAGCACCGAGGTGACGCTCAAGGCGGTCTACACCGATACGGACGTTTTCTTCCTGGCCGAATGGCGCGACAAGACTCAAAGCTATCAACGCTTTCCTTGGAAAAAGCAGAGCGACGGATCCTGGAAGAAACTTGTCGATCCCAACGACAAGGGAAACGACAGCAACCAATATTACGAAGACAAGCTCGCCATACTCTGGAACATCAACATGGCGGGATTCGAGTCCACGGGATGCATGGTGGCCTGCCACGCGGGCGAGTCGGGAAAGCCCTTCGGCAACAAATACACGGCCAATCCGGGGGAGTTGGGAGATCTCTGGCACTGGAAGTCGGTGCGAACCGGGCCCGTAGGACAGATCGATGACCAGTACGTGGATAGCACCAGGTACGACAAGGACAAAGCTCCGGACGCGGGAAGGAAGACCGATCCGAAGACGGCCGGAGGTTACGTCGATAACGTTTCCGACGATAAGAAAGGTCCCAAGTTCGGCGCCAAAGGAAACAAGCCGGCGCCGCCTTATTGGATTTTCGATCAGGACAAAGAGCCGTTTGACGACGGCAAGTACAAGGCGGGGCAAGAAGTGGCCGGCATTCTTGTGGCTCCGTTTACGGGCGACCGCGGGGACATTAGTGCAAAGGCGGCGTGGAGCAAGGGCGTTTGGACGCTGGAATTCTCACGCAAGCTCAAGACCGGCGGGCAGTACGATGTCCAGTTCGATGACTTGAGCAAACAATACGCTTTTGGTGTCTCCGTTTTTGACAACGCTCAAGTACGGCATGCGTTTGCCGTCACACCGAATAAGCTGGTATTCGGCAAGTAGGCCAATGGCGCCGATCGAAGGCGCCCGTTTCGACGGGTGCCTTCGCCTTTCCCTTTTTCCATGAAACGCTTTCCGACCCTTCCCAAGGCCTTGTTGATCCTGCTGATCGCGATGGTTGTCGGCATCGCCATTGCCGGCTATCGTTTCTACGACTATACCGAGAACGACCCGCGCTTTTGCGGTTCGTGTCACATCATGGGAACCGCGTTCAAGACCTGGAGCGAAGGCCCGCACAAATCCGTCAACTGTCACGTCTGCCATCAACAAAACATTCAAGACCGCGCGAGGATCGTCTGGAGCTGGGCCGCTTCCAACATCGAAAAAGTTCCGCCGCATACGCAGCTCGCTAAATCGGTTTGCGAGTCCTGCCATCTGAACGACCGGGTCAAGTGGCCGCAGATCAGGAAAACGGCGGGTCACGCCGTGCACGTCACGAGAGCGAATCTTCAGTGTCTGTCCTGCCATCTGCCGTCGCTTCATTCGGTCAAGCCGAAAACCGAAGATTGCGTCAAATGTCACAATCAAGCGCGGACGAACATCGGCGGCATGGCCGGGTTTCATTGCACGGCTTGTCACCAATTTCTCACCGGAAAAGAATCGGGCCTCGATCCGAAAAGAGAAGTTTGTCTCACTTGTCATAGTGCGATGAAACTCAAGGGAGAAACATTTCCGGACAATGCGCCGATGCACTTCGAGTGCGCCGCCTGCCACAAACCTCACAGCCAGCCGATCCTCAAGTTCAACGATTGCTTAGGTTGCCATCCTCAGGTGGCGGGAGATAGAAAACACTTCGAGAGAGATCTCACCCAATGCGTTTCCTGTCATCGCCCGCACAGTTGGAAGGCGCGGGCGGGGACAGCGGGGAAAGAAAACTAAGACGAACTCGGACTAAGGCTCCGGTGACGAGTGCTGGTTTGTGGCCACGGCGGTAACGAACCGCGTTCCCAAGACAAAAGTAGAGAGTGCGAAACCACTTGAAATCACTGAAGATGAAAAGAAGGTTTGAGCAGCAGAAAATCTCGACTGAGCTCTTCCTGCAGAAGAAGAAAACATCAAATTCGATAGAAAATTCCCAAGCTGGACGTCACGGGTTCGATCCCCGTCGCCCGCTCCAAAGTTCTAAAAATTCAACCTCTTATCGTTCTGCGCAATCAATATTTTTGGTGTTGATAGCGGAAAGTTCCTCAGCGCGGGCGTGACTCGCCGCGAAAAAGTGACGCCGGGCCTTGCCGAAGCCGGCATCCTAGATTGACAATTTTAAGGTGCCGGTTTAAATTTGTCACATGCGCTATATTCCACGGCTGCTGGAAAAACAGCTTCAAAACGCGGCCAGGCATTTTCCGGCTTTGATCTTGACGGGTCCTCGTCGGGCGGGGAAGACCACTCTTTTGCGGCGTAGTTTTCCGAAAGCTTCCTATTGTCTTGTGGAAGATCCGGACATCATCGGACGCATTAAAAGCGATCCTCGGTCTTTTCTTGAGGAGATGAAGCTCCCGGCAATTCTGGATGAGATTCAAAACGTTCCTGAAATTTTGAACTACATTCGAACGTTGATCGACGGCGCAGCAGGCAAAGTCGGTCAGTGGTTTTTGACCGGCTCTCAAGAAGCAGGGCTCATGAAGGGAGTAACGGAATCGATGGCAGGGAGAGCGGCGATATTTCACCTGTTACCGCTCTCGCGCGAGGAAACGCCCAAAGTCGGTATTTTGAAGGGCGGCTATCCAGAGGTGTTGGCGGCGCCGCGCGAGGCCGATACCTGGTTTCGTTCCTACATTCAAACTTACCTGGAGAGAGATGTTCGTGCGATAAGTTCCATCCGGGATTTGGCGACATTCCGCCGTTTTCTGTCCCTGGTGGCAAGCAGAACCGGGCAAATGCTCAATCGGGCCGAGCTGGCCGGGGGCTTGGGTGTTTCTGTCCCGACGATCTCGGAATGGATCAGTATCCTCGAGACGACCCAGCAGATTATTTTGGCGCCGCCTTTTTTTGAGAACTTCGGAAAGCGGCTCGTGAAATCTCCTAAATTGTATTTTACTGACACAGGGCTGGTCTGTTATCTGCTGGGGATCGAAACCGAAGAGGCGCTTCTGAAATCGGTCTTTGCCGGACCCGTTTTCGAGGGATTCGTCGCTTCGGAGATTGTGAAAACACAGCTTAACGCGGGCAAGAGAAAAGAGCTTTATTATTTCCGCGACCGGCAAGGGCTTGAAGTGGATTTTGTAATTCCGCGGGGGAATCAGCGCTTGATTTTGCTTGAGGCGAAGGCGTCGAGAACCGTGACTCCGGATATGGCTCGTTCGATGCAACGCCTGAGCAAGGGAATGTCCCGCTACCAAACATCTCTATTTGTCATCCACTGGCCTTCCAAGACAGCCGGTCCATTAGAAGTCCTTGCCCCCGGCGTTCGGGCCGTTTCGGTTAACCATTTGTCGAAAATATTCGGGTAGTTCGTTGCTCTTTCCCTGATCGTTTGAAATCGCAGGCCTTTGCGCATTTCGAGGGAGTCGCTTCCGAGCTTGTGGTTCGTTCCGTCCATTCCACCCAGAGCCACCCCGAGACGATCGCAGAAGTCGGCAGAATCCTGCGCGAGCATCTGCAAGCTCCCTGAGGGGCGTTCGTAATACGCTCCCAACCGAACCTCGCCGGTTCGATCCCCGTCGCCCGCTCCAAATTTTTTGGGGTCACATGTTGTCCGTGTGGCCCTTTTCTTTTTTCGGAACCAAGCGTGATCGCGTCGAATTTTTTCTGATCTGCTGGTCCGTGTATGTTACCGAGGGTTCCAGGTAAAATAACTTTACAACTCTTTTAAGAGGCAACAGAATCGCCGCTGTCCCGTTAAGCTACGCGATTGTGCATGGCGGCCGGTATAATCAATATGGGCGACGGAAAGGCGCGTTGTGGATAGCCAATCATTATACTGGGGAGTGATTTTCGGCTCGATTGGGCTTGCTTACTTCGTGTACGGGAAGAGACAAAGAAGTGTTGTTCCTTTAGTGGCCGGACTTGGGCTGATGTTCTTCCCCTATTTTATCTCGAATACGGTTCTTCTCGTGATAATTGGCGTCTTGCTCTCGGCGATTCCGTATTTTGTAAGGCTTTGAACCTATTCGGTTGGCTCGGCAAATACGAAGTCCAGTGGACGCAGGCGTAAAGCCCGCGCGCATCTGATCTGACGCCAAATCCTCAACGACTAAGCATGGCACAAAAATTTTACGTGGTCTGGGCAGGACGTCAGACCGGAGTATTCACGGATTGGGCGACCACTCAGCGGGCCGTGGACAAGTATGCCGGGGCGCGCTTCAAGTCTTTCCCGACTCGTGCGGAAGCCGAGCAGGCTTTTCGCGGCGGCAACGCAAGCATTCCGCCCAAAACGCCCAGCAGGCAAAAAGCCGGCACACCGGATAGCGAAAGCAGTGCCGCCCATCCCTCTCAACAGTTCGATGTCAGCATTTATTGCGATGGTGCCTGTGAACCCAACCCCGGCAATGCCGGCTCCGGCATCGTGGTGTATCGAGCCGGCAAACTCGCGCAATTGTGGTTTGGCCTGTACAACCCCATGGGGACCAACAACACCGCCGAACTGAACGCGCTCTATCACGCACTCCGCATGGCCGAATCAGAAATTAAGACCGGTCATACCGTCGAGGTGTGCAGCGACTCGGCGTACTCCATCAACTGCATTCGTAGTTGGGCAGCGAGCTGGGAAAAGAAAGGCTGGAAAAAATCCGGCGGCGAGATCAAGAACCTGGAAATTATCCAGGACTGTTACGCGATCTATCAACACATTGAAGAAGAACTGAGCCTCACCCACGTCGCCGGCCACGTCGGCACCGAAGGCAACGAACTCGCCGACCGCATGGCCATGCTCGGCGCGCAGAGCAAAGAAAAAGAATTGCGGCTGTATCAGGAAACCATGGATATTCCGACGCTGCTGAAGATGCGGGCGGGGTGATCAAGAAAGCGTTGTTGCCTCGGGTTCACACAGCGGGCGGGCAACTGCGAGCGGAGCGGGTCGAGCAGTTCCGGAAAGTAGCGGTTCAGCGATTTTTCGTTGCGGCTCTGGATAGGGACCTCGTCCGCGTCGCGAAACATCAGGGCGCGAAACCCATCACATTTTGGCTCGAAAGATCCAGTTTCCGCCCACCGGCAATTCGCCGACCCGCCTGGCGAGCATCGTCAAAACCGGCGGGTTCACGGGGAGATGCACCTCAGTATACTGGACGCGCAAACCGGACCAAGGAGGCATCTGGGAACGAGCGACAAAACGATCATCGCTCTGCGCGGACTTTTTCTCAAAGATGCTGATCTAATAAGCAAAAAGGCTTTTCCAATTCGGCAATGCCCCAACAGCGGTTTCCGCCGAGCTATAAAATTGGCCGATACGCCAGAAATCAGCTATGAGAACTCCGGCACCTGGTGCTGAGCCAAATCGGCCGGTAAGTGCAAATAGAGGGATGTTTGTCTGTCCGAAAGGTATCAGGAAATCATATGATTTTAGCGGTCGCCAGTCTGAAGTCCCATCATCAGACACCCACCACTCAAGTCTCACACTCGAAGCGTTCCCCCTACTCTCGAGGCGAATGATGTCGTCCACATTGTTGTTGTCTAGATCGGCAATAAAGAGCGTACCCACATTGTCAGACAAACGTGAATTGAGAGGACGCCACGAGCCAATCGCGCTTTCTGAAATCGCCCATCGTCCACTTTCGACGGCCAGGACATCCGTGACGCCGTCGCCGGTGAAATCGCCAAAGCGGAGCTGGTTCATTGGCTTGGACGAGCTTCCAACCGGCTGCCAGTTGGGACCCGTCAATGGTGTTACATACCATTGTCCATTGGCGGCGCGCTGAAACGCATGGGTGGTACGCCGGGTTACACCGGGCCGGTGATCCCGGATATTTGGATCAAACTGCCCAAAGGCAACTTCGGTCAGCGGCGCACCATACGCGCCGATACTATACCATCGGCCTCGGCCGCCGCTGGAAATCTCCCACCGCTCATTTTGTTCCGCCAACACGTCACAGCGCTGATCATTGTCGAAATAACCGAACCGAACCTGCTTCAGGCCGTTTGTTTGAGCGCTGAGAAATGACCAAGGGAACTCGCCTCCACTGGAAAACCACCAGCTCACGCCTGTTGCAAGAAACAGATCATCGACGCCGTCGCCGTCGAAATCGCAGACGCCGTATTTGCCGTAGGTATCTGAATCGATGACGTTGCCTGGCCCAATGTAGACGTTTTGGTTGGTGGCAAGATGAATTGCATCGTCACCCCAATCATCTTCGAGGCCTGCGTGCGGGAATATGTTGTCGAAGATATAGGCTGCCAAATCTGGCCGCCCGCGTATTTTGATCGCGTTCCCTTTTCGATATTGAAAAGCGTTTTGAGAGTACCAAGTTTGGACGGCTGCCTGGCCGCCAAAGCCATTGTCACCCATGCCGTGGATATCAAACTGGTGTGTGTGAAATCCACCGTAATGGTAACCGCCGCCCTTCAGAACAAGATTCCGCCGGGCATTGTAACCACCCGTGTCACCGGACGCCGCAATGGCGTGCCGGTTGAAGTCAAAAAGGTTTTCCGTGATCTGCGCCCACGCTCCGTGGCCGACGTCGACGCCATAACCGGCTGCATGGCGACTGAAAATCAAATCGTAGACAAGGACAGGCGGAAGCAAATCCCACCAACTGTAGTCAACTTCCGAAGGATGTTGGTTGTGATGTATGTAGTTGTTGAAGACTCGCACCTGGTCAGGGCGACCGATTCTGTCGCCAGGCAAATTGGTTGTGGGTTCCTGTCCTGGACCTTGCGCCGGATCGTCGGTTATAGAGATGCCCGCGCCGCCCCACCCGGCAATTTCCATGTTGGAGATTTCAATATCAAGACAACGATATACGTGGATGCCGACTTCTTCAGTCGATTGTTGGCCAAAACTTGGTCCGAAAAGCCGAAAGCCGGAAATGCGAACGCCATCATTAACCGGTTGTCTCGGGTTGGCGGGATCAGGCTGAAGGCAGCTGATATCCAGAAACACTCGTTCTGTTTTGCTTCTGGACTTGCCAAACTTCAGCAAGGGGCCAAGCGAACGTGGCGTTCGGGCTTGCTCGATGGGCGGTTTTAGCCGCTCCAGTTCGGCTTCTAAATCACCAAAATCAATGACATCGCCTGGACCAATTCGTTTGGCGATGGCGGTCGGAGGTCGCACACCGATAGGACGAGTAGGGGGTTTGCCGGAGGGAAAGGAGCTTGCGCTGGTAAGTGTTGTGCATCGTCCAAAGCTCAGAGGCAAGTCATTGTCCGGCGCATCCGAAAAATCCAAAACGACGTTGGGTCCAAGCACAACAGTGGTGTTGGGAACAGCGATTTCCTTTACCAGTAAATCCCGCATCGTCTTGTGATGCGCAAGATCGATTGCGGGATCGGCTTCTCTAATTTCAATGATGCGGGGGGATGGCTCGGAGGAACAAATTGTATTGGATAAGAATCTTTTGTCGGACTCAGCGATTGTCGGAAATTGCCCCACGGTGTGTTCGATACCCTGGGCGCTTGCACTTACCGCAGCAAGAATGACCAGCATTAACGTATTCCAGAATGGCCTGCGCATCGGACCTCCAAATTTCTACCGTTGAGTAATTAAACCCTAAGGTGAACGGGATTGAACGTCAAGTCGAGTTACGGGATCGACCCATCGCCGCTCACTCGAATGCCTCCTGCCGCCACTCGAAGCGCTTGCGCCTCACCGGACTTTCGTGGCGGGAACTGCTTCAGTAAGTCAACTTAACAACGTCCCTTAATTCTCTCTAAGACTCTAAATTATCCTTCTAGTTCAGTAGTTTATATGATATGCTCCCATTATATTCAAAAGTACTTGACTTGTAGTTGGGAACACATTATGGTGTGCAATGCGGATCATCGCGAAGAGGACTCTGCGGGAATTTTGGTTGCTCTATCCGGACGCTGAAGAGCCCCTCTTGGCGTGGTATCGCGAAGTCGAAAAGGAAGACTGGACCAAGCCGTCACAGGTAAAAGATAAGTATAGAAGTGCAAGTTTTGTGGGGGATCGCGTTGTGTTCAATATCAAAGGGAATGATTACAGGCTCGTTGTGAGGATCAACTATCCGTACCGGGTGGTTTATGTACGTTTCGTCGGCACGCATAAAGAATATGACGAGATCGACGTCCAGGAGGTATGAGATGAGCAATATTCGAGCAATTCGAAGCGAGGCAGATTACGAGGCCGCTATCGCGCGTATCGATGACCTTATGGACGCCGAGGGTGGTACCCCTGAGGGTGAGGAACTCGATGTGCTTACTGACCTTGTCGAACTTTACGAGGCGAAGCATGTCCCCATGGGTCTTCCGAGCCCTCTTGGAGCAATCCAGTTTCGCATGGAGCAAGGCGGGCTTTCACCGCGTGATCTTATCCCGTTCATGGGCAGCCGTGCCAAAGTATCCGAGGTGCTGTCCGGCAAGCGCCCGCTCACAATGCAAATGGCGCGCGCGCTGCATGCCAATCTCGGTGTCCCCGCTGACGTGCTGTTACAGCAACCGGGCGGTGAGTTGCATTCGGCGCTCGAAGGTACCAATTGGCACCGGTTTCCATTGGCGGAAATGGCAAAACGTGGGTGGATCGAGAAGCGACGCAATTTTGCCTCCCATGCCGAAGAAATCATGCGCGACCTGATTCGTCGGGCCGGAGGCGAATATGTTTTGCCCGCAGCATTCTTCCGGAAGAATGATCAGGCGCGTGTCAACGCGAAAACTGACCCATACTCTCTCAAGGCTTGGTGCTGGGAAGTGTTAGCGAGGGCAAATGCGCATCGGCTGCCTGTCGGCTTTAAACCGGGTACGGTCGACCTCTCTTTTCTGCGGAAAGTGGCAATGTTGAGCTGGTCGCAAGACGGCCCCCGACTCGCCCAAGAGTTCCTCGCTAATCACGGTATTCATCTCGTGTATCTTGAGCATTTACCGCGTACGCACCTCGACGGTGCGGCGCTTCAACTCGCCGATGGGACACCCGTTATCGGGCTGACCTTGCGCTATGATCGGCTCGATAACTTCTGGTTCTGCTTGCTGCATGAGCTTGCTCATATCGGCCGCCATATGAGCGGGACGAGCAATGAAGCGTTCGTCGATGATCTGAGTCTTCGTGGCATGCAAGGCCCGCGCAGTGATCCGAGAGAAGCCGAAGCGGATGAATGGGCCGAGAATGGGTCCATTCCAGAAGACATATGGAATACGAGCAAGGTAAAGGACAACTCAACGCCGCTGGCCGTCATGGAGCTAGCGCAGCGCCTCGGCATTCATCCGGCAATCATCGCAGGTCGCATCCGATACGAGACACGGAACTTTCGCCTGTTGTCCCATTTTGTCGGCACCGGCACGTTACGTAAGCAGTTTTTTAAAGAAGAAGAGCGATGAATTCCCTGTCCGACACCAACTTGTACGAACAGTAAAGCATGGGTAATCGAAAGCATGGGGCCCGTCTATGGCCGACGAAGGAGCATCTGTGAACGAGCGACAAAACGACCATCGCCCTGCGCCGGCTTTTTCTCAAAGCGGTCAGAGAAATTCAGGAAGGAAAAGAGCCGCCGCACCTGGTGCGAGATCCCGCCGTTGCCGACTTGAGATCGTCGAAGGGCTTGCTGTACGGCGGAACTTCGTGGCGGGAACTGCTGGAGTAAGTCAACTTAGTCAACAACGTCCCCTATGACAGGAGAAAACGATGATCGACTTCTATTGCTGGCGCAGCGGCAACAACCGCAAGATCTTCATGATGCTTGAAGAGGCGGGGCTCGAGTATACGCGTCACATCGTCAATTTAGAGAAGAGGGAGCAGAAGCGTACCGAGTTCCTCGCCATCAATCCCAACGGCAAGGTGCCGGCCATCGTCGATCGGGACGGCCCCGCAGGGAAACCCTTCACGGTGATCGAATCGGGCGCCATCCTTATCTATCTGGCGGAAAAATCCGGCACCCTACGGCCCGATGATCCGCGCCAGTGGTTCGACGTCGTGCAGTGGCTGATGTGGCAGATGGGCGGGCCGGGGCCGATGTTCCCCGAGGCCCGTTACTTTCATTCCCAGAAGAACATGCCCGACATGGCCTACCCGGCCGAGCGCTACGACAAGGAAGCCCAGCGCCTGCTGCGGGTGGCCGAAAAGCGGCTTGGGGAATCGGAATATCTCGCGGGTGATTTTTATTCCATCGCCGATATCGGTTTCTGGCCACATTGCGGAAGTGTCGAACGCTTCGGCGCCAGCCTCGATGCGTATCCCAATATTACGCGCTGGTTCCACCTCGTGGGCGAACGCTCGGCAGTGAAGCGCGCCAGCGCAATCATCGACGAGGTGCGCATTGAGGCTGCCGCCTGAGGGGAGAGGCGGGAGTCTGCCGTATAAGGGGTCCCTATTTTCCCTCCGGGAGCGAGCGACAAAACGACCATCGCCCTGCGCCGGCTTTTTCTCAAAGCGGTCAGAGAAATCCAGGAAGGAAAAAGAGCCGCCGCACTTGTGTGAAATCCCGCCGACAATCAGTTTGCCGACTTGAGATCGTCTATAGGAGCTGACCGATGAGCAAACATAAGACCAAGAAAGCCAGTCATAAACAAGTCTGCTACTCCGTTCTTATTTCTAAAATGTTCCCCGCCGACGATCCGATCGCCATAGATCTCCTGAGGTTGATGTCCGGATGTAATGATGTTTATTTTCTTGAGGAGTGGGTCAATGGTACGAAACATGTACCTACAGGTCGCCAGGCTCTTAGTATAGCCGCCGGAAGGAACGCCCTTCAGTTCCGTCTCATGTATTCTTTTTTACACGAGTCGCTATCCGTCGTCCGAGACCTAACAAAGCGATCAGACTTTGATAACCTGCGACCCTTATTGGGTGGTGCTGGCGAGATGGCTCTAACGGAACTTCTTAGTATCAAACTCGTTGGCATTAAGTCTACTAGCAAAGACTGGGGGGTTAACGAATCCATTCTGCGGGCTCGACATACGGCAACATTTCATTATGATTTTGCAAAAGTGCAGGAAGCTCTCAATCATTGGTTGGAGGATCATCCTGGGAATGAGGAAGCATATATTGTGTTCCAGGATAAAACGCGCGCCTTTGGGAAATGGCCCTACTACTCTATTGCTGACATGGTCAGGGCGGAAATAGCTTTTGGTATCAGAAACTCAAATCATGAGAAGAATCTGAACGAGGCGCTTAAACTCATGACACACCTCGAAACATTCACGGATAGCCTTTTTTTTGCTTACATAAAAGACCGTCAACTCGACAAGTTTATTCGGCCTTACGCTGCAAAAAACGCAGGTTGAGTCTCCATCCCGTTCACTTTAAGGAGTACCACGTGATCTGTCGGCTCTGTAAAGAAGACCACGACCTCAGGAATTCCCACATCATTCCGGAGTTCTTCTACAAGCCAATCTACGTTTCAAAGCACCACCTCCTTGCGCGTAAGTCAGGTAAGCTTGTCCGAGGCAAACCTCTCCAGAAAGGAATTCGGGAAAAGCTTCTTTGCGGGGGTTGCGAGCAACAACTGGGGCGAAACGAGAAGTATATGAGTGAGGTGTTGTTTGGCGGAACTGAAATCGGTGTTCAGAAGTCCCAGGATAAGCTGGTGCTTTCGAATCTCAACTACACGAAGGTGCGCCTCTTTCTCCTGTCTCTCATCTGGAGAATGAGCGTCGCTTCTGAGCATCCCATGTGGAAGAACGTTGATCTCGGGCGCAATGAAGAACCGATTCGTCAGATGGTACATGGCGAGAATGCCGGTGAACCGTGGGAATACGGTTTTCGGTGCATACTTCCCTTCTTTGATGGGAAATTTGTCGAGGATTGGGTACTTGAGCCAGATTGGGTCCGGAGCGACTGGGGGAGGTTGTACAGGTTCGTTGTCGGCGGATGTGTGTACCTCTTTCATATTTCGAACCAACGCCTTCCGAAACAGATGAGCGAACAGCTGATCAAGAAGGATGGATCATGGGTCATCTCCTTCAAAGACGCGCGTAAAATGCCGTTCATCCGTGGGGAAGCCGAACAACTGTTCAAGGCCATGAGGAGTGAGGCGTTGCAAAGCTAAATAGTTCTCTGATCCTATTCTCATTCAAATTGAAAAGGATTCGGCTATCTAACATTGCTGCCTTGACGACTTGGCAACAAGAATTTGCTAGCAAGTTCTTGAGACTCGACAGCGCAGGTCGTTGAACCTTTATCGCGCGTCGAGTCGGCATTAGAACTCTCTCCCAAAATCGGCATTAAGAAGAAAATTATAGCTCTAAGTACAACTATAAACGCAAAAAGGACCCCGCCCGGTGAATAAAAAAGTGGTCCTTCCGGCTTTGGAGTGGGAACCCCAAGATGTAGTGGTTGACGC
>CAYOJC010000071.1:0-25150 GCA_964404195.1 uncultured Syntrophobacteraceae bacterium
GCGTCAACCACTACATCTTGGGGTTCCCACTCCAAAGCCGGAAGGACCACTTTTTAAGACAGCAGCGCTTTTGCTCCTTTTGGCTTTTCTCGTGAAATTGGTTTGGGCTGAAGTCAGTCCCTTTGTCGTGGCTATTTTGGACTACATGGGGAAGTAGATGCCGGCGAGATCCAACGGTAACGTCATGGCTTGGTAACAAGTATCTTTATCTTCCGGATAAGAGGAATTCATATTCCCCTTCCCCCTCAAAGTACGTGAGTCCTTCTGGAGCTAATGTCAAAATCCATCTAACTCTTCAGCCGGTCAGGTCCCGTACCACGAACTCAAGAGCCACGACTGCCGCCAATGCCGTACCTCGATCACAATTCTGACCGAGACGAACCGCTCGTCCGGGATGGATGAGGTTTCGGTAGTTCTTTGCCTGTCGCGCCTGCACCGCAGTGTCAGCCTTGATCATGTTCAACTCGGCGGCTACCTCGATCAGTGGGTGAAGCCCCCAGTCTTCGAGATTCGAGGGCTGCTTCTGTTTTAGGGCGCCGGCCTTTCGAAGCCTTCCAATGGAAGCAGTGATGTCAGTTCCTTTTTGCTGTTGGAGTGCCCAGAGGAACAGGGCTTCCACCACCGACCCGGCGAGCACGGTAGCGCCCTTCCACTCACCATTCGTCAGCCGCAGAGCGCTGTTGACGGCACTGATGTCACACCGAAGGCTCTCTCTAAATTGTTCATCCTCGATAAAAGTCAGCTCAGTTGTCCCTGGCGCAGGAGCTTCGTTTGGACATAATACAAGCGCCTGACGAATGATGCTAATGGGATTCAAGTGACGGAGGCCGGGTACCCTGTGGAATCCGAAATCCCCGTGGGCATGCCAAGTGTCAATGACAGTCTTAAGCGCGTTCACGCTGACTACAAATTCTCCATACTGCGGTTGGCTTAGCGTTAAGAGTTCGTCAGGAATCTTTTCTATCAGGTCCAGTATTCCGGCAATAGCAGGTGCGTTCCCTACAGTGAGCATGAATTTGTTATCGCCTGTTAGGGGGACGTTGTTGACTAAGTTGACTTGCGCTCGCAGAACGCCGGACTAATTTTTTTGCGGTGGGCCGGCGGGGAATTTAGGCAAGTCCGGATGCATGGTGTCCCAGGGCTGAGCGCTTGAAGTAAACATATCGAACATCGGCTTGTGCCATGATGGATCTTCGAGACTCGCGGCCGGAATCCCGACTAAATCAGGCATGCGAGAGAAGCGCGCTACGACAGGCGAACCGCAGGCGGCGCAAAAACCGCGGCGCATGTCGCCGCCGCTGTCTCCTTTTACGGTGTAATATCGCGGTTTACTGCGCGTCAGGCTGAAGGCGCTCGCCGGCACGACGATGCCCGACATGAAGGCCGAACCGGTAAATCGTTGGCATGCCCGGCAATGACAGTTGAACGAGATGACCGGTTTAGTGCTGCACTGATATTTGATGGCGCCGCAGGCGCAGCCGCCCTGAAAAGACTCCGGCATAGTTTTGCCTCCCGATTTTATTTCGCGTCATGAAAAATAATTCCCAAAGTGTACCGGCTGCCGGAGCGAACCGTGCTGACGCCGTGGCGCAGATGGGCTCGGTAATGGCCGCGCGCGCCGCGGGCCGGGCGATGGTCGACGGAGAAGATCACCGCGTCGCCCTGGTTGACGCGAGCACTTCGATGCGCGATTGCCGGCGCGGCTGCTGCTTGGCCCATTCGCCCGACGTCGGGAACGGAATCCAGCTCTCCAGAGCGCAAGATTGTTCGATTTGTCTAAAATAACGGCTTGTCCATGCTACGTGGACAGAAAAAATACTATTTAGACACTGAGTTTTTTAGTAGTTGTCCAGACTTGACATTTGTCCAAGATACGTGGACAATCTGTTTAAATGGACAAAATAAACAAGGTTCCCCGGCATGATTTACTTGAGGCCGCAATACGCGCAGCTCAACAGATCGGTCTCGGAATAGAGGTGTTACAGCTTGCACCCCAACTCGGACCGGCGCGGGCAGACGCACTAATTCGGGTCCGGCACGGCGATCACGAAGTTCTATACGCGGTCGAGGTCAAGCATGGACTTCGTCCCGCGACCTTAGGGGCGGTCATAAACCAGTTAGAGCATTTGGGGCAGCCAGCACTGCTTGTGACCGATCACGTGACCCCTCCGCTCGCAGATGCATTGAAACAGCGAGGCATTGCTTTTCTCGACGCGGCGGGCAACGCATATCTAAACCATCCGCCGTTACTTGTATGGGTAAAAGGTCAAAGGCCAAAAGAAACATTAAACACGGCAAACGTAACAACTCGCACGTTCAACCCAAGCGGGCTCCAGGTGATCTTTCCACTCCTTTGTCATCCGGAGTGGGCTGATCGTCCGTATCGTAAAATTGCACAACTGGCTGGCGTAGCCCATGGCACTGTTGGCTGGGTGTTAGCAGAGTTACCGAAACTAGGATTCATGGCTGAGGTCAATGGAAAGCGCCGCTTGCTCCAACCCGAGCGGCTACTTCAACAATGGGTCGAAGCTTACGCACGGACTCTCCGACCGAGATTGCTGCTCGGTCGTTTTCACACGGATCTTTTAGATTGGTATACCACAATCGATCCTGGCAAATATGGTTACCTCTTGGGCGGTGAAGCTGCCGCCGCGCGGCTAACGCATCATCTACGCCCGGGCACAGTTACCCTTTATGGTCAGAAGGTTGAACCGCGCCTTTTACTTGATCAACGGCTTCGGCCCGATCCCCAAGGCAAGGTGGAGATCCTGAAGCGATTTTGGAACTTCGATGATGACGATCCAACAATAACACCCCTCCCCCTAACGTACGCGGATCTTTTGGCAATTGGAGATGCGCGCTGTCTGGAAACCGCTAAACTTCTTTATGGTGATATCGTCGCTCGATTTGGCCGATAAAACCGAGCTTACATTCCTGGCAGAGTTAGTCGCAGATCTGCACGCTGCAGCACCCGCCTGGAAACCGCTCCTTGTTGGAGCGATGGCACGGGATCTATTACTCTACTATGCGTATAAGATTCCTGTAAGTCGTGCTACCGAAGATATCGACCTGGGATTTGCAGTAGCCGATTGGAAGGACTTCGACGCTCTGCGAGCTGCCTTGCTTGTGTCCGCTCATTTTGAAGCGCATGGGCGAGTACTTCACAAAATTTACCATCGTGGCCGCCGCGAAGTGGATCTCATCCCATTTGGCGGATTGGAACAGCCTGGCGGTTCGATAGCCTGGCCGCCACGAGGCGACGAAGTGATGACAGTCGTTGGCTATCGCGAGGCGCTGGCTTCAGCTATCGACGTAATGCTGCCGGAGGGCCAACGAGTTCTTGTCGTATCATTGACAATGCTCGCCGTGTTGAAATTAATCGCTTGGTCTGACCGGCACACCACGGCACCGCGTAAAGACGCAGCCGATTTACTGTTAATTCTTAAAAACTATCTGGACGCTGGTCACCAGCAACGCCTGTATGATGAAGCGGCTCATCTGCTAGACAACAACAATTTTGACTATGAGCGGGCTGGTGCCTGGCTTGCCGGCCAAGACGCTGCTACGGCTATCCAAAGGGACAGCGCTACGCAGACGGACCTGCATCAAATTATATCCACTATACTCACTAAAGAAGCGGACCCGGACGGACCACTAACACTAATCGGCGAGGTGGGCGGCCGGGACGCTGAAGCTATGCGCCTTCTTCTTACAGCTTTTCTCAGCGGTTTTAACGGTGAGAAGGCACCGTGAGTATGCCGCGTCCAGGCGCGACACGTTGCAAAATCGGATGCTTTTCGGCGACGTCTTTCAGTAAGAATGCAATGGCTGAGCGACAACGAATCAGGCGGACTCTACTTCGCGTCGTGGAAAATAATTCCCAAAGTGTACCTGCTTCCTGACCGCACCGTGCTGACCCCGTGACGTAGATGGGCCCGGTAATAACCCCGCGCGCCGCGAATCGGGCGATGGTCGACGGAGAAGATGACCGCGTCGCCCTGGTTCGGCGCGAGCACTTCGATGCGGGATTGCCGGCGCGGCTGTTGCTCCGCTAGAACAAACTCGCCGCCGGTAAAATCCTTCCCGCTCTGGCTCAAGAAGAAGGTGACTTGAAAAGGAAAGAAGATCTCGCCGTACAAATCCCGGTGCAGGCAATTGTAATCGCCCGGGCCGTACTTCAGCATCAAAGGTGTCGGCCGTTTTTGTCCGGCGCGGTGACATTGCCGCGTGAAGTCCGATAAAATTTCCGGGTAGCGCGGTTGCTTGACCCAAGCCGGTCGAGCCATTCATTCGCGAGCGGCACTAGATGAGGATACATCGACGACCTCAACTGCTGCACGATCTTGGGCAACGGATACTTAAAATATTTGTACTCGCCCCGGCCGAACGCGTAGCGGGCCATGTCGATGCGCGAGCGAAATTGGCCGTCGTCGGTGTAGCCCGCGGCAATCGCTTCGCAGATTTTCTTGGTGAGAACGTCCGAGAGCAGAGCAAAGCCGCTCTCGTCGAGCTGAGCCAATGCGCGTTGCCAATCGATGTTGACCAGCGGATCCGTTGTCCTCAACGGCCTCAACTCTTCAGCCGGTACCCGGTTTTGAAAATCCATGCGACCACCGCGAGGCAGATGACGAAAAATCCCAAGGTCATCGCCAGGCTCACTCCGACGCTCACGTCCGACGATTCGTAGAAGCTCCAGCGGAAACCGCTGATCAGATAGACCACGGGATTGAACAGCGTGACCGTGCGCCACGGCGGCGGCAGCATGTCGATTGAATAAAATGCTCCACCCAGAAACGTCAGCGGCGTCACGATCAGCAGGGGAATGAACTGGAGCTGCTCGAACCCCTTCGCCCAGAGGCCGATGATGAAGCCGAAAAGGCTGAAGGTCGTCGCCGTCAGCACGAGGAAGGCGATCATCCAGACCGGGTGTAGGATCCGGATCGGCACGAAGAGGGACGCCGTGGCCAGGATGATCAGGCCCAAAAGGATCGACTTGGTGGCCGCCGCTCCGACATAGGCGATGACGATCTCCAGATAGGAGACCGGCGCGGACAATATCTCGTAGATCGTGCCGGTGAACTTCGGGAAATAGATCCCGAACGAGGCGTTGGCGATGCTCTGGGTGAACAGCGACAGCATGACCAGCCCCGGCACGATGAAGGCGCCGTAGGCCACGCCGTCCACCTCGGTCATGCGTGACCCGATCGCGGCGCCGAACACCACGAAATAGAGCGAGGTAGTGATCACGGGTGTGACCACGCTCTGCAACAAAGTCCGCAGCGCCCGCGCCATCTCGAACTTGTAGATGGCCCAGACGCCGTGGCTGTTGAATGCCGGTTGGCTCATCGTAACACTACTGTGTTTTAAGGCTTGCGCGGCTTACACGACCTTTGATCTCACCACGAAGAACACGAAGGCCACGAAGGGTTCGGATCTTGATATTTCGAGCTTCTTAACTTCGTGCTCTTCGTGACCTTCGTGGTAAAATTTGCCGTCTTCCTTCGTTGCGAGTCTGTTGCGATAGCTCATTTGCGGTCGCTCACCAGACTCACGAAGATATCTTCGAGCGAGCTCTGGCGCGTGTTCAGGTCCTTGAACCCGATCCCGAGATCGCTCAACTGTTTGAGCAGCGTCGGAATGCCCGTGCGCTCCTCGTTGCCGTCGAAGGTGTATTCCAGCTCGTGGCCGTCGGCCTTCAACGCCAGGCGCCAGTCGCTCAGCTCCAACGGAATCGAAATCAACGGCTCCAGCAGACTGAGCGTCAACAGTTTTTTGCCGAGCTTTTTCATCAGCGCGATTTTCTCTTCAACCACGATCAGCTCGCCCTTGTGGATCACCCCGATCCGGTCGGCCATCTCCTCGGCCTCGTCGATGTAGTGGGTGGTCAGTATGATGGTCACGCCGCTTTCGCGTAGACCCCGCACCAGCGCCCACATGTCGCGGCGCAGCTCCACGTCCACGCCCGCCGTCGGCTCGTCCAAAAACAGGATTTCCGGCTCGTGCGACAGGGCTTTGGCGATCAACACGCGCCGCTTCATGCCGCCCGAAAGCGTCATGATTTTGTCCTTTCGCTTCTCCCACAGCGACAAGTCGCGCAGCACTTTCTCGATGTGCGCCGGGTTTGGTGCGCGCCCGAACAGCCCCCGGCTAAAGCTGACGGTCGCCCACACCGTCTCGAACATGTCGGTGGTCAACTCCTGCGGCACCAGGCCGATCTTCGACCGGACCACGCGGTAGTCGCGTACGATGTCGTGTCCGTCCACGGTAACCACGCCCGCGGTCGCCGTGACGATCCCGCAGACCATGTTGATCAAAGTCGTCTTGCCCGCGCCGTTGGGACCCAACAGGCCGAAGATTTCACCCTTGCGGATTTCCAGGTCGATGCTCTTCAGCGCCTGAAGACCCGAAGCATAGGTCTTGGTTAGATTTGAAATGGAGATGATCGGCGGCATGGGGAGACCTTAGTGCAACAGGGAGATACGAGTCTGTGGGAGAAACACTCGCGTAAATAGCCGCGCGCTGTGTGTCGGAGGGAAAAATCACGATCCGGTAGCCCATTTCTTCCAATCGCGAAGCCGGGAGCAGCGGCCTTTCCCCATCTTTGTCAGGGACGAGCTTCGAGAATTTCTATTAGGCTACAGTCATCGGGACTTCCCTTGCTCCTCTGACGCCGAACCGCTTGGCGCTATGCGCCGTCCGGTGCGGCGGAACTGTAAAACCGATTCCCGAATTGCTTCGGCCATGCGGATCTTCTCAGGCCAGGAAAGAGACTTCCGGCTCTTCTGCCACTCGGCCTGTCGCTCCAGTAGTTTTTGAATATCACTCATTCAGAAATCTTGCTTCAAACCGCTTCCAAGTTTCCAATAGATCGTATTTCTCCGCTAGGCGCGCAATTTCTTCTCGGCTGACGCTGCCCGATTCCAGCAGTGCCAGAATCCGCGTGAAATCCTTTGCCCTGCCTACGCTGAGGGCGATCACGGCCAGGTAGTCGGCGCGCACAACCCGAAACGGAACGCCCTCGAAATCCGCCGTATCCGCCTGTTGCAGCGCGTCACGGGTGAGCGGGCTGAAGACAGGGATGAACTGAACCGGCCAAGCGCCCACTCGGACCGCTTCGCCCGCCGGACTGTATCCCTTGTTCGAGCAGAACTCGTAAACCGGGGTTAGAATGTCCAGCCCCTCAGGCGACGACAAAACAACCAATACATCCGCATCGAGCGTAGCCACGGGTTCCGTGTACCTCATTTGAGCGGCCGCGCCGAAAAGCGCGTAGTCGAGGATCACGCCTGAAGCCCGCATTTCATTCAACAATTGCGCTACTTCCTTCATGCCTTACTTCCCGCCCCGGTTTGACAGAAAATTTGCAGGCCTGCAACCGCGTAGTTCCTTTCCGTCATTCCAATCAGAGAGACAGACCGCCCTACAGCATCCCCCTGCACATCACTTCTTCCTTCCACCGTCCTGCAAATAACGTTCTTCCAGTTTTTCCCACTCTCCCAGCCCAACCAGCCGATCGCGTTCTTGGAAGGTCGCAAGCCGATCGTCGATAGCCGCGGTGGAGCCGTCGCGCTTGAGCACGGCCAAGGCTTCTTTCATGGCATGAATCGCCGCACGCTGAGTGTCTGAAGGAAAGATGGCGATGCGGTAGCCCATTTCTTCCAAGCGCGAGGCCGGCAGAAGCGGGGTCTTGCCGCCTTTGAACATGTTGACCATGAGCGGAACCTCGCGAATGGTGCGGGCGATAGTCTCAAGCTCAGCTTCTGATTCAGCAGCTTCAATGAAGACCGCATCGACTCCCAACCGCGCAAATGCCTGGCCCCGTTTAATTGCGTCGTCGAGACCGTGAATCGCCCGTGAATCGGTGCGACCGATAATTGCAAAGTCCGGATCGCTACGGGTTTCCAGCGCAGCTCTGAGCTTGCTCTCCATCTCACCGAGAGGAATAACTTCTTTCCCTTCCAGGTGACCGCAGCGTTTGGGAGTGACCTGATCTTCGATATGGATCGCCGCCACGCCGGCGCGCTCGAACTCGCGTACTGTACGGACAACGTTCAAGGCATTGCCGTAACCGGTATCGGCGTCGGCGATGACTGGAATTTGGACAGCGCTTACGACCTGGCTCGCTCGCTCGATGACCTCGGACATCGTCATTAACCCAAGGTCCGGCACGCCGGTGCTGCGCGCAACCGATCCGCCGCTTAAATAGACCGCTTCAAAGCCGGCCTCTTCCACCATACGCGCGGATAGCCCGTCGAAGGCGCCCGGCGCGAGTAGCAAACGGTTTCGGCTAAGGATCTCGCACAATTTTTTTCGGACGCTCATCGCCGTTCTCCTCGCAGCGCGCCGATCCGCTCCGCGGGCGTCGGATGGGAATAGTGATAGGCCGAGTACCAGGGATGGGGCGTGAGATTGGAAAGATTTTTAATCGTGAGCTTGATCAGCGCCTCTTCCATCGGCTTTGAGTCTTTCAGCACCTGCTTAGCGAAGCCGTCAGCCTCGTACTCGTGCTTTCGCGAAACGTAGTTCATCAAGGGATGGAAATAAAAAGTGGCCGGGCCGGAGATCAAGCTGAACAACACCAGCGCCGCGTGATGAGAAGCTTCCTGAAATCCGAAGGCGGTAAAAAACGGAGTGTAATTTATGAGTAGGCTTAGAACGTACAACCCGGCCAATAGATAGAGCGACCGCAGCACCAACATCCGGCGAATGTGTTTCAGCTTGTAATGGCCGATCTCGTGGGCCAGCACCGCCACCGCCTGGCCCACGGTCATCTGCTCGACCAGCGTGTCGAAGAGCACAATGCGCTTGCTCTTGCCCAGTCCGGTAAAATAGGCGTTCGAATGCGCCGAACGGCGCGAGCCATCCATCGTGAAGATTCCGCTTGTCTTAAAACCGAGCTGATCCGCCAGGGCGAGAATCCGCCCGCGCAGCTCGCCTTCTTTCAGCGGCTCGAACTTATTGAAAAGCGGCGCGATCAGACTTGGATAGAGCACGACCATCAGAAGTTGAAAGGCGAGGATAAACAGAAAAGCCCAGAACCACCAGTACGCGCCGGCCGCGTCCATCAACCAAAGGACAACGAAAAGAAACGGGACACCGATCGCGAGCGTGACGAGGAGCCCTTTCGATTTGTCGATGACGTAAAGACGGGGCGTCATTTTGTTGAAGCCGAAACGCTCTTCGAGAACGAAAGTCGAGTAGATATCGGTGGGAAGGCTCAGCAGAGAAAAAATCAGCCCGACGCTCAGGCAAAAAACGATTCCCGTCGCGTGCGTCGCCGAGGGAAGGCGAGCCCCGACGGTTTGCGCGAAGCGGTCGAGGGCGGGAAGAATCCCGCCCAAGAGAATCCAAAGAGTCACCAGCGCATCGTAGATCGCCGCCCAGCGCTGAAATTGCCCCTTGGCCAGGGTGTATTCCACCGACTTGTCGTACTCTTCCCGGCTCATGGCGCCGGCAAAAAAGTCGGGAAGCTTACTCTGCGACCATTTGCGGACGTAGGCGAGGTTCAACTCGTTGAGACCGAACTCGAAAAGAAACTCGAGCGCAAAGAGCAAGAGAAACAGACCGATAATAAACGGAGGAGTCAACGTAGGCCGGCGTTACTGGTCTGCCGTCACGGGTTCGGGAGGAGCCGTTTGGCCGACATAGTTGAAGGTGAGCTTATCATCGCTCTCGTCCACTTCGACTTTGCCGCCGCTCTGCAACTGGCCGAAAAGGATCTCGTCGGCCAGCGGCCGCTTGACCTCGTTTTGGATCAAGCGGGCCATCGGCCGCGCGCCGAATATGGGATCGTATCCGCGCCGCGCCAGCCACTCGCGCGCCCGTGAGGTGAGCGAGAGCGAGACTTTTTTCTCCTGAAGCTGCGCATTCAGTTCGCCCATGAACTTGTCCACCACCAAGAGAATAACTTCGGGATTGAGCGGGTTGAAGGCAATGACCGCGTCCAGGCGGTTGCGAAACTCAGGACTGAACATCTTCTCGATCGCCTCTTTGCCTTTGCCGACGTTGGTAACCGGTCCAAAGCCGATCGCCGCTCCGCTCATTTCGCGCGCGCCGGCGTTGGTCGTCATGATGAGAATGATGTTGCGGAAGTCGGCCTTTCTGCCGTTGTTGTCCGTCAGCGTCGCGTGGTCCATCACCTGGAGCAGGATATTGAAGAGATCGGGATGCGCTTTTTCGATCTCGTCGAGCAACAGCACGGCGTACGGATTCCGATTCACCCCATCGGTCATCAACCCGCCCTGATCGAACCCGACGTAGCCGGGAGGCGCGCCGATCAGCCGCGACACCGTGTGTTTCTCCATGTACTCGCTCATATCGAAGCGGATAAATTCAACGCCCAGAATCCGCGCGAGTTGTTTGGCGACTTCGGTTTTCCCGACGCCCGTCGGCCCGGAGAAAAGAAAACAGCCGATCGGTTTTTCCGGATGGCTCAGACCCGAGCGCGAGAGCTTGATAACGCTCGCCAGACTCTGGATCGCCTGGTCTTGGCCAAAGACGACCGATTTCAATTCCTGGTCGAGGTTCTGGATCTGCAACCGGTCCGAGGACGATACGCTGCGCGGCGGGATCTTGGCGATCTTGGCGACGATCTGCTCGATGTCCTTGGTGCCGATGACCTTCTTGCGCTTTTCTTCCGGCATCAACTTGACCGCGGCGCCCACCTCGTCGATCACGTCGATCGCCTTGTCGGGAAGCCGCCGGTCGTTCAGGTGCTTGGCGGAGAGATCCACCGCCGCGCGCAGCGCCCCGGCGCTGTAGCGGACGCCGTGGTGCTTCTCGTAGTGCGATTTGAGGCCAAGGAGTATTTTGTAGCTTTCCTCGATGCTTGGCTCCGGGATCTCGATCTTCTGAAAGCGGCGCGCCAGCGCGCGGTCGCGCTCGAAATAGCTCTTGTAGTCGTAGTAGGTGGTCGAGCCGATGCAGCGGAGCTCGCCGGAGGCGAGAGCCGGCTTTAAAATATTCGACGCGTCCAGAGAGCCGCCGCTGGTCGCGCCGGCGCCGACCACGGTATGAATCTCATCGATGAAGAGAATCGAGTCGGGCTGCTTTTTGAGCGCGTTCAACACCCCTTTTAAACGGGCCTCGAAATCGCCGCGGAATTTGGTGCCGGCCAAAAGCGCGCCCATGTCGAGCGCGTAAATGACCGCGGCCTTAAGGGCGTTTGGAACTTCTCCCTGGTGGATTTTCAGCGCCAGGCCTTCGGCGATAGCGGTTTTGCCGACGCCCGGATCGCCGACGTAAATGGGGTTGTTCTTGCGTCGCCGGCAAAGCACGTGGATGGTTCGCTCGATTTCGTCCTCGCGGCCGATCAGAGGGTCGATGTGTCCGTCGCGCGCCTTTTTTACCAGGTTGACGGTGAACGCCTCGAGCGGATTTTTGACCGGCGCCGGCCGCTCCTCGTCCATCGGCTCACCCGGACCGGCGGAGTCGTCTTCGCCGACCGGCATCTTCGAGATGCCGTGAGAGATGTAATTCACGACGTCGAAACGGTTGAGGCCCTGCTCCTCGAGGAGATAGACGGCGTAAGAATCCGGCTCGCGGAATATCGCGATCAGGAGATTGACGCCGTTGATTTCTTTTTTCTCAGCCGATTGGGCATGAATCACTGCCCGCTGCAGCACGCGGTGAAAGCCGATGGTCTCCTGCGGCTCATGCTCCAATCCATGATGCACGGACTCGAGTTGATTCGTAAAATAATCTTCCAGCCCCTTCTTGAGACGTGCCGGATCGCCGCCGCAGTGAACGATGGCCGAGCTGGCGTCTTTGTCCTGGAGCAGCGCAAAGAGCAGGTGTTCGACGCATACGAACTCGTGGCGGCGCCGCTTGGCCTCGGCAAAGGCGAGACTTAAAGTAGTTTTAAGCTCCTTGGTGAACATCTCAGGCCTCTTCCATCGTGCACTTCAGGGGATATTCATTCTGGCGCGCTAAACTCTCGACGAGAGCCACCTTGGTCTCGGCGATTTCATAGGAATAAACTCCCGCGACTCCGATCCCCTTGCGATGAACGTGGAGCATGATCTGAACGGCTTCGGTTGACTCCTTATGAAAGACGTATTGCAGCACCTGAACGACAAACTCTTTGGTGGTGTAATCGTCGTTATGCAGCAGGACCTTGTAGAGTGGGGGCTTTTTGAGCTTTTTCTCGGTCTCGGTGACAACCTCATGATCGAATTCTGTTTCCCGGCGGCTCATGTGTCGCCTTCCTCACGAAACCTGTGCTTCAGGCTAACACGCTTCTCACGACCACGCAATGTGACTACCGCGTCCCCTTGCAGCATAGACTGAAAAAAGAGATATTTGAATCTGTTCCACTCGATTCCGTTCGACCACGCGAAGTCGAAGAACTAGCCACTGGAGGTTTTCTTATGCTGTCCAACAAAGTCAACGAAATCATGACCCGGGACCTGAATACCGCGCCGGTGTCGAGCACGGTCCTCGACGTCATGGAATTGATGGTCGCCAAGGACGTCGGCGCGATCATTATAACGGAAGACCGACTTCCCGTCGGGATATTTACGGAGAAGGACGTTCAGAAACGGGTGATGAGTGACAAACTGGATCCAAAAAAGACCGGCATCAAGAAAGTCATGACGAGCCCGATCCGTTCTGTTCCCGAAGACACGCACATCGTTGACGCGCTGGCAAAAATGTACCGCTCGAAATTTCGCCATCTCCTCGTCCGCGAAAAAAAGGGAAAAATCGTCGGCATCGTCTCGATGCGGCAAATTCTGGATCTTGCCGTCGCTCTGGGACAACGGCTAATGGACAGCAAGACCGTCGGGGATGTCATGTCAAAGGACCCCGCCACGATCGAAGACTCTCAACCCATTCGCGAAGCAATTGAACTGATGATCAAGAAGGACATCGGCTGCATCACAGTCCTCGACAAGGGCAAGCTTAAAGGGATCCTTACTGAGCGCGACGTCCTTAGGCGGGTCGCCGTCAAAGGACTCGATACGAGAAATACGACCGTCCGGGAGGTTATGACATCCAATCTAGTGACGTTGCCTCATACGGCCTTGATCGGACAAGTCTTGGAGGAGATGCACAAGAGACACTTCCGTCACATGGCGCTCCTCGGGCAGCAAAATCAACTCGTCGGCATTGTGTCGATGCGCGACGTTTTGAAATACGCGAAGGCCCTCGACGTGGATGAAAACGTGCGCAATACGTGGAAGGAAATCGAGGAATTTTGGGAATCCGAGGAGCACTTTACACCGGGGTGATCCGCCACCGTTTCTTGTTTTTCGCGTCGATCCCTGGTAAGTTAATAAAATTAGGGAGGGGGAGGTAACCCACCGGTTCAATTATGGAAACACCGCTGATCAACGATCTTAGCATCTCCATAGCGACGGAAAATGGGACGGGGAGCGCCTCTGCGAACAACATCGTGTTCAAGGCGATTTTCAAGATGGGAATCCCCTGTTCTTCGAAGAACATGTTTCCGTCGAACATCCAGGGTTTGCCTACGTGGTATCAGATTCGCGCCTCCGCCGACGGCTACATGGCCCGCAAGGATGTTATCGACGTCATGGTCATGTTCAACGACGCGACCGCCGCCAAGGATATCTATCGCGTGCGCGATGGAGGCATCATCGTTTACGACGACTCTACGCCGCTGGCGCCCAATCTGAAGAGGGATGGCGTCCAGTATTGCGGCGTCCCCGCGAACAAGATGATTCAGAAGATCGTCCCTGCCTCTCCGCTCCGCGTCAAGCAGCGCAACATGGTCTATGTAGGCGCTCTTGCCGCCCTGTTCGGCATAGACATGGAAACCATCAAAGCGGTCCTGCAAGACGCCTTCGGCAAAAAACCGGCCGTGATCGAATCGAACCTCGTCTGCATCGAGGCCGGATTCAATCACGTTAAAGAGAAAGGCTACACTCAGAACATCGGACGCCTGGAGCCGATTCCGGACGGTAACAAAGGAAAGATCATTACCGAGGGCAATACCGCCTGCGCGTTGGGCGCTATTTACGGCGGCGCTTCGGTCATCTGCTGGTACCCGATCACGCCTTCGAGCTCGCTGGCGGAAGCTATCGAGCACTACCTGCCGCGCCTGCGGAAGAACACCGGCAAGGCGGCCTACGCGATCGTTCAAGCGGAAGACGAAATCGCCGCCTCGAGCATGATCGTCGGCGCGGGCTGGGCCGGGGTGCGATCCATGACCTCCACCTCCGGGCCGGGGCTTTCGCTCATGAACGAGACGATCGGCCTGGCCTACTTTGCCGAGATTCCGTGCGTCTATTTCATCATCCAACGCGGCGGCCCATCGACCGGGTTGCCGACGCGGACGCAGCAAGCCGACATCCAGCTCATGTACTACGCCTCGCACGGGGATACCCGCCACATCATTTTGATTCCTCACGACATGAAGTCCTGCTTCGATCTCTCGCGCCGGAGCTTTGACTTCGCCGAGCGCTTCCAGACGCCGGTCTTCGTGATGATGGACCTGGACCTGGGAATGAATCTCTGGTCTTCGGAGCCGCTGAAGCTCGAGAAAGAGCCTTTCGACCGCGGCAAGCTCCTCACCGCCGAGCAGCTCGAGCAATGGGAGAAGCAAGGAAAAAAGTTCCGCCGCTACTTTGACCAGGACGGCGACGGCATTCCTTACCGGACTATTCCCGGAAATCCAAATCGGAAGGCGTCTTACTTCACCCGCGGCTCGGGCCACGACTCCGACGCGAAGTATTCCGAAGACGAAAAGGATTACAAAGAAACTCTCGACCGGCTACGGAGAAAGTTCGAGACTGCCCGCAAGTACGTGCCCAAGCCGATTATCGAAATGCAGGAGGGCGTCAAAACCGGCGTCATCTGCTTCGGCTCGAGCTACGAGGCCGTGCGTGAAGCGCGGGATCGCCTCAAGGCGTCCGGACTCAAGACCAATCACCTCCTGCTGCGGGCTTTGCCGCTCACGGAGGAAACCAAAAAATTCGTCGCCGCGCACGCCGTGATTTATCTGGTCGAACAAAACCGCGACGCCCAGATGGCTTCTATTTTTAAAGACGAGTGGGCGGAGCTGGGAGCTAAAATCGTGAGCATTCTGATCTACGACGGCCTTCCGGTAACGACATTGGAGGTCGTGCGGCAGATCCGCCAGCATCATAGCGGTGACATAAAAAAAGAGGAAGAGAAATGGCAGGAGAAAAAGTTAATCGCGTAAGTTTGACCGAGAAGGACTACGAAGGCGCGCCCTCGACGATGTGCCGGGGCTGCGGCCACGACGCCATCTCGGCGTCCGTCATGCGGGCGTTTTTCGAGAGCAGCTTCGACCCGCGGAGAGTCGTCAAGCTATCCGGCATCGGCTGCTCGTCGAAGACGCCGGCTTATTTTTTGAGCCAATCGTTCGGCTTCAACGCGGTGCACGGGCGCATGTCCGCGGTGGCGACCGGCGTCAATCTCGCCAATCACAAGCTGATTCCGATCGGCGTCTCGGGCGACGGCGACACGGCTGCAATCGGCCTCGGCAACTTCTGCCACATGATGCGGCGCAACGTGAATATCACTTATATCGTCGAGAACAACGGCGTCTACGGCCTTACCAAGGGCCAGTTCTCGGCGACGGCGGACAAGGGCAGCGTGATGAAGGGGGGAAAGGTCAACGACATTCCCGCGCTCGACATTTGCGAGCTTGCGATCGTCCTCGGCGCGACTTATGTCGCCCGCAGCTTCTCCGGCGACCGCAAACAGCTATCGCCCCTGATTCAAGGAGCGCTGGCGCATAAAGGAAGCTCGATCCTGGACGTGATTAGCCCGTGCGTAACGTTCAACAACCACGAAGGTTCGACGAAGAGCCTCAAATACGTAAAAGAGCACCTCGACCCGATCCACGATATCGACTTCATTCCTCCTTATGAGAACATCGAAGCGGACTATAAAGAAGGTGCCGAGCATCCGGTAACGCTGCACGATGGATCGCGCATCGTCCTGCATAAATTGGGAAAGGACTACGATCCCAGCAACAGGATGCAGGCGATGAATATGATTCATGCGTCGGTGGCCGAAGGAAAATTCCTTACCGGACTTATTTATTACGATCCCAATCGGGTGGACTTTGCCGAAGAGTTGAACCTCGGCGACACGCCGCTCGCCGAGTTGGGTCAAGACGTGCTGCAGCCGCCCCCTGAATTGCTCGACCGCATCAACGCCGACTTCATGAAGTAATTTGGCTGCCGATAACGGGCGCCTGCCGCGTTGCTGTTTCCGCCTTGCATCCTCCCCACTCGTCTACGAACACGAGGCCGCTCCACGATCACGAATCAATATAATGTCTCCTTTCCCTTCCGCCTTTGTATTTCATCCTTCATCCCTGCCCTTGATCCTTATTGCTTGCTGCCTGCCGCCCGCATTTAAGCCTTGTCACCTTCCCCGCAAATCGACTAAAATCCGCCACACTTTCACCACTAACCTTTGCTGAGGAGATTACCGCGTGAGCAACGGGGATCTTAACTGGATCGCTAACTTTATCTGGGGCATCGCCGACGATGTGCTCCGCGATCTGTACGTGCGTGGCAAGTATCGCGATGTGATCCTGCCGATGATTGTTTTACGCCGCCTGGACGCGGTGCTGGAGCCGACCAAGCAGGCCGTCCTTGATATGAAGGCCACGCTGGACAAGGCCGGTATCACCAACCAAGACCAGGCTCTGCGGAAGGCTGCCGGCCAATCCTTTCACAACACCTCTAAGTTCACCCTGCGTGACCTACGCGCTCGCGCAAGCCAGCAGCAACTCAAAGCCGACTTCGAAGCCTATTTGGATGGATTCTCGTCCAACGTCCAGGAGATCTTTGACAACTTCGAGTTTCGCAACCAGATCCCCCGTCTCTCCAAAGCCGACGCCCTCGGAACGCTTATCGAAAAGTTGCTTGATCCTTCAATAAACCTGAGTCCGAATCCTGTTCTCAATAATGACGGCACGATGAAGCATCCGGGACTAGACAATCACGCGATGGGCACCATCTTCGAAGAGTTGGTCCGCCGCTTCAACGAGGAGAACAACGAAGAAGCCGGCGAGCACTGGACGCCGCGCGATGCCGTCAAGCTGATGGCGAATCTGATTCTCCTGCCGGTCGCCGATAAGATCGAGTCCGGAACATATCTCTTGTACGACGGCGCCTGCGGCACGGGCGGAATGCTGACGGTTGGCGAAGAAACATTACAGCAACTTGCCAAAAATCACGGCAAGGAAGTTGCGACTCATCTCTACGGACAGGATATCAACGCCGAGACCTACGCCATCTGCAAGGCTGACCTCCTGCTCAAAGGCGAAGGAGAGGCGGCGGACAATATTGTTGGCGGCCCGGAGCACTCCACTCTATCAAACGACGCGTTCCCGTCGCGCGAGTTCGATTTCATGCTCTCGAATCCGCCTTACGGAAAAAGCTGGAAGACCGATCTTGAACGCATGGGCGGTAAGGAAGGAATCAAAGACCCACGCTTCATCATCGAGCACGCCGGCGACCCGGACTACTCTCTCATCACGCGTTCAAGCGACGGCCAAATGCTTTTCCTGGCGAACATGCTCTCGAAGATGAAGCACAACACGCCTTTCGGCAGCCGTATCGCCGAAGTGCACAACGGCTCGTCGCTCTTCACCGGCGACGCCGGGCAAGGCGAGAGCAACATTCGCCGCTGGCTTATTGAAAAGGACTGGCTTGAAGCCATCGTCGCCCTGCCGCTCAACATGTTCTACAACACCGGCATCGCCACCTACGTCTGGGTGATTACCAATCGAAAGCCCGCGCACCGCAAAGGCAAAGTGCAGCTCATCGACGCTACGCAATGGTTCAAGCCACTGCGCAAAAACCTCGGCAAGAAAAACTGCGAGCTTACAGACGAAGACATAAAACGGATCTGTGACACGTTTCTTGAATTCAAAGAAACCGAGCAGTCAAAAATATTTCCAAACGCGGCGTTCGGTTATTGGAAGGTGACGGTGGAGAGGCCGTTACGCTTGAGCGGCATCGATCCGAACCGGGCCTACACGCCGAAAGAGATCAAGGCGCTCAGAGGCGAAGGCCGGGTGGACGAGTCTGCGCCGCCCGTCATCAAGAAGATCCACAAGCTCGGCACTAAGGCCGACCCGTTACACGGCCTATTTGAAACTAACGTGGACGACAAAAACCGCGTGGTCGAGTACGAGCCCGACTCCGAACTGCGCGACAGCGAGCAAGTGCCGCTGCTGGAAGAGGGCGGCATCGAGGCCTTCATCCGCCGCGAAGTGCTGCCGTACACGCCCGACGCGTGGCTGGACGAAACCAAAACCGAGATTGGCTACGAAATCTCTTTTACCCGCCACTTCTACAAACCGCAGCCGTTGCGCACACTCGACGAGATCCGGGCCGATATCTTGGCTTTGGAGAAAGAGACCGAGGGGCTTCTAACCGAAATTGTGACAGGAGAGCCGCGATGATTGACGGCCTCAAGCCTTACCCGGAATACAAGGACTCCGGTTCGCCGTGGCTCGGGAAAGTTCCAAAGGATTGGAACCTGCGCCGTACAAAGAATGTTTTGCGCGAGCGAAGTGACAAAGGATTTCCTGGTGAAGCGCTTCTTGCTGCTACTCAGACCAAGGGAGTCGTACGCAAGGAGCAATATGAGAACCGCACCGTTTTGGCGCTGAAAGATCTGCATTTACTAAAGCTGGTTCGGGCCGGTGATTTCGTAATCAGCCTACGATCCTTTCAGGGTGGGATAGAGTACGCGCGGGAGCAAGGCATCATTAGTCCCGCGTACACAGTCTTGTATCCCATTGACGGTAGTGCCCACGGGTTTCTAGCGTGGCTATTTAAATCGAAACCGTACATTGAAAACCTGTCGCTCTACGTAACCGGTATTCGACAGGGGCAAACCATTGATTATCAGCGCCTCGGTCGGTCAGAATTGATTTTGCCACCGTGTGATGAGCAATCTGCCATCGTTCGCTTCCTCAACCACGCCAATCGCAAGATCGAACGCTACATCCGGGCGAAGAAGAAACTGATCGTGCTGCTGAACGAGCAGAAGCAGGCCATTATCCATCGGGCCGTGACCCGCGGCCTCGACCCCAACGGCTGCCTCAAAACCTCCCAGTCGCGATGGTTTCCCGACATACCGGATGGCTGCAACGTGGTAACTCTCCGTCGAGTTATTCACGCTGCAATAGATGGTCCCCACTTCAGCCCAAGATACCTCGATAGCGGAATCCCGTTCTTATCCGCACGAAACGTCAAAGCAGATAGATGGAGTCTCGACGACGCAAAATTCATAAGCGAATCGGACTATGCGGAATTTAGTAAGCGTGTTCGCCCACAAGTTGGTGACGTGCTCTACACCAAAGGTGGCACAACAGGAATAGCACGCGCCGTTGATCTGACATTTCCGTTCCAGGTCTGGGTTCATATCGCTGTCCTAAAATTGAAGCGGGATAAAGTTGATCCTGAATACCTCGCGCTGGTGCTCAACTCTCCCCGATGCTACGAGCAGTCCCAGCTCTTTACACGTGGAGCGACAAATCAGGATCTTGGGTTGGGGCGAATGAAGAACATCGAGTTTCCGTTACCCTTCTCCGTTTCCGGGCAGCGCAAGTTAGTCAAAGATATTAGGCAAGCGGTGAGCGCACAGGATTCCGCAATTAGCCGCAACGAACATGAAATCGGGTTGATCCGCGAATACCGGACGCGGCTGGTGGCGGACGTGGTGACCGGTCAGCTCGACGTGCGCGAGACGGCAGCGAGGCTGCCGGTCGAACCGAAGGCGCTTGAGCCTGTTGATGAGGCCGAGCACGTTGAAGCGGTGCCTGGCGACGACGAGACCGATAGCGACGTTGACGAGGTGGGCGATTCCAGTAGGATCGGGTAGAATATGGCGATCATGAAAGTGCAACTACAACCCAGAGTCCTACGCTGGGCTCGCGAACGGGCGGGGCTGAGCGTGGGAGCCCTTGCGGAAAAACTAAAGATCAAGCCGGAACGGGTTCGCGAGTGGGAACAAACCGGAGAACTAAGGTTTACGCAGGCGGAGAAGCTCGCAAAAAACAGCTATACCCCGTTCGGCTATCTTTACTTGGAGACGCCTCCAGAGGAGAAGCTCCCGATTCCCGATTTCCGTACTGTAAGCGGGCGAGACATCCTCCAGCCAAGTCCCGAATTACTCGATGTCTTAAGTGACGCGCTGCGCAAGCAAGATTGGTTCCGGGAATATTTGATCGCGAACGGCGAGGAACCGGTTCCCGTCGTTGGTAGCGTGAAGTTGGACAATTCCCCGGAAGCGACGGCGGCAAAAATTCGTGCAGCTCTTAACCTAGACACGGAACTGCGCGCGAACGCGCGCACTTGGGAAGAAGCGCTCCGAGTACAAGTCAACTGTATCGAAGAATCCGGTGTCCTTGTGATGCGTAGTGGAATCGTCGGTAACAACACCCACCGGGCGTTATCGGTGGATGAGTTCCGCGGTTTCGCTCTCTCCGATCCGTACGCCCCCTTGATCTTTATGAATAGCCGTGATGCTAAGGGCGCGCAGATGTTTACTTTGGCGCATGAACTGGTCCACATCTGGCTCGGCGTATCCGGGGTCTCTAACCTTACGGCCACATACGCACGTAACCATCGAATCGAGCGTTTTTGCAATCAAGTTGCAGCGGAGTTGTTGGTGCCCTCTGCCGAGCTGAGAGCCGAGTGGCAATCGGCCCGAACAAGGCCAAAGCCCGTTACTCTTCTGTCCCACCATTTCAAAGTAAGCTCCCTTGTGCTGCTGCGACGGCTGCGCGATTTGCGATACCTCTCTCAGGTCGAGTTCGAGCGACAGTACGCTGAGGAGGTGAGGCGCTTCGATGAACGCGCAACGCAAGCGGCGGGAGGCGGAGATTTCTATCTCACGCAGAAAGCTCGTACCGGCGGGCGCTTTGCACGAGCGCTCATTGAGAGTGTCCTTGAAGGGCGCACAACGTACCGGGAGGGGTTTCAACTGTTGGGAATTCGCAAGGACGAAACGTTTCACGAATTTGTCAGGGAAATGGACTTCTCGGTCTAGATGGCCTATCTACTCGACGCAAACACTTTTATTCAGGCGAAGAACGAATATTACTGGTTCGACATTTGTCCGGGGTTTTGGGATTGGCTCGACCAGCAGAACTCAGCGGGGAACATCTTTAGCATCGATCGCATCGGAGACGAACTAAAACAAGGCAATGATACGCTCGCGCAATGGGCGACCGCCAAGGGAAGATCTTTCTTTCTCCCGCTCGACAATGCCGCGGTCCAAGCGATGCCGCGAGTGGTCGGCTGGGTACAAAATGCAGACTATAAAGACCATGCCAAACGGTCTTTTCTTGGCAGCGCCGATCCGTTTCTTATAGCCTACGGTCTCGCTCACGGACATACAGTGGTAACGCATGAGGTTCACGTCGAGGGCGAGCGGCGGCGAGTTAAAATCCCGTCGGTCTGCAGGGCGCTTCAGGTGCCATGTGTGCGAACGGTCGAGGTGTTACGTCGCGAGGGCGCGAGGTTTGTAATTGGCTGAGTCGGAATCATGATTGAGCTAATACGCGGCGATGTCCTAAGGCAAGATGTTGAGGCGCTCGTCAACACGGTGAACTGTGTAGGGGTAATGGGCCGGGGCATCGCGTTGCAGTTTCGAAAGAGCTTTCCGGAAAACTTCAGGTTCTACGAGGCGGCCTGCAAGCACGGCGAAGTCCACCCCGGTCGCGTGCTCGTGTTCGACACGCATCAGCCTACGAACCCGCGTTACATCATTAATTTTCCAACTAAGCGACACTGGCGTGACAAAAGCCGCATAATTGACATCGAATCGGGTCTAGAGGACTTGGTCGCCGAGATTAAGCAACGTGGAATTTGGTCGATTGCAGTTCCAGCTCTCGGTTGCGGTCTTGGTGGCCTTGAGTGGTCCGAAGTCCGCCCACGAATCGAAAAGGCTTTTACAAGCTTGCCTGATGTTCACGTTTGGCTCTTTGAGCCGCAAGATACGCAGAAGTCGGACACAATGAATAAATCAAAACTTGATGTGCGTAGCGCATGACGACGGATACCAGCGAAAAGGGTCTCGAAAGTCTGATCGTCGCCGCGATGACCGGCACAACGAGTGTCGCCACGCCTGAGAAGGGACAGGCCGGTGACCCCTTCGAGGATTTCGGCGGTGCCGGTTGGATTCTGGGCGACGCTCGGGACTATGACCGTGAGTACGCCGTTGATCTTACTCACTTAAGCGAGTTCGTACATCTGACCCAAGATTCACTCTTCGAGACTCTCGATCTCAATCACATCAGCCCAATACGGCAAAAATTTCTCGCACGTTTGCAGGGTGAGATCGCAAAGCGCGGGGTGATCGACGTGCTCCGAAACGGCATCAACCACGGAGCCCATCACATCGAACTTTTTTACGGCACCCCATCGCCGGGCAATAAGAAGGCGGGAGAACTCTTCGCCGAGAATCGCTTCAGCGTAACTCGGCAGCTCAAGTACAGCAGGGACGAGACACAACTTGCGCTGGACCTCTGCCTTTTCATCAATGGCCTACCGATCGCGACGTTTGAATTAAAGAACAGTCTAACCAAACAGACTGTTTGGGACGCTGTGGAGCAATACAAACGCGACCGCGATCCGCGCGAACGGCTCTTTGAATTCGGGCGCTGCATAGCGCACTTTGCCGTGGACGACCACGAAGTTCGATTCTGCACGCAGCTCAAGGGCAAGGCCTCGTGGTTTCTTCCGTTCAACCAGGGTTGGAACGACGGTGCAGGCAACCCGCATAACCCGCAAGGGCTCAAGACCGACTATCTCTGGAAGCGTATCCTGACGCCGCGCGGACTCACGAACATCATCGAGAACTATGCCCAGATCGTCGAAGAGAAGAACGAGAAGACTGGCAAGAAAAGAGCGGTGCAGATTTTCCCGCGTTACCACCAGTTGGATGTAGTGAGAAAACTGCTTGCCGATGCCGCGCAGAATGGCGCGGGAAAGCGATATTTGATCGAGCACTCGGCTGGCAGCGGCAAATCGAACTCGATTGCCTGGCTCGCTCATCAACTCATAGGGCTACGCAAAAACGAGCGGACGGAATTTGACTCGATCATCGTTATCACCGACCGGCGCATCCTCGACCAGCAGATTCGTGACACCATCAAGCAATTCAACCAGGTAAGCGCCACCGTGGGCCACGCCGAGCACTCCGGCGACCTGCGCAAATTTATAGAGAGCGGCAAGAAAATCATCATCTCAACCATTCAGAAGTTTCCGGTAATTCTTGATGAAATCGGAGACGAGCATCGTGGCCGGAGATTCGCCATAATCATTGACGAGGCTCATTCCAGCCAAGGCGGCCGCGCAGCCGCTAAGCTGAATATCGCGCTTTCCGAGCAAGGCGGCGACGAGGACGACGAAACTCTTGAGGACCAGATAAACCGGATTATGGAAGCGCGGAAAATGCTGCCCAACGCGAGCTACTTCGCATTTACCGCTACGCCCAAGAATAAGACCCTGGAAATCTTCGGTGAAGCCTACAATGAGGCGGGGAAGGTAAAGCATCGACCATTCCACAGCTACACCATGAAGCAGGCAATCCAGGAAGGGTTTATCCTGGACGTGCTGAAGAACTACACGCCTGTAGATAGCTACTACCGTCTTGTGAAGACCGTCGAGGCCGATCCGGAGTTCGACACCAAGCGGGCGAAGAAAAAGCTACGGCGCTACGTGGAGAGCCGTGACCATGCTATCCGGCTTAAGGCCGAGATCATGGTGGACCATTTCCACGAGCAAGTGATCGGCCTGAACAAGATCGGCGGAGAGGCCCGGGCGATGGTGGTGTGCAGCGGGATCGAGCGGGCGAACCAGTATTTTCACGCCATCCGCGACTATCTGAAGGAGCGCAAGAGCCCTTACCAGGCTATCGTCGCCTTTTCCGGGGAGCATGAATACGGCGGTGTGAAGGTCACGGAAAGCTCGCTTAATGGATTTCCGAGTAACAAGATCGCCGACAAGCTTCAGGAACATCCTTATCGTTTTTTGATCTGCGCCGACAAATTTCAGACCGGCTATGACGAGCCGCTGCTCCACACGATGTATGTCGATAAGATCCTCAGCGGCATTAAGGCGGTCCAGACGCTGTCGCGGCTCAATCGCGCGCGCCCGCAAAAGCACGATACGTTCGTGCTGGATTTTATGAATGACGCGGCTACCATCCAGGAGGCGTTCTCCGACTACTACCGCACCACAATCCTCAGCGAGGAGACCGACCCCAACAAACTCCACGATTTAAAAGCGGCGCTGGATGGTTATCAGGTGTACGCAGAACCACAGATCGATCAATTCGTAAGCCTATACTTGGGTGGGGCTGACCGAGACAAGCTAGACCCGATTCTCGATGCGTGTGTCGCCATCTATAAAGAGCAGCTGGACGAGGACGGGCAGGTGGATTTCAAGGGTAAGGCCAAGGCGTTTGTGCGGACCTACGGTTTCCTCTCATCCATCTTGCCGTATACAAACGCCGAGTGGGAGAAGCTCTCCATCTTTCTCAACTTCCTTGTCTCTAAGTTGCCGGCGCCAATCGAAGAAGATCTTTCCAAGGGCATCCTAGAAGCGATCGACATGGATAGCTATCGGGTCGAAAAACAGGCAGCCGTCCAGATCCAACTTCCCGATACGGACGCGGAAATTGAGCCCGTGCCGGCCACGGGGGGCGGGCACAAACCCGAACCGGAACTTGACCGGCTAAGCAACATCCTCAAAGCATTCAACGATCAATTCGGAAATATCTCCTGGACCGACGCTGATAGGGTGCGGCACCTGATTACTACAGAAATACCGGCGCGGGTTTCAGCCGATACCGCCTACCAGAACGCGAGGAAAAACTCCGACCGACAAAACGCGCGTATCGAACACGACAAGGCGCTGCTCCGAGTAATGACGGCGCTGCTAAGAGATGACACTGAGCTGTTCAAGCAGTTCAGCGACAACCCGTCGTTCAAGAAGTGGCTGACGGATACCGTGTTCTCGGTGACGTATGAGCCACGGCTCAACCCTGAAAAACCAACGCGGTGATTTCGTGGTCGCAACGATTTCTTACTCAGCACAGCGCTTAGGGTTGACCGCCTACGATTTGTACTACTGACTCTCGTATAACTAATGGATATATCTAGGCGCGTGGCCACGGCAGA
>CAYOJC010000072.1:0-25079 GCA_964404195.1 uncultured Syntrophobacteraceae bacterium
CGTCCTTCGAAAGGCAAATGCACGGCTGGTGCCTTGGCCGAGCTGGGAATTCATGTGGCGCAGGCGCTCGCTACGCACGACGGCTGGTCGACCAGTGCCATCTCGCCGAAAGTTGCGCCCGGGTTCGCGAGCTCGACCGGTCTCGCGAAGGATGGGGGTCGGGATGGGGGTCGCGTCTTGCATTACGACAATGTGTGATTGCAAGACCTGTCCCCACTTCTGTTCCCACTTCGTCCCCACTTCCTTCCCGCTAGATCATGGGGCCGCGTTCGACGTTAGATGAACTGGTTGGCCTGTTACCGAAAACCCAGCGTATGAGAGGAGTCGGTCGAGGTTCTTTGTCCGGTTCTTATCGGGAAGCCCTTCGGTGCCAAGCGAGATCTGGATGAGCGATATCCGCGGCGGTCTTATTTAGATCGGCAATGTGCTTGGCATAATCCAAGACGATATCGGCAATCCGGCGTTCACTCTTTAAAAATGCGGTCCCGATCAAAGCGGCATTGTAACCGAGATGCACCAGCCCATCGATGTCCCCCGGCTCATGGATGCCGCTTTCCGCCACCGCGATCTTCCCCGGTGGGATCAGATGACGGAGCTGTCGGTGCCGATAGGGAAATGTCGTCTTATCCTCACCGAGCAACTTGGTGGCTCGCATTCTCAGTCCACTCTCAAACCGGCGCGAGTTGATGCCCCAGATCTTCGCGTCTCTCGGCACTATCGCTGCTTGGTGTTGCGCAACAGCCTCGCTCATCCCGATCTCAACCAACGTCTCCAGCCCTAGCGATTTGGCGAGTTCGAACAAATCTTTCAACCGATCCGGCTCCGGCTCATGAACCGAACACATGAGAAGCATCGCGTCGGCGCCGAATACTCTTGTTTCCCATACTTGGTACTCGTCGATGATAAAATCCTTGCGGAGAACCGGTTTGCTGGTTGCGTCACGCACTTCCCGAAGGCGTTCCAGCGAGCCGCCGAAGAATGGCTCATCGGTGAGAACGGAGATCGCAGTTATAATCGGAGAAGCATTATATACGTTAATCGCATCGGCGACGTTGCGCGGGTTCATCTCTTCAGCGCTGGGAGACCGTTGTTTGATTTCCCCAATGATACTGAAGCCATTAGAAAGCGCCTGCTCCAGCGATCTCGTCGGCGTCGCGTCTTTGGCTCTGCGCTGAAGTTCAGACAGCGGCAAACGCGAACGGCGCTTCTCCAGATCGGCGCGCGTTCGCTGAAGGATGTCGTTGAGCAATGACATGGTTACGTTCCCAAGTAAAAAACAGCGTCAAGTCCACCATGAGCCTCTTATAGCAATTGTGGCCTGGAGTCTAGCCGCACCGTTAAACTATAATCCGTTGATAAGCTCGTAACACCTTGGAAACCCTGGCCGTCGAGAAGGCGGCGGGTGCAAGGCGGAGCGAGGGTTCGCACCGGAGCGTACATCGGCAGTACGTGAGGATGCGAGCCCGAAGCGACAACGCAGCAAGCGCCCCTTATCGACGGATCAGGGTTAGATCAGGCTCAGGTTGACCATAAATGTGCCTACTTGGACACGCGTCGGCAATCCCGGCTTCCCCTTAAAACGCCCGGAAAAATACCCGATATCTCTAAGTTGAATTAGTCCATCTGCCTTCTCAAAAATGTCGGAATATCGAAGCGGTCGTCGTCTTCCTTGCTGAATTGGACGGCGGCCTTTTCCAGCGGCACCGGCTCGACCTCTTCGCTGCTCGCTTTCCTGCGCTGCCAGGTGGGCGCCTCGAGATCGTCCACGATCGTCCCGAGATGGACGACCTTTTTGCCTCGGTTGTTTGCCGCGGCGGCCGCGGCGGCAGCAGCGAGGCTATTGATCGGCTGCCGGCGTTCTTCTTTTTCGCCGAAGCCGGTGGCGATCACCGTCACGCGGATCTCGTCTTTCATCCGCTCGTCGATCACCGCGCCGAAGATGATGTTGGCGTCGTCGTGCGCTTCTTCCTGAATCATCGTCGCCGCCTCGTTTACTTCGTGCAATCCCAGATCGGGGCCGCCGGTGATGTTGATGAGCAGCCCGCGCGCGCCGTGAATCGAGATGTCTTCCAGCAGCGGGCTGGAGATCGCCTTCTGCGCCGCCTCGATGGCGCGATTTTCTCCCGACGCGGTGGCCGCGCCCATGAGCGCCAGCCCCATCTCCGCCATCACCGTGCGAACGTCGGCGAAATCGAGATTGATCAGTCCCGGCGTCATGATGAGATCGGAGATGCCGCGCACGGCCTGGAGCAGGATGTCGTCGGCCTTGTGGAACGCTTCGAGCATCGTCGTGGTCCGGGCCGCGATGCTGAGCAAGCGCTGGTTGGGAATCACGATCAACGTATCGACGCTCGCTTTCAGGTCATGGATGCCCTCGTCCGCCTGGCACATTCTCTTTTTGCCTTCGAACATGAAAGGCTTGGTGACGACGCCGACGGTGAGCGCGCCGATCTCGTGCGCGATTTTGGCGATGACCGGCGCTCCGCCGGTGCCGGTGCCGCCGCCCATGCCGGCGGTGATGAAGATCATATCCGCGCCGGACAAGTACTCGCGCAGCTTCGCCTCGTCCTCCATCGCGGCGCGCCGCCCGATCTCGGGATTGGCGCCGGCGCCGAGCCCCTTGGTGATCTGCTCCCCGAGCTGAATCTTTACAGTCGCGCGATTGGCCTCGAGCGCCTGAGCGTCGGTGTTGGCGACGATGAAATCCACTCCCGTGAGCTTGCCCGCGATCATCGTGTTGACGGCGTTGCCGCCGCCGCCTCCCACGCCGATCACTTTAATCCGCGCGCCCAACTGAACGTGCTCTACGAGTTCAAACATAGTCTCCTCCTTCTGGTTATAAAAAATTTATGCCCTGTTAAAAAAATTCGCTGAGCCAATCCACCATGCGGCCCCTGACTTTGCCGAAAATATTGTCCTCGCGGATGCGAAAAAAGTTTTTTTCCTGCCGCTTCATGCCGTAGAGAATCAGCCCGACGCCGGTCGCGTAAATCGGACTGGAGATGACGTCGACGAGCCCGCCCACGTGGATCGGAAGTCCGAGACGCGCGGGCATGCCCATCACGTCCTCCCCCATCTCGACCATCCCGGGGAGCAGCGTCGATCCGCCGGTCATCACGACACCCGACGCCAGCGAGCCGTCGTAACCGGACTTGGCGATCTCCCGGCGGATGAGCTGAAAGATTTCGTCGAGGCGCGGCTCGATGATCTCGCAGAGGATTTGTCTTGAGATCGTCCGGGGGTTTCGTCCGCCGACGCTCGGCACCTCCACTTTCTCGTCGCGCGTGACCATGTTGGTGCGCGCGTAACCGTATCTCTGCTTGATTTTCTCCGCCTCGCCGATCGGCGTGCGCAGTCCGGCCGCGATGTCGCTCGTCAGATGATTGCCGCCGATGGCGAGCACCGCCGTGTGCTTGACCGCGCCGTCGTGAAACAGCGCGATGTCGGTCGTGCCGCCGCCCATGTCCACGAGCGCCACGCCCAGCTCTTTTTCTTCGGAGGTCAGCACCGCTTCGGCGGAAGCGAGCGGCTCGAGCACGATATCGGCGACGTTGAGTCCGGTGCGGTTGCAGCACTTGATGATGTTCTGCGCCGAGGTAACGGCGCCGGTCACGATGTGAACTTTCGCCTCCAGCCTGACGCCCGACATTCCCAGCGGCTCTTTGATGCCGTCCTGCTCGTCGATGATGTAGTCCTGCGGCAGAATGTGCAGCACCTCGCGGTCCATCGGGATCGCCACCGCCTTGGCCGCGTCGATCACGCGCTCGACGTCCCGCTCGCTCACCTCTTTGTTTTTGACCGCGACGATGCCGTGGCTGTTGAAGCCTTTGATGTGCCCGCCCGCGATTCCGGTAAAAACGGATTTGATCTCGCATCCGGCCATGAGCTCTGCTTCTTCGACGGCTTTTTTGATCGACTCGACCGTGCTCTCGATATTGATCACCACGCCCTTGCGCAGCCCTTGAGACAAGTGGGAGCCGACGCCGATCACCTCGACGCCCCGCTCCGTCATCTCGCCGACGATGGCGCACACTTTGGAGGTCCCGATGTCCAAACCGACGATGAGGCTGTTCCGTTTGCCCATAACCCCTATCACCTACGGCGCATTGCAAAATGAAGATTGCAAATTGCAAAAGTCAAAACGGTTTTGCACTTTGCACTTTGCACTTTGCACTTTGCTTTCTGCACTTTGCTTTCATCCCTTCCTAAGCCTGGCCACCACCTGATTGCGGAAGCTCAAATCCAAAGCGGCGAGGCGATCTTCGTTGCCTTTCCACAGCGCGAGCACGCGCTCGAGCCGCTTGAGCTTGTCTGCCCAATTTCCCGCGCCCATGGCGAGCGCGACCCGGCGGCCCACGGGATAGACGATCAATCCTTCCTGCGGCAGAAAATGTATTTCAGAAAGCGCGAAAGCGTCCTTCGCCATGAGATCGTTCAAGCCGAGCGCCTCCTGAATCCGCTGCCGCGTGGCGAACGAAGTCGGATAGCGGAGATCGTCCTGCCTGAGCCCGGTCAGCAGCGGAAAATTGGTCCGCTCGCCGTCTTCCACCGCCTTGAAAATGAACCCGTCGCGGTCGACGTAGTAGAGTTTGCCCAGGGCCGCGATGGCTTTGGCTTGCCGCTCTTCGACCTCGATCACTACGCGGCGGGGAAATTCCCGGCGCACCAGCACGCGGCCGACCCACGGATGGCTCCCGACTTTGCTTTCGATCTCCGTCGGATCGACTCTCCAGATGCTCATCCCGTGGCTCAAGCCCGCCATCGCGACGATCTCGCTGCCGCCGACTTTTTCTCCGCCGTTCACTTTGATCTCGCGCACGGAGAAAATCTCGTTATCGACAACGCCGTCGCGCATCTGTGCCGCGATTTGGATCGCGCGCTCCCAGTCCACGGTGAGCAGCATCGAGGCGAGCGCGAGCCCCAGCGACATCTCGATACATAAGCGGAGCCGCCCGCCTTTGGCTTCGGCTTTTTTGTTGCTCTTGTGCGAAGGAAAAAACTTCATACTTTTTCGCGTCCTGCCGGCCACTCTCCCAGGAATTTAACCTCGGGAAAAAGCTCGACACCGAATTTTTGTTTCACTTCCGACCGCGCGAGATCCATGAGCTGCTTTACGTCTTCGGCGCGCGCGCCGCCGAGATTGACCATGAAGTTCGCGTGACGCGCGGAAATCTCCGCGCGGCCGATGCGTCTTCCTTTCAAGCCCGCGGCTTCGATCAGCCGGCCGGCGAAATCTCCCGGCGGGTTGCGGAACATCGACCCGGAATTGGGGTAGCCGGCGGGCTGGCTCTGTTTTCTCTTGCTCACCAGCTCGCGAACTTTCGCGCCCAGATCTTCCGCGTCTTTCTTTTCGAGCCGCAAGCGCACCGCGGTCACAACGGTCCCGGAGGGAATATGAGACTCGCGATACGTGAAAACCATCTCATCGCGGCGAAACCGGATCGCCTCGCCGTTGACGGTCACTCCTTCAACGGCCGCGACGATTTTTTCCATCTCCGAGCCGTAGGCGCCCGCGTTCATCACCAGCGCGCCGCCGACGCTTCCCGGTATTCCTTCGGCAAATTCCAATCCAGCGTATCCCCGCCGCGCGGCCTCGCGCACGAGCTGCGTGACGGCGTAGGCCGCGCCGACATCCACGAGCGCGCCCGCTCCTTCTTCGCGCCACGAGATGCGCTTGAACTCGCCGCCGAGCCGGAGCGCCGCGCCACGAATACCCAGATCGCTCACCAGCACGTTGCTGCCCTTGCCTAGAAGACAAAAAGAAATCCGGTGCGCATCGAGCAACCTGAGCGTTTCAATCAGCGCCTGATTGGTCTCCACGTCGAGGAAATAGTCGGCTGGCCCGCCGATCTTCATCGACGTATAACGAGCCAGTGGCTCGTCAATTTTTACGGTCAGACCGGCAACGCGCTGCAGCTCGCGAGGCAGCTCAGATTCCCCATCCTCTCGTTTCATCGGCACCATAAAAATTGGAGTGTTGGAGTATTGGAGTATTGGTCGCTTATTCCATTACTCCATCACTCCATCACTCCATTACTCCGTCGTGGCGTTCAGTTTCTCCACCAACTTCTCTCCCACCTTATAGATGTCGCCCGCGCCGAGCGTGAGCACGATGTCGCCCGATTGAAGCTTGGAAAGCAGGTGCTCTACGATCTCATCCTTATTGGCGACGAATTCGACGTCGATGTGGCCGCGCCGCTTGATCGCCTGGTAGAGCGACTTGCCGGTCGTACCGGCGATCGCCTCTTCCCCCGCGGAATAGATCTGCGTGAGGACGAGGCGGTCAGCCTTGTCGAACGAAGCGAGAAAATCGTCGAACAAATCCCGCGTGCGGCTGTAGCGATGCGGCTGAAAAATCACAGTGAGCGGCCGGTTCCAACCGTCGCGAATCGCTTCAATGGTCGCCTGGACCTCCACCGGATGATGGCCGTAATCGTCGATCACGAGAATGCCTTTGGCTTCGCCTTTGATTTCGAAGCGGCGGTGAATGCCCTCGAACGATTCCAGCCCCTCGGCGATTTTGGCGAACGGAATCTCCAGCTCTTCGGCGGCGGCGACCGCCGCGAGGGCGTTGAGCGCGCTGTGGCGTCCCGGCAAACGGAGCCGGAGCCGGCCGAGAATTTTCGCGCGGCGCGCGACCGAGAATTCCGCCTCCATCGGCCGGATGTGGAGGTCTTGCGCCGTGTACTCGGCTTCCGGAGAAAACCCATACGTGACGAATCGCTTTCGCGTCTTGGGCAAGAGCGCGCGCACGGCGGGATGGTCGAGACATAGGACGGCGAGCCCGTAGAACGGGACCTTATTGATGAAATCAAGAAAGCTCTCGGTGAGCCGGTCCATCGTCTGATAGAAATCCATGTGCTCGCGGTCGATGTTGGTAACGACCGCGATCGTCGGCGAGAGGAGCAAAAAAGTCCCGTCGCTCTCGTCCGCCTCCGCGACCAGGAAATCCCCCTGCCCCAACTTGGCGTTGCTGCCGAGCGCTCGGACTCGGCCGCCGATGACCATCGTGGGGTCGAGGCCGGCGGCGCTGAGCACGGCCGCGATCATCGAGGTCGTGGTGGTCTTGCCGTGGCTGCCGGCGACGGCGATGCTGTATTTCATCCGCATCAGCTCGGCCAGCATCTCGGCGCGCGGAATCACCGGAATGCTGCGCCGGCGCGCTTCGAGCACTTCCGGATTGGAGAATTTGACCGCCGTCGAGATCACTACGACCGACGGATCGCCCTTGAGATTGCCGTCGCGGTGGCCGAGAAAAATGTCCGCTCCGAGCGAGCGCAGTCGCTCCGTTGCTTCGCTCTTGCGCAGGTCCGAGCCGGTGACCGAATAGCCCAGGTTGAGCAAGACTTCGGCGATGCCGCTCATGCCGATGCCGCCGATCCCGACGAAGTGGATCCGGTGTTTTTTTTCAAGCATGGTAAAAACTCAACTGGTTTCATCCGTGAACAAGCGCGTAACATTCATCGACGATTTTTTTCGCCGCGTCAGGCCGGCCGAGCCGCTGCGCGGCCTGAGCCATTCCGCCAAGGCGGGCCCGGTCCTGATACAGACCGCGAACCCGCGCGGCCAGCTTTCCTCCTTCGAGCTGCCGGTCGAGGATCATTTCGGCCGCGCCGCGGTCGCACAGCGCCTCGGCGTGCAGGCGTTGGTGATCATAGGCCGCGTACGGATACGGAATCAGAATCGCCGGCTTCCCGAAGACCGTAAGCTCGGCAATCGTCGCCGCGCCCGCCCGGCAGATGACGAGATCGGCGCGCGCGTAGGCTTCGTCCATTTTATCGATGAACGGAATCACCTCGGCCTCGAACGGCAAAGCGGCGTACGCGGCCTTGACCCATTTCAGGTCCGCCGCGCCGGTCTGATGAACGATGCGAATCTCCGCATCCAAATCCTGAAGGCTCTTCAGCATCTCGACGACGCACTGATTGATGTGCCGCGCGCCCTGGCTGCCGCCGAAAATGAGAACCGTGAACTTGGCGTCCTTTTTCACTTGAGGGAGATGACGCCAGCGCACCGGATTTCCCGTCTCGACGACGCGGCTTCCGGGAAAATAGCCGGCGGTGGCATCGAAGGCGGTAAAAACGCGATCCACCATTTTTCCCAAGATTTTATTGGTGAGTCCGGGGCGCAGGTTCTGCTCCATGACGGCGGAGCGAATTCCCTGGGTCTTTGCCGCAAGCAAAAAAGGGCCGGACGCATAGCCTCCCAGACCGATCACGCAATCGGGCCGGAACCGATGGATGATTCTGCGCGAGCGAAAAAACCCTGCGGGGATTCCGTAGGCCGCCTGAATCAGGCCGCGTAGTCCTCTGCCCTTGAGTCCTCTGACCGGCAGAGTCTCGAGCGGATAGCCCGCGGCGGGAACCGCCCGCGCTTCGATTCCGATTTTCGTGCCGACAAATATAATTTCCGTCATGGCGTCCCGCTGGCGAAATTCCTCGGCCACGGCCAGACCGGGGAAGAGGTGACCTCCGGTTCCCCCGCCGGCCATGATCACTCTCATTCTCACCGCCTCCCGCGCGATAGACTCAACAGCATTCCCGCCTCGATCAGGTTGATCACCATCGCCGACCCTCCGTAACTGATGAACGGAAGCACCAGGCCCTTGGTCGGCATCAGTCCCATGACGACTCCCATGTGAATCAGGGCTTGAAGCGCGAGCAAAGTCGTGAGGCCGAAGGCCAGGTGCTGGCTGAACGGATCCTCGATCCTTCCCGCAAGACGCAACCCGCGCATGATGATGACGGCGAAGAGCGCGAGCACGGCGAGCGCGCCCAAAAGTCCCATCTCCTCGCCGATGACGGAAAAAATGAAATCGGTATGCGCCTCCGGCAGATAAAAAAGTTTCTGGCGGCTCTCGCCGAGACCGCGTCCCCAGAGCTGCCCGGAGCCGAACGCGATGTAGGATTGAATGATCTGAAAGCCGCTCTTCGAGGCGTCGGCCCATGGATCCAAAAACGTCATCAGCCGGCGCATGCGGTACTCTTTGCCCATGACCGCGAAGGCGACGACCGGGAGGGCGGCGAGTCCGATCAGCGCGAGATGCGACGGCCTGGCGCCGGCGACGAAAAGCATGAGAAAGAGCAGCAGGCCGAGCGTCACCGCCGTGCCGAGGTCGGGCTCCATCACGATCAGCCCGAGGAAAATTCCGCCGACGACTAAATGCGGCAGCACGCCGACCGAAAAGGTGGTGATCTTGTCGGATTTTTTTGCCAGCGAGTGCGCCAGATATAGCACGAGCGATAGCTTCGCCAGCTCCGCGGGCTGAAAGGCGAAGCCGACGACGCCGAGCCAGCGCCGCGCGCCGCCGCGCACGACGCCGATTCCCGGCGTCAGAAGCATCATCAATAACAACAAAACGATCCCGAGGAGCGGATAAGCGAACCGCCGGTAGGTCGCAGGCGGAATCAATGCGGTGATAAAGAGCGCCCCGAGCCCGATGCCTGCGGCGATCAACTGCTTGCGAAAGAAATACGTCCCGTCGCCGAAACGTTCCTGGGCGTAGAGATAGCTGGTGCTGAGCACCATCGTGATGCCGATGGCCAAAAGCGCGGCCACGGTGAAAAAGATCCAGCCGTCGACGGCGACGCCGTCTCTTACAATTCTTGAACCAGAGCCTTGAATCGCTTTCCCCTTTCCGTGTAGTCGCGAAACATGTCGAAGCTCGAGCAGGCCGGCGAGAGCAGCACGACGTCTCCGGGCCGGCTGCTTTTATAGGCGTCGCGGACAGCGGCCTCGATATTTTCCACGACGACCGTATCCGTCAAATGTCCAAGGGACGCGTGGATCTTCTCCTTGGCCGCGCCGAAGAGAATGAGTTTTTTCACCGTCCGCCGGATTTCGTTTTCCAATGGAGCGTAATCGCCGCCTTTATCGACGCCGCCGGCGAGCAATAGTACCGGCGCCGAAAAGCCGGCCAGCGACTTCACCACCGCGCCGACGTTAGTGCCCTTGGAGTCGTTGAAATAGCGCACGCCGTCCTTCTCGCGCACGAATTCCAGCCGATGTTCGAGCCCAGCGAAACCGTCGATGACTTTTTGAATCTCCGCCGCGGTGACGCCGGCCGCCTTCGCCGCCGCGATCGCGGCCATGAGATTCTCGACGTTGTGGACTCCCTGGATCTTCGCCCGCGCGAGAGAAAAACGCTCCTCTTTGCCGGCGCTCCGCCAGACGATCTCTTCTCTCGTGGCATAGACACCGTCATCCACCGGCGTCCAGCCGAAAGAAACGACGCGGGAGCGGATGCGCTCTCTGATTTTCCAGACCAGAGGATCGTCGCGGTTGAGAACGGCGAGGTCGTTGCCGTCCTGTGCTGCGAAGATCCGCTCCTTGGCCGCGCAATAAGCTTGGAAGTCCGGGTAGCGGTCGAGATGATCTTCGGTCAGATTCAAAAGCGCCGCGATCCTGGGACGAAAATTTTCCACCCATTCGAGCTGAAAGCTGCTGACTTCCACCACGCCCCAGTCCCAGTCGCCGCCGGCAAAGCCGATCAGAGGCGCGCCGATATTTCCGCCGACAAAAATATTAAAGCCGCCGGCCTTGAGCATCTCTCCGGTGAGCGCGGTCGTCGTGCTCTTGCCGTTCGTCCCCGTGATCGCGATCAAAGGCGCGCGGAGGAAACGAGCGGCGAGCTCGATCTCGCTCAGGACCTCGACGCCGCGCCGGCTTGCTTCTCGAAGCAGCGGATTTTCCTGAGGCACGCCCGGGCTCGGGATCAACAGATCGACTCCTTCGAGCCACGACAGATCTTCGCCGCCGAGAAAGTAACGGACCGGCAGGCCGGCGAGCGCCGCCGTCTCGCGGTGAAGCTCGGATTCTTTTCTGCAATCGCTCACGCGCACGTCGGCTCCTTGTTGAACCAGAAATCGCGCCGCCGCACTTCCCGTCCGCGCCAGACCTAGGACCATCACCTTTTTTCCCTTGAGTTCCATTGTTTCAGTAGACAGTAGCCAGAAAACAGTAGGCGGGAAAGAGCGTCGCGTTTCTCTTGGTGTTTTGGCTGCATACTGCGTACCGCCTACTGCTTTCTGTTCTAACTATCTTAACTTCAGCGTGCTCAGCGCGACCAGCGAGCATATGATCGAGATGATCCAGAAGCGAACGATGATCTGCGGCTCGGGCCAGCCTTTGAGCTCGTAGTGGTGATGGATCGGCGCCATCAAAAAAACCCGCTTGCGCCTGAGTTTGTAAGAAGCCACCTGAAAGATCACCGAGAGCGCCTCGATCACGAACACGCCGCCGACGACGATCAGCAGGATTTCGTTCTTGGTCATGACCGCCACGATGCCCAGCGCCGAGCCGAGCGCCAGCGAGCCGACGTCGCCCATGAACATCTGCGCCGGATAAGCGTTGAACCAGAGAAAGCCCAGACTCGAAGCAACGACGGCGGCGCAAAAGACGCTGAGCTCGCCGACGCCGGGCACGTACGGGATCTGGAGGTACTCGGACAACGCCTTGTGGCCGGTCACGTAGGCAATCAAGGCATAGGTGCCCGCGGAAATCATCACCGGCCCGATGGCGAGGCCGTCCAGGCCGTCTGTGAGATTGACCGCGTTGGAAGCGCCGACGACGACCAGCACGGCAAACGGAATGTACCAGACACCGAGATCGGGATGGATGTTCTTGAAGAACGGCACCGCGAGCACGCCGCTGAAAGACGGCTGGCGATAGAGCATGATCGCGCCGACGAGCGCCACGAGCAACTGGAGCAAAAACTTGACCCGCGCCGATAAGCCGCGGCTGCTCTTTTGTTGCAGCTTGAGAGAATCGTCGATGAATCCGATCACGGCGAAGCCCGCGGTCACGAGCACGGCGATGGTGATGTAAACGTTGCTGATATCAGCCAGCATCACGGTGGCGAAGAAAAGCGCGAGGATAATGAGCACGCCGCCCATGGTTGGCGTCCCCGCCTTGGCCGCGTGCGCTGCCGGGCCGTCTTCGCGAATCGGCTGGCGCATCTGCATCGCCGTCAGAGAGCGAATCAAAGAAGGGCCAAAGAGAAACGAGATCAATAGCGCCGTGAGCGCGGCCATCGCGGCGCGAAAAGTGATGTAGCGAAAGACGTTGAAGGCGGAGTAAGTGGTATGCAGCGGATAGAGAAAATAATAAAGCAAGGTCACGCTCCTCCCTCTCTCAGCGCCGCGAGAACGTTTTCCATTTTCATGCCGCGCGAGCCTTTGAAGAGAATCCAGTCGCCTCGTTTCGCGTGCTTGCGAATGAGCGCCGCGATGTGGCCGTGATTTTTTCCGATCGCCACCCGATTCTCCTCCATGCCGGCCCCGAGCGCGCCCGCTTTGACTGCGCGGGCCTGCCGCCCCAACAGATAGAGGCGGTCCACCCCGTACTTGGCGGCCTGGCGGCCGAGCGCGAGATGGCGCTTGCGCGTTTCACGGCCGAGCTCGAGCATATCTCCGAGCACCGCGATTTTATTTCCTTTGATTTCCATTTGACCGAGCGTCTTGAGCGCCGCTTCCATCGAGGCCGGGTTGGCGTTGTAGGCGTCGTTGATCACGCCCGCGCCGCTCCATCGCTCGATCGCCATGCGCATAGAAAAAGGCCGGACCGATTCCAAACCCGCGCGGATCGCCTCGATATCGACTCCGAGTCCATGCGCCATCGCCGCCGCGCCGAGCGCGTTGGAGAGATGATGCTCGCCGCAAAACTGAAGCCGGACGTTCCGCCGCTCGTCGCCCGCCCGCAGGGTAAACTCGGTTCCTTGGGCGCCGAGCAATTTCCAGCCCTCCGCCCGCACGTCGCCGTTTTTGCCATAGGCGATTTTTTTTCCCCGGAACTTGGCCCCTAAGCGGCGCGTCCATGGATCGTCGGCGTTCACGACGGCAATGCCGCCCGATCGTATACCGCGGAACAGTTGCCCTTTTTCACGCGCCACACCGGCGATGGTTTTGAGACCGCTCAGATGCGCCGGGGCGATCGACGTGATGAGAGCGATGTCGGGATCGGCGATGCGGCAGAGACGCGCGATCTCTCCGGGCGTGCTTGTGCCTAATTCCACGACCGCGACTTTCTCCCGGCCCTGGAGGCGCAAGAGAGTCATCGGCAGGCCGACGAGGTTGTTCAAATTTCCTTCGGTCTTTAAAACTTTTCCCTTGAGCGGTTCGCCGCCGAGCGAAGCGCGCTCGAGAATTGCCGCGACCATCTCCTTGGTCGTCGTCTTGCCGTTGGAACCGGTGATGGCGAGAACTTTCGGCGCCACGATTTCGCGACGGTAATGGGCGAGGTCGCCCAGCGCTCCAAGCGTGTCGCGAACTTGAACCGCCGCCGCATCGCCCAGTTTGGAGAGGGCAGGCCGTTTGTGGACGAGCACACACGCGGCGCCGCGGCGCGCCGCGTCTCCCAGAAAGCGGTGGCCGTCGAATCTTGCGCCCTTGAGAGCGACAAACACGGAACCTTTTTTTACGCTCTTCGAATCCGTCACGACTTCGCCAAAGACGTTACGCGCCCCTTGTCTGATTAATTTCCCGCCTGTAGCTTGCAGGATTTCTTCCATGCTCCACATCTCAATGATCTAAGAACTCAGCCTTTGTAGTTCTTCCCGTGCGACTTCGCGATCGTCGAAATGAATCTTCTTGGCTCCCAGGATTTGATAATCCTCGTGGCCTTTGCCCGCGATCAATACCAGATCGCCGGGGCGCGCGAGCTCTAAGGAGAGCCGAATCGCCGCGCGGCGGTCGGGCTCGACAAAGTAACCGCGTTCCGATTTTGGATTTGCGCCAGAGGACGCATCCGTCCGATGCCCTGTGGCGGATTCGATTTTGGATTTTGGATTGGAATCTGAAAGCCTCTTTATGCCCGTTTTTTTTACACCCGCTTCGACATCTTCAAGAATTTTTAGCGGATCTTCGCTGCGCGGATTGTCGGAGGTGAGAACGACCAGGTCGCCGAGACGCGCCGCGGCCTCGCCCATGAGCGGGCGCTTGCCGCGGTCGCGGTCGCCGCCGCAACCAAAGACCGCGATGAGCTTGCCGCGCGTCAAGGGCTTGAGAAGGCCGAGCGCCCGTTCGAGCGCGTCGGGCGTATGGGCGTAATCCACCAGGACGGAAAAACCGCGTCGGTTCTCGACCTTCTCCAATCTTCCGGGAACGGTCGCGAGCCGCGCGATGCCGGCCGCAATCGCCTCCGGCCCGATACCCAATGCGAAACCGGCCGCCGCCGCGGCCAGAATATTTTCCAGATTGACGGAGCCGACGAGCGGCGAAGAAAATTCTACCACGCGATCTCCCATTTGAATTTCGCCGCCGAGACCGTCGAGGCCGCCCTCGACATCGACCGGATGGACGTCCCACTCCGGTCCGCTGCCGTAACTTACGGATCGAACGCCAAGGCCCTCGATCTTTTGCAGAAGCTCGCGGCCCTTCGGGTCGCCGCCGTGAATGACCGCCGATTTCTTTTTCTTGGAGCTGGAGGGGAGATAATCGGTGAAAAATTTACTCTTGCTCAAAAAATAATGCTCCATGTCCGCGTGAAAATCGAGATGGTCGCGCGTCAAGTTGGTGAAAATCGCCGCATCGAAATCGATGGCCCGCACGCGCTCCAGCTCGAGCGCGTGAGAGGAAACTTCCATCGCGACGCTGTCGACGCCGGCCTGAGCCATTGCCGCCAGCAGGCGCTGAAGATCCACCGACTCGGGCGTCGTATGAGGCGCGGGGAGCGCGCGATCTTGATAACGGTAGTTGACGGTCCCGATGACGCCCGCGGCCATTCCGGCGGCGCGAAAAATCGATTCGAGCAGGTAGGTCACCGTCGTCTTGCCGTTGGTCCCCGTGACGCCGACGAGCGCGAGGCGCCGGCTCGGATAACCATAAAATCGAGCGGCCCAACTCCCCATCGCGCGACGGACGCTGCGCACGCGGATCCACGCGCCCTCGGCCTGAGGGGCGATCCTGCGCTCGACGACCACGGCGGCGGCGCCCCGCGCCAAAGCATCCCCAATAAACTCGTGCCCGTCGGCGCGCGCTCCCGGCATGGCAAAAAAAACAAAGTCTCTCTCGACCTGACGCGAATCGTAGGCGAGCCCTGCTACCGCGCGATCCAGATCTCCTTCCGTTTCTTCCACCTCGCCCGCCTGCACGAGTTCGCTGAGCCGCATGATCGTCAGCCCTGTAGGTTGAGGGTCAGCATCTCGTCTTTTCCCCAGCCGCCGCCGCCGGCCGGCGACTGCTTGACCACGTACCCGTTGCCGCGCATTTCGACTTTGATCTTGAGCGTCCTGGCTTTCTCGATCGCTTCGCGCAGGCTGAGGCCGATGAAGTCCGGGACCTCCGGACCGCCGTCGTCGCGCGCAATGGCGCGGTCAACTTTGCGCTCCACCCGCGTGGCGCTCGCGGGCTGCAGCGCCGGGAGCGACTGAGCTTGCGCTTTGTCCGGCACGACCGCCAGGCGCTGCAGGCTCACTGCGGCGATGTTGCGAAATGCCGGCGCCGCAACCGTGCCGCCGTAAACGGAGCCCTCCGGCTCGTCGACGATCACCAGCATCACCAGGCGCGGCTCATCCGCGGGGACAAAACCGATGAACGAGCCGATCCGCTTCCTGGAATATCCGCCGCGCGCCGGATCGGGTTTTTGCGCGGTGCCGGTCTTGCCCGCGACTTCGAAGCCCTCGACGCTCGCCATGACGCCGGTGCCGCCTTCGTCCACGACTCCTTTAAGTATGGAAGTGAGCACGCGCGCGGTATTTTCCGAAATGACGCGTCGCACGACGTGAGGTTGATTCTCCCAAAGCACGCGGCCGTCGGGGCCCACGGCGCGGCGCACGATGAACGGCCGCATCAAAAAACCGCCGTTGGCGACCGCTCCATAGGCCATGACGAGTTGAATCGGGGTGACTGAAATTCCCTGGCCGAAAGCGTGCGTCGCGATATCGATCGACGCCCACTTGGCCGCCGGCCGCACGGCGCCCGCCGCTTCTCCGGGTAGATCGACGCCGGTTGCCTGGCCGAAGCCGAACTTCTCGATGGTTTTGTAGTAGCGGTCCTTGCCCAGCTTCTCCGCCACTTTGGTCACGCCGATATTGCTGGAATATTGGATGATCTTGGCGAAGGGAAGCCACCCGTACTCGTGCGTGTCGTGAATGATTTTTCCGGCGAACGGATACTTTCCGTACTCGCAGTAAAAAAGATCTTCTTTGCCGACGACGCCTTCTTCGAGCGCGGCGGCGGCCAGAATGGTTTTGAAAGTAGACCCCGGCTCGAAGCTGTCGGTCACCGACCGGTTACGGCGCTGGTCGGAAGATTGCCGGCTGAAGTTGTTGGGATTGAATAGAGGATAATTCGCGAGCGCCAAAACTTCGCCGGTGAACGGCTCGACGACGACGGCGATTCCCGCCTTCGCCCGGTATTTGGTTACCGAAGCTTCCAATTCCCGCTCGGCCAGGTGCTGGATCGAAGTATCGAGGGTAAGCTGCAGGTCGGAGCCCGGCGGAATTTGGAGCTCTTCCACTCCCTGCACAAGGACGCGGCGTCCCAGGGCATCGCGCTCGACGAGCGAAGAGCCGCTCTCGCCGCGCAGGTAATTATCGTAGCGCATCTCGACGCCTTCGAGCCCTTGAGAATCGCGGCCGACAAATCCGATCGCCTGACCGGCAAGCTGCCCCTGCGGATAATATCGATTGGGCTCGTCGTAGATCCCCACGCCTTCCAGATTGAGCGCCTGGATCAGTTCGGCTTGCTTGGGCGCCACCTGCCGCTTGATCCAGACGAACGGCTTGTCCCCGGCGAGCTTCTGCATGACCTCCGCCGCATCCAAAGACAGGGCTTGAGCGAGGCTGCGGCCTACGGCTTGCCGGTCTTTGATCCGATGCGGGCGGGCATAGACCGACTGGCCGTCCAAGCTCAGCGCGAGCGGCTCGCCGGAGCGATCGAGAATCGTGCCGCGCCTGGGAACGACGATCCATTCCTTAAGATGCTGTCTCTCGCCCAGTTGTTTGAGCTTTTCTCCTTCGAAGATCTGGAGCTGCACCGCGCGCAGCGCGATGGTTAAAAATATCAGGAGAAAAAAAACGCCGGCGACGGCGAGGCGGAATTTGGCTCCCGCAAACGAGCGTCTCATGGCAACACCACCACCTGAGCGCGCGCCGGCTCGACCATCCCCAACCGGGCGCGCGCCATCGCTTCCAACCGCCCCGGAGAAGTCAGGGTCGCCAACTCCACCTTAAGCTCTCGATTTTCCTGTTCGAGCTGGCCCTGCAGCTTACTTCGGGTGGAGAGAACGTAGCCGAGATGGACGACTTGCAATCTCAACCAGACGTGCAGCAGCGCCATCGCAACCAAACCAAGCCCAAGTAGGAGGGACAAAAGAAATCGTCTGCGTACCGGCGCTCGGGCATGCTCGGTGGCGCGCTTTTTGAGGAGAGTAAGTCCCCGTATTCTTTTACCGAGGGCTATCGCCATATTGATTTTCCTACAGCCGCTCAACCGCGCGGAGCTTGGCCGACCGCGCTCTCGGGTTTTGCTGAATCTCCGCCTCGGACGGGATGCGGGGAGTGGAGGTCAATAGCTTGACCTTCCGGCTCCAGCCGCAGCAGCAAACGGGAGCTTTGGGAGGGCAAATGCAGCTCCGGCTCCACTTTCTAAACGCCTGCTTGACCAGCCGGTCTTCCAGCGAATGAAAGGAAATGATCGCCATGCGCCCGCCGGGGTGAAGGAGTTCGTAGCCATCGCTCAAAAAAACTTGCAAGTTTTCCAGCTCCCGATTAACCGCGATCCTGAGCGCCTGAAACGTCCTCGTAGCGGGATGAATGTGACCGCGCTTTTTACCGCCGACTCGCGCTACGAGATCCGCCAGCTCCTTCGTGGTTGTGATCCTGCTGCGCCGGCGCTCGGCGTCGATCGCAAAAGCGATTTGCCGCGCGCGCGGCTCTTCTCCATATTCTCGCAATATTCGCACCAGCTCCGGAACCGGAAACGTATTGACAATCTCGCCCGCGTCGGGTGTCTGTCGCCGGTCCATTCTCATGTCGAGCCTGGCCTCCGCTTGAAAGCTGAATCCCCGCTCGGCGGACTCGAGGTGATGGGACGAGAGTCCGAGGTCCAACAAAACGCCATGCACGCGCTCCCAGCCGAGTTGCCGTAGAACTTCTCCCGCTTCCCGGAAGTTCGCGCGCCGAACCACGAGCCGCTCGCCGAACCGCTCCAGGCGCCGGCGCGCCGCCGCAAGCGCCTCATCGTCCCAATCCAAACCCGCGACCATTCCATCCGGACTGCTTAGCTCGAGAATTTTTTCGCTGTGCCCGCCACCTCCCAGAGTGCCGTCAAGATACTTTCTCTGCGCCGCGGGCTGCAGGAACTCCATCGCTTCCTGCAGCATCGCCGGCGCATGCGCGTAGACCATTAATGAAACGTTCCATCCCCTTCCCAATCGTCGTCGAAGCTGCCGATGGCGTCTTCCAGCGTCGTGTAGTCTTCGAAGAATTGATCCATGCCGACAACCTTGAAGATATCGCGGACGTAAGGAGTCATCCCGGCGAGCTTCAAATCGCCGTTCAGGTTGCGCAGGACTTTCAGGCGCTCCAGCAAGACTCCGATGCTGAGGTAGTTGATGTGATCGACGCCCCGTAAGTGCAAGACCACTTTCGTCTGCTCCCTGTCGATCAGCGCGGCGATCGCGTCCTTGATTCTGATCATCTCGCGAAAATCGATGTCGCCGTTGATATCGATCACCGAGACATCCTGGATGATTTTTCGTTGCAGCATTCGGTTCTCCTTTAGCCCGCCGCGAATTTAAACCGCGCGGGCCGTTAGAGTTAAAGCCCCAAGTCGTCGAGAGAATCGGGGTCTTGCATCAACTTTTCTTCGGCCTCCGCAAAAACTTTCTTCCAAGCCTCTTTGTCCCAAACGCGAAATTTATCGAGAGCGGAAACCAAGACCACATCGCGCTTCAGGTTCGCATACTGACGGAGCAAGGGCGGGATCAGGATGCGCCCCTGCTTGTCCACGACGCATTCAGTTGCTCCGGCCAAGTAGTAATTTTGAAAAGACATCATGCGCCGTTCGAACTTCGGTTTTTTTCTGATTTCTTCCTCGAAGCGAACCCATTCGTCGAACGGATAAATATCCAAGCAGCGCGTGGAACTCATGGCGAAGTTGGTGATGATGATGCGATCGTCTTCCTTTCCTATCAGGACCTCGCGGAATTTTGCCGGGATGCTCAATCGTCCCTTGGTATCGACGGTATGCTCGAAGCTGCCACGAAACATGTATTTTAGCCTTTTAAAATTTATGGGATTTTATCCCACTTCATCCCACTTAGAAGGGATTTATAGCCTCCCATGGACTGTCTGTCAATAAAAAAAAATATGCGCCAAACCGGGCCAATACCGCGCACCCGGCAAGACTACTAGATGTTGTGACAAACGGCGCGATTATCTGGAGAATTTCGCAAGATGTAGGCGGAAAATTCCGAGAGGATTCGGATTGAAAGGCTAACAGAAAATAAAGGCTAAAGCAGATCGGTAAGCCGGATTCTGTAATGGCCTCTAGTAGAGACCACAGCGATCATTCATCTAGCCCTGTGATTGCTCACAAGGTCGAGCGACCTTACCCGAGGGCTATGGGCGGACCACCCAACCCTCCTATTTGGTCTTGCTCCAGGTGGGGTTTGCCATGCGCCCGCCATCACTGGCGGACCGGTGAGCTCTTACCTCACCTTTTCACCCTTACCCTCCGCCTGAGGCGGATGGCGGTATATTTTCTGTGGTACTTTCCCCCGATCACTCGGGGCCGCCGTTAGCGGCCACCCTATCCTGTGGAGTCCGGACTTTCCTCTCTCCGCCTTAGGCGGAAAGCGATCGCTTGATCTGCTTTAGCCCGACGATCTCAGAAATTTTTTGGAACTTTTCGATGCGCTTCGTCGATCGCCTGGTTGGCCAACCGATCGGCGACGCGATTCTGTTCGCGCCTGATATGAATGATACGATATGCGCCGAGCCGTCGCAACAGCGCTTGCGCCTTTTGATGGAGCCGGATTAGTTTCTCGTCCTTGACCCGGTACAAGCCGTTCATCTGGCGCACCAGCAGCTCGGAATCGCTCTCGACGCGCAGCCGTTTCCCTCCCAGCCGCAGCACTTCCTCCAAACCCATCAGCAGTCCTTCGTACTCGGCAACGTTGTTCGTCGCGCGACCCAGATATCGGCAAAGTTCTCGTAGAGTTTTGCCGGTTTTGTCGAAAATCACTGCGCCGCAGCCCGCCTCCCCCGGATTGCCGCGGGATGCGCCGTCCACCATGAGCAGCCACTCCCCTCCGGGATCGCCTGCCATGAGATTATAGCTGCTTATCGCTTGAAACGGTCAGCTTGTAGTAGAGAATCCGGTGACAACTCGGACAGAGGTGCAGTCTTTCGCTTTTCCTGATCTCGTTCGAGAGCTGGTGCGGAATGTTCATGAAGCAGCCCTGACAAATGCCGTCCGAGACCGCCACCACCGCCATGCCGCCGCGGCGTGAAAAGATCATCTCGTAACGTTGAATCAAATCTCCGGTGAGCTGCCCGGCGATGGACTGGCGGCCCGCGGAGGTCTGCGCGACTTCTTTCTCAATTTGCGCCGCCTGGGCCTCTAAACCCGCCTTCTGCTCACCCCACGCCCGCTCGATCCCGCTCAGTTCTGCATCTTTTTGCCCGAGAATAGACGCGCGCGCCTCCAAATCCTCCAGAATGCCGATTAACTCGTCTTCCAGTTGCGAGTTGGCCTGCTTGATCTGATCGACCTCGTGCTGGAGCGCTTGGAGCTCCCGGATGTTTTTGATCCGGTTCATCCGCATCCGCTTATCCGCCACCTTCCTGCCCTCATCCTGCAGCAGATGCTCTTTCTCCTGTCTAAGCTTGTCTTTTTCCTTCCACTCGGCTCTCAGCTGTTTGACTTCGTCCCTTTTCAGCTTGAGCTCTTCATCTCTCTTGCGGATTTCCTCCAGGAGCAACAGTTTGGCTCCGTTTTTCTCTTTGATCTCGCGGTCCACGTTCTGCAGCGACGCCAGTATCTCTATTTGCTCGCGCAAGGCCAAACCTCCGCCGGCCCAAAAAAAGAGATGCACCCCTTTGGGTGCATCTCTTTTCCGGCGATTCTTTTCCGGCAATTGACTTTGACTATTCTCAGCTTCACTTCTTCAAACGCTCTATCAATTTACTTATCCGTATTTACTCCTGAAGTCAAAGCCACGCCGGCCATCGGTGCTTTCCCCACAAGCTATTGGAAAAACCCTTCCCGCGCCAATTGCTCGATCATGCTGCCGCCGAGCCGCGCCGCAATGGCCGAAGGACCGCCGACCGTAACGATCGGCGTATCGCCGCCAAGGAGAGAGGTTCCGCCCTGCCGCCGCCGGTGAACAAAAGCTCGACGTCGAGGCCGTGCTTGGCAAAAAGCCCGGCTTCTCTGGCCACCCAGCCGACCGCTTGAGTGCCTCCGATAGAGGCGTAAACCACGTAGAGCTTCGCGGCGGACGCGCGCCCCGGCAGGAGAACCGCGCAAAACGCAAAGACGGCCAGAGGCGAGTGGAAAAAATGGTTTTCTCTCGAAGTCACTTCCCCGTCTATAGTCCTTGCCGGAAAGGCGTCAACCCGCTTGACAACGAAAACCCGCGGTGGGATGGATAGCGAATACAAAAAAATTTCCGGAGGCAACATGGACAAGATCAAATTTCCTTATCGTTCCGACGGCCATCTCGCTTTTCTTCACGTGGTGCAGGAATCGGGATCGTGGGCGAAGCACGGCCTGGAGGTGGACTACGATTATTTCATCAGCGCCGACGATTCGCACAAGAGCGTGGCCAACGGAGAAGTCGAATTCGTCAGCGGCAATCATCTCTCGCCTTACGCGGCGCGGCTCAAGGGAGACCCGTGGGTTTACGTCGGACAGACGCTCAATCTGAATTATCACCGCCTGGTCGTGCAGCCCGACTCCGGCATCGACAAAATCGGCGACCTCAAGGGGAAAGTCGTCGCCCACAAAGGACAACATCCCGGGCTCAACAACTGGCTGTTTCTCAAAGAGAACGGCCTCGACGTGGACCGCGGCGACATCGTGATGAAAAAGTGGCGCAGCGAAGGAAAATCCTCCTGGGAGGGGGTCAAGGTAGGAGAATTCGACGGCGCCCTCATCACCCCGCCGGACGATATTTTTGCCAAGAGGGCGGGACTCAAAGTCATCGAGATCCCTTTTCAACCGATGATCTGGTTCACCACGATTTCGACGAGCTATAAGTTCGTCCAGAAACACCCTGACATCGTCGATCGCGTGCTCAAAGGAATCATCGAGGGAACCCATTTCTTCAAAACTCAGAAGGCCAAAACCACGGCGATTTTGGAAAAGAAATACGCCTCGCAAGGCTGGGACCGCGAAGTCGTAGAACACATTTACAAGGAGCTGGCGGCCATTCTGGAGAAAAAGCCCTATCCTACTCTTCCCGCCATTCGGAACGTATTCGAGCTGGCAAAGCGGCAGGCGCCGGAATCTGCGAAGGTCAATCCTATGTCGCTGTGGGACATGCACTACCTGAGACAGATCGACGACAGCGGGTTCATCGACAAACTGTACGCTTAGTGCTCTCGCGCGCCCGTCGGCGGGCGCCGTGGCTCTCGCTGACGTATGGATATCCTTCGCGCCACCGGCTATCACATGAGGCCGCCGCATCTGGCGGCTCAATACAAGGGCTTCTTTGAGAAAGAAGGTCTCGAAGTCCGCTTCGACGAAGCGACTTACGCACCGGAGCATAACCGGGGGATGGCCGAAGGGCGCTGGGATTTCACGCTCAGCAGCGCCGACACGATGATTGCGCGCGTGACGAGCGACGGCGAGGACTATGTTCTTTTCATGCAAGCGGAGGAAGGTTTATCCGCGAGCCTCATCGGCAAACCTGGCGTCACATCTCTAGAGCAGTTGCGCGGTCAATTACTCGCGGGCGATCCCGGCGACTCGAATCTCGATCTCATTCGAATGAAAATTCTTCGCAGCCACGGCATCAGGGAAATCGACTATCGCGTAGAGATCATCGGCAGCTCGCCTAAGCGACTGGAGGCTTTTCTTCAGGGGCGCGTGGCCGCCGCGATGCTGACGCCACCTTCGACGGAAAAAGCGTTAGCGGCCGGCGGCGTGCCGCTCGCGCGTGCCGAGGACTACGTCCCCAATTGGCCGCTCACCTGCGGCTGGACTCATCGCTCATGGCTCGAGAGCCATCGCGAGCTCGCCATCCGTTTTATCCGAGCGTGGGTGGCAGCAACCGACTGGCTGCTTGAACCAAAGAACCGAGAGGAGACAATTCGACTGATCGTGGACAAGGAACACCTCGATCGCGCCAGAGCGGAAGAGGCATACACGAGAGTCGTGCCGAAGGCGCGGCTGAATCCGCAGGCGCTCCGCAAAGTGATGGAGCTTAGAATCGAGATGGGCGTCTATAAACCGCCGTTCAGTCCGACGGAACGTTTCTACGACGCGAGTTACTGGTGCGAAGCGACCGGACTTCCGCCGTCCGAACCGGCGGGAATGCCTAGCGCAAGGTAACAGCAAATATGGAGTAGTGGAGTGATGGAGTAGTGCGTTTTAAATCCAATACTCCAAGACTCCATTACTCCAGTCTTCATTCTAGCCCCATCTTCCCCGGGTTCATAATTTGATTGGGATCGAGTACCTGCTTGATCTTCCGCATGACTTCGAGGCCGTAGCCGTGCTCTTCCGCCATGAGCGGCGCCAGCTTTACGCCGACGCCGTGCGTGTACTCCATCGAGCCGCCCATTTTTTGGACGAGACGGAGCAGCTCATTGACGGTTTCTTCCAACGCGAGCTGTGCGTTGTTCTTGCCATCGTCTTCAATGCCCAGGCGCATCGAAAAAAGCTCGGGACAAACCCAGAGGCCGCTTTCTTGCAGGTGAACGCCGCGCTTCGCGATAATCTCCATCGCCACTTTTCTGAACGGCAAGACTTTCGATGCCGGCAGCGCGACGTGAATCCAGTCGCGGTAAATTCCGTCCCTGCCGCGCTCGCGCCTTTGCCGGCGATTCTCCATGAAGCGGCGCGCGATGACGTGGCGGTTGCGCCAGAATTCCTCCGCTTCTTCCCGCGGCAGTCTTCTGCCGCCCGCCTCATCGCAGAGAGATAAAGCGAGCTTCTCCTCGGCCGCGACGATTTCTTTGACGCCCTCGAACGCCAGGTAGAGAATCGCCTCGCCATCGAACTTGTCGTCGTCGTCGCCGAAATCGACCATCGCGGGCTGCAAACCGCGCGCGAACATCTTTTGAATCGCGCCGTAGCCCTGTTCGAACGAGTCGAAGGCGATCGCGTGCAGAGCGCGCTTCTCGGGTTTGGAAAAGATTCTGATCGTCGCTTCGGTAACAACGCCGAAGCAGCCCTCGCCGCCGATGAACAAAGATTTCAGATCGATCCCCGCGGAGGATTTCGGCACGGCGCGCGTCGTCAGGATCTCGCCGTTGGGTAAAACAGCCTCCAACCCCAACACTTGATCTCCCATCGAGCCGTACTTCCCGCCGCGGTAACCCATGCTGTTGGTGGAGATCGCGCCACCGATGGTCGCGACCGGCACCGTCCACGGATCGTGGCCTAAGATGAAGCCTTCTTGGTTCAATTTTTTATCCACCGCTTCGAGCACGCATCCGGCTTGAACCCGCGCCAAGCGGGCCTCTGCATCGACTTCGAGAATCCTATTCATTCTCCTGAGATCCAGGACAATCGCCGGGAGAATCGACAGCACTCCGCCCATGAGACCCGAGCCGCCGCCATAGGGGATTATGGGGGTTTTCTCTTCGTTGGCGAGGAGAACGATTTGCCGAACCTCTGCCGTGGAATTCGGCAAGACCACGCAGAGAGGCAGCGTGGTCTTGGGTTTTTTTAAAGGATGAAGCCTGCCCTCGCTGAGCGCGTCCCAGGAATGCTCGTCCAATTGCGCCTGGTCCGTGAGCACATTTTCTGCGCCGACGATTTGCGAGAGTCTTTCTACCAGCCGCGCTTCCATATAAAGGACCCTGCCCAAAACAAACTATAGCCGAAACCGCAGAAGCGAAAAAGATCATCTAGTGTAGTGCCTCTTAAATTAAGGCACTTATCCTTCAAGCTTTCTCTATTCAC
>CAYOJC010000073.1:0-24934 GCA_964404195.1 uncultured Syntrophobacteraceae bacterium
GTGCTCTTCGTGTCCTTCGTGGTGGCAGACTCCGTTTCGCCTGTCGAACTTAGGACAAGGTGTCAACAGCGTGAGACACTAGATGTCGGTTCCTGGAACAACGGTCGCCGAGAGAATTCGGGAAGCGCGCGGCTTTAGCCTCCGGAGTTTCGACCCCACTCTGCCGGTCTGGATCGGGGCGGCGCTGTTTGTCGTCTTTCTCGTGCTGCTGCCTGTCGGCTCGATCTTCGTCACCAGCCTGTACAACGAATCCGGACTGACGCTCCGAAATTATCTCGACGTATTCACCGAAAAAGCCTACATCAAGGCGATCTGGAACACGCTGATCATCTCGTTTTGGGTGGGGCTCCTCGCGGTCCTGATCGGCGCGTTCCTCGGCTGGCTCGTGACGCGCACGGATCTTCCCTTGAAGAGGACGATTCGAGCCCTGGTCATGGCATCGTTCGTGACCCCGCCTTTTCTCGGCGCGTTCGCCTGGACGCTCCTGGCAGGGCCGAACGCCGGACTCCTCAACAATTGGTACCGCTCGCTCACGGGCGCCGAATCAGCCCTCTTCAACATCTTCACCATGGAAGGCCTGATCTTCGTCATGGCCATCTACAGCTTCCCCTACGTCTTCTCGATGATCGCCAACGTCTGCGAGCTGATCTCTTCGGACCTGGAAGACGCGGCGAATATCCTCGGCGCGAATAAGTGGAAGATCGCTTTGACCATCACTCTGCCGCTCACGGCACCGGCGCTCTGCGGCGGCTTTATCGTCGCGTTTTTACATTCCTTATCTCTTTTCGGCGCGCCCGCCATCCTCGGGCTTCCGGCGGGTTTGCACACGATCACGACGCAGATCTGGGCCTTCTTCCAGTATCCGCCGCGGCTCGATCTGGCCGCGGCGTTTTCCGTTCCGCTTCTTCTCGCGACCGTGGGCCTCATCGCCCTGCAAAAAAAGATGCTCGGCCGCAAGGGCTACAGCACCGTCGGCGGCAAAGGCGGGCAGAAGCGGCTGCTGCGTCTGGGAATGTTGCGCTTTCCGGTTCTGCTCCTGGTGCTCCTTATTCTGTCGCTGTCGGTGTTTCTGCCCTACGGGATTCTTCTGAAGGCTGCGCTGTCTAAAGCATGGGCGCTGCCGCTCACCTGGGAAAATTTTACTTTGGGAAATTTCGCCTTCACTTTCTTCGAATACAGCGATACTCGATCCGCCATCCTGAACACCTTCAAGCTGGGCATCCTGACCGCCACCGTCGGGACTCTGGTCGCGACGCTGCTCGCCTACATCACCAATCGCCAACTCCTGCGCGGCTCGCGCTATCTCACCTACTTCATCCTGGCGCCTTTGGTGATTCCCGGCATCGTCCTGGCCGTGGGCCTTTTCATCGCCTACACGCGCCCGCCGATCGTTCTATACGGAACCGTTTGGATCTTGTTCGTGGCGTACTTGACCAAGGAAATGCCGATCGGCTTCTCCCAGACCGAGAGCACTTTCAAGAGCATCCATCCGGAGCTGGAGGACGCGACGCGGATCATCGGCGCCAATCGATTGCGCGCGCTGAAGGACGTGACCGTGCCGCTGGCGCGCTCGGGCCTGATCGCCGCGTGGTCGTTCATCTTCATCGGCGTCATCCGCGAGCTCAGCGCTTCGATTCTGCTATTCACGCCGAAATCCAAAGTCGTCTCGGTCGTCATCTTCGATCTCAAAGAAGAAGGCCAGATCGGCGCGATCGCCGTCCTCGGCATCCTGCTGCTCGTCGTCTCGTTTGTCATCATTCTCACCGTTCAACGGTTCGTCGGTAAAGATATCTTCGCCGCGAGGAATTAATCTTGGCTACGGTAACTCTGCGAGGATTGACGAAGAAATTCACCGAAGCCGCGGCGGCGGTGAACAATCTCACGCTGGAGGTCCACGACGGCGAGCTGGTCTCGCTTCTGGGTCCGTCGGGATGCGGCAAGACCACCACGCTCCGGCTCATCGCCGGATTTCTCTCGCCCGACGCCGGCGAAGTTCTGGTGGATCAGAAGGTGATCTCGTCGCGTTCGGTTCTGGTTCCGCCCGAGCGCCGCCACATGTCGATGATTTTTCAGACCTACGCGATTTGGCCGCACATGACGGTTTTCCAGAACGTGGCCTATGGGTTGAAGCTGAAAAAGCTCGCGAGCGCCGAGATCGCCAAGAAAGTGGACCGCATCCTGCGCCTCGTGCATCTGGAAACGCTGGCGGAGCGTTATCCCGCCGAGCTTTCCGGCGGGCAGCAGCAGCGGGTCGCGCTCGCGCGCGCTCTCGTCGTCGAGCCGCAGATTTTGCTGCTGGACGAGCCGCTCTCCAATCTCGACGCCAACCTGCGGGAGGAGATGCGCTTCGAGATCCGCCGCCTGCACGAGGAATTTCGCATCACGACCATTTACGTCACGCACGACCAGGCCGAGGCGATGGTGACTTCCGATCGCATCGCCGTCATGCACCAGGGACGGATCATGCAGGTGGGAAATCCGGAGGAAATTTTCGACCGGCCGACGAGCCGCTTCGTCGCGGAGTTCATCGGCAAGACCAATATTCTCCAGGGAAAGCTGGAAGACGGACACCGTGTCGCGTTGGACGACGGCCACAACCTTCAAGTCGCCTCGGGCGAAAACTTCAGCCGGGGAAATGACGTCTGCGTCTGCATCCGCCCGCATAGTATCGCGCTCGTGGCGAGCGCCGAGGAGGCCGAGGAAGCGCGGCAGAAGGGATACAACCTGTTTTCCGGTGTCGTCCAGCGCCGCATCTATTTCGGCGATGCCATCGATTACACCGTCGAGCTGCCGGACCGGCGCCTGCTACGCGTGGTCGCCCCGCCGTCGTGCCGCTACGAGCCGGGGCAGAAAATCTTCGCCTTAGCGCACCCCGACCAATGCGTCCTTGTCGGCGACTAGCGCGTAGGGCCACACGGTTGGGACTGGAGTATTGGAGTGGTGGAGTAATGGATTTCAGATCCAACACTCCAATACTCCTCTACTCCATTACTCCATTTTGTTTGAGGCGCGCTCCGAGGGGCTGAAATTATTCGCGCTTGCGCGTCGTGAGATGAACCACCACGCCGACCACGGCGATGCCGATCCACGTGACAACGCCGCTCACGATCTTCGGGTCGGTCGAGCCGAAAGCCCAGCCGAGATCGCCGCGGTTGAACTCGCCATAGACCCGCATGGTTCTAAGGGCGAACACCCATCCGGCGTGCAGCCCGATCGAAAGGTAAAGCGCGCGCGTGCGAAAAAAAGCGTAACTCAGGACGAGGCCGATGATGAACAGGCCAATGAGCCCGGGCAAAATCTCGGCCGGATCGAGAAACGGCTGGAGCGATTGGACGAGAAAGCGCACGCCTGCCAGCGGATCGAGACCGCTCACGTCGAACTTCTTCGGCGGTTTGAGAAAGTGAAGCGCCGCATAGAATAGATTGACCACGGCAAAGGCGGTCGCCGGACGGGCATCTTCGAGCAGACCCCTGAACATCATCCCGCGAAAAAATAGTTCTTCGAGAAACCCCACCATGATCGCCGTTAGCAGCGACTTGACGGACCATTGGAGTACGGCCGGTAGCGTGTGGAAAAATCCCGGCGTGAAAATCCCGGCGATCGACATCAAAACACCGAGCACCGCTATCGACGCCGCGGCAATTACGAAACCGCGGAGCAGATCCGGCCAGCGACCTCGGAACGGCACCAGTCCCGCTTCCCGAAGAAATTGAAGTCGAAACAAAGAAGGGCTGGACAGCATGAGCACGGACGCCGTAGCGATGAACACGCTGCCGAAGATTTGCGCGAACTGCGGGCGTGAAGCGAAAATAGAATTCCACAGCGCGGCGACCCAAGGGCTGAGAAGCGTTCCGGCCGCGAGCGCGATAAAAACGAAAAGTAAAAGCTTCCGGTAGTTTTTCATGAAGCAGAATCCTGCCAGCGACTATGTTATAGCTTGAGTGAAATGGCAAACAAACCGTCGGCAAAGCTTGCCGGCAAAGTGGCGCTCATAACCGGCGCGAGCCGGGGCATCGGCAAGGCGGTCGCGCTCGCCTATGCGAAAGAAGGCGCGAAGCTTTTCCTCTGCGCGCGCAGGCGAGCGGGGCTCGCGCGCGCGGCGCGCGAGATTCGCGCGGCCGGCGGCGAAGTGAGCTCGCTCGCGGCGGACATCTCTAAGGCGAGCGAGGTCAAGCGGATCGTCAAAGAAGTGAAACGTCGCTTCGGCGCCGTCCATATACTCGTCAACAACGCCAGCGTTCTCGGCCCGCGCGAGCCGATCGCAACCTACCCGCTCGCCGCGTGGGAAGAAGTCATCAAAGTAAACCTCACGGCGCTTTTTCTCCTGACAAAGGAAACACTGCGGGTCATGATCCCGCAGCGAGAAGGCTCGATCGTCAACGTCTCGTCCGGCGTGGGCCGGGTCGGCAAAGGTCGCTGGGGCGCGTATGCCGCGTCGAAGTTCGGCGTCGAAGGCTTTACCCAAGTTCTCGCCGACGAGCTGAAGGACTTGAACATCCGCGCGAACGCGGTCAATCCCGGCGGCACCCGAACCGAGATGCGCGCGGCGGCCTACCCGGAGGAAGATCCCCTCACGCTGCCGGCGCCGGAAGAGATTACAGGCGTATTCGTCTATCTGGCGTCTTCCGACTCCGCGGGCGTCACCGGCAAGTCTTTCGACGCGCGGGACTGGCTGAAGAAACCTAATTGACGAACCGAATCATTTCTTATAATAGTGCGCTAGCTCCAACACCTAACACCAGGGAGGGTTGTGATGAAAAATAGCTTCTGGATTGCGGTCGCGGCCGGGGCTTTCGTCGTCGGCATTCTTTTCGGCTATGCCGTTTGGGGACCGCGCGCGGGGCGGCTTGCGGACACGGAGAAGGAGCTGGCCGCGGCGCAGGCGCAGGCCGTCGAGCTGCGAAAAAAAGTGACCGATACCGAGGCCAACTTGGGAAGAGTTACCAACGAGAAGCTCAGCATGGAAAAAGACATGGCGGACATGAAAGACATGATCGAGAAATCGTCCAAGACCAAGCGCCGCTAGATTCAACCCTAAAGGTGGTGAGAGAAATGAAAACCGCTCGCTACATCTTGGGCGTTTTAGCAATAGGGCTGCTCTTGCCGCTTTCGTCCGCCCGGAGCCAGGAGCTCAAAAGGATCAAGATCGGCTATCCGGCGATCGCCTCCAATCAGATCCACATCTGGGTCGCCAAAGACGCCGGCCTGTTTAAACGCTACGGCCTCGAAGCGGAGCTGATCTTCTTCAGAGGCGGGCAATTGGCGACCCAGGCGCTGGTCGCCGGCGATCCGCCGATCGTCAACATCGGCACCGTCGTGCAGGCGGGTCTCCAGGGACACGATCTGGTGCTGATTGCCTCGTCCGAGAACGCCTACGCCTACTCCGTCGTCGCGCGCCCAAACTTCGGCAAAATCGAACAGCTCAAGGGCAAGAAGTTGGGCGTGAGCGGCTTCGGCTCGGCGTCGCACAACGCGGCGCTCATTTTGCTCCGCCGATTGAATCTCGAACCGAACAAGGACGTGGCGGTCATCGTCGCCGGCGGAACGGTCGAGCGATTGGCGGCGATCGAGGCCGGAAGGATCGACACGACGCTGATGACGCCGTCGGAGATACCGCGCGCGCGCAAGCAGGGCCTCGTCGAAGTCTTCGACATGATGGATCTGGGGCTGGAAGTCCAAGGGAATGGCTTCGCCACGACTCGCTCGTTTATCAAGAAAGACCGGGACACCGTCAAATCCGCGCTGAAAGGATACGTCGAGGCGATCAACTACATCCAAACTAAAAGAGACGAGAGCAAAAAAATCATCGCCAGGTACATGCGCACCAACGATCCGGAAATCCCCGACGCGGCGGTCGGCTGGTTCGTCAAAAGAGTTCCCAATAAACCTTACCCCACGCTCAAGGGAATTCAGTTCCTGCTCGATGAGTTGGCGCCGCAACTTCCCCAGGCGAAAAACGCCAAGCCGGAGCAGTTCGTGGACTTGAGCCTACTCCAGGATCTGGAAAAAGAGGGCTTTTTCACGCAAATGGCGAAGCAGTATCCGTGAAGACGGTGGGCTTTATTTTTTGGTTCTTCTGGGTTTAGTGTGGAGGAGTACTCACCACGAAGGACACGAAGGAAAGAATATTTAACCGCAAAGAGCGCAAGGGATTTAGGTTTCAGATCTGTCGGGCAACCGCCCTGTGGTTACCCTTACCAGTGCTACGAAGGGCACGAAGTTTTGGTTCACACATATGTCCGAACCCTTCGTGTCCTTCGTGATCTTCGTGGTGAACGAAATCAAGGTGATAGTGCCAGGACATCCACACGGAAGCCTGAAGAGCCTATTTTTTAAAGCCGCCGAAGACGGCTCGCTTCTCATCTTTCCAGAAACATTTGACGTCGGTAAAGCCGGCGGCTCTCAGCGCTTCCAGTTGATCCTCCAGCGGCGGCCGCTGCCGGTCGAAATTCAGGAGGCAGCCGCCCGGCTTCACCAGTGAAAAAGCGTCTCTGTAGATTCTTTGAACGACGTTCAGCGCGCGGACGTTGTGGATCGCGATCGAAGAAACCACCGCCTCGAACTGCCCTTTCAACTTTAAGCTCCAACCCGGCTTGCTGAAATCGCAAACGACGTAGCTGAAGCGTCCTGCGAAATCCTTCATGCGCTCGCGGCCCAGCTTGGCCATTTCTTCCGACCCATCCTGGCACACGGCCGTCGCATTGCGAAAATGTCGCAGCAAAAACTGCGTCAATCCGCCGTATCCCGCGCCTAAATCCAGAAGCTTGATCGCGTCATTCTTGTCGTACGGTATCGTTCCCGCCAGCGCGCGGAACGCCTTCTGCCGGCCCGCCTCCCGATCTTCCTGCCGCTTCGCCCAGCCCGAAACATAATCCGAAGATTCCCAATCGTGATGGCCCAACGGGTCTACCATCTTTGCCATATGCAACCTCCTCGCCACGTTGTCTATTTGCCGCCTGCACGTTTGATGATAAATATCATCCCATGGTATGACCGGCAAACGTAGCGCGAGGTTTTTATGATCAAGACCCGGGGCGTTTACCATATAGGGATTCCCGTCAACGACATGGAGCGGGCAGTGAAGTTTTACACGGAGATTCTCGGCATGACCGTCGCCAAGCTGAATCGCGACGACATGGGCGACAAATTGAGCCGCGCCGATCTCCGCTCCGGCAACGACATGGTCGTGCTGTTTCAACGCCCCGCTCCCATGGAGAAGAACGCGCTCAAAGACGACGGGGCCACGCATCAGGCCTTTGTCGTGGATTCGGACGACTTCGAGCTGGCAGTGAAAAAAATGCAAGACTGGGGAGTCAAAGTCTACGACATCCCGACCGTGGAGCGCCCTACCGGACGAGGTTTCTACTTCTTCGATACTGAGGGAAATCTGCTCCAGCTCTATTGCCCGCCGAAATAAAGAGAACGCGCGTCTTCAGAACGAATTTAGGGAGGCCGGAAAATTGGGAATGAAGTTGACCATGACCTGCGGCCCGTACGACCGCGCGCAGGCGCTGATCAACGGCGAGGTGAAGCCGGAAGGCATCGACCTCGATGTGCGCGTCGCCAACGATCCGGGACGTCCGAGGGCGGTGCGCGAAGGCAACTTCGACGTCGCGGAATTTTACAGCGGCCTCTACATCGCGGATCTGGCGCACAAAACCTTCGGCTACACCGCCATACCGATTTTCGTCAAGCGGATGTTTCGCCACTCGTATATCTACGTGAACAAGCGCGCGGGAATTCGATCGGCTTCGGATCTGAACGGCCGGCGCGTCGGCATCCAGACCTGGTTCACGACCACGGCGCTCTGGGCGCGGGGAATTCTTGAAGACGAATTCGGCGTCGATCTTGCCTCGATCACCTGGGTCGCCGAGCGCCGGGAAGGCATCGGCGATTGGCAGCCGCCGGCGTGGCTCAAGCTGGAAATCGCGCCGCAAGGAGTGAAGCAGCACGAGCTGCTCGCTTCGGGACAGGTCGACGCCGGCATCACGACGGCGACCTGGGCGCCGGACGATTCCGATATCGATTTTCTGTTTCCGAATCACGCCGAGCTGGAGCGCAATTATTTCAAGCGCACCGGGTTTTTTCCCATCATGCACACGCTGCTCATCAAAACTGACGTGCTGGAAAAAAATCCGTGGGTGGCGATGAGCATGTTCAACGCCTGGCAGCAATCGAAGGAGCGCTGCTACGATTGGCTCGAATGGCAGCGCGTCCATCAAACCTCGCTCTGGTTCCGCGCGTTGTGGGAAGAGGAGCGCGCCGCCGCGGGCCGGGATTTTTACCAGTGGGGATTTAAAAAGACGCGGGCCGAGGTGGACAAGATGCTCGAATACTCATACCGTCACGGCATGACGCCGAGAAGGTTTACGCCCGAGGAGATGTTTCATCCGAGCACTCTGGACACATAGAGAGGACTGTTTATGGATCAAACCATCGGCAAACGCTTTCCCGACCTGGAGCTGGCGGCAGACGACGGCAAGAAAATCAAGCTGTCGGAGATCGCCGCCAACTTTCCATTGATTTTGGTTTTCTACCGCGGCTACTGGTGACCCAAGTGCCAGGTGCAGTTGCGCCTGTTGACGGAATTTCAGAAAGAGCTGGCGATCAACTATTGCAAGCTCGCGGTCGCGAGCGTGGACCCGCCGGAGGTCAACGCCGCGTTCAAAGCCGGCCTCGGATCCACCTTCCCCTTCTTGAGCGACCAGGATCGCGCCGCGATCCACCAGTTGGACATGATCGAGAAATCCAAATCGCGCGGCGAGACGGCGATCCCGTATACTTTTTCCTTGATGCCCGACCTCACCGTTCACAATATCTATTGCGGCTACTGGTTCGTAGGGCGGCCGACGGTCGAAGAGCTGCGCCTGGATTTGCGCGCGATGATGAAAAAATACCGGACGGACTTTGATCCGCAGGCGTAAAGACAAACCCGAGAGGTGCCGTTCGCATACACCCGTCCCTTCACTCTCTCCGTTTCTAAGCCTCAACGTATGTCCGACCTCGAATCCCTAAAAAGAAAATCCGCGCGGCTTTGGCCCGGAGCAAAGAAGACCGCCGGGCGGTTTGCTCTGATCGCTTCGCTGCGCCGCTTTCTTCGCGACCGGATCACCGTGGAGCAGGCCCGGGAAAAAATCAAAAGCGCCCTGGAGCGCCGGGAAGAGACCTTTATCGAGCTGGCGCGCACGCATATTTACGAGCGGCCGAACGGTCCCTATCTGAGGCTGCTCGAACTTGCCGGATGCGATTTCTCCGATCTCAGGGCGGACGTCCGCAAGCATGGCATAGAAAAGACTCTGGAGCGGTTGGCTGAAAACGGCGTCTATCTCACGGCAGACGAGTTCAAGGGGAAAAAACCGGTGGTGCGCGGGCGAGAATCGTTCCGTGTCACTCCGGAAGACTTCGCGTCTTTACACCTGTCCGCAGGATTCGTTACGCAGAGCAGCGGCACGAGAAACCGCCCCGTCCGGTCCGGTTTTTTCTTGGACTGGCTCGCGATGAAGGCGTGGGCGACGTGCCTTTTTTTCTCCGCGCACGATCTATTCTCCCATTCTCACGCGATGTACGACGCGATTCTCCCCGGATCCGGCGGCATTAACAATCTGCTGATCTATGCCAAGCTGGGAATATCTACGGACCGTTGGTTTGCCCGAAAAATCCCCGTGAACACCCGGCTGGAAGCGGAGTACCATTACCTGATGACACGGCTTATCGTATTCATGGGAAAGCGGTTCGGCCCCGGCTTTCCCAAGCCCGAGTTCACCGACATCGCCGATATGCAAAGAATCGTCGGTTGGGCGTTGGAAAAGAGACGCCAGGGAAAATCGTCTTCCATCACGACCGCCGCCAGCAACGCGGTGAGAATAGCGCGTGTCGCGCCGGAGATGGGAGAGTCGCTCGCTGGAGTAAAATTCAACGTCTCGGGCGAGCCGCTGACCGAAGCCAAGCACGAAGTGATCGAGCGGGCCGGAGCGACCGTGACCTCCCGTTTTTCTTACGGCGGCAGCATGAACGTCGGGCACGGCTGCGGGAATCCCGCGCATACCGGCGAGATTCACGTGAATGAGCACATGCTGGCGCTGGTTCGTCATCCGCGGCCTATCGCCGACGACGGCCCGGCCATCCACCCGCTTCTCTGCACCACCGTGCATCCTTCGGCTTCCAGGCTGCTGCTCAACGTGGACAACGGAGACTACGCGACGCTGGAAAGACGCGACTGCGGGTGCGCTCTCGCCAAGGCCGGCCTGTCGCTTCACGTGCATCAAATCCGCAGCTACGAAAAATTCACCAGCGAGGGGATGAATTACTATTATGGCGATCTCTTCGAGCTCCTCGAGAGAACGATTCCTGCCGAGTTTGGCGGAGGACCGGGCGACTACCAGCTCGTCGAGGAAGAGGACAGCAACGGGCAAACCCGGCTTAGCCTTTTGGTTCACCCGGCCGTGAGAGAGCTGGACGAAGAGAAATTGCTCGCCCGGCTTCGGCAGGCTTTCTCGGATAAAACGCGGGGCAATCGGTTTACGACAGGAGTATGGGAGAATGCGGGAACCTTCAGAGTCAGGCGCGCGGTCCCCTATGCGAGTCCGCGGGGAAAGATCCTGCCCCTGCATATGATGCTGTCGCCGGCAAAGAAATAGCGTCGCGAGACCGCCGGAAACAGCTTGCAAGATCGCGCCTAAGCAGTTAGACTTTTCCCACTGTGAGCCCCGATGAAATCAAATCAAGTCTGGAAACGGCGCTGCCGGATTCCATGGTTCGCGTGGACGACTTGACCGGGGGCGGAGACCACTTTCAGGTTTGGATCGTCTCCACGGCCTTCGAAGGAAAAAGCCTTGTGGATCAGCATCAAATGGTCTATGGATTCCTGAAAGACGCCCTGGGAAGCGAGCGCATCCACGCCCTGGCTCTGAAAACTTACACCCCGGAACAATGGGAGCGCGATGCGCAAAAATAGGAGGAGAGAGATTTATGAGTGAAGATGTCCTGTCCAAAATCGAACAGCAGGTGAAGAACAACAAGGTCATGCTCTATATGAAGGGGAACCCGAATGCGCCTCAGTGCGGCTTCTCGGCGCACACCGTGGAGATCTTGCGGTCCTATGGGATTCCTTTCGAGACCGCCGACGTGCTCGCGGACCCGGTGATCCGAGACGGCATCAAGCGCTACTCCAACTGGCCGACGATCCCGCAGGTCTATATCGACGGGAAATTCGTCGGCGGCTGCGACATTGTCAGCGAGCTGCACGAGCGCGGCGAGCTGGAGCCGATGCTCAAGGGCGCGTTCGAGAAGTAAACGGAGGCGGAGATGGCGGAAGCGGTCAAGTTCTACTACAAAGCCACCTGAACGACTTGTCGCAAAGCAAGAAGTTTCTTGCAAGCAAAGAAAGTAGCGTTCGAAGAGCGGGAATACGGGAAGAACCCTTTCACCGAAAAAGAGTTGAGAGACTTGATCGGCGACGAGCCGGTCGCCAATATTCTCAATTCGCGGAACGAGCTTTACCGCGCACGCAACATGAAGCAAAAGCCGCCTTCGAAAGAAGAGGCGATCAAGCTTATTCTCAAGGAGCCGAATCTGCTGAGAAGGCCGGTGATCGTCAAAGGAAAGAAAAAAATTCTGGGCTTCAATGAGTCGGAGGTAGCGAAAATTCTCTGAAAGTTGCCGGAGGTCGATATGGGGATTCGCCGTAATGAGATTCACGCCCGCCGCGGCCGCCGCCTGCACTTGAAAAAACTGCGCGCGCGCTACGCCAAGGCCAAGACCAGCGCGGAAAAAGAAAAGATCCTGGAAAAAGTCATGCGCGTCGCCCCGGGCGTCTCGACCGAACAGTTCGTGGCGCCGATCAAGACGGCGTAAAAAGACCTTCCAGTAAAAGCTCGCCCGCTTCTCTTCTATGCCGCCTGGCCTTGAATGCGCCTGCGCAATTCGAGCGGCGATGAAACGTTGTGAAAGATTTCCCGCACTCCGCCCGTCCCCGTGAGCGTCACCGAGCCGTAGCCGAAAATGCGTCCCACCACGCTCTGATCGACGAGAATAGCTTCGACGTGCCGCAGCAATAATTCCAACGTTCTCCTCCGCACCAGACCGACTTTGAAGACGACGCGCTTCGTCGTCACGCCAAACTCCGAAGTTTTGTAGCGGACAAAAGGCGGGACGAGGATCAACATGCCTAAAAGAATCGCGACCCCTCCCGAGATCGGTTCCACCGTGAGCAAATACGCTCCGATGACGATGACGAAGAACGCAACAAAAAACGACTTGAAGAAAATTATCCAGTGGAGGTGAGCCAGATATACGATCTGCTCATCCGGCAGCAAGTTCGATTCGATGTAGCCCATACGTTAGCGGCCGTACGCAAACCGCAAGGCAACCTTCTGTACGGGATTATCTAATACGTTCCTCAGGCTCATAGCGATCTGTGATTCCGCCGTTACTCCCCCAGCGTCCCCATCAACTTCCCATATCCGCTAATCTTCTCTTTCACGTGCGCCAGTTCGAGCGCGTACCAGATGTACGCCTGGCAGCTCGTGACGACGGGTTTGCCTATTTCGCTTTCTAGGCGCCGGGACGGTCTAACCTTTCCAGTGCTTCTTCGCCCTGCTAAAAATGTGGTCTATCGTCTGGCCTTTGTAGAGGCGCCGGGAGATTTTTACGTAATCGGTTTGTTCACGATGAAGCTCTTTGCCAGACTCCGCTTCACTTCCCGGTGCGACAGCGTCTTGCCCTTTTGGAATTCGCGGAGGACGCGATCCATCCTATTACCTGCGCTGCGTGGTCGCCGTCAATTTCTCAGTCAGCCAGACATTGATTAACGTTTCAGTCGATACACCCTGCTTACGAGCGCAGACAACCAGCTTCTTTGCCAATTCCGGTTCCAGTGGCGTTAGGAACAACCGTCGCTGGATGTCTACTTCAAAGTGCGCTTCTTTGGTCAAGTCCCAGTAGTCAGCCAAATCGTGGCTGTCCCAAAACTGCGCCGCTTCTTTAATGCCCTTGAAGCGCCGGGGGATCGGATCGCGCTTCTTGCTACTTTTTCGCATAGGATTTCCTTTCATTTTTTGTCATATCTCTGGCGCTTATAACCAAGGCATCGCCTGCTGTTTTGTGAACAAAGTAGACAATCATGTAACGGCCCGCGGCGGTTTGTCCCATTGCCGCGTAGAGATCTTCGCCCTCGACATCGCCTCTTTCAATAAAACGATAGCGGGGAGCATGGTTAATGACTTCCTCGACCTCATCAGTCGTGACATTGTGCTTTCCCAACAGCTTTTCAACGACGTCTCGCAGCCAGATGATCCCGGTTAATTTCATCTAATTTATCTCATCGTGGCTACGAGGACAACCGAGCGTCACAAACGGATAGGATACTTGCCGAGGTCTTGGCGCACGTCAAGCCAACGTTCCCATCAACCTTCCAAACCCGCCGATCTTTTCTTTGACGTGCGCCAACTCGAGCGCGTACCAGATATAAGCCTGGCAGCTCGTGACGACGGGCTTGCCGATCTCGCCTTCGAGCAGCTCTACGCTGCCGATCGTCGGCCAGCGCGGGCATGGAACGAAGACGCCGTCGGCTTCGGGCGCCTTCTCGTAAAGTTTTTTCGCGATCTTGTAGGATGCGTGTTCCGACAACTCGGCGATCTCGGAGTTTTTGCGGATCCCGTAGCCTTCGATCTTCAGCACCTCGAAGCCAGAAGCTTCGAGAAACTTTTTCATTCGCTGATTCAACTCGTCCTCGTGCGGCGTCGCGACGACGACTTTCTTGACGCCGAGCCGTCGCAGCGCTTCGATCTCGCCGGTGATCCCCGCGAAGATTGGAATGCCGGTTTTCTCCGACAGCCTTCGTCCGACCTCGATGTCGCTGCCATAGCCGAGTTTGGTGAAGAGCGGCGAGCCGCCGATGATAACGACGTCGCAGTTGTTCTCCGCGAGATCGACCGCGGCTTCTTCGATGCGCTTCAACTGCTTGTCGAAGTCGGTATCGACGAGCTGGCGGATCGTGCCGGTCGTGTTGAGCAGCATGAAGCCTTCGGGCAGCATCCGGTAGAATTCATAAACCAGCACGTCCCCGCGCGACGGGGCCACGTGTCCGATGCGCGCACGCCAACCGTACATGTCGAAACCTCCTTGCCAGAAATAAATATCGTTAATCGTTAGTTCCGTTTTTCCCCTTGGCGCCCTTTGCCCTTCGACTGAGCTCAGGGTGGTGAGTTTATCGAACCACGGCTTTGCGTGAGATATCTCTCTTTCTTCGAGACCTTCGTGGCCTTCGTGGTTAAAACCCTCTCACCACGAAGAGCACGAAGTTCGGATGATTCATCGCGCCAAGACGCCAAGATCGCAAAGTAAAGATACTACACTACCTAATCTTTACCGCAGATAGCCCAGCAGCTCGTTGAAGTTCCTGATTCTCTTGACCCGCGGATGAATGAAGGACTGATTGTAGTGGCGATGCGGCATGATGACCGTGGCCTGGGTTTTTTCCGCCACGTCCAGGCAATTCTCCTGCCGGTCGTCGACAAAAAGTTTGACCCCGAGCCTTTCCACAACCTCGGATTTGTACTGCTGGGTGAAATGGACCACGGGCTTGCTGACGCCGTGCTTGCGCAGCCAGTCGCACGTGACCTGGTTGATGTCGTAGGTCTCGCGCTGGTAGCGATGCGTGATAAAGACAAGCTCGTCGCGGCGGCTGAGATCGTCCAGCGCCTCCCACTCCGAAGGCGCCAAAAGCGGAGTGATTTGATGCCAGAAGTCCCGGTCCTGGGAGACCGCCATCAGGCACTCTTCGACGATCTCTTCCGTCACGGCGGCATGGCCTTTGAAGCTGAGATCGGTAATCATTTCCGCCGCAATCGGCTCGCCGCCGATCCGCTTCGACAGGCAGCGGAGAAAAGGGGACAAAAAATCGGCCACCACGCCATCGATATCCATTCCAACAAGCATCGTGACAATCTAAGCGAAAACAAGCCGAACGTCAAATATTTGCGCCGCGAGCGCCGCAAATTTTCTCTGTTGACCCCAGCGCGCCGCTGGTCTAAATGAAGGGAAGGGAAGCGCAACGCAGCCGGGGAGAAAAGTGGCCGAAGAAATAAAAGACCTGGTTCTGGAACAGCTCGATCGTAACCGTCTCATCGACATCGCCAAGAACGTGGCGGGAATCGTCAGCATCACCGGTGAGGAAAGCGCGATCGCGCATTATCTCGGCGGCGAGTTCGAGCGGCTCGGCATGGAGGTCCGCTATCAGGAGGTGGAAGAAGGACGCCCCAACGTCATCGGAACATTGAAAGGCGCCGGCGGCGGAGCGACATTGATGTTCTGCGCCCACATGGATCATTTCGATACCCCGCAGGAGACCGTCGTCACCGAGGACCGAATTTACGGCCGCGGCCTGGTCAACATGAAGTGCGCCTTTCCCTGTTACATCGTCGCCGTGGAGATGCTGAAGAAGGCCGGAGTCCAGCTCAAAGGCGACATCGTCATCTCCGGCGTCGTCGGCGAAATCGAAAAAGCGCAGGTCGGCCGGTTTTCCGGCAAGACCTACCGCGGCGCGGGCGTCGGCGCGCGCTACATGATGGACCACGGCGTCACCGCCGACATGTGCATCATCGGCGAGCCGACCGGACTCCAGTTGCAGATCGGCAACGCGGGACTCGTCTGGGCACAAGTGACGGTGGAAGGCAGAGCCGAGAACTTCGTGCTCCAGGCGGGCAAAGTGGCGCAGGCGATTCAGGATTGGGAGAAAGAATATCAGCAAAAATTCAAGCACCCGTTCATGCTGCCGACGGTGCAGATCGGCGCGATCGAAGGCGGCAACCCGTTCAAGCCCGGCACCCAGCCGGCGACGAACCTCTACGTCATCGTAAAAACGCTGCCGGGCACGCCGACGATGGCGATCCAACGGGCGCTGGAAGAAGTCTGCGCCAAGGCGGAAGAGCGGGAAAAGGACATCAAGACGAAAGTCGAGCTCTATCTCTCCACGACCGGCTACGAGATTTCCAAAGACGAGCAGGTCGTCAAGGTCATGGAAAAGGCGCACCAGCAGGTCTTCGGCAAGCCGGTGCAATACCCGATGGCCAAGCGCTACGGCATCACGAGCGACGGCTCGCGCATCGCCTCTTACGGTGTGCCGGTCATCACCTACGGCGCGGGATTCGGCACGCACCTGATCGATCCCACCGAGCCCGAGATCACTGAGTGGGACAATCCTTCGGGCGTCCGGCGCGGCGTCGGCATCCAGAACATGATCAACTGCGCCAAAGTCTACGCGCTCGCGGCGCTGGACGTGTGCAGCAAGACGCGGCAGGAAATCGGCCTCAAATGACGCATTAAACCAATTTCGGGTTTTAAATTCGAGCAGGCCGGGAAACCTGCGACCCGAGACTCTAAGCAGAAAGACTTCGACTATGAATCTAACTTTCGCCCATTATCGCAATCGCTTCTGCATGTACCGGACCTACTACGCCCTGGCCAAGGGCATCATCAAGCCCGACGGCCTCACCATGTCGGTCATCGAGGTGCCGGACCCTCCCAGCCGCGCGCAGGAAGAGGCGCTGATCGCCGGCGACGTTCAGGCCGCCAACCTCTATCTGCCCAATTTTCTCCGATGTAAAATCGACAGCGCACCGATCGTCGGGATCTCCACCGAGTGGAAATCGACGGCCAAGGGAAACGGACTTTTTGTCCTCAAAAACGGCCCGATCCGAGAGCCCAGGGACCTGGCCGGCCGGCTGATCGCCTCGCATCACAAGACGCCACACGCCACCCACCGCTACCTATTGAAAAACTGCTACGGCGTCGCCGAAAATACGCTGCGCTGGGTCTCCCATCCTCAGGAAGAGCTGCTGGACATCTTGAAGAAACGCAAGGCGGACGCCGTGGTGCTGATCGATCAGTTTTTCTTCAAAGGCGAGGAAGACCCGGAAGCGCGCTGTCTTTACACCGACGGCGAAGGCTGGAAAAAGCTCCACGGCTTTTCCGAGTTCATCAAGCACATGGTCGCCGTGCGCGAGCCGCTTTTGAAAGATCAGCCGGAGCTCAAGGAGAAGCTGCTCCACGCGTTCAGAGCGTCCGTCGCCTACAGCGAGCAGCATCTGCCGGAGATCGCGGACAAATTCATGGAGCGCTACGGCGGCAACCGCGACGCGATTCTCGCCTCGGCGCGCTACCCGAAAATCGAATTCACTTTTACCGAGACGGAGCTGAAAATCGCCGAGGCGGAGATGAAGATGCTGGCCGAGATGGGCGAGATCCCCCGCGAGATACCCATTGCGCCGCTGTTCGTGATATAGCAATTTTGAATGGTCAATTATGAATTTTAAAACTCAAAACTCAAAATTCAAATTTTTTCTGGCGGCGGCGATTTTATTCGTTGGCGCAATAACCACTTCGGCCCAAGCACAAGAGAAAAAGAACATTCGTCTTGTTTTGGTGAGCCTCTCGTGGAACAGCGAAATTCCGCTCCGCGTCGCGATGGCCAAAGGCTACTTCAAAGAACAGGGACTCAACGTCGAGCCGATTTTTATCCGCGGCGGACCCGTGGCCCTGGCGGCCATGGTCTCGGGCGACGCGGACTTCGGCAGTATCGGCGGCGCGCAGGCCGTGATCCGCGCGCGCTCGCGCGGCCTCGACGTATCGATCATCGGCTCGATCTCCAATTCGACCAACTACGCCATCGTCGGCGGCAAAGGAATAAAAACCGTCGGCGACCTCAAAGGCAAGATCGTCGGCGTGACCGGCGCCGGCGCGTTCTCGGATTTCGCGATCCGGACTTACTTAAAAAAGAGCAACATGGAGCCCGACAAAGACGTGATCCTCCGCGCAGTGGGCAACACGACGATGCGCGCCGCGGCGCTGGAAGCCGGCCTGGTCGCCGCCGCGCCGTTTTCTCCCGAGGACGCCGTCCGGCTCACGGCCAAAGGATTTCCGCTGATCGTCAACTTGAGCGAGTCGCTGCGCATTCCTCAAAGCATTCTCACCGCGCGCGACGGCCTCATGGAAAAATATCCCGAGACCAGCAAAAGATTTTTGAAGGCCATGATTTTGGGCATCCAGCTCGCGAAGAAAAATAAAAAGGACGCGATCAAGGCCGGCTACGAGGCGGGCCTCAAGGGCGAGCCCGACATCGTCAACCGGGCCTACGACCTCTACGCTCCCGGCCTGACGCCGGACCTCTCGATCGCCGTGGACGGCATCCAGCTCATGCTGGACGAAGACATCCGGGCCGGCATCGTAGACAAAAAAATGACTCTCGATCGCGTGATCAACGACCGCATCTTGAAACAGGCGCAGGACGAGCTGAGGCGCGAAGGCCGCTTGAGTCCATAAACGCCGTCACCGGGAGGAAAGAAATGAATATTTGCCATTACAACTCCAATCAAGCCGGCGTCGTCGTGGGCGACAAAGTCTACCCGATCGGCGAGGCCCTGATAAAAGGCGGACACGTGAGGGACCGCTACACGATGCTGGAGGTGATCAACGCGCTGGCAAACGAGCCCGCCGCCATGCAGTGCGCGCGCGACGCGTTGAAAACGGCTGCGCCCGTGCCGCTCGCTTCCGTCAAGCTGCTCGCGCCGATTTTGAATCCTGGCTCGCTGTGGGCCGCGGCGGCGAATTACAAGGCGCACCAGGCGGAGATGAAGATCAAAATGGGCAGCGCCGACCGCGCCGAGCTGAGCAAAGACGATCTCATGGCCGAGTTTTTTTTGAAGCCGACTTCGTCGATCATCGGTCCGGGAGACACCGTCATCCTTCCGAAAGTTTCCAAGGACGTGGACTTCGAGTGCGAGCTGTGCGCCGTGATCGGCAAGAAAGCGCGGTACGTGACGGAGGAGAAAGCGCTCGATTACGTTTTCGGCTACACGATCTGTTGGGACTTGAGCCAGCGTGATCCGTGGGGCCGCGGCCGGCACAACACGCGGAACATCCGCAAGGGCTTCGACACTTTCACTGCCCTCGGGCCGTGGATCGTGACCCGGGACGAGATCGAAGAGCCGCAGAACCTCTCCATCAACGTGGATCAGAACGGCAAGCTCGCGATGACCGCGCACACGAGCGACATGATCTGCGGCATCCGCGAGCACATCCGTTTTTTGAGCAGTTGTCTGACGCTCCGTCCCGGCGATTTGATCACGACCGGCACGCCCGCCGGCGTGAAGAAGCTCGCCGACGGCGACAAACTCAAGGGCACGATCGAGAAGATCGGCTCGATGGAACTCAAAGTCGCGGCGGAAAAATAAAATAATAGATAGGGGCGTGATTAATCACGCCCCTACTCAGTCCTATCGCTCTGGAGGACAGGCACATGAAGCAAATACTTTGCGTTATCTTCCTGTTGCTCCTATCTTATACCGGCGTGGTGGCCCAGACACCGTACTACCAGGGCAAGACGATCAAGCTCGTCCCCGGCTTTCCCGCTGGAGTCGCTTACGATCTCTACGCCCGTCTGACCGCGCCCTATCTGGTCAAGCACATTCCCGGCAAGCCGGAGATTATCGTGCAGAACATGCCCGGCGCCGGCTCGATGATCGCGGCGAATTATCTCTACAGCGTGTCCAAGCCCGACGGCTTGACGATCGGGTCCATTTTGCCCACGCTCTACTTCGACCAGTTGATCGGCCGCAAAGAGGTTCAATTCGATTGGGCGAAATTTTCCTGGATCGGCAGCTCCGACCGCTCGAATCATCTGCTCTACATGCGCGCGGACAGCCCGTACAAGACGATCCACGACGTGTTGAAGGCGGCGGAGCCGCCCAAGTGCGGCAGCACGGGAACCGGAGCGACGGGCTATTATCTGCCAAAACTCATCGAAGAAGCGCTGGGCACGAAATTCACCGTCGTCACCGGCTATCCCGGCGGCGCCGACATCGACCTCGCGGCCGAGCGCGGCGAAATTCACTGCCGCGCGCTTACGATCGTCGCTTTTCATTCGCGCGAGCCGTATCACACGTGGCGCAAGAACGGCTTTGTCCGAATCCTGCTTCAGACCGGCAAAAAGCCCGATTCGAGGCTGCCCGACGCGCCGACGCTCGCCAATCTCATGAACGAATTTAAAACGCCCGAAGCGTCCCGGCGTCTGGCGACCGCCGTTTTAGCCGGCGGCGATTTCGGCCGTCCGATGGTGGCGCCTCCGGGAACGGGCGTGGAGCAGGTTAAAATCCTGCGCGAAGCTTATCGGAAGGCGCTGAGCGATCCCGAGCTTTTGGCCGAGGCCAAAAAGAAAGGCCTCGATATAGACCCGACCCCGGGCGACGAGCTGGAAACCCTTGCGAAAGAAGTCACTCTTCAACCGCCGCAAATCGTCGAGCGGATGAAAAAGATGCTGGAGAAGTAATCTTCGGCCCTCCACTCGAAAGAATCACATGATCCATACGCGCATCTGCGATCTCTTAGGCATCGCCCACCCCATCGTCCTTGGCGGCTTGGGCGGAGCGACTTCGGCGCCGCTTGTCGCGGCGGTCTCGGAGGCCGGCGCCTTCGGCACGCTCGGAACTTCGGGGATCAATGCCGCGCAGATCGGAGCGGAGGTCGAGGCGATCCGCCGCGCGACGACGAAGCCCTTCGGCATCAATCACCTGCTCTTCGAGATCGACGAGGAACGTTTCGCCGCCACTCTCCAGGCGCGGCCCGCCGTCGTCGCTTTCGCCTGGGCCCGCGCCGATCAGGATTTGCATGCTTACGTTCAGCGCGCGCACGACGCCGGATGCAAGGTCATGTTCATGGCCGGCGAGGTACCCGAGACGGTGCGCGCGGCGGAGGCGGGCGCCGACGCGATCGTGGCGCAAGGAACCGAGGCCGGAGGACACGTCGCATGGATGGCGGCGATGCCGCTCGTGCCGATGGTCGTCAAAGCCGTCGCGCCGTTGCCGGTGCTTGCCGCGGGCGGCATCGCCGATGGACATGGGCTCGCCGCGGCTCTCGCTCTGGGCGCCGACGGCGTTCTTCTCGGCACGCGCATGATGGCGACGAACGAGTCGCCCATTCACCCGAACTTCAAGCAAGCGATCGTGCGGAGCAACGGCCACGACACCTTATTGACGGAAATCCCGGACATCGCCTCGGGCCGCGTATGGCCGGGAGCGATGTCGCGTGCGCTGCGCAACGCTTTCATCGAGCGCTGGGCCGGACGCGAATGGGCGCTGCGCCGCGACTATCGTGCAGCGGGCAAAGCGGTGCTCGAAGCGCGTAAGAACGGTGACGCCAACAACGCGTCGCTTCTCATCGGGCAGGATGCGGGGTTGATCGATTCGGTAGAACCCGCGGGAGAGATCGTGCAGCGCATGGTCGCCGAGGCCGAAGAGATCATCAAGGGCCGTCTAAACAAGCTCGTGCGCGCGCGTTGAGCATTCTTTGGGTAGCTCTTGACAAGCCGGCGGCAAAGTATCATACGGTGAACTTAGAGGCCAAGAAAAAGGAGGGGCTTCTTATGCAGGAAGATACGCCACCGGGCGAAGATGGCCCGCAGTCTGAGGACTACGCTTCCTCGGCAGCGGTTGGTTCGAAGTAGCCTCAACTAAAGTGCCTGAAGGCACAGGCCTTTCGAGGCCTAAGAAAGGAAGGCTTCACTTCACGGGGACTCAACCGAGTCGCAACCACCGCTGCACAGAGCGTCGTAGAACCGGACTGACGGGCAGACAAAAAAATCGAAAATGTTTTTCGGCGCGATTACGCCGCGAACGGGCCCTTTTCATACGAAGGGGGCCCGTTTTGTTTTTTGTCCGGCGATTTTCATGAGATAGACTCGAAGCCTAAGAGCGTGCGAACACTAAAGACAAAACCGATGCGCCGGGATGCCTTTCGCCGGCGGCTGTTTGAGATCATGGAGCGCAAGGACCATTGGGCATGGCCGGCGTTTACCTCGGGCATGGTGCCCGAGCGGCGCTTGCACATCCATTTCGAGCAGGAGTACGCGGCCTACGTGCGGGATTTTCCGGTGATGGTCGGCTGGGCTTACGTTCAATGTCCGATTGCCGAAGTCCGGCGCGCGCTGGCCGAGAATCTTTACGAAGAGGAAACGGGAGGTTTGACGGCGGGCCGGCCGCACCCGGAACTTTTTCTCGAATACCCGAGAGGCTTGGGGATGGATCTCGCGCGTTTCCAAAAGGTAAAGCTCTTGCCGGCCGCAAAGGCGTACCGCGAGTTTCTCGACGCGGCCATCCAGCGCCGCGGCTGGGAAATCGCCGCCGCGCTCGTCACCATCTTCATCGAAGGCACCAAGGACGACCGCGCGGCCATAGACGCGGCGGCGCCGAAAATAAACGCTCCGGCGCTGCGCGATCATCCGCTGGTAAAACATTACGGCCTTAGCCTGGAGCACCTCGCTCTTACCAAAGCTCATCGCGAGGTCGAAGGGGATCATCGCTCCGCCGCATGGAGCGCGATTGTCGATCACGTTCCGAGCGGAAAACGAAACGTCGTCGTCGCGAGCATGCAGCGGGCCTTGACGCATTGGCTCCGTTACCGCGACGAAGTCGCCGCCGCGTGCGGCATCGCGCGCGGCCCGGACGGTAAACCGCGATTGGCATCGTTGTAGTCGGAATGCTGCGGGAGGATTGAAACTCGGGCTATAGCTTGACGTTCGTATACTCGACAAACGTTCTTGGCGGGGTAAGTTCCGGCCTCAAGCGCGACATCGCGGTCAAGAACTGAATATAACGGTCGATGTCCACGGGCCGAGCGGCGGAAAGCCTTTTGAGCATCCGAAACTCGTCGCGAACCGCAGCGGAAGCGGCCATTTCTTTCATCTCTTGCTTTTCTTCTTCACTCAGCACGGCCAAACCTCTCTCTGCTCTTTTTATGCTCGAACTCCACCCCTCTCATTGTAGACGGTCGGATTGAGCGCCGCAAACCCGGCCGAGGCCGCGAAAATCATCTCTTGACTGGCATTCGGGTAGTGTTAAGTTCCCGGTAACGTGAGCGCTACCGTCTACAAAACCTACACGAAAGCGGAGCTGGAGCGTCACTTCGACCCGCAGAAATCCGTGCCAGACCATTCGCGCTGGACGGAGGAGCGGAACAGCGCGAGTCAACAAGCGCGCAAAAAATTAAAATCGTATCTCGACATCGCATATGGCGATACGCCACGGCAGGTCATGGATATTTTTCCCGCCGAGAAACCAAACGCACCGGCGCTGCTGTACTTCCACGGCGGCTATTGGCGGAGCGGCGGCAAGGAGCAGAACTGCCATTTCGCCGAGCTGTTCGTGAAAGCCGGTGCCACGGTCGCGGTCGTCGAATACGATCTCTGCCCGAGCGTCACGGTGACGGAAATCGTCGGGCAAGCGCGCGCGTCGGTCGCCTGGACTTACAAGAATATTTCCCGTTACGGCGCCGATCCGTCGAAAATTTACATCTCCGGCTTGTCCGCCGGCGGCCATCTCGTGGCCATGGCGCTCGCGCACGATTGGGAGAAAGAAGGATTGCCCGGCGATTTGATCAAAGGCGCGACGGCTATTTCCGGCGTCTACGATCTCGACGCCGTTCTGCACATCGACGTGAACCAGGAGATCCGGCTCACGCCCGAGAGCGCGCGGGAAAACAGCCCGCTCCTTCATCCTCCACTCGCCCACGCGCCTTTGATCGTCGCCGTCGGCGGCGCGGAACCCAGGGGCTGGCAAGAACAATCGGAGAAGCTCTTCGCTCTCTGCAAAGCGCGCGGCGTTTCGTGCGAGTCGATCGTGATTCCCGGCGCGCAACACTACTCCATCGGCTTGCAGCTTGCGGACTCTCAATCTCCTCTCACGCGCGCGATGCTCAAACAGATGGGCTTATCGTCGAAAGGTTGATCATGCCGCGAAGCAGACAAATATTTCTCGTTTGCGGCCTGGGGCTTCTCGTCTCGATGATTGCGTTAAGATTAGAGGCGGCGGAGTTGCCGCTCGTGCGCATCGCCCACGGGGCGTTTAACGAAAAGATCTCCGCGTTGTGGATCGGAGTGGAGCAGGGTCTTTTCCGCAAACAGGGCGTCAACGTCGAAGTGATCAACATTCGCAGCGGCCCACAAACGATCGCCGCGCTCTCCTCCGGCGACATCCAGATCGCTTATACCATCCCCGGATCGGTCTTGAGCGCCGCGGCCGGCGGCATGGACCTCGCCTTTTTCGCCGGCATCGTCAATCGCCCCGACGGCGATTTCGTCGCGGCGCCGGGCCTGCGCGGCGCGGAGCAGCTCAAGGGAAAACGGGTCGGCGTGCAGAGCATCGGCGGCGGCGTCTGGTCGATGACCATGCTGGCGCTGGAGCATTTGGGCCTGGAGCCGACGCGAGACAAAATTCTATTGATGGTTTTAGGCGACCAGTCGGTTCTCACGCAGGCGCTGGCTAGCGGCGGGATCGCCGCGACCTACCTGAGTTACACCTACAGTGCCTCGCTCAAAGAAAAAGGCTACAACGTGCTGGTCGACATGGGCCAGGCGCCGATCGTCTATCAAGGTCTCGCGCTCGCAACGCAGCGCTCCTATCTCAGGCAGAATCCGCAGACCGTCGATGCGATCATGCGCGGGGTCGTGGAATCGGTGGCCTTCATTCAAAGGCCGTCGCAAAAGGAAGCCGTCATAAAATCTCTTGTGAAGAACTTGAGGTTGAAAAGCGCGCAGGATGCCGAGAGCGGGTACCAGGCGCTCCAATGGCTCTACAGCCTCGATGTCAATCCGAACTTGCCGGGCGTGCAGAATATGCACCGGCTGCTCGCGGTGACAAATCCCAAGATGAAGAGCGTCAAATCCGAAGACGTGATCGACGAAGCGCCGGTGCAGCGTCTCGAAAAGAGCGCCTTCTATCGCGACCTCGTGACGCAGGCAAAGAGATAAATGCCGTGCTCGTGATCGGCTTTCGTGACCTCGACAATGACTACGAATCGGACTCGCACCGTCTTATCCAGATCGGAGAAATGTGCTAGTGTAGTGCCTCTTAAATTAAGGCACTTATCCTTCAAGCTTTCTCTATTC
>CAYOJC010000074.1:0-24835 GCA_964404195.1 uncultured Syntrophobacteraceae bacterium
TATCCTACACTAAACTCAAGGCGGGTAAGTGTCTCACTCTTATTGGCAGAGAGGGTTGTACAATGTGGGGGACTATACTTATTCGCCGTGGAAAGTGTGTTGGCGGCAGGTATCCAATACCCTTGACACCGTCGTCGTCGGGAAACATAAAATTGAATCATCGGAGCCTGCGAAGCCAGTAATCCCCGACCATTCTTTATGTTCTATATCCTTTTCTGATGAAGCGGAGGCGCATTATGTGGCGGCGCTTCTAAATTCTGTCATCGCACGATTCATAGTTGCAAACTATTGCGCCCTGCATCCTTCTCCGCACATTATGGAATATATATCTATTGAGAAATTCACCTTCAAGAAGCCGCAACATGTGCAGCTTTCGGATTTGTCACGAAACTGTCATCGCGCCGCTAGCAAAGGCGACGAAAAGCTGAAAGGTAGTCTGGAATCTAAGATTAACGAAGTAGCCGCTGAGCTTTGGTCCATTAAATCGAAAGAGCTTGATCAAATCGAACAGGCGCTTAAGGAAAGCTGATTTTTGGTTTATCGAGTTCAAGTAAGCACATGAATCTTCAAATAGGCGACTCAGTCATTGGCACTAACCCGAGCCTTCGGCCCTACGGCGCTGGGCGGGTGCTGATGGTTAAGAACGGGATTGCGAAGGTCGAGTATTCGCCCGGCCTTTTCTCCGAACCGCCGCTCTATGCGCATACCAAACTACTGAAGATTGAAGAAACAGAGAGAGTGCCGGCCCCTTTGGAGCTGGCTTTAAAAGGGCAATGGGAAAAAGAGACGTGGCGCTTCGATCTGAGGCAAATGGCCGCGCGGTTCCTCACAGGGAACATAGGCGGGCAGTTGAGCGATGCTCGAACGGAAATACTCCCGCATCAAATTTTTGCCGCTCACAAAGTTGTTATCAGTCCCAAGAGGCGGTTCTTGCTGGCCGATGAGGTAGGTCTCGGCAAAACCATTGAGGCCGGGATGATCTGGCAAGCGCTGGCCCAGAGGGGTCAGGCAAAGAGGACTTTGATCATTTGCCCGGCAGGGCTGACGGTTCAATGGCAGGAAGAGATGCAGGACAAGTTCGGGCAGTTCTTTGAAATTTTCCAGCGAGACTTTCATACGATCAATCCGCGCATCTGGGATCTCAAGGCGTGCGCTATCGCGTCGCTGGATTGCCTGAAACGCAAGGAGCACAAGGAAAAGCTTCTCGAGAACCGCAAATGGGATCTGATCATCTTTGACGAGGCTCACCGTTTGAGCGCGAGAGATTACGGAGAAACCAAAACGGAGAAGACTCAGAACTACCGGCTCGCCGAGGATCTGAGGGACCACACGGACGCTTTACTTTTGTTGACTGCTACTCCCCACCAGGGCGATGCGACCCATTCACGCTTTCGCCATCTGCTTGGCTTGCTGGATAATGGGATCGACTTCGATGGGCTAGAGGACGGCCAGGTAACGCTTTGGAACTATGCCGTCAGAGAACCGAGCGGTAACGGCTATCGATCATACAAAGAGTACATTCTCCGGACACCGAAGCTAAACGTGACGGATTCTCAAGGAAAAAAAATCTTCCGCGGACGGGACACCCATGTGCTACGCTTCCCGATGTTTAAGGACGAGGCAAACTTTTACAAAGAAGTAACCGCATACATCTCGGCTGGCTATCGCATGGTGGAGCATCTCAAGGATCGGAATAAGAAGCTCGCCATTGGCTTTGTGCTCACGGTTTTCCAGAAACTAGCCTCTAGCTCGACTCATGCGATTAAGGCGGCTCTCTATGGCCGGAAGATGCGACTGCAAGACAAGTATCGCCGGCTGCCTGATTCCGTCGATCGCTTGGAATCGCTTCTAGAGGAGGCAGATGAGCGCTTCGAAGGCGAGACGGAGGAGAAGGCGGCCTGGAGACTCAAGACCGAGGAGGAATTTGTTAAAGACGAGCTTAAGGAGCTGGAACGGCTGATTGCTATGCCGGTCAAACAGGACCGGAAGCTCGTTGAGCTGAAGCAACTGATCAAGCAGGTCTTCAGCGAAAGCGAAAAGGGCGAGACGGAGAAGGTCCTAATCTTCACCGAGTATAGGAGAACGCAGGACTACCTTGTGGAGGAGTTGGAAAAGGATTTTGGGAAGGGCTCGGTGGTCGTAATCAACGGAGACATGAAGCTGGACCCGAGGAAAACCAGTGTCCAACGGTTCCGGGACGATGACAACGTCCGCTTTATGGTAAGCACCGAGTCGGGAGGCGAGGGAATCAACCTTCAATTCTGCCATGTCCTGGTCAATTACGACCTGCCTTGGAACCCCATGCGGATTGAACAGCGGGTCGGCCGCATTTACCGCTTCGGCCAGACTAAGAGAGTTCAGATCTATAACTTCAGAGGTAAGGAAACTGTGGAAGACAAAATCTACGGCTTCCTGGAACAGAAGATTGAGATTGCGGCGAAGGCTTTGGCGAAGGTCACGGGAGAAGACCCGGAAGACATCAAAACCACGATGCTCGGTCAACTAGAAAGCGAGGTAGATTACAACTCGATCTACAAACGCGCCATCGTCGAGCAAGACATCGAGCAATCCAAGGAAGAGATAGAAGAAGGCGTGAAAAAGGCGCAGCTCGCATACGAGATAGCCACGAACAGTTTATTTCGAGATGTTTCCGGTTATTCCTTCGCAAATTACGAAAGGGAGCTGAAAGCAGACGTAGATCTTGAGGCGTTAAGGGAGTTGACAGAGCGGTTTCTACAACACCATCGCCGCCAGGTTCAGAAGAAAGACGGCCTGTTTGAATTTCTCACGCCGGAGAACCTCCGAGGACCCGGCATTGACGAGCGATTTACCAAAGTGACCTTCGACCGCAAAGCGGCCATAGAAAACCCCGACCTAACCTTTTTTGCGCTAGGCCACCCTTTTGTGGATAGCATGCTCAAAGCTTGCGGGGACGTGAGCTTTAGCGGTTACTGCGCTCAACGATACGTCAAAAATCCAAAAGCAAACCCCCGTTGCGGCTACGCATTTAATTTCATTGTGCGGCAGCGAATTCACAGGGATGACCACGAAGAGTTTTTGTTTGCGCTGTATCCTATATTCGTCGAGGATGACGGTACGATTGATGACATCGCAGCGAAGGTGTGTTTGGAATCTTATAGCGACACACTCAACAGAGAAATCCAGGTGCACCTCGGACCCGACGACGCTTTCCAAATAGCCAAGGAACGCCTCGAGAAACAGGTTAAAAATATCTGGGATTGGGAAGAAGACGTATCCTTGCTGAATCTCGCCTTAGTAGCGATTGGGCCGTGAGTCTTAATAGCACCGTGTTGCCCCGAGACTCGCGCAGATTCACGGCGGAAAGATTACGCGCTTTTCGATTCCACTGGGATTTCACGCGTAGCCGGCAGCGAGAAGAAGAACGTCGTCCCTTTGCCTTCCTGACTTTCGGCCCAGATCTTTCCGCCGTGGGACTCGACGATCATTTTACAGATGACGAGCCCCAGGCCCGTGCCCTTGTGCTTGGAGGTCTTGCCGCTCTGGGTCTGGCGATATTTCTCGAACAGGTCGCCGATCTCATGCGCGGGAATTCCCACGCCGCTGTCTTTGATCCAAACGGTAGTCTCGCCGTCGTTTTGCGCCGTGCCCAACTCGATTGTCCCGCCCTCGCCGGTAAATTTGATCGCGTTGCTGATGAGGTTGGTGAAAACTTGTCCGAGGCGTCCGGCATCGACGCTGATTCGCGAGAGGGGCTTCTCGAAACGGCCGTTCAAGGAAATCTTTTTTTCGCGCGCCAGGACCATATAATCCTCGAGACTCGCTTGGATCAGTTGCTCGAGATCGACTTCCGCCCGGATCAACTCCAGCCTGCCGGCCTCGATCTTGGAAAGATCGAGAAAATCGTTGATGAGGTTCAGCAGGCTGCGGCTGCCTGTGCTGATCTTAAGGAGCCAATTCTTCTGCTCGTCGGTGACCGGTCCCACCAGACCGTCCTCGATGACTGCGGCGCTCGACATAATTGCGGTAAGCGGGGACCGCAAATCGTGGACGATCATCGCGGTGAAATCCGCCTTTAGCTTCTCCAGCTCTTGCGCTTGGAGTTTAGACGCGAGAATGGGCTCGAGCGCGCGAACGGCGATCCCGAGCGTTTCTCTGGTCTCGTCCGTGTAGAGAGCGCGGTTGGCGGTAAAAACCGCCAGGGCGCCTTCGATGGCGCCGGAAAAAGGAGTCGAGAGCACCGCGAGTTGTCTCTTCTCGGCCGGTTCCTCCGTGGTCAGCAGTTCGGGATTGAGCAATTTCTCCTGAGACTTTTCTTTCTCTTTCGTTGTCACCAGCTTCTCTTCCAGGATGATCTGCTTGGCCAGCTCCAGCCAGGCGGCAGGGACCCGCTCCGCCAGGTGAACGATCAGCACCGGGCCGCTCGGCCCGCGCAGGCAGAGCACGGCTATCTGGTAATCGACGAGAGATTGAAAGAACTCGAAGAAATTTTTTAGCGCGCAGTTAAGATCGCTGTTCGAACGGCCGGTTTCGCGAATGCGATTGCTGATGGTCGCCTCGAAAAGAAGGCGGTCCAGGAGGTCGGTCAAGCGCGCACGCGCAGTCTGCCGGGCAAAGGGCACGTCGCCTTTAGATACGGGCTTCGCCGCCGGCTTGCGCTTCTTTTCCGCCAGCAATCGGGCGACCTCCTGCTCGAGCGGCGCCGTGCCGGCGCCTTTAAGAACGTAACTGTCGGCGCCCGCCTCCTTGCCCCAAAAGCGATGTTCCTGCTGGTCGAGGGTCGTGAGCAATATGATGGGCAGGTCCTCTGTAGCGGAATCGTTCTTGAGGAGCCGGCAAACCTGGTAGCCGGTCAGCTCGGGCATCACAATGTCCGAGACGAGCAGATCGGGATTCTCGCTGTGAACGAGATGAAGCGCCTCCAGCCCGTTGGTTCCTTGCACCACCTGATAACCCTGTCGCTCCAGAGCCAGGGCGATCGTGCTCCGTTGCGTGCGGCTATCGTCGACGACTACGATTTTTGCGGCCATGGGATTTTACCCTCCTCTCTCGGGAAGGCTGCCTGGACGATCTCGTCGGCGATTTTTTCCAGTGGGCTGACGACCCCGGCAGCGCCGGCCAAGACGGCCTCTCGCGGCATGCCGAAGACCAGCGAGCTGGCTTCATCCTGAACGATCGTCCAACCACCGGCATCCCGGATTTTTTTTAAGCCCTGGGCGCCGTCCCGCCCCATCCCGGTCAACAGCACTCCAATCGCGTTGGGGCCGTAGATTTGCGCCGCCGATTCCATCAGCCGGTCCACCGCGGGACGGTGTCCTTGAAGCGGCGGGCTGTCGGTGAGCGCGAACTTTTTTCCCGCGCCGATTTCGAGATGGTGGTTGTCCGGGGCGAGATAGACGTTTCCGTTGCGCAGCGGGACCCCGTTAACGCCGAGCTTTACCGGGAGCGGGCACTCGCGCTCGAGCCATTGTCTCAAGCCGGCGATAAAGCCCGGCGCGATATGCTGGACGATGGCGATCGGAACCGGAAAGTACGACGGCATCGCCTTGAGGATCTTCGCGAGCGCAGGCGGGCCGCCGGTGGAGGCGCCGATGACTACGACCGCCGGTCTCGGCGGCCGGTTGATCTCGGCTATCGGCGGCGGCGCGGCCTGCACAACGGGCTTGTTGACCAAACGCATCGGATGAACGTGCGCTACGGCCTTGACACGGAAGATCAGCTCTTCGCCGATCTGAGATAATCCTTGCGGTCCGGCGCCGCTCGGTTTGCCCATGACGTCGATCGCGCCGCACCGAAGCGCTTCGAAGGCGACCTCCGAATCGCGGCTTTCGATCAACTGACTCACGACCAGAATCGGAACCGGACGGCTCGAAGCGATGATTTTGGTCGCTTCCAGGCCGCCCATGAGCGGCATGTTGAGGTCCATCGTCATCACGTCGGGGTTCAGCGAATTTCTGAGGTCGACCGCTTCGCGTCCGGTTTTTGCCCAGCCCACGACTTCGATCTCCGGATCGCGGCTCAGCAGATCCCGCATCATGGCGGCGATCGACGGTGAATCGTCGGCGATGAGAACTTTAATCATAAATTTGAATACGCGTGCGTGGATTCGGTTGCAAGTGGGGGCGGCGGTTCGCGAACCGCCCCTACAGGTTTACCCACGCAGACACCTTTGCCTCTGTAGCGTTATGCAAATCGATGGACGATCTCCAAAAAGCGCTTTTGATCGAAAACCGCCTTGGTGAGGTAAGCGTCCGCCCCCGCCTCGATCCCGCGCTTTTTGTCCGCGTCGGTCTGCAGGGCGGTCACCAGGATCACGGGGAGGTCTTTGAAGCGCTGGTCCTTTTTTATTCTCTCGGTCAGCGCGAAGCCGTCCAGACGCGGCATTTGCACGTCGCTGACGACGATGTCGAAAGTCTTCTCGTAGAGCTTGATCAACGCGTCCTCGCCGTCGACCGCCGTAGTCACGTCGAAGCCCGCCGCTTCCAGGATGTTTTTCTCCAGCGTGCGCGTCGTGAGCGTATCTTCCACCACGAGCACGCGCTTTTTGGCCGACGGACGCGGCGCGATCGCGCGGACCGGAAGCGCCGGAGATGCCTTCGTTTGGTGCGACACCGAGCGCAGCAGATCGTTCGGGTTGAGAATGAGCGCGATCTCGCCTTTGCCGAGAATGGTCCCGCCGGTCACCTGCGGGAGGTGGCCGAAAAATTTTCCCAATGCCTTCACCACGACTTCCTCTTCTCCCAAGAGCGCCTCGACGCCGAAGACCACTCTTCCTTTGGCGCCCCGGAGCAGCAGCGCCGCGAGCGTGCCGTTGGATCCCTCGACTTTCGGCAGGTTGAGAACTTCGGCAAGCCAGGCGAAGGCGAGCGGAGTTCCGTCGATCACGACCGTGTCTTTGCCTTCTATATGGGTGATGTCGTCGGGCGAAAGCAAGAGGGTTTTCTCCAGCGCGTCGGTCGGCAGGCAAAAGATGTCGCCTCCGCTTTGGAAGAGCAGCGCGTGGGTCGTGGTGAGCGTGAGCGGAAGCGACAGCGTGAAGGTCACGCCTTCTCCGGGCTTGGATTCCGTCGCGATGGAACCCTTGAGCTTCTCGATCCGTTCCACGACCACGTCGAGGCCGATGCCGCGGCCCGAGATTTCGGTTAGTCCAGCGGCGGTGGAAAACCCGGGCTGGAAAATCAAATCCAACACCTCATCGTCGGGCCACCGCTGGATCTCCTCGGCCGAGGCCAGCCCCTTTTTTACCGCCGTTTCCGCTATGACGCGGGGGTCAAGTCCCTTGCCGTCGTCTTTGACCATGACGAGGATCTTGGTCCCTTCCTGCCGAGCGCTGATAGTGAGCTTCCCGCAAGCGGGTTTTCCCTTGCGCTCCCGATCGTCCGGCGGCTCGATTCCATGGTCGACCGAGTTGCGCACCAGATGGATAAGCGGCTCGCGCAGCTCTTCCAAGATTTTTTTGTCCAGACGGGTGGAGGTCCCCTCCAGCACGAGATCCACTTCTTTTCCCAGGTCACGGCTCAAGTCGCGGACCATTCTAAAAAAGGGCTCCAGGATCGTGGACAACGGCATCAGGCGCAGGTCGCGCACGCCTTCGTGAATGCCATCGACCAGCAGCTCCAGCCGGCGCGTATTGTCCGAAAGCCTCTGCAAGGCCCTGGAAAGGTCGTCGCCGACTCTTTCGATCCGCCCAAAAGAGGGGCTATGTGTTTCCCGCGCGAGCCTCCTCCTCCATTCCTCCAAGGAGTCCAGCGTGTCTTCGATCTGCCGGAGATTGTCCAGAGCTTCTATCTTGGTGACCAGAAGCTCTCCCGCCTGGTTCATCAGATTGTCCAGACGGTCGGTCTGAACGCGGATGCTGCTGAGAGTGGCGGCGCCGTCGCGGCCGGCAGGCGTCCGCTCTCCTCCCGCGGGCACTCTCTCTTTGGTTTCACGCGACGGATCCGCCTGGACCGGTTCGGCGGCCGGTTTCTCTCCGGCGGCGATCTTGAGATCTTCGATCAACGCGTCGATGCTCGGCCGTTCCGCGCCCTCCACCAAGGCGCCGAGAGCTTGAGTCACCGCGTCGATGTCGCGATAAAGCGCGTCGATCATCGGCGGGCTCACTTCTTTTTCGCCGCGATTGAGTTGGGTGAGCAGGGTCTCGAGATAGTGGGCGAGCGTTTCCAGATTTTTGAAGCCCATCATCCGCGAAGCCCCTTTGAGGCTGTGGGCCGAGCGCAGGATCTCGTCGATCGGCGCCTGTTGGGGTTGGCGCTCGAGCGCGAGCAGTCCGTCGTTCAGCTTCTGGATGTGCTCGTCGCACTCCTCGCGGTAGATCTGGAACAGACGTTGATACTCTTGATCGCCCGGTTCCATTTTCAGTTTTTCGTGGTTTCGAAAATTTCGAAATGATCTCCCTCGGCGGTGCGGAATCGCTTGACCAGTTGCTCGAGCGATTGGCCGAGAGTCATCAATTGAGACGCCGCGAGGTTGGTCTGCTTGGTTCCGATCACGGTCTCTCTCATTCCCTGATCGATCGCGCGCATCGCCTCGGAGACCTGATCGGCGCCGATGGCCTGCTGGCGCGTCGCGAGCGTGATCTCCTGCACCGATCCCATGGTTTGCTTGATCGTGGCGGTCACGCCCTGGAGCGTCTCGCCGGCCTGGAAGATCTGGCGCACGCCTTCCTCGACGCCTTTGTTGCCTTCTTCCACGGCCAGGATGGTGTTCTGCGAGGCTGCCTGGATCTCCTGGATGATCGCGCCGATCTGCGCGGCGGCTTTCTGGCTTTGATCGGCCAACTTGCGCACCTCGGTCGCAACCACGGCGAATCCCTTGCCGTGCTCGCCGGCGCGCGCGGCCTCGATGGCCGCGTTCAGCGCCAGCATGTTGGTCTGCTCGGCGATGCTCGATACGGTATGGACGATCGAGCTGATGCGCTGAATCTGCTCGCTCAGATTCAAAATGCTCTGGGCGATTCCCTGGGACTGAGTTTTCAGATGGTTCATTTCATCGATGCCTTTTTGCACCGCCCGGTTTCCCTCCTCGGTGAGCCGGCTGACTTCCCGCCATTGCGCGGACATCTCGTCGGCGGTCTTTCCCACCTGGTTCGATGACTGCGCCAGCTCCTGGATCGTGGTGGTGACCTGGTTGATCGACGCCGCTTGCGAGGCCACCGTGCGCTCTTGCTGTTCGGCGGCGGCCGAGATTTGGCTTGCCGCCGAACTGGTGTTGTGGACCATTTCGATGATCCGTATGACGATCTGGCTCAAGTCCTGCGCCATTTGATTCAGCGAGAGCCCCAGGAGTCCGATCTCCGAGGAGTCGCGCGCGGGCATGGAGACGGTCAAGTCGCCCTGCGCGACCTGGCGGGCAAAGCCGACGCCTTCGCGGATCGGGTTTGAGATGGTGCGGGCAATCACGATGGAGGCCCAGGCCGCGACCAGAAGAGTCACGATGATGGTCACCGCCACAATGTTGCCGAGCTTGTTCATGGGCGCCAGCCCTTCGGACTCGTCCATCTTGGCGATCAAAACCGCGCCGATTTCGGGCAAAGGCCGGAAAGAGGCGATGGCCGGCACGCCGCGGTAGTCAAGAAAACGCTGGTTTCCCTTGTTTCCCTGAAGACCGAGGCCCAAAAGGTTGTTGTCCGGAACGCTTTTTAAAATGGTTGGATCTTCCGTAAAGCGCGATTGGGTCAGCATCCTGCGGTCGCGGTCGACGATGACGACTTCGCCGGACTGGCCCAGGCCTGAGCGCTCTTCAATCAGTCGATGAATTGGCCGGAGTTCGACCTCCAGGATCGCTTGGCCGATCACGTTCGCATTGTTGTCATGGACCGGACTGACGATCATGAATACGTGTTGTTGGGCGATCTTGGAAAAGAAGACGGGGCTAACATTGAAAGCCGCGTTCTTGTCCAGCTTTGCGAGATCGAACTCGCTCAGGTTTTTCCCCTCCTGGAGGAGAGCCTTGGAACTGGAGGCGACGATCTTCCCGTCGTTGTTCGTTATCAGGATGTCGACGTAGGAGTGGTTCGCCTCTTGCATCGGCGCGATGAGATTTTTTACCCGACTTGCCCGCTCCTCGTCCGTCTTTGCCGCAAGGTTGGGGTACACCACGCGGAAGCTTGGAGAGAGGAGATCCTTGAGGGCTTCATGGCTGGCGAGATTGGCGGCGTCCTGCAGATAGGTTTTCAACCAGCTCTTGAGAATATAAGTTTTATTGTCCGCTACGGCGTCCAGCTTATTGGCGATTTCTGTTTCCAGGCTCCCGCGGCTGGTGCGGTAAGTCAGAATCCCGATGACGAGAATCGGAATGAGCGACAGGGAAAGAAAGCAGAGCTTGAGCTTTCCCTTGATAGTGGCGGGAGCCAATCGCTGAAAGAGGGCGCGCGGCAAAAAACTTTTCATTTTTTTTCTCCTGGAATTGTCCCGCTTCTCACGCCGGTCCCGCGAAGCGGGAATCCGCGACGATCTTTTCCATGTCGAGCAGGCTGAGCGCCAGCCGGTCGATCAAGTACTCGCCCCGGATGAAAATCGCCCGCTCGGGTTCGAGCGACAGGGGAGGCGGCTTGAGCTCCGTGACGGCGAAGGTCACGATGTCTTTGACGCGATCCACGGCGAGGGCCAGCTTGCTTGCTTGAACGGAGAGGACGAGAACGGACGATAACGTTGCGGGGATTTCTTTCTGGCCGAGGCCAAGGATGGGTCCCAGATCGATCACCGGCACGAGCTCTCCCCGAAGATTCATCACTCCGGCGAGATGGGAGGGCGCGCCCGGCAGACGGCGGAGCGGCGTCGCCCGGCGGGTTTCCGCCAGATGCTTGAGCTCGATCCCGAAAATTTCGCCGCCGAGCTCGAACGAGAGAGCGGCGATCTTCTCCCCGCTTTCTTCCGGCGCCGGAACCTCGCTTAAGGTCCGCGCCCGCTCGCGGAAAAGGTCGCGCAAATCCTCCTGCCCGATTGCGCCGCCGTCCGCAACGACGGTTATGTTCCTATCATCCATCGGTTTGTTTGGTTTGCCAATCCCCCAGCTCGTACGCTTCGATGACTGAGAAGACACGCTCGGGGTTTAGGATCGGAATCAGCCGTCCTTCCCATTTTCCCACACCCGCGATGAACTGGCTTTGCAGAGTTCCCAGAAAGGAAGAAAAGTCCGGGGCGGGCTCCATCTCGTCGCGGGAGATCCGGATCAACGAAAGCGCCCGATCGACGATCAGACCGAAAAGCTTTTCTTGAAAAGGCATCACCAGGACGGCGGTTTTTCGGTCCCAGGGCCGGCGGGCAAGCCCCATGCGCCGTCTTAAATCGACGGCGGTGACCACTTTCCCGCGCAAATTGAAAATGCCGCCGACAAACGGCGGAGCGTCCGCCAGAGGAGTAAGCTCCGGCAGGGGAACCACCTCTTGCACCTCGTGCACGGAAATGGCGTACCAGACCGGCTCGAGGGTGAAAGTGAGCAGCATGAATTCATTTTTCATGAAAGGAGTTCCTTATCCACGAGCGAAAGGAGCTGCCGGCCGGTGAGCCCTTCGGCCCCGCTCAAATTTTCCGATAGCGGAGCGGCGGCGAGAAGGCTTTTGACCACGGCGAAGTTTCGCCGCGCCTGTTCCGGCTTGCCCTGTGCTTTGTGGACCTTGCCGAGATAAAAATGTCCGAGGGCGAAATTCGCGTCGATATAGACGGTCTTCTTCATAGCGGCCTGGGCCTCGTCCAGCTTGCCGTCTTCCATCCACAGCAGTCCCATAAAATAATGGGCCCAGAGATTGAGCGGGTCCAACGCAATCGTGCGGTTGAGCCAATAAGAAGCCTCTCCAAGGTGCTGGCGATCGGCGGCGATCTGGCCTAGCAGAAAGCAGACGCGGGCGTCCCGCGGGTTTGTTTCCGCCTGAGCGGCAAGCAGCACCAGCGCCGGATCCAGCTCGCCCTGGGATATCAGCTCGACGGCTTTAACCACGGGATCGTCGGAGCTTTTTTGTTCCTGCGGCGGCACCCTAGAGGCGCGGGCAGCGGCGGCCTTCGGGGACGGGCGCTGCAAAGGCGCAGGCCAGATAAGTGGAAGCGGGCTCGCAGCGTGAGCGGACGCCTTTGGGAACGGCTTTTGATAGATAACGGTCTCGGGAAACACCCGTGCCTCGAAGTCCCGGTAGGTCTCGCGCGAATATTCCGCCGCGCCGGTCAGCAGGAACCCTCCTTCATCGAGGCATTCGGAAAATTTGCGCAGGACTTTTTTGATCGTATGCAGGCGGAAGTAGATCGCGACGTTGCGGCAGACAATGATATCGAGGCCGCTCGTGCCGTTAAGAGACGACGGGTAGGGATCGCTTTCTAGATTGAGCGGAGCAAAGCGCACCAGCGAGCGAAGGCGATCGTCCACGCGCCGCGATTCTCCTTTCAACGGATGCCAGTATTTCTTGACCAGCTCCGGCGGCACTCCCCGGAAGGACCAGGGCCGGTAGATCCCTTGCCCGGCGCTTCGGAGCGCTTCGTGGTCGATGTCGGTGGCGAGAATTTCAATTTTCCACGACAGCACGAGCTCGGGAAAGTGCTCGAACAGCAGAATGGCGATCGAGTAAGGCTCTTCTCCCGTGGAGCAGCCGGCGCTCCAGATCCTCAGTGTCTTTGCCTTCTGAGATTTTTTCTTTTTGACGAGCTCCGGGATGAGGTAATCCCTCAGCGTCTCGAAGTGGACCGGGGTGCGGAAAAAGTAGGTCTCGTTGGTGGCGATCGCCGCGACCAATTGATCGAGACCGGCGATTCCCTCGGAGTCGCCGGTCTCGATGGCGCGAATGATCTCCCGAGGAACCGCCGTGGGGATCGTCGCGTGGAGTTCTTTGAAAGCCTCCTCCAGCCGGTGGAGCTTCTCGTCAGGAAGGTAGAGTCCCGTTTTTTTCTCCAGTAAGTCTCTGAGCCGGAGAAGGTCGGCTCGCGTGTAAGCCAGAGATGAATAAGGCATCCCTACGCAAGGGTAAATTTTGACTCCGGGAAAGTCAAGTTTATTCTCAAATGCGGTGTGATTTATAACGTTGAATGTGGTATTCAAGGAACGTTCATGGTCGATGTCGCCGCCAATTGCCGCGAGGTGCTCGAGCGCATCGGCGAAGCGGCGTCCCGCTCGGGCAGGAATCCGACAGAGATCAGATTACTGGCCGCTTCCAAGTCTCAAAGCGTCGATAAGATCCAGGCGGCGATCGAGGCGGGCGTCCGGCTCTTCGGCGAAAACTACGTCCAGGAGGCCGAGGCGAAGAGATCCGCCATGGGCGGATCGTTACGATGGCAATCCGCCATCGGCGGATCGGTCGAGTGGCACATGATCGGTCACCTCCAGCGCAACAAGGCCAGGACGGCTTTGGACCTTTTCGATCTGATACAAACGTTGGACAATGTGGAGCTGGCGCGGGCTTTGGACAAGGAAGGGAAGAAGAAGAAGCGGGTCGTGCGCGCCTTTGTCGAAGTCAATCTCGCCGCGGAGGAAAGCAAAAGCGGAGTTGCGCGCGGCCGTGTCGCCGGGCTCTTGGAGGAGATCGGCAAACTGCTTTATATAAGGATAGAAGGACTGATGGCGGTGCCGCCCTACCGGGAAAAGCCGGAAGAGATCCGGCCTTATTTTTGCGCGCTGCGCGAGTTGCGCGACGAGCTTAAGACGTTGAACGCGCCCAACGTCGATCTCAGAGAGCTTTCGATGGGCATGACGCACGATTATCCGGTGGCGATCGAAGAAGGGGCGACGCTGGTGCGGATCGGAACGGCCATTTTCGGTCCACGGAGCGGATAGAACAATTATGTTTATTCTTGCCAATCTGGTCGAAGCTTTGGCGGCGGTCGTCAGCATGCTGCTGACCTTATATATGTGGATCGTCATCGCCCGCGCGGTGATCTCCTGGGTCAATCCCGATCCCCACAACCCCATTGTGCGCTTTCTCTACAGCGTCACCGAGCCGGTGCTATATCGGTTGCGGCGCGCTTTACCGCTCTATGCCGGCGGCATCGATTTTTCCCCGATCCTTGTCTTCGTGGCGATTTTGTTTTTACAGCGCTTCCTGGTGCAGTCGCTCTACGATCTGGCGCAGTCGCTGCGCTATGCAGGTTGACCCATGAAATTGATTTTTGTCAGCGACCTTCGTGAGAACCAGCCGGTAGACTCGATTTTTATGTGCGCCGCCAAGAACCAGGGTGTAACCAAATCGGGCAGCGGCTATCTGACTCTCAAGCTCCTCGACCGCAGCGGCGAGATCGAGGGCAGGGTGTGGGACCGGGCGAACGATCTGGCGCGGGGATTCGACAAGAGCGACTATGTGCGCGTGCGCGGCCAGGCGACTCTCTATCAAGGGAGGCTGCAAATCCGCGTGCACGATGTCGCGCGCGTCAACGATACGGAAGTGGCGGCCGAGGACTTCCTGCCCAAGAGCCCCAACGACCCCGAGGCGATGGCGGCGGAGCTGACGGCGATTTTGCGCGGCATGAAGAATCCTCATCTGCTCGCTTTGGTCGAGGCGTTCTTCGCCGACGACGATTTCATGGATCTGTTCAAGCGCGCTCCGGCGGGAAAAAGTATCCACCACGCCTATCTCGGCGGCCTGTTGGAGCACACGCTTTCTCTGCTCAAGCTGATTCTCAAAGTCGTCGAGAACTACCGCGGGATCGACGTCGAGTTGCTCCTCGTCGGAGGTTTTCTCCACGACATGGGCAAGATCTACGAGTTCTCCTACGACCGCGCGGTGGAGTATACCGACGGCGGCCAGCTCCTGGGCCATCTCGTCATGGAAGTCGAAAAAGTCAGCGAGAAAATACGCTCGATACCGGATTTTCCCGCGGAGCTCGCGATGCTCGTCAAGCACATGCTCGTGAGCCATCACGGCTCGTACGAGTTCGGCTCGCCCAAACTTCCGCAGACGGTCGAGGCGATGATTCTCCACTATCTCGACGATCTGGACGGCAAGATCCAAAGCATCCAATTCCTGATGGGGAAAGAGCCGGGCTCGCGCTGGACCTCTTTTCACCGCGCCTATGGGCGGAGTTTTTTTCGCGGCGACGGCGGTGAGAAGAAAGATTGACGCTCGCGGCATAACCGCGGCGAGGCAGGATTCACCAAAATGAAAATGTTTTTGGCGGGAGCGTGGACGGATAAGCCGAAAAAGATCGAAGTGCGCAATCCCTTCGACAACTCGGTCATTGACACCGTGCCGAAGGGAGACGCCGCCGACGTGGAGCGCGCCTTGAGCTACGCCGAGCGCGGCGCGAAAGTTATGGCCAAGCTCACGGGCTACGAGCGCTGGAAAATCTTGCGCAAGGCCGCCGATCTCATGGCGGCGCGAAACGAAGAGCTGGGCCGGACGATTTCCAGCGAAGAAGGAAAAATCATCGCCGAAGGGCGCGGAGAAGCCAACCGCGCCGTCGAAACCGTCATGGGATCGGCGGAGGAGGCGAAACGAATTCACGGCGAGACGGTGCCGCTCGACGGCGATCCCTCGGGCAATAATAAACTGGGCTTCACATTGCGCGTGCCATGCGGCGTCGTCGCTGCGATCAGCCCGTTTAACTTTCCGCTGAACCTCGTCAGCCACAAAGTCGGGCCGGCGCTGGCAGCGGGAAACTCGGTGATCGTCAAGCCGGCGTCCGACACCCCGCTCTCGGCTTTGAAGCTCACGGAAATTCTGCTCGAAGCCGGCCTGCCGCCCGAGGGCATCCAATGCATCACCGGCCCGGGCGGCGAGATCGGCGACGCACTGGTCGCCGACCGGCGCGTGCGCAAAGTCACTTTTACCGGCAGCCGGGAGATCGGCGAGCGGATCTGCCGCATGGCCGGCATCAAAAAAGTGACGATGGAGCTCGGCTCTAACAGCCCGCTCATCGTCATGCCCGACGCCGATCTGGATAAAGTCGCGTCCGCGGTAGTCGCGACCGGCTACGCCAACGCCGGGCAAGCCTGCATCTCGACTCAGCGGGTGCTGGCGTCAAAGAATATTTATGGCGATTTGCTCGGCGCGCTAAAGCCCAAAGTCGAAGCGTTGGCGACCGGCAATCAGCTGGATGAAAGGACCAAAGTCGGACCGATGGTCAAGGAGAGCGAAGCGGCGCGCGTCGAAGATTGGATTCAAGAAGCGGTTGCGGGTGGCGCTCGATTGGCGGCCGGCGGCGGCCGACGCGGCGCGATTTATGTGCCCGCCGTCGTCGCGGACGTAAAACCGGAAATGCGCATTTCGCGCGACGAGCTGTTCGGGCCGGCCGTGGCGGTGACGCCGTTCGATGCGATCGAAGATGCCATCGCTCTTGCCAACGACAGCGTCTACGGTCTTGCCGCCGGCATTTTTACGGAGAACGTCGAATGGGCGATGAAATTCGCGCGCGAGGCGGAGGCGGGCAATCTCCACGTCAACTGGGGGCCGCAGTGGCGCGTCGATCTGATGCCTTACGGCGGCCTGAAAGACTCCGGCTTCGGCAAAGAAGGGCCGCGCTACGCCGTCGAAGAAATGACGGAGCTTAAGATGGTCGTCTTTCACCTGAATAGCTAAATGAGATCCGACGGTCGTAAAGAAAGACAGCTCAGGCCCATCGTCATCACGCCCGGCTACATCAAGCACGCCGACGGCTCGGTGCTGATCGAGGTCGGCGATACGCGCGTCATCTGCACCGCCAAGCTGGAAGGTAGAGTCCCGCCGTTTCTGCGCAACAGCGGCAAGGGATGGATCACGGCGGAGTACGGAATGCTGCCGGGTTGTTCGCAGGAGCGGATCGCGCGCGAGTCGTCGCGCGGGAAAGTCGGCGGCAGGACGCATGAGATCCAGCGGCTCATCGGGCGGAGCCTGCGCGCCATTGCGGATCTCAAAGTCTTCGGCGAGAAAACCGTTTGGGTCGATTGCGACGTGATTCAAGCCGACGGCGGGACGCGCACCGCCTCGATCACCGGCGCCTACGTGGCGTTGGCCGACGCCGCGCGCCGCTGGGTGAAGAACGGCGTCATCGAGCGCACGCCGGTCCGCGATTCGGTGGCGGCGGTGAGCATCGGCATCGTGGACGGAAAAGTGCTGCTCGATCTCAACTACGAAGAAGACAGCCGCGCAGAAGTAGACATGAACATCGTGATGACCGGCTCGGGCAAGTTCATCGAGGTCCAGGGAACCGCAGAGCACGTGCCGTTCACCAAGAAAAAACTCGACCGCATGACCGAGATCGCCGGCCAGGGAATCAAAGATTTGCTGAAGGCGCAGAAAAATATCCTCGCCTCCCTTTCTTGATCTTTTCCCGTGGAGCTGCTCATCGCCACCACCAATCCCGGCAAGCGCGCCGAAATCGAATCCATTCTCAAACGCTATTCCCTCCGAATCATTTCTTTGAATGATTTAAGCAGCTATCCGACCGTTGTCGAGGACGGAGTGACTTTCGAAGAGAATGCGCTCAAGAAAGCGCGTACGCTGGCCGAGTTCTCCGGCCGTGTCACTCTCGCGGACGATTCCGGGCTCGAAGTGGACGCGCTCGGGGGCGCGCCCGGCATCCATTCGGCGCGTTACGGCGGCGAAGAAGCGGAGGACATCCGCAACAACCAAAAGCTGCTCCGTGCCCTGGCGGGCGTGCCTGAAGAAAAAAGAACGGCGCGCTTTGTTTGTGTGCTTGCGCTGTGCGCTCCGCCGGCGTTGGGCGGAGGAGAATGGCTCTTTCGCGGGGAATGCGCAGGGCGGATCGCTTTCGCTCCGCGAGGCGAGAACGGTTTCGGCTATGATCCACTATTTTTTTATCCGCCGTTGAGCCTAACTTTTGCGGAGCTTGACCGCGAGGCGAAAAGCCGCGTGAGCCATAGAGGCCGCGCTCTCAAAGAATTCACAGCCGCAGTCGCATCGCTGCCGCCGTTTCAGACAAATCCTTGATTTCACGCTCTGCATGTGGTGTAGAATGATTGCGTCATTGTTGAACGGGGCGTAGCGCAGCCTGGTAGCGCACCTGCCTTGGGCGCAGGGGGTCGGAAGTTCAAATCTTCTCGCCCCGACCAAGATAGTGAGCAGTGAGAAGTGAGGAGTGAGCAGTAAAGAGGTCGGTGGTGGGGACTGCTTACCGCTCACTTCCTCACTGCTCACTTTTTTAGGCGCCAGTAGCTCAGGTGGATAGAGCAACGGCCTTCTAAGCCGTAGGTCAGGGGTTCGAATCCCTTCTGGCGCGCCATACGGGTCTCAGTGTGGTGAGTGTAGCTCAATTAGGTTAGAGCACTGGACTGTGGCTCCAGGGGTTGAGGGTTCAAATCCCTTCACTCACCCCAATTCCTTTGGGATTGCAAATCTCAGATTTCGAATGGCCATAAATCTGGCGTTTGAAATTTGAGATTTGAAATTCCGAGCGCGGTTTGACAGGCTTATCGCCCTAAGCAAAGTCGAAGGGCAGCTCGGACACGGGCCGCTAGCTCAGTTGGTAGAGCAGCTGACTCTTAATCAGCGGGTCCGGGGTTCGAGTCCCCGGCGGCCCACCAAATTTTCAATCGGTTCGTCCGCGCTTTGATTCGAGTGTTTGGCCTTGACTTAGCCCCGCTTGTTTCCTACTCTTTTTCTTCGACCTGGTTGCTTACGGAATTCCGATCAGAAATGCGAGAGTGGCGGAATTGGCAGACGCACTAGACTTAGGATCTAGCGGGCAACCGTGGGGGTTCGAATCCCCCCTCTCGCACCAGCAAACCCTATTCATCCGATGAAGATCGACGTCAACGTAGTCAGTCCTACCCAGAGAAAAATCCGCGTGGAGCTTCCCGGCGCCGCCGTGAACGAGGAGTTTCTGCGCGTTTATGAAAGTTTAGGCCGGCGCGCGAAGATCAAAGGATTCCGCCCGGGAAAAATTCCCCGCTCGGTCTTGCAGCAATTCTATGGAGACGAGGTCAAAGGGCAGGTCTTGTCGCATCTTGTGGAGCACTCGCTCGGCGAAGTTTTCAAGGAACGAGGGCTGAAAATCATTTCCGAACCCGAAGTCGAGGCCGATACATTGGAAGAGGGAAGAGACTTTGCCTTTTCGGCGACAGTAGAGGTCAAGCCGGAAGTCGAGGTGAAAAACTATCGCGGATTGGAACTAAAGAAAGCCAAGCTCTCCGTCGATGATGATCAGGTAGAGCGTACGCTTCAGCGTATCCAGGACGCGCACGCGCAACTGGTTCCGGTGGAAGACCGGGATATCGTCCTGCGCGGAGATTTTCTCACGCTCGATTTTGTCGGTTCGATCGACGGCCATCCGCTTCCTGGAGGAAAGAACGAGAATTATGCGCTCGAGGTGGGCGGTCGAAGCGCGCTGCCTGAGTTCGAACAGGCGCTCGTCGGGTTGAAAAAAGACAGTCAACATACTATTAGTGTGCCTTACCCTACGGATTATTTTAACAAAGAATTGGCCGGCAAAGTGGCTGAGTTTTCCGTCACGGTTCGAGAGATCAAGAAAAAAGTTTTACCGCTCCTCGATGATGAATTCGCCAAAGACCGCGGCGATTGCTCCACGCTCGAAGAGCTGAAACAGAAAATCCGCACGCAATTGGAAGCCGAGCTGCGCGAATTTCAAACGGGAGAGCTCAAAGAGCAGCTCATGGACCGGCTCGTCGAGGCGCATGCGTTCGATGTTCCACCGAGCATGGTCGATCGTCAGGTCCGCTATTTGCTCGAACGGCACCAGAGCCGGCAGCGATCCCAGGGAGTCTCTGCGGGCGAGAACCCTTCCACCGAGGAGTTGCGCAAAGAGCTTCAACCTCACGCCAGGCGGCAAGTCATGGCGACGCTCATTCTGGAAAAAATCGCCGAGCTTGAGAAGGTCGAAGTTTCGGATGCGGAATTGCTGAAAAGGGTCGAAGAAGCCGCCCGCCTCGCAGGCGACAGGGCGGCGGCGGTGCGCAACTACTACGAACGCGCGGACGCGCGGGAGAATCTGCGGTCACAAATGATCATCGATCGCACCATCGATTACCTATTACAGCATGCCGAGATGAAAGAAGTGGACCCAGCCGTTGATGCCCAGGGGAAAAACGGCTAAAATGTCCTGGAGTGGCAAGGAGTCCCGACAAGCATGAACTTCATCCCGATCGTGGTCGAGCAAACAGGGCGGGGAGAGCGCGCGTACGATATCTTTTCGCGACTGCTCAAGGATCGGATTGTCTTTCTCGGCACGGTCGTCAACGATGATGTCGCCAATCTCATCACAGCCCAGTTCCTGTTCCTCGAATCCGAGGATCCGGAGCGGGACATTTTTTTCTACATCAATACGCCGGGAGGATCGGTCACGGCCGGTCTCGCCATCTACGACACGATGGAGTATGTAAGACCGCAGATCTCGACCGTGTGCGTGGGCCAAGCCGCCAGCATGGGCGCCATCCTGCTGGCCGCCGGGGCGAAGGGCAAGCGATACGCGCTGCCGCACTCGCGCATCATGATTCATCAGCCGCTCGGAGGATTCCAGGGAACGGCGACCGACGTGGACATCCAGGCGCGGGAGATCCTCCGGATGAGAGAAGAATTGAACAGTATCCTGGTGAAACACACAGGGCAGAGCGTTAAAAAGATCGAAAAGGACACAGACCGGGATTTTTTCATGACCGGCAGGCAGGCTCTGGAATACGGGTTGGTGGATGAGGTGATCGCCAATCGGCCTGTTAAGAAATAAAGCGAGGGTTCTATGCCAAAGCACGGGGACGAGCGTTCGGGTAATTTAGTTTGCTCCTTTTGCGGCAAGAGTCAGGACGAAGTCCGTAAGCTCATCGCCGGACCGACGGTCTATATCTGCGACGAATGCATCGATCTGTGCAACGACATCATCGCGGAGGAGGTCGACCACGAGGAAGCGCTGGCCTCTTCTTCCACCGTGCCCAAGCCGGCGGAGATCAAGCGGGTGTTGGACCAGTACGTCATCGGCCAGGAGCGGGCGAAAAAAATACTTGCGGTGGCTGTGCACAATCATTACAAGCGGATCGACTGTCAGATGGTGACGGGAGACGTCGAGCTGCAAAAGAGCAATATTCTAATGCTCGGGCCGACGGGGTCCGGAAAAACGCTGCTGGCGCAAACGCTGGCGCGCTTTCTCCAGGTTCCTTTCACTATTGCCGACGCGACCAGCTTGACCGAGGCGGGCTATGTCGGCGAGGACGTTGAGAACATCATACTCAACCTGCTCCAGGCCGCGGACTACGACGTGGAAAAGGCGCAGCGGGGCATCGTCTACATCGACGAGATCGACAAGATCTCGCGGAAGTCGGAGAACCCCTCGATCACGCGGGATGTCTCCGGCGAGGGCGTGCAGCAAGCGCTGCTGAAAATCATCGAAGGCACCATGGCAAGCGTGCCGCCAAAAGGGGGAAGAAAGCATCCGCAACAGGAGTTTCTCCAGGTGGACACGACGAATATTCTTTTTATATGCGGCGGCGCATTCGTCGGCTTGGAAGATATCATCCGCAAACGCACGGGCCGGAAGCAGATGGGCTTCGGCGGCGAGCTCGATCAGCGCGACGGCCGCCGTCCGAGCGAGCTCTTGCATGAGGTGCAGCCGGAAGATTTGTTAAGATTCGGTCTTATCCCGGAGTTCATCGGCCGTCTGCCGGTGCTGGCGACGTTGGATGAGCTCGAGGAAACGGCGCTCGTGCGGATCTTGAAGGAGCCGAAGAACGCTCTCACCAAGCAGTACTCGAAGCTCTTCGAGATGGAGAGCGTTCATCTTAAGTTCACTGAAGAGGCGCTGCGGGCGATCTCCAAAGAGGCCATGAAGAGGAAATCGGGAGCGCGCGGTTTGAGGGCCATCATGGAAAACATCATGCTGGACGTGATGTACGACATGCCGTCGCAGCCTAATATAAAGGAAGTGGTGGTTTCGGAAGAGGTTGTGACCCGAAACGAGGCTCCGATCATCGTTTACAGCAAAGCAGCAGAGAGCGCATAGGGAGAATATGGTTATGTTGTTTCGCAGCGACAAAAAAGACGACAAAGACAAGGAAGGGACTGCCTTGACGGTGCCGCTGCTCCCCCTAAGAGACATCGTGGTCTTTCCGCACATGGTGGTGCCTCTGTTTGTGGGCCGGCAGCGATCGATCAAAGCCCTCGAAGAGGCGACGCAAAAGCAGGGTCCGATCTTTCTCTCTTCTCAAAAGGACGCCAAGACCAACGAGCCGACGGAAAACGACATCTACCGCATCGGAGTCCTCGGCACCGTGGTTCAGATGCTCAAGCTTCCCGACGGCACAGTTAAGGTGTTGATCGAAGGCAAAAAAAGGGCGCAGGTCTCGCGCTTCGTCAATCATCCGGACTTTTTCCTCGTTGAGGTGGAGGACGTTGCGGAGATGGCGGAGAAGAACACGGAAGTGGAAGCGCTGATCCGCGAGGTCCACACAACCTTTGAAAACTATGTAAAGCTCAAGAAAAAGATTCCGCCGGAGATGGTGATGTCCGTTTCGTCGATCGACGACCCGGGCCGCCTGGCGGATACGATCGTCACGCACCTGGGGATCAAGATCGAAGACCGGCAGAATCTTCTGGAGACCCTCATTACGTCCGAGCGCTTGGAAAAAGTTTTGGGGCATATGCGCGCCGAAATCGAGATCCTCGAAGTGGAGCGGCGCATTCGCTCGCGGGTCAAGAAACAGATGGAGCGGTCGCAAAAAGAGTACTACTTGAACGAGCAAATGCGCGCCATTCAGAAGGAGCTCGGGGAAAAGGACGAGTTCAAGAACGAGATCCAGGAGATCGAAGACAAGATCAAGCAGAAAAAACTCTCGGCCGAGGCGCGCGACAAGGTCGAAAAGGAGCTCAAAAAGCTCAAGATGATGTCTCCGATGTCGGCCGAGGCGACGGTCGTCAGGAACTACATCGACTGGATCTTGAGCCTTCCCTGGAATGAGTTCACCGACGATAAGCTGGACATCAAAGAGGCCGAAAAAGTTCTCGAAGAGGACCACTACGGTCTGGAAAAAGTGAAAGAGCGAATTCTGGAATACCTAGCGGTGCAGAGTCTCGTGGGCAAGATGAAGGGGCCGATCCTCTGCCTGGTGGGGCCTCCGGGAGTCGGAAAGACTTCGCTGGGACGCTCCATCGCCCGGGCTACGGGGCGAAAATTTGTCCGTTTCTCTCTGGGCGGAGTTCGGGACGAGGCGGAGATCCGCGGCCATCGCCGCACTTACATTGGCGCGCTGCCGGGTAAGATCATCCAGTCGATGAAGAAGGCCGGCTCGAGTAATCCGGTTTTTCTCATGGATGAAGTGGACAAGATGTCCACGGACTTTCGCGGCGACCCCTCCTCGGCGCTCTTGGAAGTTCTAGACCCGGAGCAAAACTTCGCGTTCAACGATCACTATCTGGATCTGGATTACGACCTCTCGAGAGTGATGTTCATCACGACGGCCAACATGCTCGACCGCATTCCGCGGCCGTTGCAGGACCGCATGGAGATCATCCGGATCGCCGGCTATACCGAGCTTGAGAAATTGAACATCGCCAAAAAGTATCTGGTGTCGAAACAGCGGGAGGCGAACGGCTTGAGTCCGGCGAATGTTCTTTTTACCGACAGCGCGCTCCTCGGCCTGATCCGTCATTATACTAGGGAGGCCGGGGTGAGAAATCTGGATCGGGAGATTGCCTCGATCTGCCGCAAGGTCGCTGTGGAGGTGGTCAAAACAGATAGGAATGCCAAGATCCAGGTAGGCGGCAAGAGTCTCCACAAGCATCTGGGCCCGTCGAAATACCGTTATGGCAAGATCGAAGGAGAACAGGAAATCGGTGTAACCACGGGACTCGCGTGGACCGAGCTTGGAGGTGAGCTGCTCTCGACTGAAGTCACGATCATGCCGGGTAAGGGACAACTCATTATCACGGGGCAGTTGGGTGATGTGATGAAGGAATCTGCCCAGGCCGCGATGAGCTATGTGCGTTCTCGAGCGGAAGAATTGGGGTTGGAAAAGGACTTTTACCAAAAGGTGGATGTGCATATCCACGTGCCGGAAGGCGCCATCCCCAAAGATGGGCCGTCTGCCGGGATCACCATGGCCACGTCTCTGGTCTCCGCTCTGATCCGCATCCCGGTTCGCCACGACCTCGCCATGACCGGCGAGATCACTCTTCGCGGGAGGATACTCCCTATCGGCGGCTTGAAGGAGAAGGTCTTGGCGGCTCATCGTGGAGGCATCAAGACGGTGCTGATACCCGAGGAGAATGAAAAGGACATCGAGGAGATACCTTCTACCATTCTCAAGTCGGTGCACCTGGTCCCTGTGTCCCATATGGACGACGTTCTGAAGAAGGCTCTCATTCTGGCAGACCCCGAGAGTCTCTTTAAGAACAAACCGGAATCGGCGGAATCCAAGGACGAGCCGCCCGGCTTTGAGGAAAAGGAAGAGGAAGGTCCCGGAGCGCACATCTTGCCGCAATAGGGTCGTTTGTCTCGCGTACCGGGTTGACCCCGAACCCGCCGGCTGTTATAAGAATCGGCATATTCTTGTGCATTCACGAGTCGTCTCACGACGGGAGAGTCATGACTAAAGCGGAACTGATCGATTCGGTGGCAAGCAAGGCCGAGCTTCCCAAACAAAAGGCCGAAGAAATCGTCAATGGACTTTTTGACGATATCGTTGGCGCCTTGAAGAACGGCGATAAGGTCAACATCTCCGGCTTTGGAACCTTCTCGGTCTCCGACCGCAAGGCGCGAACAGGAAGAAATCCGAAGACCGGAGAAGCGATTCAAATTGCTTCCTCTCGAGCCGCTAAATTTAAGGCTGGCAAAACCTTGAAGGAGTCCCTCAGCTGATTCGCTCGTTTTGACTCGAGATCGAAAATGACCTCGACTCGACAGGAGGAGCGGCGTGGGGAATTAAGGGGCTGGTGTTTTCATCCGAAGGGGGCGGTTAGCTCAGCGGGAGAGCATCGGCCTTACAAGCCGGGGGTCACAGGTTC
>CAYOJC010000075.1:0-24081 GCA_964404195.1 uncultured Syntrophobacteraceae bacterium
GGGCCGACGCCGGAGGACCGCTACATCCAGACACAGATTGCCGCCGACGAAGCTCACCAGGGGTTTATCGACTGCCGAATGCTCCGCTCCTTCGGCCCGGAAGGCGAGGAGAAGGCCGCCACGCTTCTCAAGCTGCGCATTGGCGAACACCCGCTCGCGGTATTCAACGTGCCGTTTGAAAGCTGGGTGGATGTCTGCGGCTTTTGTTTCCTTCTAGATCTGGTCGCCTGGTACCACCTTCGCGCTATGGAGAATTGCAGCTACGCGCCGCTGGCCAGGGAAATGGCCACCATGGTGCACGAGGAAAGGTTTCATGCGTCCTTCGGCGCGCGGCGCATCAGGGACCTCGTCCAGAAACCCGAATACGCCCAGCTGTGCGGAGCGACAAAGGCGGACGTGCAGCGGACCGTGGACAAATGGTACCCGCAGGCGCTTGACACCTTCGGCGCGTCCGACTCCAAGTTCAGCGAACTGGCCGTAGCCTATGGCATCCGGCGCTGGGACAACAAGACATTGCGGCAGATGTTCAGGCAGGACGTCGACGCGCAGATTGAAGCCATCGGCCTGAAGGTCCCCGACCCGGAAAAGGGCCGGAAGATTCATTAGCATCTATCCTTCACCGGTCGCTCTGAGGTAATGCGGAAGCTCAGGGCGAATATTCGGGACAAACAGCTCTTCAACTCTCATTCGACGCCGCGTCAGTCCCTGCTCGTCCAAGTACTGGACGAGCGCCTCAAGGGTAGGTCGACTACCTTCAATCGAATAATTCCAGATCTCCTCGCCAAAGATGCGGCGAGAAGCTTCTATCTCATCAACAATCCACGGGAGACTTACTACAAGCGCATTACTGTCGTACAGGCGCTTATAGTTGAATTCCTTAGCCTGGACAAAGGCCTTGTAGAGGCTGACGGCTATCCAGGGCTCCTTTTGGAAGAGGTTGGTCTTCAGAACGAACGTGTGCATGATCGGGAAAATTTTTGTGCGCCGATAATATTCAGTTTCTACTTCTCGGTAGTTGGGAAACAGGCGTTTCACGTGCGGGTTCTTGGCCCGGAACGATCGCGGAATCATGACCGAGATTAAGGCATCAATTTCACCCGCCTCCAACATTTCTTCCAAAGACTGCCCCGGATTGATTCGTTGGATGGGGATTTGCGCCGGTAGGTTGATCCCGGCCTGGATCGGAGCTCCAACGACCCAGCGAAGCTCATCTGCCAAGACCTGATACTCATGGTTCAGGATCCCCCTAACCCAGATTGCCGCGGTCATTTGGTAATCAGCGACCCCGATTCGCTTACCCTTTAGATCGTGGGGTTTTTGAATGCCGCTGGCTGAATGGATATAGATACACGAGTGGCGAAAAGTTCGGGAGGGGAAAATGGGCAAGGCGATGAAACGTTGGTTGCCCTGAGAACGCAGGATGGTATAGGTAGACAAAGACATTTCCGATGCATCAAATTCCTCGTTATTGAGCATGCGCCAAAAAGTCTCCCCTGGAGTTAAGGGAAGGTAATTCAGGTCGATGCCCTCGGGCCGGACCGTGCCATCTATAAGAGCACGCGTTCGATCATAGTCTCCACAGGCCAAGGTTAGCTTGAGCTTTGCCATCCGAATCCTCCTTGACAGGGCAAGAAAAAAAACATCCGATCTCGCTTGTGCGTCGCGCGTAACATAAGCGCTAAGGAGAGTCAAAGTAGCGCTTGGCAGAACTAGGGGAATCTAATGTTGCGCCGCACAGGCACATCAGCTTTCAGGGGATTCCCCGTGGGGGAGTTAAGGCTGGATCATTTTCTCGATGGCCGAAAGAAGTCTTTCGTGTTTTTCACTGTCGAGAATCATCACGTCCAGCAGGGCATCGAAAAGTTCTTTTTCCTCTGAGGAGAGTTGGGATTTGAGATTGCGGCAGGCGCTTATCGTCTCTCGCTCATGCCCGCGCAGCCTTTGGGTTTGACGCATAAGTTCATCCTGGACTACCTCTCCTGCTTCAAACCGTTTGGTTCCTGCCGTGAGGGACTGTCTGAGGTGCCCGGCCATAGTGCGAAGCAGGAAGTGGTGCTGTTCCTCCTCGGTCAAAATTAAGTCAACAAGCATACCGACAGGACCGTCGGCTATTTTTTCCGATAGGGCGCGATATTCCTCCAGGATCTTACCCTCTGCTTCCACGTGGCGGTCCAGGCTTTCGGCAAAGAACTCCCGTCCTTTTTCATCCATCAGTTTTCTTCCTTTGCTGTGATAGTAAATGTTAGTAGTTTTCCGGCGGCTTGCCGGGGTAGTGAGTACGGAAAAGGTCCAGTGCCAAGCGAAAGATATTCCCGCCTCTGAAAGCAAGGCCGATAACTCCTCTCAGATCCTTGGAGGTCATTGCCACCCGAATTCTCCACCTGACCGGTTCCACGGTTTTCATGCAGAGAATCCAGCAATCGCCGTCTCGTTTGATCTCCTCAAACACCGCGACGAGATCGCTGCGCTTTCCCAACCCGGTTGATCTCACCCACACTAGAGTATCCCCTTTGCCCGCGCCTTGGTGACTATCTCCGGCTCTTTCCACCACTTGTCCAGCCCTAGATCATCAGCCACCGCATTCGCTGCGAGGTAGCCCGGCCCAAGGATCACGAGGCCGCCCGGATGGCAGCATGCTCCACCCAGGTAGAGTCCCGGGATGGGAGTGCGGGTATCCGAGCAATCCTCGTTGGGTCTAAGATAGCCCAATTGGAAGGGCAGATAGGCGCCCTGTTTGATGGATCCCTCCTTCATATCCAGGAACCGGTTCTCCGTATCGGCGGGCGAGGAGACGGCCATCCACAGAACCTTCTCGCGAGTGCCGGGCGCGTACCTTTCCAATATCTCAAGCCGATGCTCGGCCTCTTTTTCCTTACGCCTGAGATCAAGCCAGTTCCCGGCCTTCCCGTCGAGGACATACGGGGCCATTTGTGAAATGAGGCCGGTACACTTCCCAGGCGGGGCCTGGCTGGGATCATGCACGCTGGGGAAAGAGCAATGAAATCCGTCTTTGGCATCCAGTTTCCCTTGTTCCATCCCTTGCCACTGGCGCAGTAGGTCCTCCGAGTTTTCGTATCCCAGCACATAGACCAGCCCCTGATTCAATTCCGGATCTTGTGCAGCAACCTTGAAGTTAGGAGGTGTCTCCAGAGCAAGGTGAATCTGTAAGAGGCTCCACTTCTCCCACTGCCAGAGCTTGATCTTCTCTACAAATTCGTCATCCAGGGTTTTATCGCCGATGAAGGAAAGAAAGGTTTGCTCCGGGTTAAGAGTGCTGATGACCGCCTTTTCTGCTTCCATCACATCGCCCGACATTGTTTCGACCCCGCAGGCCCTTCCGTTTTCCACCAGGATTCTTTTTACCTGTTGGCTTCCTAAGATGAGTCCCCCATTTTCCAGCACGATCTTTCCCAGCGACTGAGCGACCATGTGGGAACCTCCCACGCAGAGGCGGTAATGGACGGCTCGATTGAGGTAGAGGGGGACAAGGAAACCTATTCCCTCCAAGTCCGGCTCCAGGCCCCAGTGACAGGCTGCGTACAACATCAGAGTCTTCACCTGTTCGTTTTCAAACAGACCGTCGATAATCTGGATGGGACTCTTTTCCGAAATTTCGAGAAGCTCTTTCCCGATGGGATTAGCTTCCAGCTTGGCTGTTTGATCCAGGGCGGAAAGCGGAGAGACATAGGTGGCAGGCGCCAGGAATTCCTCCATGTAGGTATGGAACTTTCTGTACATTTCTCGGTAGCTGTCAGCGTCCTTCACGGAGAAGCGGGCGATGGAGCGGCAAGTCTTCTCCACGTCCGTGTAGAGACACAGGCATCTCCCGTCGCTGAAAGGCATGACAAATTGGAGGGGCGGCCGAACATACCTGACCTTATAGTCCTCCTCCAGCCTGAGGTCTCGATAGGCGGGGGCATAGTCGACCATCATGTGGTAGATGGAGTGGGTGTTGTGCAGGAACATGGGCAGGGTCGATTCTTCCGTGGCCAACCCTCCGCCCGCCTCGAGTCTCTTCTCCACGATCAGAGTTTTCAGACCGGCCTTGCTCAGGTAGGCGCCGGCGATCAACCCGTTGGGACCGGCGCCGATGATCACCACATCATACTTTCTTGCCATGGCTCTTTTCCTTTTTCCCTCGGTTACCAGGGCTGTCCTTCCCAGGTTTTCTTCAACTTCAGGTCTTCAGCGATGGCCTTGTAGCAGGTGTAGCCCTGCCCCGTATGGCCGGCGTTGTAGCGTCCCCAGGCCGAGCCCGTGGCGTATAAATTTTTAATCGGAGTTCGGTGAGAGGCAAGCTCGGGGACGGGATTGAAGGGAAAATTCTGGCCCGGCACCCGGTCGATGATGTTCCAATTTCCCGCCGGCCCCATATTTCTCTGTCGCCGGGCGGCGTCGTAAGGCGTGATCGCGTCGTAGCCGATAACGTTATCCCAACTCATGTTCCTCATGTAATGCCGCCACTCCGTCATCGTCCCTTCGGCGTGCTGCTTTTTGTACGCCATCCACTCGCGCTCGCTCAGGCAATAGGCAGGGGCCGCATGGATCTCGCTTCCTATGACGTGTTTTCCCTGCGGCGCTTGGGTCGGATCTGCAAGGGAGTGGTGATGAAAGTTGACGATATGGAGATCGGGAGGATTTTTTCCTACCCGTCTCCAGTGGGACTCTTGGATGAGCGATTCCATATTGCGGCTGCCCAGGATGAGCCACTGGCAGTTGTTGATGTCGGGGTTAAAGTCGGAGGCCTTATAGTCGGCGGCTTCATGAATGGCCCAGGTGTACCAGGTGATGCAGGTGAGGCTTCGTTCCAGGCAGGCCACTTTACGCAGCAGGCTGTTTTCCAGATGTTCCGGGCCGATGAGGTCGAAACAGAGCTGGTAAGGATCGACGGTGGTGATGACTATTTTCGAGCGGACTTCCGTGCCGTCGTCCAGGATGATTCCGTGGGCCGCGCCGTTTTCTATGAGCGCCTTCTTCACTTTGTTTTTGGTGAAAAACTTACCCCCATTCTCCAGCAGGATGCGCTGACAGGCATGTGCCGCGCTGTGTGTGCCGCCCTGGATCAGGCAGCGGTCGAGGCTCATGGCGATGGATCGTAACACCTCGAGACCGCTGTCCCCCACCTCGGTCGGAAACCCCACGGCCTTCGCCACCCTTAAGGTAAAATAGGCCAGCCCCTCGCTCTCCCAGAACTCGCTGGCAGCCTGGTCTGCGGCCAGGTTCAGGAAACGGCGGTCGACAAGGGCATCGGGCCGTTTCATATAGTCATTGAGCCATCTCTCGAGGGGGGTGGGCTGGCCTGGTGGGGGAGGAAGGTTGAAGAGATCTTCCAACGTGGCCGATTGATAGCCTCCTTCGGGCCGCGTCAGCTCATATGCCTTAAGCCACTTTTCCGCGTCCCTCTCTCCAGCGAAGCGGCGCACCTCTCGGAAGGTTTTCTCGCCGGTCGGATCTTCTTCCGGATGGTAAAGAGGGAGGCAGCTCTGATCCTCCTTGAGGATTAACCCGAGGGCCACCTTGTTATGGAGAAGTTTAAGCCCCTTTTCCTCGATCTCAGGAAAATCACGGTAAAGCGGCAGGAAGTACCAGCGACGGACAGTGCTTGCATGCGTGTTGCTGATAAATCCAGGCGCGGCGGCTTCATGCGATCCCCAGCCCCCGCCAAGCTCATGCCTTTCCTCAAACAGGGCGACTTTCATCCCTCCGTATTTGGCCAAATAGATCGCGGTGACTAAAGCCTTGTTTCCGCCACCGACAATAACGGCATCGTATGTCGCGTCAGCCATGGCTGCTCCTCTGTTCTGGACAGACTACCCCCTACCGGCCTCCACCAACTTGTTTCTCTAACACGTGGTGAGCCCTTCTCAGTCGGTCCGTTAAAAGCCGGGTTTCTCCCAATAATATAGAAACAATGGACTTACATCTGTTATGCGTCAGCCTGTCGGATGGGCCAGTCACCGATATCGCTCCCAAGATCTCTTTATTGGTACCGAAAATAGGAGCCGCCACGGAAGAAGTGTTAAGGAGCCTTTCTCCCTCGCTGAAAGCAAACCCCTGGGCCAGGCACTTATTCAGTTCCCGTTCGAGCCGCCTTCCATCGGTGATGGTCCGCTCTGTAAGGCGTTCCAAGCGTTGCCGGCTTAAAAGATTTTTGCGTCTCACCGGATCCAGATGCGCTAAAATGATCCGTCCGGTGGCTCCTGCGTACAAAGGGGCTGAGAATCCAATATCAAATCTAGTGCTTGTAGCGTGAGGGCTAATGGCTTGGTCCACAACTACTGTTTGGTTCCCCATCAAGATAGAAAATGCAGCTGTCTCCGATGTCAGATCACGAAGCTTTTCCAGGTGGGGTCGGACAAGCTTGGAAAGGTCGAGATTTTGACGGTAGCAAGTTTCCCACCAAAGCACACGGTTACCCAGAACAAAAGTGCCATCTCCATTTCTCGCTGCGACATCATGCGATTCTAAGGTACGTAAAATCCTAAAGGCCGTTCCTTTGTTTAATCCTAAGGCTTGCTGTACCTTCTTAAGCGTCACCCCTTGGGAGGAAGTCGCAAGCAATTCAATAACCTGGACGATTTTGTCAAAAACTTTTATTTGTGTCCCAGGCATCCGAAATCTCCAGACTCAGTGCCATCCCTTTAGGCCGCTTCTATATGCCACCTGCTGCCTTGTTTTGCATTGCAAAACTATTATCTTGCAATGCAAAGGCTACTATAATTTTGTACCTGTGTCAACAATTAAATTGTGGTGGCAGCCAGAAGGTCTTGACAAGGAAAGGGGAAAAACAGCATTTAAAATCATGGAAGATCGTCCGCGCCTTCGGCCCGTCGAGGCTTTTCCGCTTCAACAAGAGGGAAAGACTTTCATTTGTCTCAGAGACCCGCAGCATCTTTCTCAGCCATTGGTGATCACGCCCGTCGGCTATTTTGTCTTGACTCATTTTGACGGACAGCATTCGTTTCTCGACATCCAGGAGGCCTATCGCAAGAGAGTCGGACAGCCTTTATCCATTGAAGATCTTAAAAAGATGATCGATGTGCTCGATGAACAGTACTATCTGCACAACCAGCGGTTTCTCGACCGCCAGCAAGAAGTCGCCGAGGAGTTTCGCCGCCAGCCGGTACGCTCACCGGCGCACGCGCCGGGGGTTTACAGTGACGAGCCGGAAAAGCTCAAAGCCCAGTTGCTCGGACATTTTCAAGCTGCCGACGGTCCGGGCGAAGCGCAGCTTAACGGCAACAATTCCACACCGAAAGCGATCATTGCTCCTCATATCGATTTCCATCGCGGCGGACCGTGCTACGCGTGGGCGTACAGGGAGCTTGCCGAAAGGCCGGGCGCCGATCTCTACATTCTGCTCGGCACGTCGCACTGCGGCGGCGCGAGCCCCTTTGTTGCTACGCTCAAGGACTTCGCCACGCCGCTCGGGAGAGTGGAGACCGACAAAGAATTTGTCGGCCGGCTCGCGGCGGCGTACGGCGGCGATCTTTTTGCTGACGAGTATCTCCACCGCACCGAGCACTCGCTGGAGTTCCAAGTCGTTTACTTAAAATACGTCGCCGATCTCCGGGCGCGGCTCACGGGAGAAAACCGCGACTTCAAGATCGTTCCGATTCTGGTCACCTCGTTTCACTCTAACATCCAGAACGGCAGTCTTCCGGAGAAAGAGCCGCGGATCGGAGATTTTCTAAAAGCGCTGGCCGATCTCGCCGCGAAAGAATCTAGGCGCGTCTGCTTCGTCGCCGGCGTGGATCTAGCGCACGTGGGCACACAGTTTGGCGACCGCGATCCGGTCACGCCGGAATTTCTCAAGTGGGTGGAAGCCGAAGACCAGCGGCTAATAGAGAGACTCGCGTCAGCCGACTCCGAAGGATTTTTTAACGAGATCGCCAAAGACCAAGACCGCCGGCGCATCTGCGGCTTTTCGCCGCTCTACTCTCTGACTCACCTGCTGGGCGGCAGCCGGGGAAGGTTGCTCAAATATGGGCAAGCCTTCACCCAGGAAACCGGCTCCGCCGTTACGTTCACGAGCATGGTGTTCGATTAAGAAGGTTGCTTATAACTGCCAACATGCGTTGAAGCCAAAAGGAGGATGCTGCATATGGAATTGATCGTCGATACGAAAAAAGATGGCCCTAATTTAGTGCGTGGTCCGCTCAAGTTCGTCGATGCGAGCGGCAAAGAGACTGTGATGGATAAACCCATGATCGCACTCTGCCGGTGCGGCCAGTCGAGCAATAAGCCTTTCTGCGACGGCACCCATGCAAAAATCGGCTTTACGGCCGCTGAAGCGAAATTTTATACCCCATGATTCACGTGGAGTGTCGCTCCATTCCTGATTCTCTTGACTAATACATATTCGCGCCGCCGTCGACGTTGATCGTTTGGCCGGTGATGAAGTCGCTGTCGTCGGAGGCGAGAAAGACGACCGTGCCGACGAGGTCCTCCGGTTTTTGATCGCGCTGAAACGAACGTTTGCGCCTGCGGTCGAGAAGCTGCTCGGGTGTCAGCACGCCTTCCTGCTGCGGGCCGGAGATCGTGAGTCCGGGCGTGATCGCGTTGACGGAGATGTTATCACTGCCAAGCTCGCGCGCGAGCGCGCGCGTGAAGCCGATCACGCCGGCCTTCGACGTTACGTAGTGGAGAAAGTAGGGCGTGCCGCCGAGCGCGGTGCCCGAAGAGATGTTGATGATCTTGCCTTTTTTCTGGCTCTTCATCGCGGGGTAGACCGCCTGAACGCAAAGAAACAGTCCTTTGACGTTCACCGCCATCACCTTGTCCCATTCCTCTTCGGCGATTTCCGAGAACGGTTTTTTCTTGATCGCGGAGTAAAGCGCCGCGTTGTTGACGAGAACGTCGATGCGCCCGTACTTCCGCAATACCGCTTCAGCCATCGCCCGCGTCTTGTCGATCGATGTCACATCGACGGCCACGGCGAAAGCCTCGCCGCCGTCCCGCTCGATTTCTCCGGCGACTTTTTTCGCCTCCGCTTCCTGAATATCGGCGACGACGACTTTCGCTCCCTCTTTGGCCAGGCCAAGACAATATGCCCGGCCGATGCCCACGCCGCCGCCGGTGACGATCGCCACTTTGTCTTTCAATCTCATCTAGACTTCCAAATTGTAAAACCGTTTCGGATTTTCATACAGGATCATCCGCTTCTCCGCGTCGCTCAAATCTTCGCGCGCGAGAAATTCCGGGAGGTCCTTCTTGAACATGTCGGGCAAGCGCTCGTGCGGATAGTCCGACGGCCACATCACACAGCGAGGATTGAACTGTCTTAAAACTTGAATCAGCGCGCGCTCTTCGACTTCGCAGGTCGTCCATACCTGTCCCGAGCGGATGTAGTCGCTGGGCTTTTTTTTGAGCGCCGGCGCTCCGGCGCGATGGGGCTTTTCATACTCCTCGTCCATCCGGTCCATCATATAGGGCAGCCAGCCGGAGCCCGCCTCCAAAAAGGCGACGCGCAGTTTCGAGAAGCGCTCGAACACGCCCTCGTAAATCATGTGCGTGAACTGGATCAAGATCGCGAAAGGATGCTCGAGCGTGTGGACTTGAATGAATTTGTCGAAGAAGTCGAAGCCCATGCCGCGGCTCGGCGCGCCGTGTACGGCAAGCGGCATGTCCAAGCGCTCGGCTTCACGATAGATCGGATCGAAATCCTTATGACCGTATCCCTTGTGCAGCGCGGTCACGGCCGGCAACAATCCTGCAACGAGCCCCAACTCCTTCGCGCGCCTCAGCTCTTTCGCCGCTTCTTCCGGCACCTGCACCGGCAGCAATGCCACCGCCTTGAGCCGCGGGCTTTGCCGCGTGTATCGCTCTGCGACCCAGCTATTGTACGCGCGCGCGACGGCGCACGCCCAGTTGGGGTCTTGAATCAAACCGAGCGCCAATCCTCCCGTTGGGTAAAGGACGCTCAGTTGCACGCCCAGCTCGTCGAGAAATTCGAGCCAGCGCGCCGCCGGCACGTCGGTCTCTTTTCCCGCAGCGGAAAAGCCGCGATGCCAGCCATCGAGCGAAGGGAAGAAACCGTAAGTTTCATTCCGCCGCATGTCGCGGTAGCGGCCTTCGAGAAACTCGGCTAGCTCGTGGTCCTTTTCCAGCACGTGGCCGTCGGCGTCGATGATCGGATACGTGGCAGCCATTCAGACTTCTCCTTTTTGAATCATTGGAGCCCGTAGAGCGACCGCGCGTTGTCGCTGAGAATTTTTTTCTTCACTTCCGGCGTCACGTCCGTTCTCGCCTGGAAGATCTTGATCGCATCGATGTCGCTCGACGTGTCGGTGTGGCCGTAGTCCGTGCCGATCACCAGGCAACCTTCGCCGGCTTGCTCCACTATGTAGGGCAGGTCGTCGGAGTTTTCGCAGGTGACGAACATCCGGAACTCGCGCACGCCGTTCTTGGGCCATTCGCGCCCCAACGCCTTGAAACGGTTCTTCGCCTCGTGCACGACCCAGGGCAGCCACTGCGCGCTCGCTTCGATGAAGCCGATGCGAAGCTTGGGAAATACCTGGGGCACTTCGCTGAGGATCAGGTCGCTGAAGGCAGCGACGGTGGGGATGCGAAACCGGTGAAACGCGCCCGCGGTGAAGACGGGATGCCGGCAGAGATCGTTCAGCCACGGGTTGCCGTTGGCGATGTGGATGGCGATGGCCATGTCGCGCCGGACGGCCTCGTCGTAGATCGGATAGAAGTACGGGTCCACGAGCAGGCGGTTGCCTTCGACCGGACGCATCAGCACGGCGCAAGCGCCGTTTTCTTTCGCGAAGCGGATTTGATCGAGCGCATCGGTCATGCTGAGCGTCGGCGCCATGCACGACCAGCGCAGCCGTCCTTTTCCCTGCCGCCAGATGTCGGCCAGCCAGCGGTTCCAGCTTTTGCACAGCGCCACTTCGACCTCAGGCCGATCCGTGGCCTGCTCGATGAACATGGTGTTGTGCAGCACCTGGATGTCGATGCCGATCCGGTCCATGTGCTCCAGGCGCAGATCGACGTTGGCCATCTCGCGCGCTTCCTGCGCGTCGGCGAACTTGCGGCCGGCCATGCGCGAGCGTTTCTCCAGCTCGGCGGCGGAAAGAGCCGGAAAGCGAAAGCCTCTCACCTTGCCGTCGATCAGCCAGAACTGCTGTTTCACTCCGGCCTCTTCGGGCGCTTCCAGCGGAACCGGCCGGTACTGTTTTTCGGACGCGTCCATGTAATCCCAGGTGTGGGCCGATTCAACCACGTGGGCATCTGCATCGATGACAGGATAGGACGTTGGCATCATGTTACCCTCCTGACGACGAACTGCATCCAATCTAATTTGTGTTTGCGAGATCTGTCAAGGACGCCGGGCGGGCGCTAGGGTTTGATCAGCGCCTTGGTCGGATAAAGCTCCGGCAGCTCGCCGCCCACGGCGCGAACGCAGCGCTCGGTTTCTTCGAGCGCAAAGACGTGGCTGACCATCTCTTCTACGGGAAACTTCGTCGCTTCGAGCAGCCGCATCGTCGCTTCCACGGCGTCGTTGTCGGCGGTGAACGCGCCCTGCAACCGAATCTCGCCCCAGACGATTTTATCCATGAGCATCGGCGTCACCGTCGCATCGCCGGTTAAGCCCGCCAGGACCATCGTTCCCTGGCGCCGCACGCACTCGATCGAAGTCTGGATCGCCTTGGGACTGCCCGACACGTCGATGACGACGTCCGCCATCGCGCCGCCGGTTTCCTCGCGCACGACCTCGAAGATATTTTCCGTCTCGACGTTAATGGCCCGGTGAGCGCCGAAGCGCTCCGCGAGGGCGAGGCGCTGCGCGTCTCTGCCGATTCCCGTGACGAAGATCCGGGCGGCGCCGGCATGTCGCGCGGCGAATGCGCACGCGAGCCCTTGCTGCCCGGGCCCCTGAATGAGGACGTAGTCGCCCATCTTGACGTCGCCGAGGCGGACGGCCCATTGAAATCCGTTCGCCATCACCGCGCCGACCAAAACCGCGGCTTCCGGCGGTAGATCGTCGCTGACTTTCGTCGCCAGCACGTCGGGCGCGAGATAAACGTAATCGGCGAAGCCGCCGAAGAGATGCGGCGGATCGGCGCAGGTGGTCCGGCCGCCGTAGCTCGTGCGTTTCTTGCAAAAACGGCCCGCGCCACGACGACAGTCGGCGCACCGGCCGCAGCCCAGCGCGCCTTTCAGAATGACGCGGTCGCCTTCTTTGAGATCGTGAATGGAGCTTGCCGTGCGCCCGAGCTTCATGACGCGGCCCAAGATCTCATGGCCTAGAATGATGGGAAGCGGAAGCTTTATTTTGCCGTGGAAATATTTGACGTCCGAGCCGCATACTCCAGCGCGCTCGACGGCCACCAGACCTCCGTCCGGCGGGATCTCCGGAATCGGGTATTCACGGATCTCGATTTTGTCCGGCGCGAGCAGCGTCGCCGCTCTACAAGTTTCGGCCATACGACGGTTTATTTGTTCAGCCCGTATTCTTTTGTCAGCTTGTCGATGAAGCCGCTGTCGTCGAGTTCCTTGATCAGGCGCGGATCGGCGAAGCGTTCGGGATTTTCCTTCAAGACGCGCGGATCTTTCCTGCCGACCTCTTGCATCGGCAACGCGAAGTATTCCTTCGCCGGGTACGGTTTCAGCGGGAAGTCGTACTCGCGGAATGTTTCCTCCAGGACTTCCCGGTCGGCGACGTGCATGTATTTGCCGATAACCTTCAAGCTGAATTCCTTGTGCGCCTTAAAATAATGGACCCCTTCAATAATGGCTTTGAGAACGTTGCGCACATCTTCCCGATTCTTAGCCAGGTAAGATTTTCGCGCCACAAACATGAGGCTAGAATAGGGGATGCCGAGCTTAGAGCTGTCGACCAGCAGAGGAAATCCCATTTTCCTCGCCATGAGCGTGATCGGCGGCGTCACGATAGCGGCGTCGGCGCGCCCGGTTTCTATCGCCGCGATCCGGTTCGATTGGTTGCCGAACTGCAAAAAAGCGACGTCCGCATCGGGCTTCAAACCCGCGCGCTCGACCAAAAAACGGCCGGCGAAATCGGCGTTGCTCGCGAACCGACTGATCGCCAGGCTCTTGATCTGTTTGATATCGGTCATGCCTTTTCTTCCGAAGATTCGATTGTCCATCGAGTTGCCGAGCCGGCCGAGCATCGTCATATCCAATCCTTGCATGGCGCTCGTGATCACGACCTGAGGCGAGAACGCTCCCACTTGGGCGTCGCCGGAGATGACGGCGGCCGCAGCGGATGCGGCGCCTTGAATGAAGATTAACTGGACCTGGTTGCCGTATTTCTCGAATAGTTTTGCTTCCTTCGTCACCCAGATGGGGGAAAACGTTCCGGTCTCGCTGGTCCAGATCATGTTCATCTGCGCGGCCGGGAGCCGGGTCGGAAGCAGCGGAAACGCCAAGAGCGAGAGCGAGATCAACAGAGCGAACTTGTTTTTCATAATCTCCGCCTTTTCTTAGAAACACACCGGATGCCGCCGGGATCGACGTCTATGCTTTCGGGCGGAGCCTAGCCGATGACGGCTGAAGCTGTCAACTGAGACGATAAGGTGCGCCCCGCGCCGGTAAGTGTGTTGCCGTTTGCGTCAGAGGTGGGAGTCTTACAGACAGAGACAGGAGTGACAGCGAAGGGAAAATTGGCTAAAGGTCAGGATTGGAAGCCGGCGCGCCGAGTAAAAGTAAGATGGTCATGACTCCAATTCCGCCGAGATCACCTGGTCGAAGTACGAAGGCCAGGATGCGACCGTAACGACTTCGTGGCGGTCGGCAATTTCCCAGAAGGCTTTTGGCTTTTCGGCTCCAATGCTAATTTGGCAGAAGGCTTCTGCCAAATCTGCGGGACGCGGTCTTTCCCGCCCCGGAACTCTGCCGGATTTGAGTCGAGCGTTCACCACAATAAGTCAATAGTCAGGCTCTTGGCTCTTAACAGGTGAGAGGAAGAAAACGGGAGGGAAAAGGGGACGCGAACCTTTTTTGCGGAAATTTAAAGGGGCGGGGTTTTTTCACGTAACCCACAGCATGACCTCGGAGCGCTGTCTATCTCCCCCCGGCCATAAAGGCAGTTGCCACTGATTGATCACCAGACAGTATTCGGCAACGCGGATACCAGGCTCGCCCGTGGTCTAAAGGGCATAGAGGATCGAGTTGTTTTCTAAACCCAGGGGTGTTAAGAGGACGGAAACGTCTTTGGAGGAACCCTATGCCCGAAAATCTGATCACGTCTGTAAGAAGAGAAATCGACCGGCTTAAAAACGAGATAGGTCAGCGAACTTCCGAACTGGCCGCTTTAAAGGATGGGCTGATAAAGCACCAAAGGGCCTATCGACTCCTGGGAGGCGGGAACACGAAGGGACAGCGACCGGGAAGAAAGCGTGGTAGGGCCAGAAGAAACACTCCGGTAAATTGGAATGCCATGTTGGATCAGCTGCCCAGCCGTTTCACCGTTGGGGATCTCGCCAAGGAAGCGGGTGCCAGACGAAAATCGTCCGGCTATGTCCGCCAAGTCGCGGTGAGGTGGGCGAAGCAGGGCAAAACCAAGCGGATTGGGCGAGGAAAGTACCAAAAAGTTGAGCAGGGTAAGTCGCGCGCTACGGCGGCTTCCCAAAGAAACAAATAACAGTCGAAAAGGAGTCTGCTCTTGGCTCAACTCGCCTATCTTCTGAGTCTAAAAACCATGAATACAAAAGCCCGGATGGGGAGAGCCAGGAACGAAACTTGCCTGGATCTTCATGGCATCTTCCTCCCGGTTGCGGTGCAACTGTCGCGCTTCTACGCGATATGGCGGCGAAATGCCAAGGACGATTTTAGGCGGAGATAAATAAACATATTTGGGCCGGATTTGGCTAGGAGACCAGCGGTGACGCCGGCCTTGCCTCGCTTGTCGCGCGGAACCACGGATAAACCACAAGGCCAGCAGCGATTCCTACGAGACTCACCCACTTTGTAACTTCGTCGGCGAGCCAGATGCTGAGAGCGCAGAGCAGGACGGGCGGGATGCTGAGCGCGATGACCCCTTTGATGCCGAATGGAATTTGGTAGGGGCGGGCCATGCCGGGCGCTTTGAAACGCAGCCACACGAGCGCGGCGAATTCGAGAATGAGCGCGAGCGCGTAGAGGAACATGTCCACCTGAATTAGCTCTTGGAACGAAAATGGAATCAGCGCCGCGACGCCGGCGGCGTTGACGAGGATCGAGACCCACGGCGTCGCGTGGCGCCGGTGAAGTTTTTTTAGCGGCGCGGGCAGCATGCCGCGCTCGGCCATCGCGTACGGCACGCGCGACGACGTTAAAAGGAGCGCGCTCAAGAGTCCCGCCGCGCTGATCAAGCCTCCGACCATGAGCCAGGCGCCGAGCCAATCGCCGCCGATCGCCGCCGCGACTTTCGGAAAGTAACCTTCTTCCCATTGCTCCCAATTCTGATCGACGGCGACGCCGACCGCGACGGGTAGCAGATAAGCGATCGTGACCAGCACGACGGCGGCGGCCATCGCGGCGGGATAGGTTTTGCTCGGCTTTTCCACTTCGCCCGCGCACGTTCCGGCGTTGTCCCAGCCGGAAGTATTCCAGAGGACGATACTCAAGAGCAACGCCCAATTGCCTTTGCCGCCGCGCGCGAGCCACGAAGAGGCTTGCATCTGCGGCGCGCCGAGAACGACCATGACGGCAAACGGCGCCAGGACGAGCGCCGCAAAAATAACGGAGCTGATGCCGACGAGCCGCGTGCCGCGAATGTTGAGCCACGAAATCGCGGCGATCAAGGCGACGCCGATCGCGACGCGCTCCAGCGGCGGCATGTCGCCGCGCAGGTAGGAGAGATAGTCCACGAACATGACCGGGTAGAGCGCGTTGTCGGCGAAGCTGCAAAGCCAGCTCCACCAACCTTCCTGAAAACCCCAGAACCTGCCGAAGGCGCGCTCGACCCAGATGACGTAGCCGCCGTCTTCCGGCATCGCGGTGGAGAGCTCGGCCGTCATCAGCGCGGTCGGAAAGCTCCAGAGCCACGGCAGCACCATCAGCGCGAGCAGCGCGACCATCGGACCGGCGGCGCCGACGGCGTCTTCAAAGCCGTACGCTCCTCCGGCGACGCAGAAAAAAGTCAGCGCGACGAGATTGGTAAAGCCGAGTGTGCGGCGGGGACGCATCGGCGGTTACGCGTTCCCCTCGGATAACAGATCCCTCAAGGTGATGCGTGACAAAGCCTTGCGCCGCGCTTCGGCTATGCGCTCGAGCGTCTTCTGTAAAGTTTCTTCTCCCTCGACCCGCTTGATCTTGAGACCGTCGTCGCCGCCGTAATGGCGTATCGCCTCGATCACCTGGTCGAGCCTGAGTTTCTCCGGCGGCTTGGCGAGCACATAGATGGGTTCGTGAGGTTCTCCCGTCGCTGGCAGAAGAAAGCCGGCCCGGCAGTGCTGCTCCAAGATTCCGCTCACGAGTGTCACCGGCGCGGCCAGTTTTTGCGCGAGCTTTTCGGCGCTGTACGGCTCCTTGCCCTCGTCGAAGTTTTTTCCGATCAGCCACAAGAGCTTGAGTCCCAGCTCTTCCTTGAAAGAATAGTCGGCGTCCGGAGTGCTCAGCTCCTTCGCCTCAGTGCGAGGGTTTTGATGGGCGAAAGAGAGAACCGCGCCGAAAAGGACGACGTTCCACCCGGTATAAAGCCAGACGAGAAAAATCGGCAGTTGCGCGAACGCGCCGTAAATCGCGTTGTACCGCGCGACGCCGACCTGGAAGTGGATGTAGCCCCATTGCGCGAGCTGCCAGAGGGTGCCGGCGATGATGCCGCCATAGAGCGCGGAGACGAGCCGGACGTTGGTGTTCGGCAGATAGTTGTAAATGAAGGTCAAGGCGATCCACATCAGCAGATAGGGAGAGAGAGACGCGAGAAACAAAACGAGATAACTCATCCCCGGAAGGTCGAGCATCGACTGCACGAAGGTCACGTTCTGGATCGAGCTGGTGAGGCCGAGCGCGGCGACGAAGAGGATCGGGCAGGTCAGCAGGACGCTCAGGTAATCGGCGAACTTTCTCCCGAGCGAGCGCGGGCGCTGCACTCCCCAGATCCGGTTGAGCGCGAGCTCGATGTTTCCGATCACCGAAATCGCCGTCAGGAGCAAACTGGCGAGTCCCAGGGCGCCGAGCGCCTTCACGTCGGTCTTGTCGATGTAGCCGATGATTTGTTGGACAATCACCTCGGAGCCGGCGCTGAGCTTTTCCAGCAGGATCGGCTCCAGCCGGTTCTGCACGCCGAAGCCTTTCAGGATGGCAAACATGAGCGCGAGCAGCGGCACCAGAGAAAGCAGCGTGGTGTAGGTCAGGGCGGAAGCGTGCAGGGGACAGCGATTGTCCGAGAATCCCTGGACGGCGCCATACAGGATGCGGAGGTGCCGATAAAGAACGCGCTTGGCGCGCGGAAATTTCGCAAGGTCTGCGTGGAGGAGATTTTCTTGAAAGCTCTTGAGCTGTTGGATCTTCGCTTTGGCGGAAGTCATCGTGGAGGTTTTTCTGAGCGGCGCGCGATAGGCGCTTTACTTTTTCTTGAACAGCCGGTCGAAGACCGATCCCTTGCCGCGCTCCTCGAGCATTTAAGGCAGGCCTTTTTTCATCAACTTCTCATTGTCCAAATTCACCGATGGATTTTTCGCCGGCCCGGTGATTTTGAGCGGCACGACGACCCGTCCCTGGCTGTCTTTCATGAGCGTCGTCGCCTTGCCGCCGCTCAACCGCGAGGATACGTTGGGCGCGAGCGCGGCCTCGATGCGGATGTCCAACGTCTGCGGCTCGAGATGCATCTTGCCGTTTCCCTGCGCCTCCATCACCGGACTCTGCAGATAGATCCGCTTGATCTCGGCAACGCCGCCCGCCAGGGCGAATTCCGTCTCCAACCTCTTGAACGTCGTGGCGCCGCCGCGCTCCTGCTTCGACATGCCGATCAAGCCCGTGACCTGCTCGATCTTTTTGATCAGATCGACGTTGGTCAGCTCGCCGTCCTTCGCTCCCAGCCGGCCGTTGCCGCGCATTTTTCGCACGATGGGGGCGTCGCCGCCGAGCGGCGCCGTAAGATCGATTTCTCCCGCGACGGTTCCTTTGAAAGCGCTGCTGTCGTTCACCTTGAGGCCTTTTAGCCGGGCCTGGATTTGCGATACCAGATTATTGGAAGGGCCGTTGAGCGCCACACGCAAGCCGACCGGTCCCGAGGCTTCAAGTTCTTTCGGCGCGACCCCCGCCGCCGCGAGAAGCTGCACGATCGGCTTGATGTCGAAGTTGTCGTTGGCGAGAGAGAGATTTACTTTCGGCGCGCCCGTGAGGTCGGCGACCGCGCCGCTGACGCCAAAGTCCACGTCTTCGACTTTGAGCCGGCTGTCTTTCAACGTGAGCGTCGATGGCGTCTCCTGATAACGCAGCTCGCCTTCGAGGGAGATCGGCTTCAGGCCGGGCGCTTTCAATGCGACTCGATAAGGAAAGGGATGATCGGCGGAGAAATCTTTCAGCGAGACATCGATACCGCCGATCTGAAGTGGCTTTTGCCCTTCGGTCTGCAAAGTGATCGCTCCGTCCTCGACGCGCAGCAGCGCCGGGATTAGTTGTGAAAGCCGAGCCACTTCTTTGGGCTTCGGCGCAGCTTCCTTCTTTTCTTTTTTTGCGCCCTCTTCCTTCTTTTTCGCGATGTCGGCGAAGTTGAACGTGCCGTCCGGTTTTTTGACCAAATTGACGGCCGGCTTCTCGACGATGAACTCTTCGACCTGAAACTTCCCCTTCAGAAGCGGCCGGAGACTCAGGCGAAGGCTCACGCTCTGGGCGGTGAAAAAGGGCTCTTTGGAGAATGCAGGGTTATCTAAAACGCTGAGTTTGGAGAGGCGTATCGCCGGCGAAGGAACGATTCTGAGGCGGATCTCGCCCACGTCCACCTTGCGCTGCAACGCCTGCTCTACCAGCGGCAGGTAGCGGCCTTTGTACGCGCCCAGGTCGATCAGCGGCGGTATCAGGACGATCGCCACGATCAGCAAAATCAGAATAACGGTCGCGATTAGAAGCGCGCGTCTCATTTTTGCAGCGTACCGAATGGCCAACCGCCGTGTCAACCCGGCCCTTCGGGCATCTCAAATCTCAAATTGCAAATTTCAAATGCCGGATTTGAGATCTGAGATTTGAGACTTCGTCGTGAGCTCAGTCGAACGATTCCGAGCGCGGTTCGACGGGCTCACCGCCCTGAGCAAAGTCGAAGGGCAGCGAGGAGAGGTGGCGATGCCGCGCGGTATTTGTTAGCATAGCGAAAATTTTTTAGAAGGAGCGGATTTGGATTTTTCTTCCGGCATATTTTTTCAAGTCGTCGTGGACGGCGTGGTTTTGGGCTTCATGTACGCGCTGATCGCGCTCGGCTACACGATGGTCTACGGCGTATTGGAATTCATCAACTTCGCCCACAGCGAGATCTTCGTCATCGGCGCGTTCGTCGGCGCCGAGATTCTTCTCGGGCTCGAATCCTCCGGCGCGCTCGCCGTGCTTTCTCCCGCCCTGGTGGTTTTGCTGCTGATCTTTGCCGGCATGCTCGCGAGCGGCCTGGCGGCCGTGACGCTGGAACGCGTGGCCTACCGGCCGCTGCGCGGCGCGCCGCGCCTGGTCCCGTTGATTTCGGCCATCGGCGCGTCATTTTTTCTCCAGGATTTTATCCGGCTGGTGGAGAGCCTCTGGCGCAACACGTTTTATCTCAATTATCCGACGCTCGATATCCTGGATAAAAATCTGTCTCTCGGCGCGGCCGTGGAAGTCCCGCTCAAGTCGGTTCTCGTCATCGCCACCGCTCTCGCCATGCTCCTTTGCCTCTATCTATTCGTGAACAAGACGAAGCTCGGCACCGCGATCCGCGCGGTCGCGCAGGACCCGGACGCCGCCGCTCTCATGGGCATACCGGTGAACCGCATCATCTCGCTCACTTTCTTCGTCGGCGGAGCGATGGGCGGCGCCGCTGGAGTTCTGTTCGGGCTTCATTACAGCCTCATCAATCCGTACAGCGGCTTCGGCCCCGGACTCAAGGCTTTTACCGCGGCGGTGTTGGGCGGCATCGGCAACATTCCCGGCGCGGTCCTGGGCGGCCTGGTGCTGGGTCTCATGGAAGCGTTCGCCGCGTCGTACCTCGCGCTGCTCACCGACGGCGCATTCGGCGCGGAGTATAAAGACGTCTTTGCCTTCGCCGTGCTGATCCTGATTCTGATTTTCCGGCCCAAAGGATTGCTGGGAGAGAAGGTGCGGGAAGACGGAGCGTGAACCGATTTTAGATTTTGGATTTTTGATTTTAGATTTCAATCCAAAATCGGCAATCGAAAATCGAAAATGAAGAAATCTTTTGTTACCGCCGGTCTCGCCGGCTACATCGCGTTGACCAGCCTTCTCGTCTACTCTTTTCCGCGATCGGTTTCGGCGTTTCTGCTTTTCGAGGCTTCGCTCCTGTTTGTCTACTATGCGCCGGTGTCGCGCGCGGTCAAGCTTTTTTTTGCGGCGGTAGTCTTGATCGTCCTCATGCCGCTCTTAGGAAGCATCGAAGGGTACTACCTCGAAGTAGCGATCCAGATTGGTATCTTCGCCGCGCTCGCCCTGGGACTCAACATCGTGGTCGGCTTCGTCGGCCTGCTCAATCTCGGCTTTGTCGCGTTCTACGCGATCGGCGCGTACCTCTGGGCGATTTTCGGCTCGCAGCAGGCGAACGCGTTTATCCCCGGCGGGCACTTTCCACTCGCGCCGGCGTGGTTTTTCGTTTTCCTCCCGCTCAGCGTCGCGGTCGGCGCCGTCACCGGAATTCTCCTGGGTCTTCCGGTGCTGCGCCTTCGCGGCGATTATCTCGCGATCGTGACGCTGGGATTCGCCGAGGTAGTGCGCGCGCTGGTGAACAATCTCGATAAACCGGTGAATCTCACCAACGGGCCCCGTGGAATCACGCCGATCCAGCGTCCGCCGCTCTTTTTCCAACCGCTGTTGGAATTTTTCGGCTTTCATTCCGATCCTTCCGCGCTCTATCCGCTCTACTTTTATTTTCTCGTTCTCGCGCTGCTTCTGATCATCATTCTCGTGACGCGCCGGCTGGAGAATTCCCCGGTCGGCCGCGCGTGGAAAGCGATCCGCGAGGACGAAGTCGCCGCGGTCACCATGGGCATTCCGGTGGTGTGGATGAAGCTTCTGGCGTTTGCCGTCGGTGCATCGTTCGCCGCGGCCGTCGGCGTGCTCTTCGCGGCCAAGCAGGGCTTCATCAATCCCGAGAGCTTCACGTTCATGGAGTCGATCGGTGTCCTTGCTATGGTGATCCTGGGCGGCATGGGCTCCATCCCCGGCGCGATTCTCGGCGCGACGATCGTGACGATCCTGAACCTGCAACTTCTCAAAGGCCTTTCGCTCTGGCTCAACGCCTTGCGCCAGTCGGGCATGATCTTATCCCTTCCGCTCCTCGGCAGCTTCGACTTGAGCCAGATTCCGGCGCAGTTCGAGCCGGCGAAATACGAGCGCATGGTGTTCGGTCTGATTCTAATTTTAATGATGATTTACCGGCCGCAAGGTTTTTTGCCGCCGCGCCAAGGTGGAGGGAAGCAAGATGGCGCTGCTTGAGGTTCGCGGAGTGACCAAGAAATTCAGCGGGCTCACCGCCGTGCACGCCGTGGATCTCGCGATCGAGGAGGGCAGCATCGCGGCGCTGATCGGTCCCAACGGCGCGGGTAAAACCACTCTGTTCAACGTGCTCACCGGTCTCTACCGGCCCGATGAAGGCGAGATCCGGTTTCAAAATCGCGCGCTCCATCGCGCCACGCCCGATCGGATCACGCGCGCGGGGATCTGCCGCACGTTTCAGAACATTCGCCTCTTCGGCGAGATGAGCGTGCTGGAGAACGTGCTGGTTGGAATGCACGCGCGGATTCCGCTGACGCTTACGGACGTTTTGTTCCGGGACCGGCGCTCGCGCGTCGAGGAAAGCCGGGCGAAGGACCGCGCCGTGGAGCTGCTCGGCCTAGTCGGCCTGCAAAATAAAGACGACACGTGGGCGCGTCATCTTTCCTATGGAGACCAACGCCGCCTGGAGATCGCCCGCGCTCTGGCCGCCGAGCCCAAGCTCTTGCTCCTCGACGAGCCGACCGCGGGAATGAATCCCTCGGAGGCGCAGACGCTGATGGCGCTGCTCAAAAAATTGGTCGGCGTGCAGGTGCGCAGCATTCTCTTGATCGAGCATAACATGCGCGTCGTGATGGGCATCTCGGACCGCGTAACCGTTCTCGACCACGGCGAGAAGATCGCCGACGGCACGCCGGAGGAAGTGCGCAAGGACGCGCGCGTGATCGAGGCCTACCTCGGGCGGGGAAAGTGGGAGGGGAATGCTCAAGGTTGACGACCTTCACGTCTACTACGGTGCGATCCACGCGCTGCAGGGCCTTTCGTTCACGGTCGGCCAAGGCGAGATGGTGACGCTGCTCGGCGCCAACGGCGCGGGCAAGACGACGACGCTTAAAACCATCTCCGCGCTGCTCAGACCGCGCAGCGGAAGGATAGCACTGGAAGGGCAGCCGCTGGAAGATTTGCCGCCGCACGATATCGTGCGACTCGGCGTCGCTCATGTTCCCGAAGGGAGAAGGGTCTTTCCACGGCTCTCCGTCATGGAAAATTTAAAGACCGGTGCCTACACCCGGCGCCGCGGGACCATCGCCGACGACATCGAGCGCGCCTTCACTCTCTTTCCGCGCCTCAAGGAGCGCATGCAGCAAAAAGCCGGCACGCTCTCCGGCGGCGAGCAGCAGATGCTGGCCATCGGCCGCGGCCTGATGGCGCGCCCGCGACTCCTCTTGCTCGACGAGCCGTCGATGGGGCTCGCGCCGATTTTAGTCGAACAAATTTTCTCCACCATCCAGGAAATCAACAAAGAGGGCGTGACGGTGCTACTCGTCGAGCAGAACGCCGCCATGGCGCTCGCGATCTGTCACCGCGGCTACGTCATGGAGACCGGCAAAATTATTCTCCAGGGTACCGCTGCCGAGCTTTCCGGCAACGACCGGGTGCGGCAGGCGTATTTGGGAGGATAGGACGCTGGCTAAGTTCGACGATATTTGAAATAGTGAAGGTATGGGAAACAGGATTGCCGATATCGGCGAGATGAAAAGTACGTCGAAGGAGAGAACCGGCTAAGAAATGTGGAAGCGGTAAAAAATACAAAAACTGCTGTGGACAGTGATCGGGCGGTGTGAGGAGTTGAGGCGGCAATAACACGAGGGAAGCTCGCGGTGTTCCGCGCGGGCTATCAAACAAGATCAGAAGGAGCGGAGACTATGAGCCACGGACACGATAGAAAAAGAGACGAGAAAAAGAAACCCCAGAAGACACTGATGGAGAAGAGGGCGGCCAAGTGGGCCAAGAAAGAGAATAAGGGGATCATCAGCATAGCGCCCCCGACGACAAAAGGGCGATAATTCCGTTCCTGCGCTCACTCGTCGTAGTCCGGCCGGACGGCGCCGCGTGAAGATTTCTTTTCCGCCTGGTGGCGCTTGTCCGCCAGCATCTTCTGCTTAGTGCGCCGTGAACGCCGTTTTTTCTGGCGGCGGATCTTCGCAATCTCTTGCTGTTCCGCGGACTCGGCGCCTCTCAGCTTCGCTTCGATCTTGTCCAGCAGGATTCTTCGAGCAAAAAAACGATTGAGCGCCTGCGAGCGCTCCTGCTGGCACTTCACCCGAATGCCCGTGGGCCGATGGTGGAGCACGACACAACTGGAAGTCTTGTTGACCTTCTGACCGCCGGCGCCCGAAGAGCGGACAAATTGCTCCTCGATGTCCTGCTCCCGCACGCCCAGAGCCTGCATGCGCTCCAGCAGGGATTTTTCTTTTCCCGGCGAAACTACATTGAGAGCCATGGTTTAAGCTTTAGCATAGTAAGCCGCCTGGGACGATAACGATTCTGCCGGTTGGCTTCATGACGGCGGGTTGAGAGATTCCGTCTGGACTTTCGCCGCATTTCGTACGGTTCCCCTGACCAGGGAAGTCACGACACCTAGTGTAGTGCCTCTTAAATTAAGACACTTATCCTTCAAGCTCTATTCACCACGAAGCGCACGAAGGACACGAAGAACGG
>CAYOJC010000076.1:0-23914 GCA_964404195.1 uncultured Syntrophobacteraceae bacterium
GAGCACAACCACCCACAAGATGTTGGGGTCACCCACTGGAAACCCGGAAGCGGCAAAAAGTATGACGATGCGGGGTGGGATACGACTCTACTGGAGAGAGGCGGAGTGGCGCTGTGTTTGCGCCGCGCTGCTACTCTGCCTTTACCCGGCACGCGCCGGGGCCGATAATCAATTCGGCTTCGACACGGTCGCCGGGCTGGCTAAGAAAGCGGCCGCCGATGCGTTTAAAGCTCCGCCGGCAATTCCCGATTTTCTAGCTCAAATCAGTTATGACGATTACCGCGATATCCGTTTCGATACGGCGCAGTCGCTATGGAAAGACGGCGGCGGCAAATTTCAGGCACAGTTTATCCATCCCGGGCTCTATTACCGTCACGCCGTCGCGATCAACGTCGTGGATGCGCAAGGCGTCCGTAAAATCGCTTTCTCGCCCAAGCTATTTACCTACGGCAAGAACAAGTTCGCCGACAAGATTCCCGCCGACCTGGGCTTCGGCGGCTTCCGTCTCGCCTATCCTCTCAACAAAAAAGACGAGTACAACCACGTAATCGTTTTCGCCGGCGCCAGCTACTTTCGCGCCGTAGCGAAAAACGAGGTGTTCGGATTGTCGGCGCGGGGATTGGCCATCGACACCGGGCTGCCTTCAGGCGAAGAGTTTCCATTCTTCAGAGAATTTTGGTTGGAGCGGCCCGGCCGCGACGCCCACGCCATGAGAGTTTATGCCTTGCTCGACAGCCAGAGCTACACCGGCGCGTATGAGTTCATCGTTCAGCCCGGCGATCGCACCGTGGTGAACGTCAAAACCAGGCTGTTCGAGAGAAAGCGGCCCCAGGAGCTGGGAGTCGCGCCGCTCACGAGCATGTTCCTCTACGGCGAAGAAAAGCCGCGTCCCGCCGGGGACTGGCGCCCAGAGGTGCATGACTCGGACGGGCTCCTGATAGCTTCGGGAACGGGCGAACAGATATGGCGGCCCCTCGTCAATCCGCAGAAGCTGAGACTGAGCTACTTCGAGGCGGAGAACCCGCGCGGCTTCGGACTACTGCAAAGGGACCGGAGCTTTTCCAATTACGAAGATATCGAGACGCGCCACGAGCTCAGGCCCAACGCCTGGATCGCGCCAATCGGCAACTGGGGCAAGGGGCAGATCAAGTTGGTCGAGATCCCCAGTCAAAAAGAAACCAACGACAACATCGTCGCCTATTGGATTCCCCGGACGTTGCCGCCGGCGGGGCAGCCGATCGAGCTGGCGTATAAAATTTCCTTCCAGAGCGAAGATCCGATCGAGGCCTCGGTGGGCCGCGTGACCGCGACGCGGGTGGGCATCGGAGATAAAGATGAGTTAAGGCGGTTCGTGATCGATTTCGACGGAGCGAAGTTGAAAGCCCTTCCCGCCGACACCGCGGTCAAACCGGTGATCAGCGTCGGTCAAGACGGGCAGCTCGTGCAGCAAAATATCGTGAAGAACTCCGTCACGGGCGGGTGGCGCGTGGCTTTCCAAATAAAACCGTCCAAGAATAAACCGCTCGAGATGCGCGCCTTTCTGCAACACAATCAGGACGTGCTCACGGAGACGTGGAGCTATTTACTCGAACCATGAACGAAGTCGAACCCATTATTTCTAACGCCGCGCCGACAGTTGCGCCGCACGCGCCTGCCGAGCGCCGGCGCAATCCCGTGCGTGCCCAGGGCGCGTGGCGCGCCTACCAGCGCCTATCGAGTCTCGCTTTAAGACATTCGGACAAACCGCCGGCGGCCAACCGGCCGCCTCTGAAAAGAAGCGCACGAGGCCATCCGTATCTGGCTTCGATGCCGGAGATACGGCGTCTCTCTATGACGCCGAGCCCGATCGAGCGCCGGCCGCTTCATCGTCTATGGCGGAAAATCCGCGGACCCGAAAAAAAATCGCCGTGCGCGAGCGCGTACGGCGCCGCCGCGGCAAACCCCGTCGAGCACTCCGGCTGGCGCGCGGTGGCGCGCCGGCGCAGGATCGGCATGGCGGCGTTGATTCTGCTTCAGACCGCCGCCGCGAGTTGGTCGCTGGGAAAAATTTTTCCCTACCCCTGGCTGAACGGCCTGGAGAGCGCCATCCTCGTCATCTTCGCGATTTTATTTTCCTGGATCTCTTTCGGCTTCTGGACCGCGGTTGCGGGATTTTGCATTCGTTGGCGCGCCGCCGAGCGCTTCGCCGTCGCCGATCCGCCGCGCGACGATGACAACCGGGAGCCGCTAAAATCCCGCACCGCAGCGCTGATTCCGATCTGCAACGAGGACGTCGAGCGCGTTTTTGCCGGCGTGGAGGCCATCTGTCGCTCTCTCGCCGCCGCCGGCCGGCTGGGCGATTTCGATTTCTACGTGTTGAGCGATACGGGCGCCGCGGAAACCCAGGTCCAAGAGGAGATCGCCTGGGCAAAAACGTGCCACGCCGTGCAGGGCTTCGGCAGGATTTTCTATCGCCACCGCCGCAACAACATCAAGCGCAAGAGCGGCAACATCGCCGACTTCCTGCGGCGCTGGGGCAGCAACTACGATTTTATGATCGTTCTGGACGCCGACAGCGTGATGGCCGGCGAGACTCTGGTCCGGCTCGTGCGCATGATGGAGCGCCGCCCCCAAGCCGGCATCATTCAAACCATGCCCACCACGGTGAATCGCGAGTCGCTTTTCGCCCGCGTGCAGCAGTTCTCCAGCCGCGCGTATGGGCCGATGCTCGCCGCCGGTCTTCATTTCTGGCAACTGGGCGAGAGCTGCTATTGGGGACACAACGCGATCATCCGCGTCGCACCCTTCATGAAGCATTGCGGCCTCGCGCGTCTTCCCGGCAACGCGCCGCTCGGAGGAGAAATCCTGAGCCACGATTTTGTCGAGGCGGCGCTGATCGGCCGCGCCGGCTGGGAAGTCTGGCTCGCGCGCGATCTCGGCGGCAGCTACGAAGAGACACCGACGACGCTCCTGGACGAGCTCAAGCGCGACCGCCGCTGGTGCCAGGGAAATCTGCAGCACCTGAGGCTTCTCCTGGGCGACGGTTTTCGCGCCGGCCATCGCGCGCTTTTTTCCATGGGAGTCATGGCCTATGCCTCGGCTTTTTTCTGGGCGGTTTTTTTGCTGCTCGTGACGGTGCAGATCGCGGTAGAAGCCTTGTTTCTGCCGGACTACTTTCCCGCGGGCCCGAATCTTTTTCCGCTCTGGCCGCAGTGGCGCCCCGAGTGGGCGATCGCCTTGCTGAGCACGACCGCCGTGCTGCTCTTTTTGCCGAAATTTTTGGGCTTGCTGTTAATTTTAAAGCAGCGCGAGAGCCGGCTCTTCGGCGGCGTCGTTCCGCTTTCGGCGAGCATCGTGTTGGAGATTCTCTTATCGACTTTGCTCGCGCCGATTCGCATGTGGTTTCACGCCAAGTTCGTCCTGGTGACGCTCATGGGACGGCGGATCAAATGGGGCGCGCAGCGCCGCGACGACAACGAGACGGGCTGGAGCGAAGCGATCCGCAATCACGGCGTCTCGATGCTCCTCGCATTGGCCTGGATTGCCGCGGCGATCCATCTCGATCCCTGGTTCGCGTGGTGGCTCTTGCCGGTCGCCGGCGCGCTGGTTCTGTCGGCGCCGCTGTCGGTCTATTCGAGTAGGTTGAGCTTCGGCCGGGCGCTCCGGCGCTGCCGGCTGTTCATGATTCCCGAAGAGCTCGCGCCGCCGGAAATCATCGAGCGCCTCCATGCCGCGTTGCAACGGCGCGGCGCCGATCGGCAAGAGCGGGACGGCTTTATTTCCGCCGCGATCGACCCGCACATTCTTGCGGTGCACGTCGGACTCTTGCGCGGCAGAACCCCCCGGTCGCCGGCAGCCGCGGCGCGCAATCGGGACTTGCGCGAGAAGGCGCTCAACGACGGCCCCGCAAGCCTGACCCACTCGGAACGGGCGCTGCTGCTCCAGGACGTGGAGAACCTGGTGGCGCTCCACACCGGCCTCGCGCAGATCGACGATCCCGGCCGCGCCGGACGCTGGGGACTCGCCGGGCCCGCTTGACTCCTCCTTGACCCTTCCGCTGTTTCCTATAACCTGAAACGACGTATCTTCAGGAAAGGAAGCTTCATGGACAAAAAAGTGACGGTCTATTTGTTTCTAGCGGCGATTTTGCCGCTATTAAGCCCGCCGTCCGCGGCGGCCGGAGAGCCGACGGAGGAGATTCGCGCGGCGGTCAGTCGTGGCGTGGAGATTCTCAACGGCGCCAAGCTTGACGGCGGAAAAGACAAGGCCGAGACGATCGGCCGGCTGAAAAACGTCGTTTATCCTTTGTTCGACTTCGAAGAGATGGCCAAGCGCTCCCTCGGCGCCCACTGGCGGCGCCTCGACCCGCAACGGCAAAAAGAATTCGTGACCCTATTTACCGACCTGCTGGAAAAAACCTATGCGAACAGCATCAACCTCTTCGACGGCCAAAAGGTGGTCTACACGGGAGAAACGGTCGACCAGGATTACGCCGAGGTCGGCACGAAAATCATCACCAAAAAAGGCGAGACCTATTCCGCCGACTACAAGCTGCACCGCGTCGCTGGCAAGTGGAAAGTCTACGATATCGTCGCGGAGGGCATCAGCGTGGTCAACAACTACCGCTCGCAGTTCAACCGCGTCATCGTCAACTCGTCCTTGGAAGATCTTATGAAAAGGTTGAGAGAAAAGACTGCGACATGAGTTCGGCGCGGATCTATGGAAAACCACGGCGTTGATGGCGAAATGCACTTCATCGCGCGCGCGGGGGCTTTCGCGGCGGGAACTTTTACGGCTCGCGCTCGGCGCCGGCGCGCTCGCGATTAACGGCTTTGCGATGGCGGCGGATTCACCGATACGCCGGGCGATTCCGCGCACGGGCGAGCTTCTGCCCGTCGTCGGTCTCGGCACCTGGCAGACCTTCGACGTCGCGGAATCCCAACGCGCGCCGCTCAGCCGGGTGTTGGGCGAGTTCGTCCGTCTGGGCGGCAGCGTGATCGATTCCTCGCCGATGTACGGCCGTTCGGAGAGCGTCGTCGGCAATCTCGCCGCGGAGCTCGGCTTGCACAAAAAATTATTTCTCGCCACCAAGGTGTGGACCAGCGGGCGCGACGACGGCGTCCGGCAAATGGAAGAGTCGTTCCGGCGGCTCCGGACCGAGCGCATGGATCTGATGCAGATCCATAACCTGGTCGATTGGCGCACACACCTCGTCACGCTCAGACGGTGGAAAGTTCAAGGGAGGGTTCGTTATATCGGCGTGACGCACTACACCGAGAGCGCCTATGGCGAGCTCGCGCGCGTGTTGGAAGCGGAAGAGCTCGACTTCGTCCAGCTCAATTACTCGATCGCCGAGCGCGCCGCCGAGCGCCGGTTATTACCGCTGGCAGCGGAGCGGCGCGTCGCCGTGCTGGTCAACCGTCCCTTTGCGGAAGGAGCTCTATTCAGGAAAGTGCGAGGCAAACCGCTGCCGCCGTGGGCCGCGGAAATCGGCTCAACAAGCTGGGCGAAGTTTTTTCTGAAGTTTGTCATCTCCCACCCGGCGGTCACCTGCGCCATTCCGGCGACGAGCAACGTCGAGCATCTGGTGGACAACATGCAGGCGGGCATGCCGCCGCTCCCTGATACTGCCATGCGCGAGCGCATGGCGCGCTATGTCGATGAACTATGAATTGATCTCCGCGGTTAAGTACTTTTCGGCTTTGGGAAGAATATTGTAGGCCATCAGAAAAGTCTCATATGCGAGGCGCGCGCAGGGTCGCGAGCGCAGGCGTACTCTTTTAGTACGTCGAGCGATGCGACCCAAGCGCAACAAAGCAGATGAGCCTTTATGGCGGCCTAACGGAGAAACGCCATCAATTGCAGATTATCCGGATTAACGAACTCGCCTTCAACCCTGACGTAATCTCCTTGGCGAAGACGGCGGAAGGTATCCACGTCGGCTCCCCGGGCATTATAAGGAAGAGTTACGGTCACCGTTCTACCGCCGGAGCGGGGCCTCACATCGAACACGCCGCGATCGTAGTCGAGCCGCTCGACCGTACCCTCGATAACATCGCGTCGCGGCGTCAGAGGAGCAGCGCCCCGAGCGATCGACGGCGAAGAGGCACGCGCTTGGACCGGCAACTGAAGGATAATAGTATCGACATAGGGACGTGACGGAGGATTAGGCATAGGCATAAAGGCTACGACATCGCCCGCCTCCAAACTCTCGGGAGAATAGTCAAAACCGTGATATCGAACTCGGGTGTAGGCGATATCGTAAGGAAGGATGTCCCTGCGGCCGGTATCGGTCCACACAACCCGGATCTCGCGTCTGGTCCGATCGATTTCGGCGACCTCGGCACGCACCTCACCCGGTTGCAAAACGACGTCCCCTTCCTGCGGACGTTGCCCCGACCGGGCCTCGTCTAAAGTTGGTCTGCGGGCCAGTTCCGCCGCGCACCCGGCAAAGAGCATCAATCCGACGGCCAGCGCCAATAAATTTACTGACCGAAAATAGTTCAGTCGATTCATTTCATCCCCCTTTTCTCATCCGACTATCACCCCGCGTCGAGACAGAGCCACCACGGGTATTTTATTGTGGCATCGGCCCCTGAAAGTGTCAATGCAGGCAGATACCGGATCGGGGTAAAACTTGTAAACCTGCCTGTCTACCCGATCGTCCCAATACCGGGGGCATTGTGTTACGGACCCCGCGCTCTAAGCTTGATATGATCTAGGGGGTGCAGACGGAATCGTGTCGAACGGATTGCAGGCGAGGGACGGGAGGACCACATGATTTCTTTGGGAACGAAAAAACTAACTCTTCGGAGTCTGGCGGCATCGATGGCTTTCTTAATGCTGTTTGTGAATGCGCCGTTGCCGGCGCGCGCTCAAGACTTCGACGACGACGACATCAAGCAGACTGTGGCCAGAATCTCGTACATTTCAGGCCCGGTGTCTTATGGCCGCGGCGACGATCCCGATGGCTGGGACCCTGCGATCACCAACGTGCCCTTCACTCTGGGAGACAGAATCTATTCCTCGGACGGGCGCGCGGAGCTGCAGCTTCCCGGCGGCAATTTCGTCCGCGTCGGGCGGCAGAGTTATCTGACCGCGCTCACTCTCACCTATGACACCAAACAATTTTATCTCGGCAACGGCGACGCGACGATCATTATTCGACGTCTCGATCCGGACGAGATCTTCGAGATCGACACTCCCAACGTGGCGGTGACGTTTGACACGCCGGGACGCTACCGCGTTGAAGTCGATGACGACGCCAACACGCGGGTCATCGTGCGGCGCGGAACCGCGGTCGTCGCGGCGGACGGCCGGGAGGTGACGGTGGAACAGGCGGAGATGCGCATCACCGGCATGGACTCGCCGCGCTATGAGATCGTCGGCCTCGGCGCGGTGGACACGTTCGATCGCTGGGTCGACGAGCGCGACGGACGATACGAGCGCGCCTATTCGCCCGCGTACCAGTACGCGGACGAGGAGATCGTCGGCGTCGAAGATCTCGCGCAGTACGGCCGCTGGGAAGAAATTCCCGATTACGGCCCGGCCTGGACTCCGACTCAAGTCGCCGTCGGGTGGCAGTCGTTTACCGTCGGCCATTGGTATTGGCAAGACCCGTGGGGCTGGAGTTGGATCAGCGAAGAGCCGTGGGGATGGGCCCGTGCCACTACGGCCGTTGGACCTATTATCGTTCCCGTTGGTATTGGGTGCCGGTCCGCCGCAGAGTCGAGGTTGTGCGCTACGCCCCGACCGTCGTCGAGTTCGTGCGCGTGCGCGAGCACGTCGGCTGGTTTCCATTGCACCCGCGCGATCGCTTCGTGCCCTGGTGAAGCCGGCGGGCCAGAGTGGAAGAAGTCACCTACGTAAACCGCACGCGCGTCGTCGTTATCGATCAGGAGACGTTTGTCTCCGGCAGGAGAGTCACGACCCGAATCGTGCGCGACACGACGATCATCCGGGAGGTAACCGCGGCGCGCGTGAGGGGGGTCGTTGCCGATACCGCAGCGGGAATCGATACGCGTGGTCTCGGAGCGGCGCCAGGTCCAGCGGCCTCCGGCCAATATTCTTGCGCGGCCGATTGTCGTGCGCACGGCGCCGCTGCCGCCGCCGCCGCGATTCGAGGAAAAGCTGCGGGTGGTCCAGGAGCGCAAGGGCCAGCCGCTGTCGCCGGAAGAGATCCAGGCCATGGGCGGGAAAAACTTCAAGGCCAATCAGGGCGTGCGCATTCGACCGGCGGCCGCGGGCCGCGGAGACTTTGCTCCGCGCAATCAGTGCGCCTCGACGCCGGCGCCGCAGCCCGTCACCCCACCCAAGGGAAGAGAACTCGCCACGGCGGACGCTCCCGTGGTTACGGAGCTGCCCAGCAGACAGAAACGAGAGCAGGAGAGACAAGAAAGACAGGTGCAGGACCAGCAACGAAAAGATCAGCCGCGCAACGAGCGGCAACTTCAGAAGCAGGAAAAGCAGCCTCAGGAACAACAACGTAAAGACCAACCGCCGCGAGACGACCAGCAGCGCAAGGAACAAGAGCGCCGGCAGGAAGAGCAAGAGCGCCAGAAAAAACAACAGGAACAGGAGCGGCAAAAGCAAGAAAAGCTTCTACAAGAGCAACAACGGAAGGGTCAGGAGCAGGAGAAACAGCAGCAGAAACAGGAACAGGAACGGCAGCGTAAGGATCAACAGCTTAAAGAGCGACAGCAGCGCGACGAACAACAGCGAAAGGAACAGGAGCGCCAGCGGCAGGAGCAAGAGCGACAGAAGAAGCAACAGGAACAGGACCGGCAAAAACAAGAAAGACAATTGCAGGAACAGCAGCGTAAGGACCAACAACAGCGCGACGAGCAGCAGCGGAAAGAGCAGGAGCGCCGGAAGGAGGAAGGACAAGGCCAAGGAAAGCGCGAGGAAGCGCCGCCACCGCAACAGCCTCCACCGCCGCCACCGAGATAAAGCAGGCGTGAGGCGTGAGTTTCTAAATTAGATCGAGACTCTTCGCTTTGCTCAGAGTGACAAAAGGAGTGAGCCGTTCGCCTTATTGTCATCCTGAGCGCCAGACTGTGTGAAAACGGGCCGCTCGCCCTTCGACAGGCTCAGGACGAACGGCTAAGCAGTTGATATTTCACGTGCCGCACCCGTTCGTGGTGAGCCCGTCGAACCATGAACGGGGTTTTCACACAGTCTGGCGCAGCGAAGGATCTATCCCCTCTCTCGCCTACTTTACCGTTTCATCCAGAAATTTAAGAACCGGCTTCGGATCCCGGAAACCGATCAAGCGATAGTTCCGTCCGGGCATTCGCTTCGAGTCGGGCAGCACGTCGTCTTTGGGAATGTCGATCCGCATCGAATCGGAGCCTTCCACGACAACCTTGTTCATCACTCTTTGCCAGAGGATTTGCCCCTGGCGCGAGAGAAACCAGTTGATGAAAACCTTGGCGGCGTTGGGATGGGGCGCCTTGTTCAAGAACGCCAGCACGCTGCTGCTGCCGCCGCCGATCTCGTTCGCGCCTTCTTTCAAAGGATAACGGATCGACTTCGCCCACGGGCAATCCTTGCTTGATCGCCATCTCGGTGTCCCGGCAAGCGAAGCAGATGTAATATTTGCCGGATGAAAGCCAGTCCGTTCCCTGCCGCCGGTTGCCGGAAATCGCCACGTCCATCTCGCCAAAGAGCCGCTTTAAAAATTCCGGCCCGAGATCCGGGTCGTTGAACAGGGACGTGGCGGCGTTGAGCCCCAGACTGCTGGACTTGGGGTCCATGAAAAGAATTTTTCTCTTCCACTTGGGCTGCAAGAGGTCCCAGTAGGATTTGAATTCCGCGGTGTTCACGTGCCGGGTGTTTACGTAGATGGTCGCGCCGCCGGCGACGCTGCCTTCGAATAAAAATAAATAGCGGTTGTCGGGATCGGCGTAAATGTGTTTACCGGTAAACCATTTCGATTGATCGGTAATCTCCGGGAAGAGAAACAGCGGCGTGATCGGGTCCAGGGCTTTGCTGAGATATAGAACGCGGTACGGCGTGGTCGGCCCGCCGGCATAGAGATCGACGAGGAATTTATCGGCCCGCCGCTCCGCCAAAATACGCGCTCCAAGCTCGCTGCCGTGGCCGCCCGCCGTCGTGACTTTGATTTCCGGATAATCCTTGTTGAACGCTTTGAGAATTTCGGGGTGGGTGATCTCCTCGCCGCCGTAATTTACCAGTTGGCCTTCCTTCTTCGCCGCTTGAACGGATTTTTCCCACTCCACCTGCCAGGCGGGCTTATCTTCCGCGGCCTGAAGCGATAGGCACGGAAAGAAAATCGACAGGACGGAAAGGAGCGCGCTGGCTTTGATCGTCTTACAAAGGCGCGTCATATGAAGACCTCCTTTGCTTTGATGCCCACCGCCATACTGTAAACTTAAGCTTCGGTCAAGCTCAGGCGAGAGACGGGAGCCCTAAGGCGAGAGCCAAAAACGAATCCGTGCTTTACGGCCGGTCAAAAAGGTCTCAGATGCCAGGCGTGCGATGGATCGACGAGCGCAGGCGTACTCTTTTCAGTACGTCGAGCGAGGCGGTCCGAGGACAACGAAGCAGATGAGCCTTTTTCAGCGGCCGTTTATTTCTATGAGCACCGCCTCCGGGTCCGCGCCGTAGCGCCACGGCAGGCCGACACTCCCGAGCCCGCGCGAGACGACGATGAGAGAAGAATTGTACGCGTAGGCGCCTTCGTCGAGACAATATTTGCTCTGGCGCACGAGCGGCGGGCCGTTCTTGAAACGAATTTGACCGCCGTGCGTGTGGCCGGAGAGCGTCAGTGGAACGCCGCGCGCTTCGGCTTCGTAAAAGGAATCGGGGTTATGCGCCAAGAGAAGATCGGGCGGGCCGTATTCGGATAAAAGCCGATTCCAATCGGGCTTTCCCAAGATGCGGTCGTCGAGGCCGCCGATAACAAAGCTGGCCCCTCCGTGCGACAATACCAACGACTCGTTTTTGAGAGTTTTGATGCCGATCGAGCCGAGACGGCTGCGAATCTCGTGCGCATCGGCGCTGAAGTAATCGTGATTGCCGTGGCAATACCACGCGCCGAGCGGCGCGCGCGCGAGCGGCGCAAGCGCGGGGAGATATCCATCGAGGTCGCTTGCCTGAGCGGTGACGGCGTCGCCTGCGACGGCGACGAGATCGGGGCGCAGCTCCATCAACGAGCTTACGATCTCCGACAAGATTTCCGGCTTGAGAAAGATCCCCGTATGAATGTCCGACAACAATAAAACCTTCAGCGCGGCGATGTCCTTCGGCCAGCCCGTAGGAGAGAGCGAGATTTCAGCGAGGGAAAAACGCCGTGGCAAAAGCCAGCTATAGGGATGCCAGAGCCAGAGCAAATGGGGATAGATAAAGCGCGACACCAGAAAATCGATTTCGCGCTCGAATAATTTGAGGAGACCCTTGTTCGGATCGAGCCAGCGGCGCTCCCTTCCCGTCATGCGCCGCGGCGGATTCAGTTGCCGTCTTCGCTCAATCAATAGTACGCGTCACCGTTTCTACGATGGTTTGATTTATTCCGTTGCAGTGTTCTTGCTTGCAGGCCGTTCAAAAGGTCTCAGATGCGAGGCGCGCAAGAAAGACGAGCGGAGGCGTACTTTTTTCAGTACGTCGAGCGAGTCTTTTGAGTGCAACGAAGCAGGTGAGCCTTTTCAACGGCCTTCTCCCTATTTGTATAGTCCGTCGATGAAGCCCGACTGATCGAGGGCTCGTAAGTAGTGTGTGTCCCATAGCGCCAGCGGGCTGAACGCTTTCGCCTCGGGAATTTTCATCAGGCAAAGCTCGTAGGCGTTCGCCACCGCGTCCAGTGCGGGATAGGGCTTGATCGGCATTCGCGCCAGGCTCTCGTAGCGAACCGATCCCGCTTCGGGTTCGCGCTTTCTGAGGCCGTCGAGAATGCGCTCGGTTTCTTCGCGGTGCGTGCGCGCGAAGTGAATGCCCATGACGACGGCTTTGACCATTCTCTCGCCCAGGCGGTCTTTGCGCTCGAGAGCGGTGATGGCGGTCGTGAGCGTCGGTCCGTTGATCATCGGCAACGGATCGGGCTGAAAGACATGCAAGCCGGCTTCCTCGTACTGGGCGGTGCCGCCGGTAATCAAGGCCGCGTCGGCCTTGCCCGAAGTGAGGAGCTCGAACTGTTGCTTCCTGAACGCCGGCGTTATGTCGTCGCCGATCTCGACCCACTGGACGTCGTTGAGCTTGAGTCCGGCGCGGAGGATGTAGAGCGCGTGGTTGCCGCGGAGGTGGTTGAAGCCGGCGACGCGGCCTTCGAACGCCAGGTCAACGACCTTTTTCCCGTGCAGCTCCGCGAGCGAGCGGACCGGCTCGCGCGAGACCAGCCGGTCGCGCACGCTGTTGCTCGGCGACGCGAGGCAAACGATCGGCTTCCCATGCCCGATCAGCGCGTACGGCGTGATGTGGTTGCCGGAGATGAAATCGATTTTGCCGTCGAAGAGCGCCCCTTCCGCTTCCGGCGGGCTGGCGCAGAATTCCATGCCACGCATATTGATGCCGACCTTTTCCCAAATCCCCGCCTTGTCCAGCACTTCCCAGATCGGCAGGTGAGAGTACGCGCGGAAATATCCGCGAATCTCAACCGGCTCATAGTCCGACATAACGTCTCCCTTTTTCAATTTTGGATTGCCGAATCAAAACTTGATCCCGTTCTGCTCTTGCCCGTTGCCATCTTTCTATCGCCTATGGCCTACCGCCTAACGCCTCCCCTTTCATCTTTACTACGTCCTCCAAGTCGAAAGAGTCGCGCTCCAGCAATTCCCGTGCAAGCTGGACATAAAACTGATTCAGCTCGAACGCGCTTTGCAACCCGAAGTCGCGCACGCTCGCGACGACCTTCGTCAGATCTTCTTTGGCCTCGCGGGGCAGAGTTTCGGGGACATCGGGAAGCTCTCTGAGTAGTCCGGAATCGAGCCAGAATATTGTCTCGCTCAACCGGTTGAGATACGCGATCACCGCCTGGTCTTTGGAAAAAGGGCCTTTATAGACGAGGCGATGCGAGGCCCCCGCCCATATCGTGCCGCGGTGCGTGTGGATTTGGATTTCCACGAGCCGGCCGTCCACCGCTGCGAGATAGTGAATGGCGCGGTAGCCGGTGCCACGCTGATCGGCGATCATGTCTTCTTTCTCCACGGTCTTGAGCGCGCGCTCGATATTCTGCGTGACCAGCGGAATGGCGGCGTAGCTCGGGATCACAATACGGGCGCCGGCAATATCGGTGAGCTCCGATATGCAGGTGTATTTCTTGCGCACGATTTTTTCCTGAATGCTGTCCGTCGCTTTCAGTCGTCCCAGGACCCGAAACGGCGGATCCGAATGGGGCGCCTTCAACACCGCGCGGACTTTTTCCAATGCCGGTGCGTATTGCTGCTGATATTTTTCGACGAGTTGAGTTTGTTGTGTCGGACTTAAGTTTTGGTATCCCGCAACCGAATCGCCGGACTTGCAGGCCGCGCTCTCTAACTTCGGCGCGGCGGCGGGAGCGCATGCGATCTGAGCCGCCAGCAGCGCCCAGACGATAAAGCCAAGGATCAGACGGCCACCGCGCTTGCGCCCCGTGGAGAAATTTTCCATCTTCATCTTCTTGTCCTCCCTGAGACAGATGACTGGACGATCTAATTAGCCGAATAAGACTTAAAATAGGCCGGATTGAGGATCGCCGTCAAGCGGGTGGAGGGACTTGTCTATCGATTTTGTTTTCCTACTCTCTCCTCGCGCCTCACGCCTTCTTAGGCAAGCGCGGCCTTAGCGGCATTCAGCCGAAGCACCTCTACACGCTGACGCTGTTCCTGCGCGCGTTTGGCGAGCCGTTCATATTCAACGCCCCCAGCTCGTTGGCGATCTCGGACGCAGCGCTCAAAGCGAGCCACAGCGCCAACTTCCCATGGATTCCGAGCGCAATGGCCTCCAGGCTTTCGAACAGACGAAGCGAGCCACTCGACTTGTCATCGACGCGCATCTTGATGCGCGCGACCTTTTCCGTAAGCCAGGCGCTTACTTTTCGCGTGCGGCTTTCGTCTATGCCTAGGCGATGCATGAGAGCTAAAAGCTCCGTTCGATCCGCCTCAATATCGGCTCTTAGCTCGGCTAGAGACTTCGTTATCCCCGTGCCCTCCCGTTCAAGATCTTCCAACAACTCCAGCGCCACCACCGCGCCCGCCAAATGATCGTTCAAGTAAATTTCGAGATGCTCCTTGGCCATATCACGCCTCCATGCGTCTGTGACTACATGGCCAGCATAGCACCGGCAGGGAAAAGCAGAAGATGGGAAACGGAGCGCCGGTCAACTTTGCGGACCTCGCAAAATGTCATCGACGAGAGATTGCGGAGCGGCGGTGAGCTTGCCTTGGGAATTGACGAAAATCCCCAGGGAATAATCGCGTGCCAGTAGCTTCCGGTTCTCGGAATTATAAATTTCGTGAATCCACGCGCCGCGCACCTTGGCGATCTCGCAAATCCAGCTCACGATCTCGATTTCGTCGTTCTCGCGCGCGGGGGCAAAATATTCGATGTCGTGCCCTCCCTGGAAGACCGCCCAATCGCCGGCGCGCAACTCCTCCAACGGATGGCCGCCCGACCGGATGGCGTCATAGTAAGCCTGCTCGATCCAGTTGAAAAACACCGCGTGGTGCACTCGCCCCATCGGATCGAGCTCGTAGGTCTGGACCCGGCGCGATGATCGGTAGCGGTAGCAATTATCCGTCTTCCGCGACTTGTACGCGCGTATGCCCAGATCCTCCGCCTCGCCATCCGGGGAAAAAGCGGCTTCGAATTCGTCGGGCAAGCGCGCCGGGCGCCCCGATTTCAAATCGACATAGACCCACTGCGCCCGGGCGCGCGCCACCTGAGCGCCATCCGCGGCGCGCGTGACATCGTATTCTCGCAGGCAGTCCACTCTGCCGCACTGGGATATCCACGTCGTCACTCGAAGCTCGTCGCCGTAGAGCACTTGCAGATGATAGCGAATCTCCAGACGCCGCATGACCCAGCCGACGCCTCGTTCTTCATACCAGCGAAGTCCGTAGCCGGCGTCTTCAGAAGCCTGAATCGCCGCTTCTTGCAAATATTTAAGCGAGACGGCGTTGTTGAGGTGGCCGAAAGAGTCGAGCTCGTCATGGCGGACACGAAACCGGCGGCTAAATTCGCGGCGCATTTCCCAGAACTCCCCCGTTCGTATCTATGATAGCAAACGCGCCGCTTCTGCTCTACCACACCCTGAGACCGGGCGATGAGAGATCTACGGAAGAAATTTGTCACTCGATTAGGAAAGCTTGCAAAAGAGAGCGGGACTTCGATCTACCCTTGGGCGTGAAAGCTATTCTTATTGCGGCCACGGGGCAATCGTGTGAAAGGGGAAATCTTTTTCGGCTGAACGCTAAGAAAGCCCGCTGAGCTTATCGTACAAGGACAAGTATTCCTTTGCCGATTTCTCCCAGGAAAAGTCGCAGGCCATGCCGTTGGCGATTACTGTCCGCCGGGCTTTTTTATCGGCATAAACGACGATCGCTCTCTTGACCGCCTCGATCAAGGCCGGCGCGGTGTACGGGGTAAATTTAAACCCATTTCCCACTCCGGCGATCGGATCGTAATCTTCGATCGTGTCGTCAAGGCCTCCGGTCGCGCGCACGATCGGAACCGTCCCGTACTTGAGGCTGTAGATCTGGTTGAGCCCGCACGGCTCGTATTTGGACGGCATCAAAAACATATCGGCGCCCGCCTCGACCTTATGCGCCAGCGCATTGTCGAACCCGATCTTGACGCCGATCTTTCCCGGGTGCGCGCCGGGCAACTGCGCGAGAAGAGCCTCATATTTTCGGTCGCCGGCGCCGAGAATGACGATCTGTAAATCCATCCGACAAAGGGCCTCCACGCTTTCGAGAAAGATGTCCAAGCCCTTTTGATCCACCAGACGGGAGACGATCCCGATCAACGGCGTTGCGGCTCTCCGAGGAAGCCCGTAAATCTCCTGGATATCCTTCTTGCAAATCTTCTTGCCGCTGAGATCGCGGGGGCCGTAATTTTTCTTGATGTACGGATCGGTTTCGGGATTCCATGCGCGGTAATCCACGCCGTTTAGAATCCCGCAAAGATCGCGCTCCCGGCCGCGCAGGACGCCATCGAGCCCGCAGCCGTATTCCGGAGTCAAAATCTCCCTGGCGTACTTGCGGCTCACGGTCGTGAGCGCGTCGGCAAATAGAATTCCGCCTTTGAGCGGATTGACGCGGCCGAAGAACTCCAGATATGGCGGCGCAAAGTAACGCGCGTCGAGATTCAACAGGCTCCAGGCCGAGAAGGGAAAGGTTCCCTGATAGGCCAGATTGTGGATCGTAAAAACGGTCTTGCACTTTTGGGCGCCGAGCCGGGAGGCCGCGTCGAGTTTTTTGAGCGTCGGGATGAGAGCCGTTTGCCAGTCATGACAATGGATCAGGTCCCAAGGGCCGGTCGTTTGCGCCAGATGGATCACGGCCTTGGAAAAAAACGCGAATCTCTCGGCGTTGTCCGGGTAATCTCCTTGAGGCGTGCCGTAAAAATACGGCCGGCGAAAATAACGGTCTTCACGGATCAAGTAAGCCGGGACTCCGCCGTCCAAGGTTGTCTTTAAAACTTTGCCTTTAACGCAATCTTTCCCGAGCTCGGCCTCGACTTCGATTCCGGTTTCTTCCAAAGAGAAGCCGCCTTCCAGAATGGATTGATAGGCGGGGAGAACGACGGCCGTTTCGGTCCCGAGCCCGGCCAGGGCGGCGGAGAGAGCGCCGACGACGTCGCCCAGCCCGCCGGTCTTCGCCAGCGGAACGCACTCCGATGCAGCCGTGAGAATCTTCATGTCGGGCTAAAATGCCTTCGCGGCGATGTCCGCCAAGGCGGGGAATTTTTTACGGCACGATCTCCCGCAGGGACTGGGCGGCCAGCTCGGGCGGCATGGGGTTGATGTAAAAGCCCGTGCCCCATTCGAAGCCTGCCACTTGGGTCAGCTTCGGCATCATTTCGATGTGCCAGTGAAAGTGGCCGTTGTCCATTTCCTGAAATGGCATCGAGTGGATGAGGTAGTTCAATGGCGGATCGTTCAACGTCCGGTTGAGCCGTATCAGAGTCTCTCTTAGCGCGCGCGCGAGATCGACGTACTCCAGCTTGGTCGCGTGCTCGAAGTAGGACGAATGTTTCTTGGGCAAAATCCACGTCTCGAAAGGAAAGCGCGACGCGAAGGGACAGATGACGACGAAGCTGTCGTTCTCGGCGACGATCCTGACGCGGTCTTCGATCTCCTGACGCACGATGTCGCAGTAGATGCAGCGCTCCTTGTATTTAAAATATTCTCCCGCGCCGACCAGCTCGTCGGTGACGTTGCGCGGGACGATCGGCAGCGCGATCAACTGCGAATGGGTGTGCTCCATGGTGGCGCCGGCGTCCGCGCCCTGATTTTTGAAAATCAGAACGTAGCGGAACCGCTTGTCTTCTCTCAAGTCCAGGACGCGGTCGCGATAGGCCCAGAGCAGCTCTTCGAATTGTTTGTCGTCCAAATTCCCCGCGTTCACTTCGTGCTTGGGCGTCTCGATGATCACTTCGTGCGCGCCGACGCCGTTCATGAGATCGTAGAGCCCTTCGCCGCGCCGGTCGAGATTGCCCTCGATCATCAACGCGGGGAACTTATTGGGAACGACACGCAGCGTCCAGCCGGGACCGTCCCGCTGGGATCCGCCCGGCCGGTAGGCCGATATTTCCGGCGGCGTCTGGCTTTCGTTTCCTTCGCAGAACGGACAGGGACCGCTGCGGGGAGGCGTTTTGCGGTGCTCGTAATGGGGTCTTTTAGCGCGCTCGGTCGAGATGATCACCCAACGGCCGATCACGGGATCTTTTCTGAGTTGCGGCATAATGTTGTGAAAAAAAGATTATTTCATTTTCCGTGAAATTTGTCCATCAGGGCCGTCAGTGGCATCCGGAATTGGATCGTGCGATTCTCCCTGTGAGCATGTCAGCGCGCGCCCACGATGCCGTAGTGATCGGCTCCGGTCCCAACGGGCTGGCCGCCGCAATCGTTCTCGCCGAGGCCGGCTGGCCGGTCGTCGTGTACGAGGCGGAATCTACGTACGGCGGCGGCGCGAGATCGGCCGAGCTGACCGTGCCCGGCTTCGTGCACGACCTCTGCTCGGCGGTCCACCCGCTGGCGCTTGCTTCGCCCTTTTTTCATAAACTGCCCCTGGCGGAATACGGTCTTCGATGGATTCAACCGCCGGCGCCTCTGGCGCATCCGCTGGACGACGGCTCGGCAATCCTGCTCGAGCGCTCTTTGGAAAAAACCTGCGCGCAATTGGGCGAGGACGCGGCGGCGTACCGGAAGTTGCTGGGACCGGTGACTGAAAATTGGGAAGCTCTCCTCCGGGATTTTTTAGCGCCGCCCCATTTTCCTTCACATCCTTTCAAGCTTTTCTCTTTCGGCTTGCGCGCGCTGGGCTCTGCCCGGAAAATCGCAGAAAAATTCTTCACAGGACATCGCGCCCGCGCTCTGTTTGCCGGCCTCGCGGCGCATTCGATGCTGCCGCTGGAATATTCCATGACGGCGGGCTTCGGATTGGTGCTGGGCGCAGCGGGTCACGCGGTCGGCTGGCCGATACCCGAAGGCGGCTCGCAGAAGATCGCCGACGCTTTGGCCGGACATCTGCGTTCTTTGGGAGGCAAGATCGTCACGGGAACTCGCATCGAATCGCTCGACGATCTTCCGAACGTAGGTGCGACGGTATGCGACTTGACGCCGCGCCAGTTGTTAAAAATCGCCGGGCCGCGACTGCCGGGAGGATTTCGCCGCCGGCTGGAGCGATATCGTTACGGCATGGGCGTCTTCAAGATCGATTGGGCATTGAATGGCCCGATCCCATGGAGGAACGAAGCTTGCAGCCTCGCGGGCACGGTTCATCTGGGCGGGACACTGGAAGAGATCTCTCTCTCCGAGCGCGCCGCGTGGGAAGGAAAGTCCTGCGACAAACCGTTCGTGCTGCTGGCGCAGCCGTCGCTCTTCGATCCGACGCGCGCTCCCGCCGGAAAACATACGGCATGGGGCTATTGCCACACGCCGAACGGCTCGACGGAAGATATGACCGAAAAAATAGAAAATCAGATCGAGCGATTCGCACCGGGATTTCGCCGCCGCGTGCTCTTGCGGAAAATTCATTCGCCCGCGGACTTGGAGCGTCATAATGCCAATCTCGTGGGCGGCGATATCAACGGCGGCGCAGCCACCGTGGAACAGTTTTTCTTGCGCCCGACGTCGAAACTTTATTCGACTCCGGTCAAAGGATTGTATCTCTGCTCGGCCTCGACGCCGCCCGGCGGCGGCGTCCACGGCATGTGCGGTTATTTCGCGGCGCGAAAAGTTTTGCGGGACCTGGGATGAAGTTCCAACGGGATGGATGGGCTGCGGTCTCACCTTGCGCCCGTGGTTACTAACAACTCGTAGTAGCCGGACAGGCCGCTCAAGACATACTGTACGGCCAACGCGGCAAGGACGATTCCCAGGACGCGCGTGATGATGTGGACTTTACTTTCTCCCAGGCGCGCCATCAGCCGCTCGCCGGCGTAGAGGACCCACCAGGCGATCAGGTAAACAACGGCAATAACGGCGGCGAATATTCCCAGGCGGAGAAAATCGCCGCGAATCTGATTGGTCAGCAGCAAAACGGTCGTGATCGTTCCCGGACCGGAGAGCAGAGGTATGGCGAGAGGAAAGATCGCGATATCTTCTCCCGCCGTTCCTTGCTCGTGGCGCTCGGGGGCCTGCAAGCCGGGCCGCTGGCCGAACAGCATCGGGAGCGATGCTACGAACAGGAGAATCCCGCCGCTGATGGCAAACGCGTGCACCGTCACGCCTAGATAGGAAAGCAGAAAGCCGCCGCCCAGGAGAAAAAACATCGTCACACTGAAGGCGATGATCAACGCCCGCGACAGAGTTCTCCGCCGTTCAGCGTCGCGAAGCTCGCTGGTCAGCGCAACGAACATCGGCGCCACGCCGAGCGGATCCACGACGATGAACAGCGTCGCAAACGCCCTGAGTCCGAACTGCAGCAATGACTCGTCCATCCGGCAAAGAACCTAGCACACGAAATGCGCCAATGCATCGGGCGAATCTATGGGTTCGTCTTTAGCGTTTTGCAGAATGTCGGTCGCTATGGCAACGATTTCAAATACGCGACCAGGGCCTCGGCGTCCGCGGGAGTCAGTCGAAAGCGCGGCATCGGCGGGTCGGGGACTCTTCCGCTGGTCGTGATGCCTTCCGTCAATAGACGCACGCCTTGATCTTTATTGTATCCGGGCAAGCCGGCGATTGCCGGCGGCTTGATGGCCACTTCAGATTGGGATAAGGAGGCGCCTTCACCGGAACCGGCGCGCCCCGAAGATATTCCGCGCGGATCAACCGACCACCCTGATCCCGCGGCGTATGACATTCCACGCACATTGCGACTTGTTCAATTATGTACATGCCCCGCTCGAGCGCTCCGTCGCCCGAGGCGCCATCCGATTTTGTATTGTCGGACAACAAGGCAAAGGCAACCGCGCCGCAGAGAAGAGAACATCTTTGTCCTCTTTCCGAAATTCCGATTTCCGCTAGTAAATCAGCAAGTTGCAGCGCCGGCACCCGACCGACACCATTCCCTCCACTAAAGTTCCCATTTTCCCCGCCGATAGACGGGTACAAACGGGTGTAAAAAAGCACGCGCGATGAAACGTGCTTTGAGCTGGCCTTGGTTTTGCTCCAAGCAACCCGATGCGAAATGCCCGATGAATTTTTCAATCATGCTCGATGAGAAGCTGATTGGTTTGAGACGCTTTCGTCAAGATTTTGACGAGGCGCAGGGTGTGACTTAGTTGAAACGAGCGCTAAATAAAGTTCTTTTGGCGGCGCTACTCGCGTACGCCGCGGCATTTTTCTGCGTCCCGGCATCGTTCGCGTTAGAGGCGACGCTGCTCGAGGACAGTTATATCAAGTCTAAGGCGCCGACGGACAAGTTCGGCAAGACCCGAACGATTTTAGTCAACTCGATTTCGACCGGATTACTCAAATTTGATCTCTCGTCGCTACCCCCCGGCACGACGGGAGATGACGTAAAGAAAGCGACCCTCACTCTATTCGTAAGGGGCAAGGTAAAGGCAGGCTCCTTTAACATTGCGAGTGTGACGGGCACGTGGGATGAGTTGACTGTCACCCATAGAACGTTCCCGGGACTCGGCGTGACTGAGGTGACCGGAATAAACGTCGCACCCCTGGATGCCAATCAATTCATCAGCATCGATCTCACACCGCTCGTGCAAGATTGGGTCAATGGCACGAGTAATAATGGTATCGCTCTCGTATATACCGGCGGAACGCTGAATGTAGAGTTCGATTCTAAAGAGAGCGGTAAGAATTACTCCCAACTAGACATTACACTCGACCTTTCAGAAAACAGCATAGGCGCAACCGGACCGACAGGTCCAACGGGTGCAACCGGAGCAACAGGACCTACGGGCGCGACAGGTCCGACTGGAACCACAGGTCCAACTGGAGGAACGGGAGCGACAGGTTCTACTGGAGCTACCGGTCCTACTGGACCGACGGGCGCGACGGGCGGAACGGGACCCACTGGGGCGACTGGTTCTACGGGGGCAACCGGTTCGACTGGACCCGCCGGTCTTACTGGAGCCACAGGACCAACCGGTCCTACTGGATCCATCGGAGCGCAAGGCGGGGCGATCACGATTCAGTACACGTTTAGCACGACTACGGCTGACGCCGATCCGGGCAATGGTAATCTCCGTCTCGATAACGCAACGCAAAATTCAGCGACGACGATCAGAGCGGATATGCTCGACTCGGGCGCGACGGACTGGACCTCAGTGCTGGATACTCTCGATGCCAGCTCTTCGACAGTCAAAGGACAAGTACGCCTTTCCAAAGCTACGGATCAAACCAAGTGGCTCACGTTCGATTTAACGGCGAGAGCGACTCCATCCGGTTACAGAAATTTCACCGTCACGAACACCGGATCGAGCGCAAGCAATCCGTTTGCCGACGGTGATGGAATCATCTTTACGTTCACTCGCACCGGCGACTTGGGCGCAACGGGACCGACGGGTCCTACGGGAGCGACCGGTGCTACGGGTCCGACGGGACCAACTGGCCCGACCGGAGCTACCGGTCCGACAGGACCAACCGGTGCCACTGGACCTACTGGTCCAACAGGCGCTACCGGACCCACTGGACCAACGGGACCGACGGGACCCACTGGAGCTACTGGACCAACGGGCCCCACAGGTCCCACCGGTGCAACCGGAGCGCAGGGCGGGGCGATAACGATTCAGTACACGTTTAGCGCCACAACGACGGATTCCGATCCGGGCAACGGAACTCTGCGGCTCGACAATGCAACGCAAAATTCTTCGACGACGATCAGAACCGATCTGCTCGACTCAGCTTCGACAGACTGGACCTCAGTGCTGGATACTCTCGACGCCAGCTCTTCGACAGTCAAAGGCCAAGTAAGACTTTCAAAAGCTACGGATCAAACCAAGTGGCTCACGTTCGATCTTTCGGCGAGAGCAACACCATCCGGTTATAGAAACTTCACCGTCACAAATACTGGATCGAGCGCAGCCAATCCTTTTGCCGACGGAGATGGAATCATCTTTACGTTCACTCGCACCGGCGATTTGGGCTCTACGGGTCCGACTGGACCTACGGGAACAACTGGACCAACTGGTGCCACTGGAGCAACAGGTGCAACAGGTCCAACCGGTCCCACGGGGCCGACAGGTCCAACGGGAGCCACTGGACCCACTGGTCCTACCGGACCAACTGGTCCGACGGGAGCGACCGGACCAACAGGTCCCACGGGTGCAACCGGCGCGCAAGGCGGGGCGATCACGATTCAGTACACGTTCAGCACGACGACGGCGGACGCCGATCCAGGCAACGGAACTCTCCGACTCGACAACGCAACGCAAAATTCTTCGACGACGATCAGAACCGATCTGCTCGACTCAGCTTCGACAGACTGGACCTCAGTGCTGGATACTCTCGACGCCAGCTCTTCGACAGTCAAAGGCCAAGTAAGACTTTCAAAAGCTACGGATCAAACCAAATGGCTCACGTTCGATTTAACGGCGAGAGCGACTCCATCCGGTTATAGAAATTTCACCGTCACGAACACCGGATCGAGCGCAAGCAATCCGTTTGCCGACGGTGATGGAATCATCTTTACGTTCACTCGCACCGGCGATTTGGGCGCAACGGGACCGACTGGACCTACTGGAGCAACTGGACCTACAGGACCAACTGGTGCCACTGGAGCAACAGGTCCAACCGGTCCCACGGGGCCGACAGGTCCCACGGGAGCGACGGGAGCAACCGGTCCAACGGGAGCCACTGGTCCTACCGGACCAACAGGTCCCACGGGAGCGACCGGCGCGCAGGGCGGCGCGATCACGATTCAGTACACGTTCAGCACGACTACGGCGGACGCCGATCCCGGCAATGGATTTCTGCGCCTCGATAATGCAACGCAGAATCTCTCGACTACCATCAGAGCCGATATCCTCGATACGGGCTCAACCGATTGGACGGCTGTTCTCGATACGCTCGACGCCAGCTCTTCGCCGGTGAAGGGACAAGTACGACTTTCAAAAGCTACGGATCAAACCAAGTGGCTCACGTTCGATCTTTCGGCGAGAGCAACACCATCCGGTTATAGAAACTTCACCGTCACAAATACTGGATCGAGCGCAGCCAATCCTTTTGCCGACGGAGATGGAATCATCTTTACGTTCACTCGCACCGGCGACATCGGCGCTACGGGACCAACCGGCCCCACAGGACCAACGGGTGCTACTGGTGCCACTGGAGCAACAGGTCCAACGGGACCAACCGGTTCCACGGGGCCGA
>CAYOJC010000077.1:0-23853 GCA_964404195.1 uncultured Syntrophobacteraceae bacterium
TGCCAGGGCCATAGTGTAATTTGCCAACGGTACTTTTTCAGTGAGAACTAGCTAGGGTCATCTTGTGCTCCACTCATTTCGGCGTTTTGAGAATTCTCAAAAAGTGGGATTGTCGAAGAAAGCCGGACGGCGGGGATTTTGTCGAACATCAAAATTCAAGATTCGACTCCGACGACGACTTCGCCTCTATGCCGACTTCAACCGGTTTTCGGCTGGGACGAAACGAATCTCGACGCGGCGATTGAGAACGGCCGCGATACGGTTCAGCATCGCCAGGGAGTGACCTTCGTAATCGGCATCTTCAAGACGGCAAATGACGGACGCGGTGGTGCCGACCATTCGCGCTAGTTGTCGTTGGCTAAGGCCGGCTTTAGCCCGCAGGGTGGTAATTTTACGAGCGACATGGTCGTTTGCCCGCGCCGTCTCGAGATCGGCAAGGCGTTGCGGCTTCCCTTCATAATAGCGGCGATGGAGAATTTTCACCGCATCGGTGGTCGGTCTTTTTTTCGCCTTTGGCATGGTCAGCCCTCCTTGTAAGTATGCCGCCTGGGGTCCAGTTTGAACTTGCGCTTTCTTCGGAGCGCCTCCTCGATCTCGCGCGGCGGCACTTCGCGCTCCTTGACAAGACCGTGGGCAAGAACCGCTGGGATGCGCCCGTGAAAGAAATAGAGCATGCGATAATTCATGCCTCCAAGTCCGACACGCAGCTCATAAATACCGTCCCGCAAATAATCCGCTTCCGGTCGGTGCAATTCATGGCCGAGATCCCGCAACCGCTCAATGCGCACACGGCACTTGTCCTGGGCTTTGGCAGGGAGACGGTCCAGCCAATCGAGCACGGGAACGGTCTCGGCCGCCTCCTGGTAGAAAACAACCTCAATTCTAGACATGACACCGCTCGAGCATGTTCGCATTATTGCGAACGTCGGTCAAGAGCAATCGATATAGGCTGTGGTCGAAATATGCGAAACGCAGTCACCATGGTTGTACATTTTCGCAATTACGAAAACATGAAAGTGACGTTTTGAGATTGATGCGTGGATAAAGCCGGCCAGTCGAAAAATAAGTCAATCGTCATGCCTGACCCCGGAGCAGAACCAAGATTTCCTAGTCGTCTACTACTGACTGCTCAAGCGCTCGATTTCGGAAACCACGCGGTCCAATTCTTCGGCGAGCGGGTTTTGATCCGCCGCGGCGAAAGCTTTGACGAGCGACCGGTAATACCACAAGGTTCCCTCTCTCCGGCCGGTGAAGCGGGACCATAGCGCCTCGCCGTGCTGCCGATAGTCGCTGAGGATCGCCCGCGCGTTGTGGAGCTTGTCCGACGCCGATACCAGCCGCACCGACGGGGATGCGGATGGAAGATGTGCGATATAATCCTCCTTGCGCTTGCGCCACGGCGGTTTCGGCACAACTACGGAATCCGTGCAGCCTTCGACGATTGCGGCGACGGCATCGCCGAAGTTGCGGCGTATGTCTTCGATTCGCGCGAGTCCGCCGGCATCCTCGGCGGCGTCGTGGAGCAAGGCGCCGATGGCTTCGTCCTCGTTCGCGCCATGCTCGAGAGCGATGCTCGCAACGCCCAGCAGATGGGCGAGATATGGGATCTCGGTTCCTTTGCGGATCTGTTCCCTGTGAATAGCGGCCGCGTACTGAAGCGCCTGGTCGAATTTGGATGAGAGGTTCATAACGGTGCTTGTATTAGACTAAACCCATCATTGCACGTTTTCGTAATTGCGAAAACGTGAAAGTGGCTCATTTCGACGTTTCGGGAATTGCCGAAACGTGGAAGCATCCGCGTGAAGTTATCATCTCTTATCGGTGACTAGCACGAGCCACGAGCACGAACACGATCAGTTAGATTCATATCGCGGCTCATTTCGGCGGTTTGAGAATTCTAAAAAAGTGAAAGTGTCACGAGATAAATGTCAGGAGATAAATGCCTTGCCCTACGCGCCCGGAATTTCAACGGCGCGTTCAGCGCGATAAGTCCATAGTCAGGCCTGACCCCGTATCCGTATCCGTATCGAAGAAAGCCGGACAGCGGAGATTTTGTCGAACATCAAAATTCAAGATTCGACCCCAACGACTGGAACATTTTGGACATTTGGGGTTCATGTGCAAGTCTCGTCGAAAAGTAGCCTAACTCTCTTAAAATGTCCATTCGCGCGATTACGCAACGGTAGATCGATGGGTCCCGCTCTTTTTTATCCAGGCCAGGCCCCGACCATCAAACGGGAGTGTACAAGGAGGGTACGCTCGTCTAGGATGAAGGATATGCTAGACAACTTCCTGCAGATTCTTCCAGAGGTCATTTTTGACGCCGCCGAGAAATTGGGCGGGCGTTGCACGGGCCGCTTCTACGCGCTCAATGCGCTGGAAAACCGTGTGTACGACATCGAGATGGAAGAAGGCCCGCACGTCATCATCAAATTTTACCGCCCCGGCCGCTGGAGCCGCGCCACGATTCAGGCCGAGCACGATTTTCTGAAGGCCCTCGAAGAAAGCGAAATTCCGGTCGTCTGCCCGCTCACGGACGACAAGGGACAAAGTATTTTCGAAATTAGCGAAGTGATGTTCACAATCTTCCCGAAGCGTCCGGGGCGACTCGAGCCGGAACTGACGACGGAACAGCTCACGCGCCTGGGAAGATTCATGGCTCGCCTTCATAACGTCGGGGCGACGATAAAAGCCGCCCCCCCGGTTACGGCTTGATCCTCAAACTTATGGGCGAGATCCTTTGAAGTTTTTAAAAGACGGAAACTTCGTTCCGATGGAACTCGCAAGTCGCTTCGAAACGATCGTAACGCAAATTTGCGACGCCATTACTCCTCGTTTCGAGGACGTCAAGTACGTTCTGGTCCACGGGGATTGCCACTCCGGAAATATTTTGTGGAATAGAGACAATCCGTACTTCATCGATTTCGACGACATGCTCTACGCGCCTCCCGTTCAAGACATCTGGATGCTTACGGGCGGAGACGACGACTACGGGAAAGAGCAAAGGCGTATCTTGCTCGATGCCTACGAACAGATCAGAACTTTCGACATGACGACGATGGAGCTCATCGAGCCGTTGCGGGCGCTGCGCATGATTTACTTTTCCGCGTGGATCGCGCGCCGCTGGGAAGACAGCGCTTTCAAAGTGGCGTTTCCTGCCTTCGGGACCGAGCACTATTGGCAGGAGCAAATCGAAGGGCTCGCGCTGCAATTAGAAAAAGTGCAATACCACACGGCCGATCTCTACCGTTGAACAACGGCCAATTCTTAAACACAGTGTTTTCGCCGAAAACTCTTAGCTTTTTCCCGAGGTCTTTCAAAACCTTTCCGCAAGATATCCAGGCCAGCCCCTGAGATTTCCTTACTCAGGCGAGAATTTCAGGCCTCGGTGTACCAGGTGGTATGGCGCTCCACGGGCAGGCGCTTGGCCATAGTCTCCTGCTCGGAGTACCCCAAGAAAACGCACGCCACCGGCCGCTCTTTCTCTGTGAGTCCGAGAATTGGGCCAACGAAGTTTTCGTCGATCCAGGCGCCCGTGCTGGGATAGCTGCCCAGGCCTCGCGCGGTGGCCGCGACCAGCAGGTTCTCAATCGCGCACCAGCAGGCCGCGTAGTTCTCCTGATCAACGATTTTGTTCTCATCGCCCACCATGGAAACGATGATCACGACCGGGGACGAATAACACTTAGCCCGAGCGAAGCCGAGAGCGTCTTCGCTCGCCTGCTCACCCTTTTTCTCCGCGGCCCAACGTACTGCCGCCTGTCGGGCTCCGACCAATCGCTCGCGCCCCGCTCCGGAGAACACGTGGAAACGCCACGGATGGGTCAATTTGTGGTTGGGCGCCCAATGGGCGGCGTCGAGCAGCTCCTCGATCCACTCCCGAGGAATCTCGGTGGGAAGGTACTCCTTCACCGCGCGGCGCATCTTGATTGCGGTGAGCGCATCAGCGAGAGGGCGCTCCGTTGTGGTTGCCATGATCCTACCTCCTGAACTTGTGCCGATTATATCTATAGAAAATTCAAACCAGGAGCAATATCGGCGGACCGGGGAGCCGCGCCAGGAAATCCCACGAGCTGCCACCGCCTCGTCGGCTTTATCTTCGATGAGCCGACTCGCCTGCCGTTCGTCTCGAATCCGATGGCCCATCTGGTCATCCTCGTCGCCCACTTGGCGGTCTGTATGGCTTTGCCTGTTGCCCCTTCGTCCATTCATCTATGCAAGCCTGACCCTAAAATTTCCCCCTTAGACATCTAAGTTGCCGGCTCTATGAGCCACTCATACAGAACTAGGGAATGCTCTCCTATTGTCGTTTCTGTGACGTTTTCAACTGTCAGAGCGGGTCGCGAGACGTTTTGCGGTCCCTTTTGCCGGTGGTGCAGCCACTTTTCTAGTGCTTCCGAAAAAACTTTATGATCCCAATTTTTGTGGGTCGGACCGGCTCCCAGTTGGAGAAAAGCTGCGGCAAAATTTTGTTGTCTGTTAAGTAAACGCTGAGAAAAGTCCTTGACATGAGGACTATAGTTGTTCGAAGCGGGGGTACTAATTTCCCACAGCTTAGCAGTTCTCTGAACATCAAATCCGACCAACGCCGCAACATCGTTCCTAAGCGCCGCTCGCCCTTGTAGTGTTCGTTTGTCACGCAAATTTTCGTCCATCTTCTTTCGCGCTTTCAATTCAAACCAATACCAAGCGTCGGCGGTTGGTGTATGGAGGCACAAATCAGCCCATTTGTTACCCGTGTCGCTTTTTGCCGTCTTTGTAGGGTAACAAGTGACATACGGCGTTTCGTCGGGAAAAGGTATCCAACCGCTTTCTGCCTCACGACTTTTAAGTTCACGATATAATTCGGCATGACACCATCCTTCAGGGAGCCCCCATTCGAGAGCTTTTTTCCCCTGCTCTAAGATCTCAGCGAATAAATCAATCCACTTTGGTGTTTCGATCAGTGTCATTTTCGTAGCTCGTCCAATGACACCCAGCCCCCGGGAATACGCAGATATTTCCAGGCGTGCCAGCCGTCGATAGGCTTGCGGGTGATCGCGCTGGCGGCCGACGACGGCGACGTGTAGCTTTTGCCGCGATGGTAAATCGTGCCGTCGCGTCTGACCTGAGCCTTGTAGAGCCTTCCTTTGTAACTCATGCGAATCGTGAATGGCCGCCTTACATGCTTTGCCAGAGTTGGGATGCGGCCATTGCTCTTGACGCGAGCCGCCACCCTCTCTACTTTCTCCCGCGTCGTCAGACCCAACATTCTTGCAAGCTCTAGTTTATGATATTCCGATATCTGCCGACGAAAGCGCGGGCGTAAGTCTTCAGATTCTGAAAATTGGCCCGTCAGCCTATTGCCTTTAGGCGCAGCGATTCGAAGGACCAGAGATTCCAGCTCGCGTAGATGTTCATCGGTTACTGTTAGGTAAACACTAAAGCTCCCAAGTACCTGCGTGGCGATCCTTTAGATGATGGCCCAAGCGCGACCGAAGGTTAGAGGCCAACCCGACATACTGAAGCCGGTTCTTTTGGTAAAGCGCATAAACGCCGTGCTGGCCCTTTACGAAGTCGCGTATTACATTCCGATACCTGCTAAGCACGTCGCCGGAAATGTTTTCTAAGTGTTTGCAGACGAGTGATTTTTGTTTAGCCATACGAATTACTTCTGAACCTGGTCTCCTTCCACAACTTTAACTTCCTCCTCAGTAAGCCCGTAGAGCCGGTACACAATAAGATCAATCAATCGGTCAGTAGTAGCGATGTTTTTTTTCAGCGGGAGTATTTTGGCCGTGCTCTTTTGAAAGGCGTCTTTGAGTACCTCGTAAAACTCCTTACTGCTGGGATTTGTTTTGAGAGCCTTGATGTTTTCCTTCAGAACGTCGAGTAAATCTTCAAGACTACCTTCGTGGTACGATCTAATCTTGGTTTTGTTCTTGATCTCATCCACTTTTGCGCCGATGGCTGACTCCAGCCATTCTAGGAATCCCTTCGTCTCGGCTTGCTTCTCCTTATTCATCTCGATCATTCGCTTAGCGAGGAACGCGAGTACGTCATGTACCACATCCGCCTGCTCGGGTTTCTGCTTAAGGCAGTGATCCACGAAGCCAGTGACGCAGAGCAAGTCGTTCTTTGCGATACAGCGGTTGTAAAGACGTGTGGCTTTTTCAAGAAGGTTGGCGCGCTCTACTTTCTCCGTCGTGAACGCAAAAGGGCGAAGTGGCATTGTGTCGATTTCGTACGAGTTCACGTGGTTGTTTGTGCTGGTTAGACGAAATCGCCATTCCCATAGGGTTGAATTCAGAAGGCCGAGAACTGCGTAGAGGTCGATATCTTTGGGGTTCACGATGTAGTTGATCGTGTCGGAACAGAAGTTCCCGTATTCAATAACTGTAGCGATGATCCGCCTCCAGTTATCTATGGCTGATCCTCGTTGGTAGCCCACCCTGGTATGGCGGTGATCGAAGGCTTTGGCGTCAGGTCCAAACTCTCTAAGAAACTCCTTGGTGCGTAGGTACTTTGGTTCGCCCTGTTTTGGACTTTCGTTGAAGATGTAACGGTCAACGTGCGCGCCTCGCAATACAATTGGTCCAACAGGCTTCTCGCTGAGAAATGCTGCATGAGTGGTTAGATTTACTTCGCCTTGTTGGGACGGTGCGAAGTCGCCCATTGTGGTTCCCTCGCTGACAGAAACGAGCTTGAGTGCCAGAGCAAAGTCGTCCGCTGTCATGCTGGGATAACAAGGAATACTCAGGTTTTTCGGATCGAGCTGCTGGATAGCCGCCGGATCTATCTGGATGTAACTCGAATCGGCCCGTATGTCTTTGCCAGGATGAACTCTAATTGTGAAAGATTCTGGTTTTGCATTCTCTAGTACGTAGAGACAGGTTGAAAGCTTTGCGTCAAAGAAGATCCGGTCTCGCGGATCATCCTTCTGCGGGAAGGCCTCGACAGTTTTTAGGCGACAGCGTTCCAGAAGAGATTTCCTTAAATTCCTACTCTGGGAATCAGCGAGCAGTGACATTGGCACAATGAAGCCATTTTGACCGCCAGACCGTAGAAGATTGACCGCCAAAGCCACAAACAGACGGTACAGATTGAGCTTGTTTCCAATAGCCGCAGAAAATGTGGAAGAAGCAGTTACATACGACTTCTCAAAATCGACATCTCTCAGTTGTTCCTTTTCCGAGACAACATCATACGGGGGATTCCCTATAATCGCATCGAATCCCGGATTTTCTTTCTCTCTCCCGCTGTCATAAAAGACCTCTGGAAACTCCAATTCCCAATGGAAAAAGTGTCTCGTGCGAGCAAGATTTTCGGTCTCGGTTCGAAGCTTCCGAATTTTGTCAAAAAGGCGACCGTTGCCTTTTAGAAAAGCTTCCACGTCGCCACCGCGAGTGAGAAACTCGTGAGCTTCGTCGTTACCAAAATATTCGCTCGTCCAAAGGTCGAGAATTAACTTGAATGGTCCTAGCGCGTCGGCGGCCGTTTCATATTTATGCTGGCTTTCCTGGACCTCTTCGAATGTTGAGTCTGTGAGTTCCCCGACCTGCCGCATCAGTTCAGTAGCAGATAGGAGCCCAGCAAATTGTGATCCAAAGAGGTACAAAGCCCTTTGTTCGGGTACGATCTTTTCTCGTCCTTCCGAATCGACGTATCGGCCCTCTTCTCCCACCGTGACCTCTTCCATACTTCCTTTGACCTTCTTGACAGACGTGCCAATCAGGCTATTGCCGCACTTCAGATGGTGGTCCAGAAAGGACAGGGGAGCACCGAGCGTGAATGAATGAAGCCAAAGGGAAAGCTTCGCAAGCTCGACAGCCATCGGGTTGAGGTCCACACCGAAAATGCAGCGCTTCATCACCATGCGCCTGACTAGGTTCGTCGGTATAAGTTTTGCGTCGTCAATCTGGATGCCTTTCTTTTTGAGATCGCTCAGTATGATCCCCCGGAGCCTTTCAATTTCTTCGAGAACGGGGTTGTCGGGATGGTCGTGCAAAAACTTGATGATATGATCGGACAGAAAATCCACTGTTTCGACCAGAAAGTGGCCGCTGCCCATCGCGGGGTCAAGGATTTTCAGGGAAAACAGTTCATCTATCGCCGCTTGCTTCTTCGTCTTCAGATGATCTGCTTGAGCAGCCCTCGATGTGGTGGCTCTTTTTACTTTCGCCTCTAGTGAGGAGATCTCAGTAAACAAATTCGCCACATTCTTGAGCTTCTCGTCCAAGACGGGACCGACGGTATTCTGGACAATGTAGTGGACAATATAGTCCGGCGTGTAGTAGCTGCCGGTGCTTTTTCTCTCGTGCTTGTCATTTTCCAAATACAGATCGCCATGCTTGACGATCTCCTTCGGAGTTTTTACTTCCGCAACGGGTTTATAAATGTCACGTCCCTTTTCTTTGACAACTGCTTTGTCTTCGTCGGCGATTTTCAGATGAAATTCCAACAGGCCCTCATAGATGCTTCCGAGATGACGCACCTCAAGCTCACTATAATCTACGAACTGTGGCTTGCCGGTTTCCCTATCAAGCTCGCGAGTTAAATGGTCGATAGCCTTTGCTAACCAGGGATCTGGAACTCGGTTGGCTTTCAGGAAGTCGTTCTTAGGATTCTTGTGACTGAATAGACCCCCGTTGTAAGCGGGGACATTTAGTTTTGGGTCGCCAAGGTCAATGATTCTAAAAAGCGTCTCCAGGTCGCCCCAGAGATCCGTGGACAGTTCAGTTAGGGTCGCCTTTTTGTCGCGGAGCTCCGCCACTCTTTGCTTCAGGTTCACCAGGCTGTAGTGGCGATACGCAGTTTCGCTACGGGGCAAAAGCTCGCGGTCCTCCGCATATAAAATAAAAAGCAGTCGGTAAAGCAGTGTAAGCGTCCCACTGTAGATTTCTTTGAGACTTTCGTCAGTCTCTATCTTGATGCCGAGCACGCTTTTCCGGTAGTGGAGGAAGCCTCTGGCCAAGTGAGGGAATATCTCCTCGAAGACCTTGGCTTTTAACCGATCGCTTAATTCGGCGGCGTACTCCGTCGAGCTTGCCAAGACATGATCGAGAAAAGTCTTGCCGTGCGAGTCCTGGACGAAAGCGTCCCTCCGAAAGAAGAGGTAGAAGTATAAAAAGTCTGCCGCGTTCTTCTTGAGTAACAAGTCCTCAAGATCGACTTCGTAGAAGTTTGATGAGCGCGAACTGGCTTTTTGATAGTACAGACGCCACAGCTTTCCATTCGTGAGAATGCCCCAATCGACGTTCGCGCCCACAAGGTAGTTGACGATTTGAAAGCTTGGGTTAACGTTCGTAAGCGTGTCTTTTTTGTCGGCGAGCTTGATGTCTAACGGTCGGCCCCAGTATTTGGCGTCACAGATGACGAGAGCTTTGCTGTAAAAGGCCTCTTGTTCCTTGACTTTGAAAGACCCGGCCTCCTTTTTGGTCATCTCGTCGGCGAAGAGAGTGTAATCAGGTTGGTTGAACTTTCCGTGATGTTTCAGCGAAGTCTGCACGATGTAAGAATATCCCAGCAGGTCGAGCACGGGTCGGATGAAGTCCTGCTCGGTCTGTGCTTCATTCGCACTTTTATAGCTGGCTTTGAATTGCTTGTACTGCTGAAGAATCTTTTCGAATGCCGCCTGTGCAGCGACTTTTTCACTGCTCCAGAGCGAGGATTCGGCAGGCAATCTCTTGGTTAGAAAATGATCTGAGAAGAGGTTGACGTTGTGGAACGGAAAGAGCTTACCAGATTCAGTAGCCATATGAGAAGTTTGCCGATTTTAGTCGAGTGCGGGGAATCTGGCAAGCGGTTTAAATACAGGGGATAGGCGGGGGTGCAAAAGATGAAAGATGAAAAATGAAAGCTGAAATGGGACTATTTGCCGGCTTTTGCTTTAGTATTTCGGACCATGGTCACAAATATAGCGGAGAGTTCGTTGCCCTCTCGTTGCAACGGCTACAACCTTTCTTCAGACATGATTCCCGTCTCGATCGAAGATAACCCTTGGCACTCTCACTCAGCCGCACACTTCCACCTTTTGAGAATTCTCAAAACGTCAAAATGAGCTTCCCATGGACACTTCCACGTTTCGGGAATTCCCGAAACGTCGAAATGACGCGCCAAACCATTGCCGCTAATAGTCCGGCTAGAAATGAAGGTGGAGAGCGTAAGAATTTACGCTGGACGTTTCTTAACCTTGCGACGTTTAGACGCGTCGAGGATGGTCACACCAACCAACTCTTTATTTCGGTACCGCAGCAAAACCCCTTTGTCCTTAAGCAACTCCGTGTCCGTCGCTTTTTGGGGTCGTTTGAGACTGACGTAAAGGACATCGGCTTCATCGTCGTAATCGATCCACGCTCTGCCTTGCGGTAAACGGATAAGATGAGGCAGGGCGCCGGAAATTTCTTCTACCGCTTTCGCTGCTAGCGTTTTTGCCATCGAATTGAACTCTTTGCGATCTTAGATGTGAAATATGCTGTGATCACGAACCCATCGTACCGGCTTGTCTCTCTGTATACCACAGCGAGGTACTTCCTTCTACCCATTGCTCTTACGGCAATAAGCGCGCCACTGTATCCTGCAAGGATCAAGTCAGGATTTTCGACAGTGTCCAAGACCGCATCATTGTATCCAGCAAGATCGTCGTGGTTCTCAACGATGTGAACCCATCGCTCGTCGGTTAGACGAACGGGAACCCCGCTTTTAGAGATAGCAACGTCCATCGCCCGTAGGGACCTAAAAGAGATCGGCGGATTTTAGTCGAGTGCGGGGAATCTGGCAAGCGGGAAAAACAAGGATGAAACGCGGAAAGCGGAAACGCTGAAATAGAAACAACCGATGAAAAGGATACGGACAAACAGGGATGAAAGCTGAAGGATGAAAGCTGAGGGTTGGAAGGCGAAACATAAATACGAATAGGCAGGAGGATAAATATCGTGTCTCGTGCTCGTGCGGGGAGCGATCGAGGAGAACTGTGGGTCTCGACCTCTCCCGGACACTTTCACGTTTTCGCAATTGCGAAAACGTGGCAAACGACGCGCCGTCCCTTTCCGCAACAGCCTTTCAGCTTTTAAGAATTCCCGAAACGTCGAAAGGTATAAATGATGCGACTTCGCCGCTACCCTTTTCCGCTCTCGTGGCGCTCTTTAGCTTTACTGTATCCCAGAGCATCTACCAAAGCTCTGATCCCGGTGTCTACAAGATCGCGATTGGTTTTAGCTTTGGCCATAAACGAATCAGCGTGCAGCCTGATAGATCACCGGCCGGTAGCGTGGTGGCGGGATGGGCTTGCCTGCTTCGCGGGCTGTTTCGAGCCACGCCTTTTTGGCGATTTCCAACTCCTTCAAGGCTTGCTCCGGCGTTGCACCGAACGCAGAGCAAGATTCCAGGTCGGGAATGTCGGCAATATAGCCACCGTCCTCCTCGCTATAAAAGATGTTGATATGGTAGTCGCTCACTGTTCATCCTCCAGTTTTAAGTTGTAGCGCTCGATTATTTTGAGGAACTGTCGGATTTGATATGGCTTGGTCTCCCCTTTGACCTCCTGCAAATTCACCAGTTCACCGACGGTCGGGTGTCCGAAAATATGATGGCTGCCGGTCACGCGCAGCAGCTTGAAGCCGAAACCCTCGACTAAACTTATCATGTCGTTGAAAGCGACATTACGCAAGGCCCCCTGGGAGAGGCGTCTGAGCAGACGTCGCCTATTCATCCGTGCGGATTTTAGTCGAGTGCGGGGAATCTGGCAAGCGGGAAAAACAAGGATGAAACGCGGAAAGCGGAAACGCTGAAATAGAAACAACCGATGAAAAGGAAACAGACAAACAGGGATTAAAGCGGAAGGATGAAAGCGGAACGACGGCTACCGGTCTGCGTTTGCCTTGGTCTTCCTGACGATCGTAACAAAGATGGCCATCAATTCATCGGCTTCCTTTTTCAACGGTTTCAATTTGTCTTGCGGGCAAAACCCCGCCTCGTCGAGAAGTTCGAGCCAGTACACCGTCTCTTCCAACTCCTGTGTGCCGCCTTCTATTTTACTGATAAAATCCGGGTTTGACTTCGCTCGTTGCGCTTCGCGAAAGTGCGCGCCCACGGACGTTCCGGATCGTAGCACCTGATCTCCAATTACCTGCGCCGGCCTACTTTTGGGTAATTCAGAATAGAGCTGAATAATCTTAAGAGCAAAATCCTTCGTCCTTTCTCTTAAATCCCCTTTCATCCTTCCGTTTTCAGCTTTTATCCTTTCCGTCAGCTTTCCGTTTTCAGTTTTCATGCTCTAGTTAACTCTCTCATTTTCCGCTTTCATTTTTCAGCTTTCAGCTTTTCGGACACTCACGGCTTCTGCGCAACGACTTTGCCGTTCTGCCAGATGTAAATCGGGGTGCCGTAGGCGCGGGCGGTCTTGCGGGCGGATTTCGCCGCGCGACGCAACGCGCGTCCGACGGCTATCGAAAACGCTTTAGAATCTTTCGTTCCATAGCTTCGCTTCATCGTTTGGCTCCAACAGTCGCGGTTTGACTCCAGAGTTATCATACACCGTCCATTCGTCGGCTAAAAGCCGATAGGCGTTCTGGAAATTGGTCCAACTCCGACTGAAGCGCCGCAGCACATCGGCGGGCTGCGTCAAGCCCTTTCAACGTCTCAAACCCTTCAACTATTTTAACTTTTGGTGTATAGCTCACACTACCATGAGCTACGAAAATATCGCGGTCGAAAAAGATGGCGCGATCGGCATCGTCACGCTGAACCGGCCGCAACAACTGAACGCGCTGTCGTATGGATTGGTCAAGGAATTGGCGCTGGCGATGGAGGCGCTGGACCAAGATCCCGAGGTCCGGGTGCTCGTCGTCACCGGCGGGGAAAAAGTTTTCGCCGCCGGCGCGGACATCAAAGAGATGGCCGACGCGGGGCCGTTCGACGAGCGCGTGCAGGGACGCCTCGCCTTCAGGGACCGGATCAACAAAATCTCCAAGCCGGTGGTCGCGGCCGTCAGCGGCTACGCGCTGGGCGGCGGCTGCGAGCTGGCGCTCTCTTGCGACATCATCGTCGCGTCGGAAACGGCGCGCTTCGGCCAGCCCGAGATCAACCTCGGCACGATACCGGGCAGCGGCGGGACCCAGCGGCTGACGCGGCTCGTGGGAAAATACCGCGCGATGGAAATGGTTTTGGTCGGAGAATATATTGACGCCGCCGAAGCCCAGCGGCTCGGTCTGGTGAACAAAGTCGTGCCCGTCGAGCTTCTCCTCGAAGAAGCGAAGGCCATCGCCGGGAAGATCGCCGCCAAGCCACCGCTTGCCGTCAAATTCGTCAAAGAGTCGATCAACAAAGCGCTCAACACGACGCTCGACGAAGGATTGGAATTCGAAAGAAAGTCCTTTTACCTTTTGTTTTCCTCCGAAGATCGCAAAGAGGGCATGAAGGCGTTCCTGGAAAAACGCAAGCCCGAGTTCAAGGGAAAGTAAGGAGAAAGAAGACCGCGTGAGCTTCGAGAACATCATCTACGAAAAGAAAAACGGCGTCGCGACGGTCACGCTCAATCGGCCGCAGGCGATGAACGCCTTTACCATCCAGATGAACGGCGAGCTGCAGCAAGCGCTCAAAGACGCGGAGGACGACAAGAGCATCCGATGCATTTTGTTGACCGGCGCGGGGCGCGGCTTTTGCGCCGGACAGGACTTGAAGGGCCGCACGCCGGAGAAAAAAGGCTCGCTCGGCGCCTCGCTCCGGGAACAATACAACCCGATCATCCTGCGCCTGCGGCGGACGGAAAAAATATCCGTCGCGGCGGTGAACGGCGTCGCCGCCGGCGCGGGCTGCAACCTCGCGCTGGCCTGCGACCTGCGCGTCGCGTCGGAAGAAGCCACCTTCATCCAGGCCTTCGCGCGCGTCGGCCTGGCGCCGGACTGCGGCGGCAGCATCGTGCTGCCGCGGCTCGTCGGCCTCAGCAAGGCGATGGAGCTTCTACTCCTCGCCGAGCCGGTGGACGCGCGCGAGGCGCTGCGCATCGGCCTTGTCGCCAAAGTGTTTCCAGCGAAAGATCTCGCCGGCGCCGCGCGCGAGATCGCCGAGCAAATCGCCCATGGGCCGCGCAGCATCGGCCTCATCAAACGTGCGGTCAACCGCGCCGTCATGCACGACCTCGCGGCGCAGTTGGAGTACGAAGCCTATCTCCAGGAGATCGCGGGCAGAAGCGCCGACTACGACGAAGGCGTGAGCGCGTTTATAGAAAAACGGACGCCGGTGTTTAAGGGACAGTGAGTTCAAGACGTTGTTTGCGCTCTCGGCGTCTTGGGCGATTAAATGATCCGAACTTCGTGTGCTTCGTGCTCTTCGTGGTGAGTGAATTTTAACCACGAAGGACACGAAGGTCTCGAAGCCAAGGAGGCAAGTCAAAGTTAATGAGCAAGCCTAACACCAAGATCGGCGTCCTCGGCGCCGGGACGATGGGCGCGGGCATCGCGCAGGTCGCCGCGCAATCGGGGTTCGAGACTCTCGTTTACGACGTCTCTCAGGAGTTTATCGACAAGGGACTCGGCAGAGTCCGCGGCTTTCTTCAGCGGAGCCGGGAGCGGGGCAAGCTCACCTCCGAGCAAGAGAAAGAAATCGTCGCGCGCCTTTCTTCGTCGCTGAAGCTCGAAGATTTCGCAGGATCGAGCCTCATCATCGAGGCCGTGCCTGAAAAGCTCGAGCTCAAGCGCGAGATCTTCAAAAAGCTCGACGCGGTCTGCGGGCCGGATACGCTGCTCGCGACCAACACCTCTTCGTTCTCCGTCACGGCCATCGCGGGCGCCGCGCAAAAACCCGAGCGCGTGCTCGGGACGCATTTTTTCAACCCGCCGCCGCTGATGGCGCTCGTGGAAGTGATCCAGGGCGAGCGCACGAGCGCCGAGAGCATGGAGCGGGCGACGGCGATCATTCGCCGGATGGGAAAGACGCCCGTCTGCGCTAAGGACACGCCGGGATTCATCGTCAACCGCGTCGCGCGCGCCTTTTATAGCGAGGCGCTGCGCATCCTGGAGGACGGCGGCGCCACGGTCGAGACGATCGACCGCGTCATGAAAGGCGCCGGTGGATTTCCGATGGGACCCTTCGAATTGATGGACCTGATCGGCAACGACATCAATTTCGCCGCGACGACCTCTCTCTACGAGGCATTCTTCCACGATCCCCGGTTCCGTCCCAGTCCGATCCAACAGCGGCTGGTCCAGTCGGGAAATCTGGGCAGGAAGACCGGCCGGGGCTTCTACACCTATGGGTAAAAGTAGCGTCGTCGTCGTCGTCGGCAAGAATCGCTTGGCGCATGAAATCTTCGAGCTCTGCCGGGCCGGCGGCTTCGAAGCGAAGATCGAGCCCGACGCCTCCGCCGCGGCTCTCTCCGCCGCTCTGGTCGTCGAGACCCGCGCCGGAGATGAATCCCAAAAGAAAGAGATCATCCAACGGCTCGACGCCGAGTCGCCGTCGTCGATCATTCTGACTTCGTGCTTGGGCTTTTCCGCGACGCGCATCGCTTCGTGGACGACGCGGCCCGAGCGCGTCGTCGGCTTCGCCGCCTTCTATCCCCTTCAAGAAAAAAAAGTGGTAGAGTTGAGTATCGGATTAGGAACTCAAGAGCCGGCGCTCAAAGAGGCGGAAGCTTTCTTCCGCGCTTTGGGAAAAGAGCCGGTGCGGGTGAAGGACGCGCCCGGATTGATCTTTGCGCGTATTCTGAGCTTGATCGTCAACGAGGCGGCTAGGAGCCTCGACGAGGGCGTGGCCCCGGCGGAAGAGATCGACACGGCGATGCGCCTCGGCGTGAACTATCCGTCCGGACCGCTCAAATGGGCCGACCGCATCGGCCTCGACGAAGTGCTGGCGGTCCTGGAAGGACTCCAGCGCGAGACCGGTGAGGATCGTTATCGGCCGGCGCCGCTGCTGACGAAAATGGTTTTGGCGGGTTGGCTGGGCGAATCGAGCGGCAAGGGTTTTTACGAATACAAGTGAGAAGGCGTAGGGGCAAACCCCCCGTGGTTGCCCGTCCGGGCAGGCACAGGGGCCTGCCCCTACCTGGAATTACACCTATGAAACACGCAGTGATCATCGACGCCGTGCGCACGCCGATAGGACGGCACGCCGGAATTTTAAAGGACATCCGCACCGACGACTTGGCGGCGCACATCATCAACAAGCTGGTGCAGAGAACGGGCATCAAGGGCGAAGAGGTCGAAGATGTCCTTTTCGGCTGCACGAACCAGGCGGGCGAAGACTCCCGCAACGTCGCGCGCAACGCGCTCCTTCTCGCCGGCCTGCCGATGACGGTCCCCGGCTCGACCATCAACCGCCTCTGCGGCTCCGGCCTCGAAGCGATCACTCAGGCGGGCCGCGCCATCGAAATGGATCATGGAGATCTTTTCATCGCGGGCGGGGTCGAGAGCATGACGCGATCGCCGATGGTCATGGGAAAGAGCGCCGCTCCGTTTCAGCAGGGAAACGTCACGGTCTACGACAGCACATTGGGCTGGCGCTTTCCCAACCCGCGTCTTGGCGAGCTCTATCCGCTCATCAGCAACGGCGAGTCCGCCGAGAACGTCGCCGAAAAATACGGGATCAGCCGCAAGGACCAGGACGCCTGCGCGCTGGAGAGCCACCGGCGCGCCGTGCGCGCGGCCGAAACCGGCCTCTTCAAAGGCGAGATCGTCCCGATCGCGGCGCCGCAAAAAAAAGGCGGCACGGTGGTCCACGACAAGGACGAAGGGCCCCGGACCGACACCTCGATGGAAAAATTGGCGGCGCTGAAACCCCTGTTCCGAAAGAACGGCAGCGTCACCGCGGGAAATTCTTCTCAAATCTCCGATGGCGCAGCGGCTCTGCTCGTCGCCAGTCCGGAAAAGGCGCGAGCGCTGGGACTCCGACCGATGGCGCGAATCGTCGCCTCGGCCGTCGCGGGCGTCGATCCGGCCTATTTCGGCATGGGGCCCGTGCCGGCCACGCAGAAGGCTCTCAAGCGCGCGGGCTTGACCATCGATCAGATCGATCTCGTCGAGCTCAACGAAGCGTTCGCCTCGCAAGTTCTGGCCGACGTCCGGGAGCTCGGCTTGGACATGAACCGAGTCAACGTCAACGGCGGCGCCATCGCCCTCGGCCATCCTCTCGGATGCAGCGGCGCGCGCATCGTGACCACGCTGGTTCACGAGATGAAGCGGCGCGGCAGCCGCTATGGATTGGCGACGATGTGCATCGGCGTCGGCCAGGGGATCGCGACGATCGTCGAGAGAGTCGGTTAAGTCCCGCCGCGCTCGACTCATCCGCGCCGCCATCGACATGAGTCGCAAAGTCGTTCCGATCGTCTTCCTCGCCCTGGCTTCCCTCCTAATTATTTTCGGCGTCTCGCTGAACGCGATCATCGCCAAGAGCCGCGAGCACATACACGAAGAGCTGCAAAAATCGTTCGGACGCGACGTCGCCTTCGGCGAGCTGCGGCTGAACTTTTGGCGCGGCCCGGGGCTTTCGGCCAAGGATTTGAGAATCGCCGAAGACCCCCGGTTCGCCGCGACGCCCTTCATTCAAACCAAAGAGCTCACGATGCAGCTCCGCTGGCTACCGCTGCTCGCCGGTAGGTTCGAGATCGACAAATTCATTCTCGACGAGCCGGAAATCCAGATCATCACGAACGAGACGGGCGCGCTCAATATCGCCGCGTTGACGGGCCACGAAAAAAAACCGAAGGGGGCGGTCGAAGCCAGGGAGAAAAAAGTCCCCGGCGCGCCCAAGTTCTCAATCACCGCCGTCAGCATAAGGAACGGGAGCGTCTATTATATCGACCGCACTTCCAGGGAACCGGTCGAGATTCGCCTGCGCAAAGTAGATCTGGACGCGAGGGAGGCCGCCCCGGGCGAGACGGCCAAGATAAAGATGTCCGGCGGCCTCTTCGATTACCCGGGACGCAACGTGAGCGTGGAAGGAAAAGTGGGGCCGCGGGGAGAAAATCCCTGGAGCCGGGTTCCCCTGGACCTCCAGCTCCGCTGCGACTCGCTCCTCTTGCCGCAGTTGACGCGCGCGATTCCTGCGCTCAGAACGACGATGATCCGGCACCTGGGCGCCGCCGGGCCCATCGCCGTTAATTCCAAACTTTTGGGGACCTTCGAGCGGCCTCGCTTCACCGAACTCAAGTTGACCGGACCCTTTTTCGGCGCCAACTCGAACAACACGACCGTCAAAGGCGAGCTCGATTTCTCCAGCGCCGCTTCATGGTCGGAGGGCGTGATCAAAACGCAAATCGCCATCGATCCCCTGCCGCTCGACCAACTCAAAACCATCCCGTTTTTCCGCGAGACGCTTCCGGCTTCGTTGATATTCGAAGGATCGATCGGCGTAGCGGGCGAGATGCGGGGCGCCCTGAACGATTTGAATATCCGCGCCACGGTCAAGGCGGAACAAAGCGAAGTCCTCTACGGGAGTTGGCTCAAAAAGCCCAAGGGGATAGCCGCCGCGATCGAGCTCGACATGGAGCGCCGGAAAGACGGGCTCATCTTCCGGGAATCCTCGCTGACGATCCACAACTCCAAGATGAAATTTTCCGGCGCGCTCGACGAGCCGGGCGCGCGCCCCCTGACGCTTTCGCTCGCGAGCGACGGGCTCGACCTCGCGGGATGGGACAAGCTGCTGGCGCCTCTCTCCCGCTACAACCTGGCGGGAAAAATTCGCTGGAACCTTAAAATCAAAAAGAATCTCGCGGCGGAAGGCGGCCTCGAAATAAGCGGCGGCCTCGTTCTGGACGACGTCCAGGCGAAGGAAAAAAGGGGCGGCCGCGGCATCGAGCGCGCGACCGCGCGCATCGTCTTTCGCGGCAAGGATGCGCGCGTGGAGAATCTCTCCCTCCGTTCCGGTTCGTCGGACATCTCCCTCGAAGGCACGATCGCCGATCTTTCCCAGCCCGCGCTGCGGTACTCGCTCCGCTCCGCCAGATTGAAGCTCGGAGATCTGACCTCCGCGGCGGCCTTCCAGGCCGACGAAATGAGGACGCTCGCGGGCAACGGAGATCTCCAACTAAATGACGGAAGAATGCTGGTTCGCGGCAACGTCGCTTCCGCCGAAGGAACGCTGCAAAAAATGTCGTATCGAAATCTCCGCGGCGAGGCCGCGTGGAGCCCCGGAGTCGTGAGCTTCAAAAATCTTTCGTTCCAGGCGCTGAACGGAAACTTCCGCGCCGGCGGATCGTGGGAGACGGGCGCCGAGAATTCGCTCAAGCTCGCTCTCGATGCCGGCATCGAGTCGGTCGATTTCAAAACCCTGCTGTCCCAGAATTTTCCCCGGTTTAAGAACCACATCGACGGGCAGCTCAACTTCAAAGCCAGGCTCAGAGGGGAGAGCAAAAACTTCGATGAGTTGCCGAACAGTCTCGACGGTCAAGGAGAGACGCAGCTCAAGAACGGATCGCTCAAGGACTTCAATCTCATGCAGCTCGCTTTTTCCAAGCTCTCCGGGCTGCCGGGACTGTCCAACCTGCGCGTCCCGGCCCGCTTCGCCGCGCTCGCTCGTAAAAAAGAAACGCCTTTCGACTCGCTGACCGCGACCTTCACGATGAAGCAAGGACGGATCTACAGCAAGGACCTGCTGCTCTCGACCGCCGATTACAGCATCGGCGCCGACGGATCGATCGGCCTGGACAAGACGATGAAATTCAACGCCATGCTGGTCCTGTCGCCTCAATTCACCCAGGAGCTCGCGCAGGAATACAAAAACATCCGTTACCTGGTCGACCGCAAAGGAAGGCTCGCAGTGCCGTTCCGCGTCGAGGGCACGCTGCCGCGCATCCAGGCCAAGCCCGACCTGCAAAAATTGGGACAGCAGATGCAAAAAGACTTTGTCGGCAAGGGAGCGGAGCGGGCGACGGAAGAAAGCGAAAAACCCGTGAAGAAGAGCCGGCGCGAGCGCATCCAGAAGGGACTGGGGCAATTATTTGGAAAATAGCCTTGCGAAAACAGGCATGCGCGAAATTTACTTCGAGGTCCGGACGGAAGATATCGCCTACGTCAAATTCGTCATCGAGTCCTACGAAGGCGTCGGCCTCATCCGAACGGTGAATCGCAAAAAAGCGGTCATCGTCGTTCTGATCGTCGAGGACTTCTTCGACGACGGGCGCGCACTGCTCGCCTCGCTCCAGAGCGAAATCAATCTGACCGAAATCCCGCGCCCGGCGGAGGTCGGCGACGACTGGCTGATGACGGAGTTGGCGGCGGAATCGCCCTCTGAATAATATGGCAACCCCGGCATCGTCCATCGAGCAAAAGATCCTCAAGTTTTTTCTCTCCCGTGCGCAACGGCGCCTGACGCCCGCGGAAATCTTGAAGGGCATCGGGGCGAAGCGCGACGATCTGAACGAGATCGCCGGCAGCCTCAGAAATCTCGCCCGCGACGGCAGGATCGTGCGCCTTAAAAAAAATCATTACGCGCTGCCGAACGCGCAGAACTGTTTGACCGGCAGAGTCCACGCCCATCCGGACGGCTATGGCTTTCTGATTCCCGACGACCGCGACAAGGAAGATCTTTACTTGAGCCGGCGCGAGATGCGCCGCGTCATGCACGGCGACCGCGTCATGGTTCGAGTCGAGCGCAAGCGAGGCGGCGCCGAGACGCATATCGCGCAGATTCTGGAGCGCGGCCAGAAGCGGCTCCTGGGAACGTATGAGGAGCACGAGGGCAAGGGATATCTCATCCCGATGGACCCGCGCATCGCCTCCGCTATCCCGCTCAGCGCCGGCGGTCAAAAACCGGGAAAGGGAACGGTCGTCGCCGCCGAAATCACGCGCTACGGCACCGGCTATACTTCCACCGAAGCGAATCTCCTCGAAACGCTCGGCAATCCCGACGATCCGGAGATCCAGGCGCGCGCGATTATTTTTAGATACGGCCTGCCGACAGTTTTTTCACCGGACGCGAAACGCGACGCGGAAAACTGTTCTCAAGCCATCGATGCCCGCGAGATCGCCGCGCGCGTCGATCTCCGCTCGCACCCGATCGTCACGATCGACGGCGAGCGCGCGCGCGACTTCGACGACGCGGTGAGCGTGGAGAAAAAAGACGGCGTTTACCGCCTCTATGTCTCGATCGCCGATGTCGCTTACTACGTGAGGCCCGAGACGGCGCTCGATCGAGAGGCTTACGAGCGGGCCACCAGCGTCTATTTCCCCGACCGCGCGCTCCCGATGCTGCCCGAGGAGCTGTCCAACGGGATTTGCAGCTTGAACCCGCGCGAGGATCGCCTCACGAAAACCGTGCTGATCGAGATCGGCGCGAGCGGAGAAGTTCTCAAGAGCCGATTCTTCAACTCGGTCATTCGCAGCCGGGCCCGTATGACGTATACGGAAGTCCGCCGCATTCTGGTGGACAAAGATCCCGCGTGCCTGGAGCGCTACCGGGACCTCGTCGATTCTTTCAAGCTCATGGAGGAGCTGGCGCTCCTCTTGTGGAAAAAACGCCGGGCGAGAGGGAGCCTGGATTTCGATCTCCCCGAGGCGGAGATCATCCTCGATCTTCAAGGAGCGCCGGAGAACATCGTTCGCGCCGAGCGCAGCATCGCGCACCGCATCATCGAAGAGTTCATGATCGCCGCCAACGAGGCGGTGGCGCGCCATCTGAAAGAGAAAGATTTTGCTTTGCTCTACCGCGTCCACGAGGGACCGGAACACGAAACGCTCGAGGAGATGGCGCCGTTTCTGCTGAGCCTGGGATATCGCCTGCCGCTGAAGAAAGAAAAGATTGCGCCCAAGGAGCTTCAGAAGCTGCTGGAATCCTGCCGCGGCAAACCGGAGGAGCGGGTCATCAATCGCGTGCTGCTCCGCGCCATGAAGCAAGCGCGCTACGCGCCGGAGAACATCGGCCACTTCGGCCTGGCCTCGACCTGCTACACGCATTTCACCTCGCCGATCCGCCGCTATCCTGACCTGATCGTGCACCGGGCCTTGGAAAACGTCCTCGGCGAGAAAAAGCTCAAGCCCGGCGAGCGGGAAGATCTCGACCGCTATCTCGCCGAGGCCGGCAAGCACACCTCCGAGCGCGAGCGCACCGCGATGGACGCGGAGCGCAAGATGGTCGATCTCAAGAAGGCGCAGTTCATGATGGACAAAATCGGCGAGGAGTTCGGCGGCTTCATCGTTAGCCTCGCCAACTTCGGATTCTTCGTCGAGCTGGAAAATTATTTTGTCGAAGGGCTCGTGAAACTCGCTGCGCTGAAGGACGACGATTACCAATACTACGAAAAAGAATACTTGATCAAAGGCCGGCGCCACGGCCGCAAGTTTCGCCTGGGAGACACCGTCCGCGTCCGCGTCGCGCGCATCAACGCGTTTAGGAGCGAGATCGATTTTGAGTTGGTTTAAGGTTTCAGGGGCTACTTCTTAAGACGGCGCATATTCATCCCGCTACAATAGCTTTGAAGTCTTTGATACCAGTCAGGCTTTGCGCCATGGTAAATATCTGTTGTATCGAGCAATTCTAAGACCTTGCCGATATCTTCAGCGAGTTGCTCGGTCCACACTACTTGGCAAGTTTTGCCAGATGGACGGAACGCTACCAACTGGAACTCAGAATCCTGAGGCCAGCGCGGTGCCGTCAACTCACGGCCGGCGTTTGTTTCAATAATAGTGTTCCCTCGAGGGTCAATATCGATCGGAATGGCTAAAGCAAGCATAGCTTTTCCTCCTGATATTAGGTTAGAGCCAAGTTCAAGCGCAGCACTATTGCAGACAAGCGCGGCCCATCGATCAGACTAATCGGTGGTTTATTAGTATGGCTCGCCTCAGTGACCGCCGCTCTCGTGAAAGCACTAGTTGTCACAAAGACGCCCTTGGCCGTAGTGCTTAATGCACCTCTAAAGCTGTTTATGTCTGGACTGCCCACTGCATGACGCCATCGTTTCACCTGAGCTTGGACATGGGTGCCCGCAAAGAAGTCATTTCCATTTTCCACATAAGCGTTCACGTCGATTCCGCCATCACCGCTGGCTCTGGTAACTGTAACGTCTACAAAACCGCTCCTTTCCATGACCAGCTTGACAAAGTGCTCGAATTCAAGCGGCGCAATTTGGAAAAGCCTCATACGAACACTCTCAAGCTCGCCTGCCGGTCTGATCTCGGAAGGTGAATCGTCCACAGCCGTAGTAGTAACCTCTCGGTCCAAGGTTACAAGCGGATTATTCTGGCGAGACTGTGCAAGGAGCGAGGCGGTTATGGTCCTCGCCTCAGTGATAGGGACCACACCGGGAGAACTGTAAATACGGAAATCAAACGACCAGACTCTGCGGATGTTGCCCTTTTTGTCCGCCTGCCTCTCTTGATAATGGCGCAGCAGTTCTAACAGGCCGAGAAATCGATAAGTCTGCCTGCCGAGGTTAACGAAACCGAACAATGGAGTGGGAGTTGTGTATTGCTCGATGAGCCGCTTGTTTCGTCCCGTGAGTTCTTGATCGCCTTCGCGACCTTGCGCGGTATAAGTCAGAACATCGCCCTCGATGCGATCATAATACGGGTTCTCCGACCTTAACCTTCCAGAATCTTCGGCTGCCGTCAGTATAGCGACGTGCCTTACGTTCCGATCAGGGGCGAGCGCTGGTCGAATGCCTCCAAGATTCTCGACGTCAAGCGAGAAACGAATCTGGTCATTCGTATAGATGTCACCAACAGTGAAGCTTGAGACTTTATCCATCAGTATCACATTACAAAGTTAAGGACTTGAAGAGCGGTTGCGAATTCACTTGCTTTCACATCTTGCCGTCGAAATTTCACTTGCGATTCTGTGGCGGTTTCTCTGAATATCCGCCATCAGTGGAGTGGAGTCTGTGGTTTGCATGTTACTGACTCTCGTATAACTAATGGATATATCTAGGCGCGTGGCCACGGCAGA
>CAYOJC010000078.1:0-23572 GCA_964404195.1 uncultured Syntrophobacteraceae bacterium
TCTGCCGTGGCCACGCGCCTAGATATATCCATTAGTTATACGAGAGTCAGTATCACGTTGGAGGACAAGGTCACCATTCACAACGCCTTTCCAGACAGAGGGTTCAAGCCATGAAACTTAATTATTATGCCGAGACAGACTCGCTCTATATCGATCTCTCCGAACGGCCCAGCGCTGAAAGTCGAGAGATCACGGAGGGTGTTGTTCTTGACTACGATGCCGAGGGTAATTTGGTGGGCATCGACATCGACAATGCTAGCCGAAAGGTTGACCTCAAAAAGCTCACTCTCAACAAGCTGCCTGCGATCATACAGACGAACCCAGCGTAACCGGTTTATCCATAACTAGGCGATCTTTTCTGACGCGATCTTCCGCCGAGCCGTAAGTCTATCTGTACTGCGTCACCGTATCGACAACGGCCGGCTTGTTTTCTTTCTTGATATACTCGATCGCGCGCTTGAGCGCCGGGGCGACTTTGTCGCCGTCGGTGATCGGGCCTTCGCCGTAGCAGCCCATGCCTTTTGCGATCGTCGCAAAGTCGGGCGCCGGGTTGTCGATTTCCATCCCGATATACGCCAGCTTCTCGTCTGTGCCGCGCTGTGTCGCCATGCGGGGTAAATTAAAGGGCAGGAGAGTCTTTTTTAGGCTAGAGTTTCGGTTAAGCCTGTCCATGATCATCATCGATGAAATCGCCGGGGATTTGGCACCGTAGTACGGGCTTATTGCGGAAGAGTTGGACTGTATCCCTTCGGCTCAGCTCAGGGCAGGCATCAACTACGACATCAAGTTTCGGATGGGCCGCGACGCGGAGATTGAGGATTAATGAACACCCGTGCGCAAAATGAAAAGAAATTCCGACACTGGGAGGAGTTGCCCGGGGGCGGAAGACGCTACTGGCTCGATGTAACCGGCCGGGTCGGTTGGCGAGCGCGTTACCTCAAGGAGGTAGACGCGCAGGAAATTACATTACGCTTTTGGCAGGAGATTTATGACGAACAGGACAAGTTAGTCGAGCTGCACGAGAAATACCCGGTGGATAAAGGGCACCGGAAAGTGTAGGATACCGATCATGGTTATCACGAAGCAGACCGTAGCCGATAAAATCGCGGCGTACTTGCGTCATGACATCTCGCTTGCGGACTTGGTGAGTTGGGCGGAAGGGGCGATGATGGAAGGAGAATTCGCAGAGCATGAGATGACGGCGATTGCAGATGTCGTGTCGCGACTTGGGGTCGCCGACGTTCGCGCTTTTGGTTTGGCGTGGGAAGACTGCGAGCAGCTACTGCGACAACTCGGCTACGCAGCCCGCGTCGATATCGTCGCCGCTTGATCAGCCCGCATCTAAAGAAAAGCCTTATCTGTACTGCGTCACGGTATCCACAACCGCTGGCTTGCCTTCTTTCTTGATGTATTCGATGGCGCGCTTGAGCGCCGGGGCGACTTTGTCGCCGTCGGTGATCGGGCCTTCGCCGTAGCAGCCCATGCCTTTGGCGATCGTCGCGAAGTCGGGCGGCGGGTTGTCGATCTCCATGCCGATGTAGGCCAGCTTCTCATCCGTGCCGCGCTGCGTCGCCATGCGTATCTGGTGTTCCCAGTCGTTGTAGTAGGCGCGGTTGTTGTACATGACGACGAGCATGGGGATGTTATCGTGCGCGCCGATCCAGAGCGTTGCGGGATCGAACATCAAATCGCCGTCGGGCTGAATGTCCACGACGAGCCGGCCCGTGCCGCGATGCGCGAGCGCGACTCCCGTCGAGATTCCGATCTGCGTTGACGTGCCGAGAGCCATTCCCGGATGGCGATAAGGCTTGTCGAAGTCCCAGAGCTTGAGCGCCCAGTTGGATAACGTGTTGGCGGTCAGCACCCAATCCTCGCCTTTGATCGCTTGCCCGATCTCATGCACAAGGCGTGGCGTGGACATCGGCTCGCCTTTCCAATTTTTCTTGACCTCTTCCTGCCACGCTGCGCGGAGCGCCTGATGCGTCCGCTTGTGCTCCTCGAAGCGCGTGCGAAGCTCTTCTCTCTTTTTTCCGTTCTTGCCAAGTACCTCCTCGCACATTCTCGTAAGCTCGGGAATCGCAACCAGCGTGTCGGCCGCGATGTGTAGATCGGTCTCCTGAAGCTGCATGTAGTCCTGCGACCACTTGCTGATATGAAGATCGGCGAAGCCGATGTCGATGATCTTGCAGTCTTTGCGCGTCTTGTAGACGGTTTTGCGCGTGATCTTGTCGAGCTTGACGAGCGGTCCGTAAAGATCTCTCACGTCGAGCGCGAGAATCAGATCGGCCTTCTCGACCATGTCCGAGTAGCTGAGATTGAGCGGATGGTTGGTCGGAAAGTTGAGCCGGCGGTTAAAGTCCATGACCGGAACCGCGAGCAACTCGGCGAGCTTCACCAGGTTGTGAAACGATTCGGGGTTTCTACCGGTGTAATCGGTGAGAATCAGCGGATTTTTCGCCGCGACCAGCATGTCCGCGCATTTTCCGAGTGCTTTCAAATCGCCCTGGATCGGTGAGGGCGGCATGAGGCGTGCGACGTTAGGAATTTTAACATCGCCCTTGAGCAGGTCTTCTTGAATGCCGGCGTCCCAGCAGAGATAGACCGGACCTTTGGGCTCGGTCATCATCACGCGATAAGCGCGGGCGAAAGATTCCGGAATGCTGGCGGCGTTGTAGGGCTGGTCGTCCCACTTGACGTAGTCCCGAATCGCGTTTCCCTGCACGTTAGCGGTATGAATCCAGTCGATCTGCGGTCTGCGGCGCGTGTAGTCCATCGGACCGGTGGCGCCCATGATCATGACCGGCACGCGGTCGAGATAGGCGTAAAAAATCGCCAGACACGAGTGCAACAGGCCGACGACATCGTGGACGATTGCCACCATGGGTTTTCCCGTAGCCTTGGCGTAGCCGTGTGCGATCTGCACGGCGGTCTCCTCGTGCGTGCAGGTGATGATCGGCATCTCGTTTTTGCCGTAATTGACGAGCGAATCGTGCAGCCCGCGGTACGTCGCGCCCGGATTCAAGCTGACGTAAGGAATTTTGTACGCACGCATCATGTCGATGATAACGTCGGAACCATATTTCTCGTAAGCCATATTCTCCTCCAAACTGAGCCGTCGATAACTATTATCGTGCTTCATTTTTCCATGCAAGGGCTCGCTCTTACTTGCGTTGACAAAAAAACTGACGTAGGCTAAGTTACGGATTCTAAAAGAATGAATTGAAAAATAAGGAGGCTCTTTATGGAGAGAACAGAGCAAGAATTCATCGTCTCTCTGTTGGACAAAGACCCCGAACTCAAGAAATACTACGATGAGCATCAGGAACTGGAAAAACAACTTGAAGATTTCCAGCACAAATCCCACCTAACGCCCGTCGAAGAAGTAGAAAAAAAGCGGCTGCAGAAACTGAAACTAGTGGGCAAAGACAAGATCATGGAGATAGTCGAGCGATACCGCCATAGCGGAGTCCATAGGGATTCCTGAGGGGCCGTAATGAAAAAAACCGGAGCCGAAATATTCGTCGAGTCGCTCAAGCAGGAAGGCGTTGACGTCCTCTTTGGGATTCCCGGAGGGGTGGTGCTCAAGATTTTCGACGTGCTGCACCAGCAGAAAGACGTAGAAGTGATTCTCACCCGCCACGAGCAGGGCGCGGCGCACATGGCCGAGGGCTACGCCAAGGCCACGGGAAAGGCCGGCGTCTGCCTGGTGACTTCCGGTCCCGGCATGACCAACATCGTGACCGGCTTGGCCGACGCATTTATGGATTCGGTTCCGCTCGTCGCTTTCACCGGGCAGGTCTCGACCAGCCTCATCGGCAACGACGCGTTTCAAGAAGCGGACAACGTCGGCATCAGCCGCCCATGCACTAAGCACAACGTGCTGGTGAAAGACGTGAATGATCTCGCCCGGACGATCAAAGAGGCGTTTTACATCGCCACGACCGGCCGGCCCGGCCCGGTGCTCGTCGATATTCCGAAAGACGTGAGCACCGACAAAGCCGATTTTAAATATCCGGATAAAGTGAACCTCAGAGGCTACAACCCGACGTACGAAGGCAACAAGCACCAGATCAAGCAGGCCGCCGAAGAGATCATGAAGGCGCGAAAGCCGGTGATCTACGTCGGCGGCGGCGCGCTTTTTTCCGACGCCTCGGACGAGCTCCTCGAAATGGCCGAGCTGACCCAGATCCCGGTCACGATGACGCTGATGGGATTGGGGAGTTTTCCCGGCACGCACCCGCTCTCGATGGGGATGCTGGGGATGCACGGCAGTTACTGGAGCAACATGGCGATGCATCACGCCGATCTTTTGATCGCGGTCGGCGCGCGCTTCGACGACCGGGTGACCGGAAAACTTTCGGATTTCAGCCCGGCGGCGAGGGTCGTCCACATCGATATCGATCCCACTTCGATCAAGAAGAACGTGCACGCGCACATCCCGATCGTCGGCGACGTGCGCACGGTGCTCAAGCAGTTGAACGTTATTTTGCGCTCGCTCGACGGTAACGTGAACGAGCGCAAGCAGCAGGTTCGCCCGTGGTTGAACCAGATCGAAGAATGGAAGCGCAACCATCCGTTCAAGTACGAGCAAGACGACAAAGCCATCAAGCCCCAGTACGTGCTTGAAAAACTTTTCGAGATCACCAGGAACGAGGGCATCGTCGCGACCGACGTCGGCCAGCACCAGATGTGGGCGGCGCAGTATTTCAAGGGAAAGAAGCCGCGCACCTTCATCACCTCCGGCGGCCTCGGGACCATGGGCTTCGGTTTTCCCGCCGCGTTGGGCGCGCAGAGGGCCTACCCCGACAAACTCGTCATGTGCATCACCAGCGAAGGCAGCTTTCAGATGAATCTGCAGGAGCTGGCCACGGCGGCGATCTACAAGCTGCCGGTGAAGATCATCATGCTCAACAACGGCTTTCACGGCATGGTGCGGCAGTGGCAGGATCTTTTTTACGAAGGCCGCTACGCCTCGAGCGACCTCGGGAAAATTCCCGACTTCATCAAGCTCGCGGACGCTTACGGCATTCCCGGCTGGCGGGCCGATAAGCCGGCCGACGTGGAATCCGTGATCAAAGAAGGCCTGAAATACAAGGGGCCGGCGCTGCTGGATTTCCAGATTTATCCTTTCGAGAACTGCTACCCGATGATTCCGGCGGGCGGCGCCCAGCACGAGATGGTCCTGGAAGATCCGCCCGAGCTCAAGAGCGGAACGGCCAAGAAAAAGAACGTTGAGGAGGAGGAGGGCGAGCTTCCCGCCTGAGTTCGTTACTCGTTGATTCGTTACTGGTTGATTCGAGGGGTGGGGTTCGGTGGACCATTAACGAATAACAAGTAACCGTTCACAAAACATGGAACACATCATATCCGTCCTCGTCGAGAATAAATTCGGCGTGCTCGCGCGGGTCGCGGGTCTGTTCAGCGCGCGCGGCTATAACATCGAGAGCCTGTCGGTCGCGCCGACGCTCGACCCAACGACATCGATGATCACGATCGTGACGGAGGGGGACGACCGCATCGTCGAGCAGATCATCAAGCAGCTCAATAAAGTGGTCGAGGTCATGAAAGTGACCGATCTTACCGAGGCGGACCATCTCGATCGGGAAACCGCCTTGATCAAGATCAACACCAATACCAAGCCGGAGCATCGCGACGAGGCGGTAAGAATCTGCGACATCTTTCGCGCCAAGATCGTCGATTCGTCGCCCACAACGTATACCCTCGAGATCACCGGCGACACCGACAAGGTCGAGGCGCTGATCAATCTGCTCGAGCCGTTGGGAATCAAGGATCTGATTCGCACCGGCCGCATCGCCATAGGGCGCGAGGCGGCAAAAGCAGTCTCCCGCCACAATTCACAGCCGGCGAAAGCCTGATCCTCGCTGCGCGCGGAATCGCTCGACTGAGTTGCGACGAAGTCTCAAACCTGCGATTGCAAGCCTCAGGTCTATTTGAAAAGGTATATAAGCGGTTGACAGAATCGACCCGGTTGTATAGTCTCTGACCCGGCCGGCGTTTTGAGATTCCTGAGCGCTTTTTCCGTCTCTTCGCGGCCCTACGTTGCGAGTATGATTCCGCTTTACGGCGAATATTTCGGCTTGACGAGCCAGCCTTTCTCCGTTAGCCCGGACCCCAAGTTTTTCTATGGAAGTCCCTCTCACAGGGAAGGCTTGGCGCAACTCACCTATGGCATCAAGGCCCGCAGGGGATTCGTAGTGCTGACGGGAGAGGTGGGCACCGGCAAGACCACTTTGATTCATTCTCTTCTCCAGCAGCTCGACGACGGCCATACCCACTTCGCCTTTGTTTTTACGCTGGTCACCAATCCTAGAGACCTGTTGCGCTCGGTGTGCGAAGATTTAGGACTGACTACATTCGCCGATAGTCCGCGGGATTTGCACGATTACCTCGCCCTGTTGAATCAATTTCTCCTGGAGTCGTATCGGAAGGGGGACTACGTCGCGCTGATCATCGACGAGGCGCAGAATCTTTCCCCCGAGGTCCTCGAGGGCGTGCGCCTTTTATCCAACTTCGAGACTTCCCAGGACAAAGTGCTGCAGATCCTGCTGGTGGGGCAGCCTGAATTGGGCGCGCGTCTCAACCAGCCCGAGCTGCGCCAGTTAAAACAGCGCGTGGCTTTGCGCTGTCATTTGACCCCGCTCAGTTTGGCGGAGTGCAAAGAGTACATTGCCAAACGCCTGGAGATCGCGGCGGGCAGCGCGTCGATATTTCCCGTAAAGACCCTGGAGATTGTGCATGCCTATTCGGGCGGCATCCCTCGTCTCATCAACATTCTCTGCGACAACGGCATGCTGACCGCCTACGCGTTGGGTAAAAAGACCGTCGAAGTCGGAATGATCGAAGAGATTGCCCACGACCTAAACCTTACGATCGCGCCGAAAAAAGTCGCGGCGCTCAGCGCGGACACGATCCCGATAAAACTCTGGGACGCGCCGCCTCCGGCGCCGGCGGAGGAGGATCTCAAGCCCACCGTTGTCGTCGAAGTGAAACCGCCGGCCGTCTCCGATGCGAAGCCGTCTTTCCCTGCGCCGGCATTGAATCTCAAAGCAATCGCTAAAGAAGAAGCGAAGCCACCCGAGAGCGCGCGTCCTATTCCCAAGGAAATTCCCGTCCCGAAAGCGCGTGATACCGCCAAAGCCGTGGTGCCGTCTCGTTCTCTCGATCTTATGATGGCCGCGCTTACTGAAGCTATGGGGCCGATGGCGCCGTTGATTGTGCGCGAGCAGATCGACGCGATGGGGGAATCGCGGGAAACGTTTCCCAAGCAGCGACTCGGCCAGCTCGTCGAGGTCACGAGTCGCGATATTCTCAGCGAAACATTGAAGGCGCGCTACCGAAGTCTCATGTCGGACGAGATCCGCGCGATTCGCATCAGCAAGGAGGAGACATGAGCGAAAAAGAGCGCTCTCCCCGACGGCGCGTGGGGCTCAAGTGGAAGATCATGGGCGGCCTGGTCAGCGGGGTTATGCTGTTCGGCCTACTCGTTGTCGGTGTCGTGAATTACCAGATGACCCGGGTGCTGCGGACGCAGTTGGACCAGCGGGCGTTGGACATCGCAACGAACCTGGGCGACAGCGCGGCCGGGCAAATCCTGAAGGGCGGCGTGCTGGAATTATACGCCTTGGTCACCAAGTATTCGCTGCTGCCGGGAGTGGGTTATGCTTTGATCAGGAATGGAAAGGGCGAAGTGATCGCCCACAGCCTGGGGACTCTGCCGGCGGAGCTCCGCGAATCCTGGGCGCGCGATTCCCAAGGTCAGTCCAAACAACGGGAGTTTCAATTTCGGGAAAGGACCGTGTACGAAACCAGCGCGCCCATTCTTGGGGGACGGGTGGGAACCGTCTCGGTCGGCATCTGGGCGGACATCGTCGAAGACGAGATCCGGCGCGCCATTTATCCGCTCATCGGCCTCATCGGCATCGCGCTCGCGGCCAGCCTGATTTTTTCCATCCTCGTTACCCAGGGAATTACCCGGCGCGTCCTTCGGCTGAAAGACATAGCCGACAAAGTCAGCATGGGTGACCTGGAAACGCCGGTGCGCATCGAATCCAACGACGAGATCGGCGATCTCGCTTACTCTCTCGAACGCATGCGGGCGAGTCTCAAGGCCGCGATGGTGCGCCTCAGCCGCGCATAATTAAGAAGGCGATAGGCTGTAGGCGGTAGGCAGTAGAAAAAGACGGGAGGAAGGCTTTTAGAACTAACGCCTGTTTCTAGGTCTTGAAATCCGGATAGCCCGCCTTGGCCGCTTTTTCTTTGTAGTCCTTGACCAACTCTTCCCGCGGCACTTCATGCGCCCACACCGCTTCCGTGAAGCTCCAGAGCGTAAAGGGGTGCGCGCCTAGGGCGTAAAGCCTGCCGTAGTCGCGATTGCAGAGCGCTTCGCGCTCATCCGAAGTAAGCTTTAGCTTTTCACTCTTCTCCCATTCTTCGACGTAGCCGCGCGGATTACTTTTGTACACTTTCTCCGCCGCCTCGTTCATGTTGACGTGGTGGATGAATTTGTTCATGAGATATTTGCTCATGGTCTCACCATCCTGATCTTAGGCGCGTCGCAGGCTTCGGCTGGAGCGCTTGGCGAGGCGGGGTCTTCGAGCTGTAAGCCATCTCCTGAAAGACGACCGGCTTTCACCGGACTGCTTGCCTGCCAGCAGACCTTCGACACTCACATCCTCGTCGATATCTTCCCAATGTATCCCCTGTCCTCTACCGATCAAGCGCCAGGCATTGCGCTCGTCGCGCGACGCATGGAGCAATCGCGGAAACCAGGATAGAGGAACAGAAATCGTTCGGCCGTCGCTCAGATCAACCGAGAGAGTATCTTCGGTTACCGTAACACGTACAGCGTCTGGTATCTCGATCTTAACCGCGGAAATACGCATTCCATGCCTCCAATAAATCCGTTTGGTGTCGGCTCAACAGTTTCTGAATCCGGCCGATCTCTGCCCGGGAAAAGCCGCCGATTCTTTGCAAGCGGAGTGGCTCAAGCCAGAACTTTGCCACTTTATTTTCGCGCTCGACATGAACATGCGCCGGCTCATCACGGTCACTTGCATAGAAGAAGAATCGGTAGGGACCGATCCGTAATACCGTCGGCATCTAGCCTCATATGATATGAAATCCACCAGCTAACGTCTAGTGCCGAAAAATTGCCCGAGAATCTAAGTTTTTTAGTGCCCCGTGTGCTTTGCGCCCGCGGCTTTTCCGTCATATCCGCGCAGCTCGTCGTATTTCTTGAACTGCTCCGGCGTGAGAATTTTCTTTTGTTCCAAATGCGCGCGCAGGTGCGCTGTCCGCAAGTCGCCTTGCAGCCGCGCGATCTCTACGACCGACGCGCGCAATTCGGTCTCGTCGATCTTGCCGCCGGCAAACAGAGCGTCCAACTCTCTTTCCTTTTCGACGATAGATTTCCCAACGCTCGTCGCCTGCTTGAGCATCGCCTGGCGAATTTGTTCTGTCTTCACTTTCTGCGCGTCCGACAGTTGCAGTTGTTTGGCCAGCTCAAGAACGTGCAGCGGGCCGGGGTAGTGATTCAGCTCCGCGGCCTTCGCGAGCGCCATCCCTTGGCCCTTCAAGTAGCCTTGGATTTCGTCCTCTGACAGTGCCTTGATCGCGCGCTGTTCCTGACCGGCGTAGGAGGAAGGGTGCTGTTGAGCTAAAACGGGTAAGGGGCCTAGGAGAAAAAACAAGAACGGAACAACTGCCTTCATGTTAACGCTCCAGCGAGGGACTTTTGTCTACGCATCTTTGGAATGGTGAGGAAGATATTCTTGCTCTGATTTATTCCACACCCACACTCCCCAAAAATAACCGCCGGTCGGGAAAAGGACGACCGCTATAAGCAAATAACCGATGAAACTAGTGTCCGCTCGCGTGTTAGCCATCAAGAATGACCAAGTAATGCCAGTTAGGAGACCCCATCCCAGCACACCTCGAAGCCAAATGAAACGTTGTCGTCCCATCTGACGGGTCTTGCCCCCACTTGTGAAGTTGTTTAGTGCTCATCCTCACAGTTGACACCTCATTCCAAGCGGTGTGCTCACGCCGCATCCCACCGGAAAAACGGGATCGCCGGGAAGCCGGCGTCGAGCCCTTCGGCGTGAGACGGCCTCGTCGCCTTGGCGACGCCCATCATCATGATGAAGTTCAAGAAGCCGTGGGTCATGTTGCCGGATTGCTTCAACTGATCGAACGAGCAATGATTCACGGCGCCGTTCACATCTCCCTGAGAGATCCAGCCGACGGCGGAGGCGTCGAAGTTCGGGTCCATCAACCTACGCTCGAACTGTTTTGGTCCGCCGACTTCTAGCGAGAGATGGCCGCTGACCAGCACGGCGATGCGCTTGTTGGTGTGAAGACCTTCGATCACGGAGCGGATCGCCTGGCCGACCTCGTAAAATCTTTTCGGCCGCGGCAGCGGCGGCGCGATGCAGTTGGTCAGGATCGGCACGATGGGAAGATCCATCTCCGGCCGCACGAACATGAGCGGGACAGTGATGGAATGATCGATCGTCAATTCGTTGGAGTAGGCGAAGTCCACGCCCTTGTCGAAAGCGCCTTCCATGATCGCGTCCGACATCTCCACGTCTCCGGGCACGCGATGCGTCGGCAGGCCGAACTCGCGGATCTCATCGTAAAAAGTTCCGTCGTAGGCGTCCATCTTCCCGATCATGAACGCCGGCATGTTGTCCATGAAAAACTGGTGCAGGTGATCGTTGCCGATGGTGAGGAGGACGTCGGGCTTCGCCTGCGCGAGCTTCTCGCGCATCATGTCGATGCGCTCGATTATTTTTTCACAGCCGGGCGGACGATTCGCCTGCTTGAACAGGCGCGGCATGAAGGGATTGTGAGTAATACCGATGATCGATACGATTTGTGCCATCACGTTCTCCTAAAATTCCGGTGCGTGAAGAGAGATTCTTCGATCCGCTCAGAATGACTCGAAAGCGTTGTCATCCTAAACCCTTCGATTAGACTCGGGGCAGGCTCCGTGAAGGATCTCTCCGAGATATTATCATCCGTCCGCAATCGGCTGTAAAATGATTTTTCCTAAAATTTGACTTTCCTCCATGATCCGATGCGCGGCAGCGGCTTCGCGGAGCGGCATCGTCCGGTCGATGATGGCGCGAATCTTTCCGGCGGCCGCGGCATCGAGCGCGCGCTCCACGTCTTTTCGATTGGTTCCCGCCGTGCCGGTTATCTGGATGCGCTTGAGGTAGAGCCGCTTCACGTCCAAGGTTACTTCGCCGCCACCGTGGGCGCCGGCGGTGACGAGGCGACCGCCCATCCCCAGGCTGTTGAACGCTCCCGGCCAGAGCGTGGGGTCCGCGATATTTTCGACCACAACGTCAACTCCGCGCCCTGCGGTGAGGCGCATGACCTGCCGAGCGAGATCCTTCGCGCGATAGTTGACGCCGAAGTCGGCGCCGTAGCCGAGCGCCGCGGCGACTCTTTCGTCCGCTCCGGCCCCGGCAATGACCGTCGCTCCCAAGAGTTTCGCCACCTGCACGCAGCAGGAGCTGAGCGCGCCGGTCGCGCCCATGACCAACACCCACTCGCCGCGTTGTAGTTTTGCTTTGTTGACGAGCTGATTGAAGGCCATGGGAAAATGGCGCGTGATCACCGTTGCTTCAGCGAAGGAAAGCCGTTCAGGAATGGGATACACGTTGGCGGCGGGGACTGTCACGTACTCCGCGTAGCCGCCCCAGCGGTGGACACCGATGTGGCGGCTCTTGAGACAATTCGATTCTTCGCCGGAGCGGCAGAATTGACAGGCGCCGCAGGCGATGAACGATACCACGGCGACGCGCGTGCCGACTCTGCGCCGCTCGACGCCTTCACCCACGGCGGCGACGACGCCCGCCGGGTCAACTCCGAGAACCAACGGCAAGCGGACGTCCGACGGATATTTTCCCTGGCGCACAACCAGATCCAGTGTCCGATTCACCGACACCGAATGAACCTGTACCAGCACTTCGCCGGGACCGGGCGAAGGCGTTTGAACGTCCTCCGGACGGAGGACTTCCGGCGGTCCGAATTCTTTGAGTACGACGGCGTGCATTAAATTATAGGCCGGGGATGACTTGCCTGCCCCAGTTTTCTAAAACTTGATTGTAGATCGCTTCGGGCGGTGTGAGAAGAAGGCGCGTTACTCCAGCTTCCGCCAGCTCGCGCACGCGCGTGGTGCATTCCCCGGGGGTGCCCGCAATGGTGAAGCGCCGAATCAGATAATCGGTGACGAGATCCGGATCGATTCTCTCTTCGAGAGGCTTCGAGACATCGAAGCCGGCCATGAACCGCTTCACTCCCGCGACTTCCTCCGGCGGAACGGTTTCCAGAGTGAAGCGAAAATTGTGGTGCGCCCGATTAGCCAGGCGCGTGCGCACGAGACTGCGCGCCCGCGCTCCGTTTTCATCCACGCAGATCATGCCCGCGGGCATGACGTCGATCTCCGCCGGGTCGCGTCCCGCTTCGCGCGCGCCTTCGTCGATCCGCTCCCGCGCCCATTCGATAACCTCGAGATCGAAGCCGGTCCCGAGAATCACGCCGTCGGCGATTCTGCCCGCCAGTCTCAGAGTGCGCGGACCTTCGGCGGAGATGTAGACCGGCACCGGCAGTTTCCCGACGCGCAAATTTACCTTCCCTTCCTCCCGCTCTTTGCCTCGAGGAACCGAGAGCGATTTGCCGTGTACGAGGTCGTGGATCGTCTTCAATCCTCGCTCGAACTCAGCCAGCTTGGTCGCGCTGCGCCCGAGGCTGTAGACCGGGCCGTCTCCCGTGCCGAGTCCCAAAACGGCGCGTCCTTGAGAAATTTCATTTACGGTTGCCGCCGAATTCGCCAGCACGCTCGGGTCGCGATAGACCATGTTGCTGACGGCGGTGCCGAGCCGGAGCCGGCTGGTTTCCATGGCGCAGAGCGCCAACACTTGAAAGGGATCGAGAGAGTTGAGCTGGCTGTCGGCGAAGAAGATGCCGTCGAAGCCGGCGATCTCGGCGGCGCGTGCACGATTAACGGCCTGTTCAATCGTGCGCGCCGACCCGTGCAGGTGAAATTCCACCGCCTACTTCCATAAATTCTTGAAGAAGCCACTTTTTTCGAGCTCATTGTAAAAGCTCGCGTCGATAAAGTCCTCGGCTTTAAATTGTTTCGCTTTAGGATTGGTTATCGCGGTTTGCTCGAGAATGGTCTCGATCGCCTTGACCGGCAGCCTGGGAGTCCGTTCGACGAAGTTCGTGGCGTACGCGTACGATGCTTCCAATACTTCCCGGTCCTGCGTGCGCGTGTACTTGCCGATGACTTTGATCGCCAGCTCCTTGTCCGTGTACAGCCGGTGCACGCCTTCGCTGTAGGCCGTTAGAAAACGCTTTACGGTCGCAGGATCTTTTTTGATGTAGCCCCGCGATGAGACAAGGCTCACGGTCGGGTAATCGAGGCCGACATTCGCGAAATCGGCGAGCATGGTGTAGCCCGCCTTTTTCGCTTTATAATCGGCCGGCGAGGAGAGGTTTCCGCCCTGGATCGCTCCAGCTTGCATCGCGGCGAGGATTTCCGGCTGTCCTCCCGCCTGGATAACCTTTACGTCGCGATCGGGCTCTAGTCCCCATTTCCTGAGCAGATACCGTAGCGTGAAATCCGTGGACGAGCCGTAGGTCGTGATCCCAAGCGCCTTGCCTTTCAAGTCCTCGGGTCTCTTGATGGACGAGTGGACGTAAACATAAAACGAAGGGACATTCACCACTCCACCCACGACGACAATATCGCCTCCTGCAAGATTCGCGTTGACGATCGTCCCGCCCGCCAGGGCGACGGGGAACTCTCCCGCTAGGACCGCTTGGGCGACCCTGGTGCCGCCGGCGACGTAGACCATATCGACCGAGAGACCGTTTTTCTCGAATAGACCGGTTTCTTTGGTGAGGTAGAAGCCCGTTTGCGTGGCGCTGACCGCGCTGTAGGCCACTGGAATTTTTTTGATTTGGGCGTCGAGACTTTCGCGGGAGAAAAGAAGGAAGAACATCAAAAGAATTGCCGAGCTTTTCATGACGGGCTCCTTTTATTCGCGGCAGTTTAAGGTGCGTTCCTCATAACATAGAAAGCGCGCTGCGCCAACACCGGTCAAGCGGTTGACGGTTCGACTTATGCCCCGTGCTGACTTCGGCGAGGTCAGTCGAGCCGTGCACGGGATCAATTTGTTTGTCCGTCGCTCAGAGTTCGACTGAGGCTCACTCGAAGTCCCGTCAACCCTGACCCATTCGATTTCACTCAGGGTCATGGTGAGGAAGATCGAACCATGAGCCAGCGCCGCCCTGTGCGCGGGGCGTCGAATGGGTTGACAACTTCGCGACCGGGGCAGTATATCAGAACGTCCGTCCGCTGGGTTACGTAGCGGCCGGACAATTCTCCCAGGAGGAGAAACGTGAGCGCTGAGGCCAAAGACATTCAGGCGAGAAGCGAAAATCGGAACGTCCGGCTCGTGGCACACCACGATCTCAACGGCCATGGCGACGGCATGCAGTTGCTCAAGCACGGCCGCTACGTTTACATCGCCCATCTCGGGACTTCGCCCATGGCGCTCACGATCGTGGATGCCGCGGACCCGGAAGATCCGCGCGTCGTGCGGCAGATGCCGCATCCTTCCAATACCCACGCGCACAAAGTGCAAATCGCCGGCGATGTCTTGATTCAGAATCAAGAGCGCCCCTACTTCGATAAAACGGTCGCCGCCAGCGTGCCCAACGAAGCGGGCATCCGCATCTACAGCATCGAGAAACCGGCCGAGCCGCGCGAGATCGGCTACATGAAAATCCCCGGCAAAGGCGTGCACCGCATGTGGTTCACCGACGGCAAGTACGCGCACGTCGGCGCGGTGGTGCCGGGCATCAAAGAGCGCGCTTATCTCATCGCGGATATTTCCAATCCGTCCAACCCCAAGCAGGCGGGCGTGTGGTGGATTCCGGGAACGAAGGAAGGCGAGGATACGCCGCCGGAATGGTCGCCGTTTCCGGGCGAGCATTTCCATGTCCACGGGATTATTCCCCACGGCGACCGCGCATACGCCGCGCTGGTCGACGCTGGCATGGCGATCCTCGATATCTCCGACGTGAGCAAACCGAAAACGATCAGCCGCATCGACTGGAGCCCGCCGTACGGCGGTTACGCGCACACGACGCTGCCGCTTCCCGGCAGAAAGCTCGTCGTCGCCGTCGACGAGTCGGTGAAGTACGATTGCCAGGAAGGCGAGAAGCGCGTCTGGTTGATCGACGTCCGGGAAGAAAGAAATCCGGTGATCGTCAGCACCTGCCCGGTGCCGCAAGGGGACTTTTGCAAACGCGGGCTGCGCTTCGGGCCGCACAACGTGCATGAGAACCGTCCCGGCTCGTTCCAGAGCGAGAACCTCATCTTCGTCACATACTACAACGCCGGCCTGCGCATCTTCGACATTAGAAATCAGTACCGCCCCGAGGAAGTCGGCTTCTTCATCCCGCCGGCGCCGGAGGGGCAAAAGGCGCCGATGTTCAACGATCTCTACGTCGATACCGACGGGCTAATCTATGTGACCGACCGCATCAAAGGCGGACTTTATATTCTGGAATACACCGGACCCAAGATTCAGTAGCAGACTGGAAAAAAATGTCTTGTGCTTCGTCAGGCTCAGCGCGAACGGAACAGGGTATTCCATAGTTGCTCCGTTCATCCTGAGCTCGTCGAAGGGTGAGCGGAGCGGGTTTTAGTAGCCTATCAACCATGTCTAATCCAACGCGATTGCGCATCAATGTGTTCAACATCGACGCGGCGCTGAGCGTCGGCCGCGGGCGCGGGCTCTTCGCCGCGAGCGGTCTCGACGTCGATGTCGAGGTAACGCCCAACTCGACGGACCAGATGCACGGCCTCGGCAAAGGCGCCTGGGAGATCGTCTCGACCGCGTTCGACAACGTTCTTGGATGGTCGGGACGGGAAGGGGCGGAGATCGTCGCCGTCGCGCAAGTCGCCCAGGGTATCGTCCTGCCGATTTACGTCCGCCCGGAAATTCACGATTGGAAAGATCTCAAGGGGAAACGGCTCGCCGTCGATGCCGTCGATACGGCCTACGCCCTTGTCCTCCGCCGGATGCTCCTCGCGCACGGTCTCGATCTCGACCGGGGCGACTACGAGCTCACCGCCGTCGGCGCGACCGGACACCGGCTGGAGTCGATGGATCGCGGCGAAACTTTCGCCGCGATCTTGAACGCGCCGTGGGACGGCAAAGCGACGGCGGCCGGGCATCGCCGCCTGGCCGACCACCGCGAGGTCCTGCCCAATTATCCCGGCGGCGTGTTCGCGGTGACGCGGAAGTGGGCCGCGGAACAACGTGATCTGCTGTTGAGGTTTCTTCGGGTCTGGAACCAGGCTCTCCATTGGACGCACGACGAGCGCAACCGCAGCGAGGCGCTGAAGCTCGTCGCCGCCGATCAGGCGTTGGACGAGAAGCTTGCCGGCGCCCGGCTTGCGCAGTTGCACCCGGACGGGCAGTTGAATATAGATGGACTCCGAACCGTCCTAGAATTACGCACTAGTGTCGGGCTTACGCCGCCGATGGGGCAGGATCTGGAACGGTACTACGACGCGGGTTATTTCCGCGAAGCGCAAAGGGGCGGCTCCGGATAAGGTCTCGATACCGCGACATTTCATTTTCAGTTTAAGGAGGAGAGAGCATGAAAAGCATCAGGCAGATTTGGATTGTTTGTCTTACGGTTATATTCGTCGCCGGCTCTGCGGGCTTTGCCGCCGCCGCGCCGGTAGACGATTTGATCACCGGCGCGAAGAAAGAAGGCGTCATCGAATTCTATGGTCCTTCGACCTTAGGCCCCGACGGCGCACAAGCTTTAGTCGCGGGCTTCAACAAGAAGTACGGCTTGAACGTCAAGTTGAACTATAGCGCTTCCGGCAACATGACGCGGGATACTGCCAAAGTCGTCGGGCTTTCCGCCTCAGGACAGCCACCGGAGTGGGATATCATGGTTGTCACGGACGCTCATCACGGATCGCTTTGGCTGAGAAAGCTTCACAAACCGTTTGATTATACCGGCATCGGCGTGGCAAAGAACCGCCTGGAATACGATAACGGCACGGTTTCGGTTGCCAATCAGTTCGCGCTTCCCGCCTATAACAAGAAGATTTTGCCGGCCAAAGATGTGCCGAAAAAATGGGAAGACCTCCTCGATCCAAAATGGAAGGGCAAGCTCGGAGTGATCAATTCGACCCACCACTGGGGGCGGTTGGCCGCAGGCCCATGGGGCGAGGAGAAAACGATAGATTTCATAAAGAAGCTTTCCGCCCAGCAGCCTATTTTGACCCGAGCGGGGGAGATGGCGCAGCGATTGATTTTAGGGGAAGTGCTCGTATCGGCAACTTTGCAAGACAGCCAGCTCCACGAGGCGGCGGAATCGGGCGCGCCGATCGTTTTCGCCGATCAGGTTCAGCCGATCATCTCGCCTGAGTATCACGTCGGTGTGTTGAAAAATGCGCCGCATCCGAACGTGGGTCATCTCTTCGTGGCGTTCATGGCTTCGGCGGAGGTCCAGCCGATCTGGGAAAAATATACCGGCCACACGTCGGCGTATGTGCCCGGAACCACGGCTTATAAATTCGCTCAAGGGAAGCAAGTCGTTTACATGAAACAAGAGCAAGCCGAAAAGGTCGATAAGATATCGCGGCAAATCGGCAAGATTCTGGGCTTTGATTGATAACGCGCGACTGCCGCTAACATCATTAAGGAGCTGAATGTGAAAGCGGAAACCGGCTACGAATCCACTCTGGGTCATTGGGATTTTTTCACCCGCCTCAAGACCCGGGGAGTCACGCTCTTCGCTTCCGGACTTTCGGCGTTCCTGCTGCTCTTCATCGGGTTGCCGGTCGCGATGGTTATTCTCATGAGCCTTCGCACCGGCTTCCCGGGTGAAGACGTTCCCTTCACTTTGAATAATTTTGCCGAGGTCTACCTAACTTCAAGAACCTATGAAATTCTGCTCAACACCGTGATTTTTACCGTATCCAGCGTTGCCGTGACGCTTCTTTTCGCCGTCCCGTTGGTCTGGATTCTGATGCGGACGGATATCCCGCTAAAAAAAACGATTTATGTCCTGCTCACCGTGGGGATCTTGATTCCGGTGTTCCTGCGGACCATTGCCTGGATTTTATTGCTCAGTCCGCGGATCGGATTGCTGAACAAGTGGCTGCAGCAAGGTTTTGATTTAGCGAGTCCCCCCCTTAATTTGTATAGCCTGCCCGGGATGGCCTTCGTACAAGGAGTTTCTTTTGTGCCCGGCGCTTTTTTTATGTTGGCGGCGGCTTATCGCTCTATGGACCCGTCGTTGGAGGAGGCCGCTTATACCTCGGGCGTTGGCAAGTTAAGGACATTCTTGAAGATCAACATACCGATTACGCTTCCGGCCATCGCCGCCGTCATGGTTTATCTGTTTATGACGGGGCTCGCGGTGTTCGAAGTGCCGGCGATTATCGGTCTGCCGGCGCGCATTCTCGTTCTGAGCTCGCTCATTTACACGGCGACGACGCCTTCGACCGGGTTGCCGAATTACGGCGTCGCGGGTGCCTATGGCGCGATCATGCTTGTGCTGGGCCTCGTGCTCGCTTTTCTCTACGTCAGGCTCATGAAACAGGGAAAAAAGTACACGGTTATTACGGGGCGGGGCTATCGTCCGCGCGAGATCGCGTTGGGGCGTTGGAAATGGGCGGCGCTGGTTTTCGTTTTCTTTTATCTGTCGATCGAGGTTTTTATTCCGTTCGTCGTTTTGCTGTGGGCGTCTCTCCTCCCGTATTTGCAGCTTCCTTCGGCCGAAGCGCTGTCATCGCTCACGCTGAAACATTATATGGACATCCCGACTCGCGTGGGAGCCCGTCCGTTCATCAATACCTTTATTCTAATGCTCACCGTGCCCACGTTGACGATGATTCTAAGCGTGCTGGTTTCATGGGTAGTGATCCGAACGCAGGTCTCGTTCCGCGGATTTCTGGACACGCTGGCTTTTATTCCGCACGCGGTTCCGGGAATTCTTATGGCCGTGGGTCTGGCCTATCTAGGGCTCGCCTATCGGGATTACTTTCCCTTGTACGGGACTATCTTTATCATCGTCGTCGCTCATACCATCAACTGGATCGCCTACGGTACCAGGACAACCAACAGCGTCATGATCCAGGTCCACCGTGAACTGGAAGAAGCGGGCCGGGTTTCCGGGGCCTCCGCGCCGAGGGTTTTGGGGAAAATCGTTTTGCCGCTCATCGCCGCCGGAGTGCTCAATAGCTGGATATGGATCGGCATGTTGTCGTATCGGGAGGTTACGATGTCTTTGACACTGTTGACCCGCGGCAACGTTGTCATCTCCACGGTGGTCTGGCAATTTTGGGGCAGCGGTTGGGTCCCTCAAGTTTCGGCCCTTGGGGTCATCTTGATCCTTTTCGCCATGGTGGTCGTGGGCGCCGTGCGCCTGGCGCTGTCACGCATCGGAGAGATCGGCGCCGCCTCTTAGCGCTTCGCGCATGACAAATTTCAAATCTCAGATCTCAAATACCGGATCTGAGAAAGAAAGAATCCCGACGGGTTTGAAATCTGAGATATGAGATTTGAGATTCCGAGCGTCAGCGAGGATGGATGATCAGCATCAAAGGACTGCGAAAATCCTTTAGCACTCAACAAGGTCGAGTCGATGCGCTGAAGAATATCGACTTGGACGTCGGCGAGGGGGAGTTTTGCGTCCTGCTGGGTCCGAGCGGTTGCGGCAAAACGACCACGCTTCGCTGCGCGGCGGGACTGGAGCGGCCGGATAGCGGAGAAATCGAAATCGCCGGAAAACTGGTCAACTCCGTTAGTCGAAAAATTTATATTCCCACAGATCGACGTGATATCGGCATGGTTTTTCAATCTTACGCGATCTGGCCGCACATGAACGTTTTTCATAACGTCGCATTTCCTCTGACGCAGGGACACAAGCGATTTCCCAAATCCTCAGTATCGGAAAAGGTGCGCACCGCCCTAAAGCGGGTTCAGCTCGAGGATCTCGAAGACCGGCCGGCCACGGATCTCAGCGGCGGGCAGCAGCAGAGAGTGGCGATGGCCAGGGCGTTGGTGAACGAACCAAAAATACTGCTGATGGACGAGCCGCTCAGCAATTTGGACGCGAGGCTTCGGGATCAGATGCGCGTCGAGTTGAAAAAAATCACCAAGGCGATCGGCGTGACGACGCTCTACGTGACGCACGATCAGGCTGAAGCTTTGAGTTTGGGTGACAAGGTCTGCGTCATGAATGAAGGAGAGATCCTTCAGGTCGCTCCGCCCAACGAGATTTATGTCAAACCGGCCAACTTGTTTGTCGCCAAGTTCGTGGGCGAGATGAATTTTGTCACGGGCAAGATCGCCGGCCTGTCGCAGGTCGAATGCCCGCTCGGCGCTCTGACGGTCCGCGTGCCCGAAGGCCTTCAGCCGGCGAGTCCCGTGACCCTGGCGATCCGTCCCGAGCACATCCGGCTAAGCCCGGCCGACGGCGCTGGGGCATCGCTTACCGGAACCATCGTGACCAAGAATTATCTGGGCGACGCGGCCCTCCTCGAGGTCGAAATCAACGGCGTCAATCTTCTGGTCAAGCTTCCCGGCGACTGCGAATTTTCCGTGGGACAGAAAGCTTCGGTGGATCTTCCGCTCGAGCGGTGGCGCGTCTTTGCGGGGTCGTAGGCCGGTCATAAACGCCTCATCCCGTCCCTTACATCGCTTTTAAACTCCGTTCATGGTTCGACTAAGCTCACCACGAACGGAACGGGTCGGGATCACAGCGATCACTAGCCGTTCGTCCTGAGCCCCGTCGAAGGGCGAACGGCATCAAACTTGAACTACTTATGCCACTATGAGATAGGAAGCCATTATGAGCACAACTGAAAATTTTCAACGACGTCCCGTGGAGCATCTTCTCAGCGCGCGCTCGGTCGCGATCGTCGGCGCGTCGCCGAAGGGGCGCTGGCCGATGGGAATTTATCGGAATCTCAAGAAGGCCAAATACAACGGCAAAATTTTTCTCGTCAATCCGAATTACAAAGAGATCGCGGAAGATCCCTGCTACCCCAACATCGCCGCGTTGCCCGAAGTGCCTGAGCATCTTCTCATGTTGATTCCTACCAAGGCCGTTCTCTCGACGCTGGAAGAAGCAACCAAGCTCGGCACCAAAGCGGCGACGATTTACAGCGCCGGCTTCGGCGAAGGCGACGATGCCGAGGGGATAAAGCGCGGCCAGGCGTTAAAAGATCTCTGCGACCGGACCGGTCTGGTAACCTGCGGTCCGAACTGCATGGGCTCGTTCTCCTTGCCCGAAGGGTTGTGGAGCTTTCCGACGGCGGTGCCGCTGCTGAAGAAAGGTCCCGTCGGATTGATTTTTCAGAGCGGCGGCTCGCTCGGCAACTGGATCAAAGGCGCGTCGGAGCGCGGCATCGGTTTCAGCTACGCGGTTTCGAGCGGCAACGAGACCAGTCTGGATCTGGTCGATTATCTATCGTTTCTGCTCGACGATCCGGAAACAAAGCTCATCGCGCTGATGGTAGAAGGAATTCGCCGGCCGCAAGAGTTCATGACCGTCGCGACCCAGGCGCTGGCGAAGAACAAGCCGATTCTCGTCATCAAGCTGGGACGCTCGGAGATGGGCAAACGCCAGGCGATCTCCCACACCGGCGCGCTCGCCGGATCCGACGAAGTATTCGACGCCGTGTGCAAGCATCTCGGCTTGATCCGCTGCCCGACGCTGGAAGATTTGACCGAGACCGGGCTCGCGTTCCTTCCCGGCAGAATTCCAGGCGGCAGCCGCGCCGCGATCGTCGTCAATTCGGGGGGAATGAAAGGACTTCTCTGCGATCACATCGAAGAGCTGGGCGCCGATCTCGCGCAGCTTGGCGAGGCGACGCGCCAGGCGGTGCGGCCGTTGATTCCGGCGGAGCTCGCGGTGGAAAATCCGCTGGAGTGCGGCGTGGCCGGCTTCGGCGACGAAGAAGGGTTCGTCAAAATCGTGAAACTTCATGCCGATGACGACGGCGTCGATCTGCTCGCGATTCACGGCGAGCTGCCGCGCTTCCCGGAAAAAAGAGAGGCGACGTTGTTCAAAAATTTAAACGCGGCGACGCAGAAGCCGATCGTCGCGTTCGCGCGCTCGACCTACAGCTTGACCGACGAGAGCCGGACTTTTCAAGACGAAGCCGGCATTCCGTTTCTACAAGGCATCAAGCCGACGTTGCGCGCGCTCGCAGGCCTGGGCTCTTACGGCAAGCGAAAGCAGTCGCCGATCGCGACTCTGCCGGCGGCGGCGGGTAACGCGGACGATCTCGAAGGAGAAAAACTTAACTCACTGCTCCAACGTCACGGCATTGCGCTGCCGCGTCAGGCGATGGCGGCGACGGCTACGGAAGCCGCCAAGAAAGCCGGAGAGATCGGTTTTCCCGTCGCTTTGAAGCTCGTCGCGGCGGAGATCGTTCACAAGACGGAATCCGGCGCGGTGGTTCTCGGACTCAAGAGCGCCGACGAAGTCGAGGCGCAAGGAAAACAATTGCTTTCGAAGGCGTCGGGAAAATTGCTGATCCAGGAGATGGTTCAGGGAACTGAAGTGTTGCTCGGCGCTCGAATGGACCCACAGTACGGACCGTTTCTCATGGTCGGACTCGGCGGAATTTTCGTCGAAGTGCTGAAAGACGTAGCGATCAGACTCTTGCCAGTGAGTGAGCGAGAGGCGTTTGAAATGTTGCAGGGGCTTCGCAGCTACCGAATTTTACAAGGCGTGCGCGGCCAGCCCCCGCGGGATATCAAGGCGCTCGTGCGGGCGATGACCGGATTATCCGACCTGTTCGCTGCTCATCGCTCGTTTCTCTCTGACTTCGAGATCAATCCATTGATGGTGCGCCGCGAAGGAGAGGGCGCAGCGGCAGTGGACGTGCGGGTGGTGAGAAAATGATGGGCGGGTGCTACCACCAAATAGAGAAGCTTACCTCGAATTGTTGTTGATTATCCGAGCCCGACAGGCGGTAATGGAGGTAAGGTGATTTATGGCATCTACACTGGTCACGTGCGCTTCATGCGGCGTTAAAAATTCTCCGGACCGAACCGCTTGTCTTCAATGTGGTGCGGATATTGGCACCCTCACACTCCCCCTCCATTTAGCTCCATTATTACTGCCCACCCCGAGTGGTGTTGCCAAGCTGGTGGGTGCCTGGGATGGCCTGACTACGGAAACTCAGATACTCATTTTATCGAAGCTCGAAGTGGAATCCCGACCCGCAAATTTGGATGAGGCAATCTTTACAGTGGAATTCCGACCCGCGTATTTGAAAGAAAAAATCTGTGCGAAGGCTCTTGATAGTGCTAATGCCTACATCCGCTATCTGGCAGCAAGTATTCTGCGCTCTAGCGGTGATGATGATCTTAAACAGTGCATAGAGAAGGATACTGACCCGCTCGTCCGGTATTCCCAACTAGAGAGACGGAACCTGTCAATAGAATGAGACACTTCCCGGTTACAGATTACTGTACAAGAT
>CAYOJC010000079.1:0-23469 GCA_964404195.1 uncultured Syntrophobacteraceae bacterium
CCGTCCGGCCCCCGGTGCCACATGCTCGCGGTCATACGCTCAACGACAGCCTTGTCGGCGTGCGTCTCATTGAGACCTAACATTACGGCGATGCCACACATAAGAAGTTACCTATAATGCTAAGAGAGTAGCGTCCGGTTTACGTAGGATTATTTTCTCAAACGGCAGCACCGACGTGATCCCTGTTTTAGCAGCAGTTTGATTTAGAGTCCGTCATAATGCTCACCTGTCATTCATCCTTCCCGTCCTGCCCTAACGACGATGTTCCATCCCAGCCGGTTAAATGGAAAAATTCTTCCGATACTGAGATCACAATAGTGGAGCGCTGGAATTTCAATGCTAACCTTCAAGAGACAAAGCCAGGAAAGGATGTTATAGGGGACAAGATAAACACTGGCCCAACGTTCCACCCTGTAGCCCGCTTTTTCAAGCTTATGCCTCAACGAGGCCGGGGTGTAGAAGCGCAGATGTGTCTGATCCCATCCGCACCAGCCGGTGTTACCGCGCCAGTATTTCTGATAACTCCCCTCCAAGAGATAATTCAATGAGCGGCTGTTTTGAGTACTCAAGACTAAGATCCCGTCCCGATGCTGGCAATTAAACAAATCGCTCAAAAATTGCTGATCCTCCTGAATGTGCTCAATGATGTCTTTAGCAAGAATGATGTCGAAGCGCTCGTCTTTCAGCGTAGGCGGGAAAGACTCAGATTGAATCATACGAATCTTTTCTTCTACCCCTTCTCTCCGTGCATAGAACCGCGCCGTTCGAAGCGCGTTGGCCTCGGCATCGACAAGGACAACATCGGCCCCCGCCTTCGCATAAGGAATTGCCATGATCCCGGCGCCCCCGCCGTAATCCAGGACCTTCTTTCCGGAGACGTCGCCTGTCATGGACACGATTAGTTTGATCGCGGTTTTATTGAATACCCGTTCACCTAGGCGTAGATATTGGTCGAGAGCCTTTTTCTCGTCCTCTTCGCGTGACCAGTGTGAACTGTCATACCGGGTTCTCTCTTCAGAGGATTCCATCGTCATTCCTTCCTGGTTCAAAATCTGCCCGACTCTTCTGTGGCTCATCGACTCGACGAGGGCCCTACCGCTTTAGGAGGTTCCTGGCTTCTGCGAACATCTCCCTGTTGAAGAGGACGTAGTACAAAAGGTAAGAGGCGAGTCCCAAAGCCGCCGATCCCGCCAAGTGAGCCACGAGACCGTGATTGACGAGGACCAACTTCTGACCCAGCAACACCGCCAATACCATAAATCCAGTTCCCAGGAAGGGGTGTCTCAGTTCTTTGAGGTATGCGGCGAGGGAGAGACCGATCAGTTTTAGGGTGATCGAGGTGGTGATCAGGAAAACAATGGGAAAAACCAACCAGGAATAGGCAAGCCCCTCCAAACCATAAGACGATCCGATGAAAAAACTCAATGCCAGGACCGATGTGATGATCATAAAGTTGCGTATGGTAATCCCCGGCCTGCCGACCGCCATCTCCAGCGGGGCATTAATTATGTGGATTGCCCGGAACGCCGTAACCATACTGAGAATCTGCAGCGGCAAAATCGCCGGCAGCCATTTTTCCGATAAAAAGAGCGGCACTGCGCTTTCGGCGACGAGAAAAATCCCCCAGCAAACAGGAAAGCTCGCGAAGGCGACGACGTTGACGATCTTCAAGTAATAGCGCCTCAGCAAAGCAGGATCGTCTTGCACCTTCGAGAAAGCCGGAAACGCCACCTGAGAAATCGTGGAGACCATCTTATCGAGCGGAATCAAAGCGAATTGAACCGCAATGGCGTAATACCCCAGTTGGGTCTTGCCCAGGATCTTCCCGGCGATCAGAAGATCCATGTTTGAAGAGAGATACCAAAAAAACCGCGCCACCGCGACTTTGGAGCCGAAATGGATCAGGTCTTTGACCTTGGAGAAGGAGAATGAAAACTCCGGCTTCCAGGGATAGAAGAGGGAAAAGAGTAGATTCTTGACGATCTCGATGATGATGTTTCCATAAACAAGGCTCCACACGCCGAAGCCCTCCATCGCCAGCCATAGCGTGGCCACGGCGCCGGATAGATTCCCGATCAGCCCGGCCTGGGATTGTCGGTTGAATACCATCTCTCGAGTCAACATATTATTGGAGACCAAACCCAAGCTACGGATGATGAATACGATGGATGCCACGCGGATCACATCTGCAACGCGAGGCTCGTTGTAGAACGCTGCGACGAGCGGAGCCGAGAAAAAGGACAAGGCATACAAGGCCAGGTTGATGGACAGAACCGCCCAACAGATGTTCGAAAGGTCTTCTTGATTGAGATCCTTCTTCTGAATGATGGCGGCGCTGAGCCCCACTTCATTAAAGAGGATGATGAAGCCGAGATAGACCCCGGCCATCGCCATCAGGCCGTAATCGTCCGGCGACAGGATGCGGATCACGTAAACGGTGATGGTCCACGAAATCACCTGGCCAAAGACCTTGACCACGGTCAGCCAGAACACGCCGTCCAGCACCCGCCGTCTGAGACTTTTCTCAGGCAAGGCAGCCTCTTTGTATAAGCCGGGGCTCGAGCCGAAGGGTCGATTGGATCACAGGGGTAGACGATGATGGATGGGAACCCAATTCGATATGACACTCGTAACGAACCAAGGAAACGTTCAAGAGTCGTCCCGCTCTTTGACAATCGAGGTTTCCAGCATCAAGGAATCGACGAAGAACTTTACTGCCCAGCTCAGTACCCCGAATCGACCGTATTCTCCGTGCAGCGGGTACGAGCCGCTGATCCCGCCGTCCAGGCCCGGGTTGCCGGTTCCGAGCCACTGAACCCTCCTCAGGAACCCGTTGGCTTTGACCATGCCGTTCAAATATTTTTCGTCGCCTGTCACCTGATGGAGCCTGCCCCAGACAATCCCCATCTGCGCATTGCCGGTCAAGCAACTGTACTTCACAGCCGGTTCCCACCGGTCATTGAATCGGCCCGCGAGGCTGCCGTCTGCGCGCTGCTTTGCGAGCAGCTCGTCCGCGGCCTTCCGCACCGCGGAGATGTAGGCGGAATTGTTCAACGCGATCCCTACCTCGAGCACTCCGCGAAGCGCATAGGCGATGGTGTGGAGCAAGGGACGATTTGGATCGTTCAGGCAATTATTCTTGAACCAGCCGTTGGGCAGTTGTTCGCCCAGGGCGAATTCGATGTTTCGAACGGCCGCGTGCCGGTACGCCTGATTTCCGGTTTCCGCTCCGAGCACGAGAAGGGCCCACGCGGTTCGAGTATTGTAGGTATAAGACGGCATTTTCTCAGACGCGTACTTGGAGAGATTCTTTCGCCAGGCGCCGTCCGGGTCCTGGCCAGAGACAAGAAACTCTCCAGCCTTGATCGCCGACGCAAGATAGCGCTCGGTCCCGGTCTCCTGGAATGCCCTGACCCACCCAAAGATCACCTGCCCCGTGTTGAAAACCGCCGGCGTGGGTGGGTCGGCGACGGTCCCTCCCTGCACCGCGCCGTTGATCATCTGAACATCGCATTCCCAATCCGCCATCCGTGCCGCGCGATTGAAAAGCTCCTCGCGCCCGCTCTGCCTCGCAACATCGAAGACCGTTGGGATGATGTAGCCGGTCGTTTCTGGATAAGACGGCATCCAACCCCGCCGCTTCCAAAATGGGTCGTAGCTCAATGAGTAACTCCTGGCCACGCCTCCATCATCATGGGCATCCTGCGCTCGACAGAGCCAATCGATCGCCGCCCGCAGAGACCCTGAAATTTCGCCGGCGTCTCGGCGGGGAACCATGAGATACCCAGCCGCGACCTGCGGGTTCAGCAATGACAGGTAGTATCTGAGTCGATCGTTCATCACACTTTGCCGTAGCGTACTTACGTTGCAGCTTATTTTTTATCTTTCTCGGTTAAAGATCCAGAGATCCTCGTAGAACTACTCCTGAGCCTGCAGTGTCGCAGCATAAAAGCGCTCCGGCCAGTAAGTCTTTGTCATCTCACGCCAAGGGCTGCGCTCTCGCTGTTACATACAGGATCGCTGAACTTGCAGCGCCGCAGCCCGGAAGCGCAGGTACTCGGTGGACCAGAAGTATTGCTGGAACCAGCCCTTGCCGAACCAGTCGGGGACGTTGGTCATGGGGCCGGCGCTGAACATCGCGTCTCCCATGGCGAAGAAACGCCGCGCTTCGCCGTAGTTGCCCTGTTGGGTGAAATACAGGCCTGCGAATCCGTACAGCGGTGCGACGAGGGCCGTGAGGTCGGCGCCGCCGTCCGGGTTGCACGAGGAGATGGACTCGTAGCACATGTCGATATAGCCGTCGGCGCCAACCCGCACGAGTCGCTGGCCAGCCTGCGGTCCGGTCTCCACCACCGCTGCGTTGTAGAGGTAGTCGGCGACATCCGCCAAGCCTTCTGCGATCGTCGGCCAGTGGGTGGTGGGCCAGTAGGCGCTGGCATCACGGCCATTGGCTTGCTCCCATTCATAGAAGTCGATGAGGAACTCCGCGGTGAGACCGAACATGAACGGCGAGAAACGCCCGCCATTGGGATCCGCGTAGCTTTGCGTGTGCCACTCGTGCAAGTGGCTCTCGGCGAACATGACGAGATACTCGAGGAAGGTCCCAGAGTTGTTCGGTGCGTAGTAGCCGCCGCCACCATCGAGCTTGCGACTGGCACCGGCGCGCTCGGCAAATACCTGCGCCTTGCCGGCGTAGGCCGCCTCGCGGCTCACCGATTCGAAGTGGCCGCTGTATCCCCTGTTGGGATTGAAGGTCGAGGTGTGGCTCCAGCCAACTTCGCAGGAGACCCCCGTCATGCACTGGAGATCGTTGGTGGTGCTCGCATCGGCGTCCGTCGACCCCCAGCGCTGCAGGTCGGCGTAGATGCCGAGCGCGAACGTGCGCCAGCCGGGTACGCCGTAGTCGTTGGGACGCTGATAGGTATCGCGCCAGGGACCGCGGGCGTAGCGGGTGTACAACAAGAATCGCGGCGCCTGCGGGTCACCCAGGGAGAGCAAGTAGTCATAGACGCGATTCGCCACCCCCAAGGGGTCGTAGTATGAGTGGTACTCGCCGAGGCCATGCGTATGCGCCGAGCCGGCGAAGGAGCCTGCAGCCCCGGCATAGGTCCAGGTCACGCTGCCGTCCGCGGTGGTGGCCCCTACCGCCGCGACATTCCACGACGGCGGCGTGGCTCCCGAGGTGCCCGGTATGGTGCAGCGAAACACCCGATTGCTGCTGTCGTGAGTGAGCTCGTGCTCGATATAGGCGCGCTTCGCCTTCCACGAGGTGTCGAGGGATGCGTCCATGCCCGCGAAGTTGTACTCCAGCCAGTGACCGGCGAGATGTGGTTGGCCAGCGGCGTCGGCTCGGCCATCGATCACCATAGAGTCGCGGAAGCGCTGCAAGACCTCTGCGGGCAGCGGGTCGAGGGAAGAGGTGCCACACGAGGGCACGGACCTCGTTTCGGGGCCGGTGTCGATGATGCCCGCGCATCCCGGCGCGCCGACCACGCACAGCATCCAAGCCCCAGCCGCGAACCATCTCATCGCTCGTTGCCTCCTCGCCCACGATCGCGCCGTGGACGCCTCACTCAAGGCGCGAAACCCGATCCGCGAACTCCGCCCGGCTCTGCTAAACACCGGCGTCGAAGCGCTGCCGTCAACGGCAACCGCACTTGGGTTATCCCGATGGCGCGGATGGTGTCGGATCGCCACCGCCTTCTCCTTTGGCTTCCTCCTTGGCGGCGCGAAGTTCTTTCCGCATGCGGAAGTAGACGATCCAGGCGGCGAGGGCGAGTACCCATTCCGCAATGCGCATGGAGAGCCGTGCGATCACGCCCCGACTCTCCGGGCGATCAGCGAGCCGGTACAGTCCCGCGAACGCCGCTTCACCCACTCCCACTCCGCCGGGCGCGAGCGGCAGGGCCTGAGCGATGAAACCAATCGGTGCGATCACCATGAGTTCGGAGAGCGTCGCCAGCTCGGTCTCGGGATGCTCGGGTGGGAAGACTCGTGCCGCCACGTGAAAGGTGAAGACCATCGCGAAGTGTGAGGCCGCGGAGAGCACCACGCCGTACCCCATCACGCGCATATGTTGGCGATACTCCCAGACGGCGTACCACAGGTTCGCGCACACGGCGCCGACTTTGGGGAGTGAGCGCAGCCGACCCGCGAAGCGATCGACGCGGCGCTGGGGCAAGAACCCGAGGAGCAGGAAGCCGAGGATGCTGCCGCCGGCAATCACGGCCGTCACCTTCACCATCCACTGGAGATCGGCATTCGCCAGGATGCGGGCGTCGCCGTTGGCCCAGGCGATCGAACCGAGCACCGCAGCGAAGAGTATCAGGCCGAAGAGCCCGAACGCGCGATCCATCAGCACCGTGGAGACGGCGGCCGTGCGCTGCCCCGGACTGTCCTTGGCGAGGAAATACGCTCTGAAAAAGTCACCCCCCACCGAGCCCGGCAAAAACGTGTTCCCAAACAGGCCCAAGAGACCGAGCTGGAAGGCGCGCCACAGCTTGAACGGAATGTTGAGGGAGCGAACGAGAAGATACCAGCGGAAGATCTGAAGCAAAGATGTGACGACGAGCAGGAGCAAGCACGCCAACAGCCATTCCCAGGCGATCGGCCCTTGAAGAAGATCGCGCAGACCGGGCGAACCCTTCTCGGCATCGGGCTCCCAGTACTTGTAGATCACGGCGGCCAGAATGCCGAAGCCAACGACATACTTGCCGATCCCGACAACCCACTTCGTCGCTTGCTTCTTCACGCCGACCTCTCGCGTTGCGAACAGGGAGCATTGTGCGCAAGTGCTGCATTCGCGTCTAGCCGAAGAAGCGCGCGCGACGGATAGGAGAATCGATCCGGCTCGTTTGACGTCTTTTGGCGGTTGCTGGTGTTTCACGCCGATTCGGGTCGCGTTGAGAGCCTGCACGCGTGGACTTTGCACACAGGATCGCCGAATTTGCAGCGCCGGTTGCCTCACACGGTCAGGATCGAGCCCGGGGTAACGCAATTGCAGGGCGCGAGGCCCGCGGCGGGGGAGCCGCGCGCCTCGCACTGTGTTACGCTATATTGGGGGACTACGTGGTAGGTTTGCGGGATAATGGCGTTGGCCGGCCACTCGGGGCCGCCACGGCTGTTTGACGGGCATCGGCGAGAATGGTCCGCAAGTAGGTAGAACGGGGGGAGACACATGAAATCGCTAGTGTTAGCCAAGAATATTCTTGCGTCGAATTTCAGGCGCAGCGCGTTCCCCTACAAGCTGACGTTTGTTGCAACCTACCGCTGTCAGTCCAGGTGCGTCTACTGCAAGATTTGGGAAAGGGAACCCGAGGGCGAACTGACGCTCGAGCAAATCCAGGCGTTCTTCAAGAAGTCCAACAAGTTCTCATGGGTGGACGTGACCGGCGGCGAAGTGACGCTGCGCAGCGACTATCCCGAGATCGCCCGGAGCATCATCGCGAACAACCGCGAGCTGTACCACCTCCACACCCCAACAAACGGTCTGGCGCCGGAGCGCATCGAGCGGCAAGTCCGGGAAATTCTCGGCATGAAGCCGAACAAGTTCGTCATCACGGTGAGCCTCGATGGCCCAAAGGATTTGAACGACAAATTGAGAGGCATCGAGGGCGACTTCGCTAAAGTCATTGATACCGTAAAGAGGCTCAGGACCATCAAGCAAAGTAACTTCGAGGTGGTGATCGGGTTTACTTTGTCGTCGGCGAACAGAGGGACCTTTACGCAAATGATCGATCAAGTTCGCGCCGAAATTCCGGACATGAGCCCCGATGATTTCCACATGAATGTGGTTCACGTCTCCGGGCATTATTACGACAACGTCAAGACCGACGCTCTTACCGAGGATCTGAGGGAAGATGTAAAGAAATATCGCGCGATGAGAAAGCACAAGTTCACGCCGATTGGATTCCTCGAAGATCAGTACCTGCGCCTCGCGGATCAGTACCTGGAGACGGGGAAGACGCCGCTTGTCTGCCAGGCGCTCGCCGGGTCAGTCTTCATCGATTCATTCGGCTACATCTATCCGTGCTCGATCTACTCGAAGAAGATGGCCAATATCAAGGACATCGACTACGACCTCGAGGCCTATTGGAATACTAAGGAAGTCAGAGAGGCCCGGGAGGAGATCGAGCACGGCAAATGCCCGCAGTGCTGGACGCCGTGCGAAGCCTACCAGAGCATTCTGGGCAAGCTTCACACCGTGCGGCTCAGCTAATACTGGCAGCGCCTATGGCGCTCAGCGATCAGGCGATCGGCGCGGACAAGGGCGGCAACGCGCTTCTGCGGGGAGTCACCGCGATTATTCCCGCCAGAAACGAAGAGCGGTGCATCGGGGAAATCATCGAGCGGACCAGGCCATTCTGCGATGAGATCGTCGTGGTGGACGGGCATTCGAAGGACCGCACGGCCGAAATCGCCAGAGGCTTCGGGGACGGGGTCCGGGTCGTCACGGACAACGGGAAGGGCAAGGGGGACGCCGTGCGGGTGGGCGCGTTTGCGGCCAGGTACGAAACAGTCGTTTACCTCGACGCCGACGGCTCGCACGATCCGAAAGACATCCCTGCCCTCGTCGAACCGATCAAGAAGGGTGAGGCGGACCTGGTCATCGGCTCACGCGGCAGGGGGGGCAGTGACGAGCTGCACGGTGACGTCGAAAAGCTTCTGCGCATGATCGGCTCGGATGTGATCCTCATCGGCATCAACCTTCGCTGGAAGCAGTCCCTGACCGACAGCCAGAACGGCTTCAGAGCCATCCGGACCGAGGTGATGCGGTCGCTCGACACCAAGGAAAACATCACGACCATCGAACAGGAAATGACGATGAAAGCCCTCAAGAAGGGCTTCAGGGTCTCGGAAACGCCGACGCACGAATACGCGCGCAAGTACGGGGAATCGACGATCAGGTTGCGCAGAGTGTGGTTCAGGTACATCTACTCCTTCCTCAAGTACCTGATCTAAGCGGGCTGGCCGGCCCTTGACACGAGCCTGACCCCTTGCGCCGCACAGAAACCTGGATCCTCTGGGGCATTGTTCTCGTCGCCCTTGCGCTCCGGCTCTATGCCTTTCGCGGTTACTTCGGAGCCGACGATGGGGAATATGCGCGACTCGCGAACGCGATGGTCAGGGGCAATTGGGGCGCCTTCATCGATGAGAACTACGTACGGAATTTCCATGCTCCGGCACATCTGCCATATCGGACTGCGCTGATCGCGCCGCTGGTGTTGCTGTTCGGTTTGTTTGGCGTCAGCGAACTGGTTCTCGTGTCCTATCCGCTGCTCATATCGATCCTGGGCGTCATTCTTGCGTTCGTCTGCGGGCGATTAATGTTTGGCGTGAACGCCGGTCTGATAGCCGCCGCGCTCTGGGCCGTGCTCCCTGCAGACGTGATGCTCGCCACACAGTTCTTGCCTGACGCGATCGCCAGTTTTTACGCGTCTCTGGGCGTACTTGTCGTGTTTTACGTGAGGACCTCCGGGCCGAAGCGCGCCTTGCACGGCTTCCTCGGCGGCTTGGCCGCCGGGCTGCTCTTTGGGATTTCGTGGCTGTCGAAAGAGTCCGTTGTGTACCTGGTGCCGCTGTGCGGACTGCTTCTCATCGTGGACTCTTGGACTGATTCCAAGAAGGCGTGGCCCTTGTGGGCGGGAGTGGCCGTCGCTTCGGTGGGAGTCGTCGTCGCCGAGATGATCGCCTACGGCGTCCTCCGAGGCGATTTCCTCTTACGCCTGCACGAGAACGAGCGGAGCTTCGTGCAGACGAAATCCTACCTGTTCTACGAGGGCAGCCGGTTTGGATGGCCTGTGGGCGCCAGCCATGCAAAGGCGTTATTGAAGAGGCTGTTCCTCGATGGCCCCAGCACGATTTTTCTGAATGGCCAATTCCTGTATCTTCCTTTCCTTGGTTTGCTGGGAGCCGCCTACGGTGCCTACTGGAAGGACCGCTCGTTTCTGATTCCCGGACTGTGGATGATCACGCTCGTGCTGGCGTACAACCTGGCCTCCAGCTCGTTTTCCGCGTACACGCCGCTTGTCCTGCTAGAGCGGTACTTACACCCCATTCTCCTTCCGGCTTCTCTGCTGACAGCCGGTCTCGTCGTGAAACTGCTTGGCAAAGCCGATGCGATCACCCCTGAGAGCGATCACCGCGAGCGTTTCTTCTGGGGTTCGGTCGTCGCAGTCATGGTCGTTTCGATCGCCGGGTATTCGGCTTTCAGGACCGTCAGGGACGTCGACGGAATCCGGTCAATCTATTCAGTCCGGCACATCGCCGGCTTGATGAATCCCGCCGACACGGTCTACACGGACCCCCTGACCGGCAAGGCCCTCGAGTTCTTCTGGAAGTTCCCATCGTCAACGGGGCTGGTCAACTTTGAAGGGATGCGCGCCGAGGACATCAAGCCGGGCAGCTTCGTCTTCGTCGACAAACACAGGCTGGACTGGCTAAAGGTCAACGTCAGCATGTGGCTGACGAAGGACTACGGCTACCACGAACCTGAGTTCTCTGGCAGGGCTCCCGACTCCTGGACGCGGCTGTGGCGGAATGAGATCGCAACGCTGTACCGCGTCAACTGATCGCCGTACACCAGATTCGGTTATAGCTCCAGCTGAATTCCCGTGCGGCGGCGCACGGCAACGAGGATCCGATGGGGACTTTACGTTTTCTTTTGGCCCTGGCTGTTGTGATCGTTCATACCTCGCACCTCTATGGCTTCAGCTTGTACGGTTTGAGACTCACCGGGGGAGTGGTAGCTGTCCAAACCTTTTACATGGTGTCAGGATTTTATATGGCTCTCATCTTGAATACGAAATACACCGGCAAGGGATCGTATAAATTATTCATTACTAATCGCTTCCTACGAATCTACCCAACTTATTGGGTAGTTTTATTGTTGACCCTCGCCCTTGTTTGCTTTCCCTCTTTTACACATATGTTTGGTTTTACGCTCCGGGACTACATTGGAACTGATACGCCACTAAGCCTGATCTCAATTATTTATTTAAATATAACAAACCTTGGCTTACTTGGCCAAGACATTGTGCTGTTTCAGGGCATACGTTCGGATGGAGGTCTTTACTTCACAACAAATTTTACGGAAACGAAACCAGGACTTTATACTTTTCTGCCGGTACCACAGGCCTGGACTCTCAGTTTGGAATTGATGTTCTACGTTCTGGCGCCGTTCCTTGCGAGAACAAAGACGCATGTACTCTTGAGTTTGATTGCTGCCAGCCTGGCAATAAGGTTCTATATTTACTTTGTGGCCGATCTTTACCATGATCCGTGGACCTATAGATTCTTCCCTGCCGAGCTAGCTTTTTTCATTGCCGGCATAGTTTCATACCGACTCTACCTGTGGGTCAACGGGAAGGGGATCAGCGGGAATTTAGCGATGATTGCCACGATCGTCGTTCTTTGCGCCACGGCCGGATTCCAATTCTTACCCGGCGGCGCCGAAAAACAATGGGCCTATTACGGTTTGCTGTTTTCGCTTATGCCGTTCTTGTTTATTTTCTCTAACTTGCACCGCTCGACGGACGGCTGGATCGGCGAATTGTCCTATCCGATTTATATTTCTCATGTGTTCGTGCTTCTCGCACTCTCCCCTTTGTTAAAAGGGATATCTTCAAGCCTTATCACCCCTATTGTTTGCGCGGCAACGGTTCTATTTTCCCTGGTGTTAATGCGTTTCGTGTCAACACCGATAGAAAGTTACCGGCAAAATAGAATACGCGCGCTGGGGAAGAATACCGTCGAGGCTGAAGGAACGTCGCGCGCCAGAACCTGACACGCGATGTCCTGATGTCGATCAGGTGAAGCCGAACACCGAGCCGTGCTGACGACCGCTACTACCGGCCTTGACCATATTTCAAATTGACCGAAATCCATGATGGTGAAAAACATTCGCCCGAGAGCCTGGATAGCTCTTCTATCCGTGACGTTGGTCCTGGGCGTAACGGGATGGTACTTCAGGCACTCAATTCAGAGTGAGTTGCAGAGACTTACGCTTCCCAAGGTCGAACCGCCGCCCAAGGGTACTATCCGCTTTGCCGTGATCGGCGATTACGGTTCAAGCAACCACATAGAGAGGGATGTGGCGCAAATGGTTGAGAGTTGGAAACCCGACTTTATCGCCACGGTTGGAGACAACAATTATCCGATAGGAGAGGCTGAGACTATCGACCAGAACATCGGGAAGTTCTTTCACGCTTACATCTCACCCTACAAGGGAAACCACGGCACGGGCGCGACGACAAATCGGTTTTTCCCAGTCATCGGCCACCGCGATTGGGATAGTCCCAATGGGCTGCAGCCTTATCTCGATTTTTTTACGCTGCCGGGCAACGAGCGCTACTACGACTTTGTTTGGGGCCCAGTACATTTCTTCATGCTTGATACCGACGAGCGCGAGCCGGATGGCACCAGCGCATCGTCGATCCAGGGGCGTTGGCTAGAGCGGAAACTTGCGGAATCCAAGGCACCTTGGAAACTCGTCTTCGCGCACCATGCGCCTTATTCATCCGGCAGGGTGCCGGCTTTTCAGCACATGCGCTGGCCGTTTAGAGCGTGGGGGGCCGATGCCGTGTTGTCCGGCTATTATCATGTGTATGAACGCCTATTGGTCGGCGACTTGCCGTACTTCATCAATGGTCTGGGCGGCGCATTCATTTCCGGCTTCGGCGAGACGGATATTAACAGCCGGTTTCGCTACGACGAGAGCAATGGCGCCTTGCTGGTCGATGCCGGCGACGCGCAAATCTCGTTCTGCTTCGTCAACCGGGACGGCCGGATCGTCGATGAGTACGTTCTGGTGAAGAATCAGACAAGGGAGTAATCCATCCTTTTGCCTTAAGTGGTTGAGGAAGGCAAGTAGGAGGTGGGCGTCCAAGTCAGTGAGCTCAAGGCGCGCGAGCGGTTTGTGCAGTTGCCGCTCGGCGAACAATTTGCAAACATTTACTGAATCGACACAGGAGGTTAATTATGATCACCAAGGGCAATCGTACCGTGCAAAAAGTTCACCATAGCCGGGACTTCCTGAGAACGATCGGCGTTCCGGAGATGCCGCCACGTACGAGCCCGTTCGACCCCGGATATGATCCTGCGACCTTAATTAGCCATCTGCAACAGAGTGGGCATCTCATTTCGAGCCTGAAGATCTCGATGGCCTGCTGGCTGGTCGCCAAAGAGACTGCGACGCGAGAGAAGGTGCTTGCCGCTCGGAGGTTGAATGTGCCGGTTTGTACGGGAGGGGGCCCATTTGAGATTGCGGTGGCCTTTGGCAAACTTCCAGAATTCCTTGATCTGTGCGCGGATATCGGCGTGACCCACATCGAAGCCGGCGCGGGATTTACCGACATGCAGATGAAGCCGAAGGACGTCGTCCGTCTGGCAGCGGAGCGTAAACTCGGAGTTCAGTTTGAGGTGGGCGAGAAGCATGGCGGGACCTTCACTTCAGATGTAGTTGAGCAGTTGGTGAACCAGGGAAGAGAGTGGTTGGATGCGGGTGCGCTGAGAATTGTTGTGGAAGGGCGCGAGAGCGCGCAGGATGTCGGGCTTTTTGATGAAAAGGGCCGGCTTCAACCGAAATTCGCCGAGAAGTTTATCGAGGCTTTCGGGATGGAAAGAGCGATTTTTGAAGCGCCGAACAAATCCAGTCAGTTTGCGCTACTGAACCACTTCGGTCCGGAAGTCCAGCTGAGCAATGTCCGAATCGAGGAGCTGCTGCGTGTCGAGATCTATCGAAGGGGTCTGCACTCGGATGCTTTCGGACATGATAATTTGAGACCAAAGGGACCCAAGCATAACGGTCCTAAGGGGTGAGGAGATTTTCATGAAGGGTACGGTTATTATTGATTGTTTTCCCGAGAGCGCGGAGCGATACCGTGATAGATACGCCATCGTGGTGGTGGACGTCATCCGCGCGACTACGGTGGCGACCACGGCGGTCAGCATGGGAAGACGTGTCTTCCCCGCGAAAACGACGGATGACGCCTGTGTGATTGCGGCGACTCTCAACGATCCCTTGCTGGTTGGAGAGCTTGGGGGCAACAAGCCATACGGCTTCCATATGACGAACAGTCCTGTCCAGGTTGCCGCAAGACAGGACGTGCATCGCCCCATGGTGCTCGTATCCTCGTCCGGGACCCATCTGTTGCTCAATGCCGTGGGCAGCGAGGCGATCTATCTGGCCTGTTTCCGCAACGTTTCGGCAGTAGCTCGGCATATCGACGGAAGGCATGAACGGATCGCCGTACTGGGGGCGGGATCCCGGGGACAATTTCGCCGCGAGGATCAAATGGGATGCGCCTGGGTGGCGGAGAAATTGCTCGAGGCCGGGTACCTTTCGGAAACGCAACAAACCAGTGATCTGGTATCCCGCTGGCGCAACGCGAGTGCCGAAGAAATCCGCGGCGGGAAAAGCGCCGAATATCTCAATCGCTCCGGCCAGCAAGAGGATCTTGAATTCATCCTGAATCATATTGATGATCTTGATACCGTGCCTTCATTAGTGAGTGGAGAGTTGATCTCGGTTGCAAACCGTATCGAGTCCGCCCGCGCTGCTGTGAAGATCTGAATGGCTTATCCACTCGAGTTCGAGGATGTCTCGACTCCGGTGGTTGTCGTCAGCTGTAGACTGGGCGCCTTGGCCATCATGCGGACCCTGGGCCGGCTTGGCGTGCCGGTTTATGGGGTGGATGCGGACCCGCGCTCGCCGGCGATGCTGTCGCGCTACTGCCGGGAACGCTTCCTGTTCGGTCTTGACGAAAGCCGTCCGATGGAATTTCTGGAACGGCTGTTGGAGGTTGGCCGGCGCCTGGGGCGACCGGCCATTCTGATTCCGACCTCGGATGAGACGGCCCAGTTCGTCGTCGATCATGCCGAGCCGCTTGGCCGCCAGTTCATCTTTCCCAGGAATTCGCCCGAGATGATAGGCCGGCTCGTCAGCAAGAAGGGCATGTATGAGATGGCGCTCGAGCTTGACGTCCCCACGCCGGTCACCCTCTTTCCGCAGAGCCTGGAAGACGTGAAGGCGTTTCTTTCCAAGATCACCTTTCCAGTGATGCTGAAGGGTATCTACGGCAATCGGCTGCAGAGCCGGACCAACAAAAAGATGGTCATCGTGCATACCTCGGAGGAACTGTTCGAGAACTACCGCGCGATGGAAGACCCGGAGATGCCGAACCTGATGCTCCAGGAATACATCCCGGGAGACGACGATCAGATCTACATCTTCAACGGATATTTCGATCGCGGGTCCCGCTGCCTGGCCGGCTTCACGGGTCACAAGATCCGGCAGTTTCCGGTCCACGTCGGGTGCGCCTCGCTCGGGGTTTGCCGTTGGAATGCAGATGTGGCACAGACGACGGTCCGGTTCATGCAAGCGATCGGCTATCAGGGCATACTGGACATCGGCTATCGCTACGATCCCCGCGACGGCCTGTACAAGGTTCTGGACGCCAATCCCCGCGTCGGCCAGGCTTTCCGCCTGTTCGTCGCCGAGAACGACATGGACGTCGTGAAATCGCTCTATCTGGATTTGACCGGACAGGACCAGTTTTCGATCGCTCCGCGCGAAGGTCGTCGCTGGCTGATCGAGGATTTCGATGTGATCTCCTCTCTCCACTACTATCAGGAGGGGACACTTCGTCCGCTCCAATGGCTTCGCTCCTTCAAGGGTGTGGAGGAAGCGGCGTGGTTCAGCTGGCGGGATCCGCTTCCCTTCCTGGTGATGTTGGGTCGGCTCATGCAACGATTCGCGTCCTGGGCTGCGAAGAGCGTAAGGAGCGGGAGTCCCCGCCGGGACGCGGTGCCGTCCGCGCGGTCTTAGATGCCTCTCTGGGGCGACATCAGTCGCCGGCTCCTCACGCTGCAGCGCCTGATCGCCGGATTGAGAAAAAAATGGCTCGATTGGACGGGACGTTCCGGCCAAGTTTATTTTCACCATCGCGTGGCCGAGTATCGGGAGATGTGGCGCGCCGTGGCCGAAGAGTTGGGCGGCGAGTTCACGTCTTTGGCGGATGACCTGTGGGAGGTCGAAGTCGGCTCGGTCAGGACCCGAATGCACAACCATCAAACGGAATTCGATAATCCGGCGGTCCTTGGGTTGGCCGGCAAGAAGGCGGCGGTTCACCAGCTTCTCGCGAGAGCCGGACTGTCAGTGCCCCAATACGCCGTGTTTTCGCTGGACGATCTGGGGCGAGCCTACCGATTTCATGAAGCTCATCCTGCAGGGTGCGTGGTCAAACCTGCAAACGGCTATGGCGGGCAGGGGGTGACCACGCATGTCCAAAAACCTTCCGAAGTCCGAAAGGCGGCCATTCTCGCGTCGCTGTATGACAGGGAGCTGCTCATCGAGGCTCAGATCCGGGGCGAGTCCTATCGTCTGCTGATTCTGGAAGGCAAGATGGTTCATGCGGTGTGCCGGCGCGGCCCGCGACTGAAGGGGGACGGAGTGTCCCCGGTTCGCCAGCTCATTGAGGCAGAGAATGCGCGTCGCCGCGGGAGCGGACGTTCTGGGCTGGATCTTGATCGAGACTGTCTGTTCACCCTTGCCTACCAGGGTCTCTCGCCGGATTCGATCGCGGGCGAGGGGAAGGAGTTCCTGGTGAAGAGCGTCAACGACGCCGCGAGAAAGTACTTCGAGGTCAGGACCGTTTACAACGAAACGGTCACGGATCTCATTTGCGACTCACTCCGTCAGGACGCCGAGTGCGCCGCGCGTCTGGTGGGCTCGGATTTCCTCGGAGTCGACGTGATCACGACCGATCCTGCGGTTCCGCTTCATCGAAGCGGCGGCGTCATCAACGAGGTCAATACGACTCCGGCACTGCACCACCACTACGACTTGCGCCGTGCGCGTTACCCTGAGGCCGCGCTTCACGTGGTACGAGCGATCTTGAGGCGGAAAACTCCAGCGGTGACGGGGGCCTGTTAGCGTCATGGACGGACCGAAAGGATATCGTCTGGCTGCCATGGGCGACGTGATGCTGGCGCGGGAGGTCGGCCGCCATTTTGCCGCCGCGCCGGAAGATTTCCGCATGGATGACGTGCGCAGCGTGCTCGAGGGCTTCGATCTCGTATGCGTCAACCTTGAGAACCCCGTCGGCGCCAAGGGTAACCCCGACCCAGTCCAGGATCCTCATGTCACCTTTCGTGCCGGCCCCGAAACGCTCGAAATTCTCAAAGGCCTCGGCGTCACGCTGGTCTCGCTGGGGAACAACCACATGCTCGATTACGGCGCGGCGTCCTTGATCGAGACTCTGGAGTTGCTCGACGAAGCGGGCATCAAGTGGGTGGGAGCGGGGAGAAGCTACGAGGAAGCCAACCGGCCGCTGCTGATCACCTGCAACGGCCGCCGGATCGCATTTCTCTCTTACGCGTTTATCTACTCGGCAAATACCCGGATGGCAGGAAGACATCGCGCCGGCGTGGCGGACCATCGTCTGAGTCGAATCCTGCCGCGGATTCGGGAGCTCAAGCGGTCCGGGTGCGACGTGATCGTATCGATTCACTGGGGGAAGGAGTATTCCTTCTATCCGCTTCCCTACCAGATGCGGCAGGCCCGTCGGATGATCGATCATGGGGCCTCGCTCATCCTCGGCCACGGACCTCACTACCCGCAGGGGATCGAGCAATACCGTGGCGCTCAGATCGTGTACAGCCTGGGGAATTTCATATTCGACGAGCCGCACAAGTTTGCCAACCGAAGCTTCATCTATGGCGTGGAGTTGGATGGATCGGGCCGGTTGCGGCAGAGCGAAATCTTTCCCGTTCACCTCGAACGTCACGTTCCGGCTTTGGTTCACGGTGAGAAGAAGTTACGGCTCGCGCGGCTCATCGACAGCTTGAGCGCGGCCTACCCGCGAAAAGATCGACGATTCTGGAAGGACATCAGCCACGCGTACCTCACGGATCTCTGTGGCCGGGTCATGCGCACTCGGTCATTCAAATATCTCCGGATCCCGCCGTGGTCGTTTTATCGCGACGTTGGGTTGGCAGGCATCGCCCGCAAGTTGAAGCCGGCCAATATAGCGGGCCTGTTTCGATGATGGGATTGCAGACTGCCAATCGTTTGAAGCGCGCGATCCGAGATTGCATTCCGCTGTCCCTGCGGATGCGGCTGGCCATCTGGCTCAACCGGCAACGGTGGTTTACCCGCGATTACTTCGCCGTTGGATTGGTGAGAGATCTGGGATTGCAGAATCCCAAGGAGTTCCACAAATTTCTCTGGACGCACCATTTCATGGGTTACGCTCGATGGTACGACTCGGAAGATGAGCTGTTCCCGACCGAGCAAATGCAGCCCTCCCGGCGCTTGTTCTTCGATGACTTGCGTTCTGTAATTCGAGAGCTGGGCCTGCAACCGTCGGATATGCGGTCCATCCTTGAAGTGGGCTGTTCCCTCGGCTATCTGCTGCGCTACCTCGAGACCGAAGTGTTCCCCGGCTGCCAAGAGATCGTGGGGATCGACATCGATGGTCCGGCTATTCGCAAGGGCAAGGAATACCTGAAGCAACTTGGCTCCAAGGTGGTCCTCGCCCAGGGCGACATGGAAGATCTCGATCGGGTCCTGGGGTCCAGAACGTTCGACTTCGTCTATGCTGCGGGAGTGCTCAGTTATCTCGACGAACCCAATGCCGCCCGGCTGGTCTCGATTCTGCTCCGCCGGACCAACAAAATACTGGCGTTTGCAGGACTGGCCTGCACCAGCCGGAACAATAGTCAGCTTGATCGGTCCGAAACCTCGCCGGACCACGAAGAGCAGTGGATTCATAACTTCGCGGCCATGGTTTCAGCCGCGGGGGGACGTGTGGTCAGGAGTCGGTGGGAAGGAGCAAAGCTGTACAATCTTCAAACGATCCATTTTGTGTTTGCGGTTCCCAGGTGACACTCGACGGCGGTTCCAAGAATCGCATCCTGCTGATCACCTATCATTTTCCGCCCAGCGCTGCGGTCGGCGGGATGAGGATGGCGAACTTCGCGAAATGGCTCTCTTCGTTCGGATGGGAGCCTTACGTAATGACCATCAAAGACAAGGATATCGAATACCTGGATTCGGAACGGCTGCAAGACGTCGAGGGAATTAAAATTCACAAGGTCGGGGTGCCTCCCACCGTGGTGACGATGTACGCAGCGGTGAAAAACAGATTGTTCGGCCCGCCGAAGAGTGCTTCGCGCTCAGAGACTTGGCTAAGCCCACTCGCCGGTACGGACCCTTCTCGCAGAGAGTCCCTATCCCGAAAGATCAAACGCTATATCCTTTCCTTCATTGTCTTTCCGGACCTCGAGAGAGGATGGATTATCCCGGCGACCTTTGCGGCCATCCGTCAGATACGGCGGCATCGGATCGAATGGATGGTGACATCCTGTCCCCCTTATTCGGTGCACCTGATCGGGTTGGCGGCCAAGATCATCACCGGGACGAGATGGGTGGCCGACTTCCGCGACCCCTGGATGACGACCGGCTCGAAGCGAAACTATCCAACCTGCGGCTTGTCGATCCGGCTCGAATCGTGGTTAGAGAGAAAGACGATAGAGAAAGCGGATCTGGTCCTGTTCAACGTCGAGCGTCTGAAAAACGCCTATCGCGATCGTTACGCGCATGTGCCGGGCGAGAAATTCGTGTTTATCCCGAACGGGATCGCCCCGCGCGTGCTCTCGGAGCGGGCGCCGGCCGCAAAGTACGAGACCTTCACTCTATCCTACACCGGAACGCTCTATGTGGGACGCTCTCCCGAGCCGGTGTTCCAGGCGCTTTTCCAGCTTATCCAGGAGGGAAAGACAACCCCGAGGGCGGTCCGGATCAAACTCGTCGGGCACTGCCGCACTGTCGACGGGGTTCCGATTGCGTCCCTGATACATAAGTACGGGCTCGAATCGATCGTGGAGGTTTGCGACCCGCTCCCTTACACGGAGGCGTTGGAGATCGTCCGCCGGAGCCACCTTGCGCTCCTATTTGCTCCTCACCTTCCGTTTCAGATTCCCGCCAAGGTTTATGATTATTTCGGAACCGGCTCCAGGATTTTAGCCATCGCCGAGGACGGAGGATCCTCCGATCTCATCCGCGAGACCGGCGCCGGCCGGTCCTTTCCCTCCGAGGATGTCGAAGGGATCAAACGATTCATCTACGAAGAAATGACATCTCAAGGATCGATGAACGGGGACTACTCGGATACTCTGGCTCGGTTTGACGTTCGACGGATCACCGAGGAACTGGCGAATCATTTGGAGCGGATCGTAAAACGGAGGACCGCCGATGCGCGTCATTCCTGAGGAGATCCTCTCGGGGGGATCTTCCACGGTCCGCTTTCGGGTTTCAGAGGAAATGGTGGCGTCATTCGCCGCGTTGACCGGGGACCGAAGCGCGCTCCACGTGAACGAGGCCTTTGCCCGCCGGTCGGTCTATCGCCGTCCGGTGGTCCACGGAATGCTCCCGGTTGCATTCCTCGCGCTTCTGGACCGCTTTCGGATCGAGGGGCTTCGCTGCATTCCCGTCGCGCTCACCGGCCATTTTGCTGCGCCGGTTTTCAGCGGCGATTGCCTCATACTTTCTGCCGAGCCGGCGGAGAACCAGGAGGCAAAAGAGAGGATCGATTTTCGCTACAGTATCCAAAACGAAACCTCCGGGACGGTAGTGACCCGTGGAACCGTGACAGTGGTGTATGATCGGAAAAGACCGCCGCAGGGATTCGCTTCTCCAGGTACCGGCGTTGGGATGCTCCCGCATCCTCCCGAAATGCAGAACGCCCGGCTGGAGGAAATTGAAAAAGGACAGTGCGACGGATTCGATTTCAGGATCACGGACGCAACGCTTCGCGCTTTTGTCAATCTCCTAGCCGAAGGGATGGGAGAGAAAGGTGGACCTGACTCGAGAGTTTTTCGGGAGCAGTTTTGTCTTCCGAACCTTCTGTCGATCCTCCTCTTCTCTACGTCCGTGGGAATTTGCCTCCCGGGAGCTTCCGCGACCTTTCTAGAATTCGCGGCAGAGGGCGATGGAGAAGTGGAGCTCGACAGCCTTTATCGCCTGAAGGCCGAGGTTGCCCATCTCTCGCGCGCGACGCGGATCGTCAAGAAGAGTCTCACGATCTCCAAGGCGGATCGGGACGAGACGGTTTCGTTTCGCGGCAAGGCGACGGCTCTCGTCAACGAGCCCTCGCGGAAAATGCCGACCATCCAGGACCTCAAGGCATCGGCGATGGATTTGGGATTGAAGGGAAAGGTCGTTCTGATCACCGGGGCAAGCCGCGGCATCGGCGAGACGACCGCCAAGCTCTTCGCCCTCTCCGGCGCGAAGGTGATCGTCAATTACCATCGAGGGGTGGAGGACGCGGGACGGATAGTGAAGGAGATCCTCGGGGAGGGCGGCGACGCCGTCGCGGTCCCGGCCGATGTGACTCATCCCGAGGAGGTTAAATCCCTGATCCGTTTGGGAATAGAAAAATACGGCACGATCCATATTCTCGTCAACAATGCCGTCCGCGATTACCGGCCGATCCCCTTTTTGAAGCTCACCTGGGAAGAGATTCAAAAAGAATTCGATGTCACGGTCAAGGGGGCTTTTCACTGCTGCCGGGAGGTCATTCCCGTGATGCTTGAAGCGGGAGGCGGGAAGATCATCAATATTTCCTCCGTGGCGGTCGACAACCCGCCGCCCGACCAGGCCAAATACGTGATGGCCAAATCGGCGCTGGTGGGGCTGACCCGGAGCCTGTCGATCGAGTGGGCGTCGAAAAACATCCAGGTGAACATGGTTGTTCCCAACTTCGTCGAAACCGATCTGGTCTCCCATATTCCCGAAGGGTTCCGGAAGAAGATCGCCCAGGACACTCCGATGCAACGTCACGCTTCCCCGGTCGAGGTGGCGCAGGCGGTTATTTTTCTGGCGTCCTCTTATTCATCTTTCACTACCGGCCAAAAGATTATGGTGACCGGTGGGGGAGCGCCCTACCTGTGAACGGAAAACTGTTAAGGTTGAGAGCGATCGTCTCCCGCTGTGTGAATGACCGTCAAAAGCGGGCGGTTATATCCAAGATCAACGAGGCGAAGAAGCGGCTCGTTTCCGTGCTGCTGAGTTACGACGGGGCGAAGCTCAAGGCGCGACTGCGGAGCGCGGGGATCTCCGAGGGCGACACTCTGCTGGTGCATTCCAACTTCAAGCCGGCCAGCGGTTTCAAGGGCACGCCTCTCGACTTGGTGAATGCTTTAGTCGAGGTGGTCGGTGAAAAGGGGAATCTTCTGATGGTGTCGATTCCCTTTCGTGGCGCCGCCTGCGATTACCTGTCGCTGAACAAGCCGTTTCATGTCAAAAAGACAATTTCCATGATGGGGCTGGTTACCGAGATGTTCCGGCGCAGAGAAGGGACTCTGCGGAGCCTCCACCCGACCCATCCGGTCCTCGCCTACGGAAAAGACGCAGAGTGGCTCGTAGCCGATCACGAGCGGTGCCTCTACCCCTGCGGGCCCGGGTCGCCGTTCGACAAGTTTCGCCAGTTGAAGGGCAAGATCCTTTTCTTCGACGTCCGCTTCGGCGCGATCACCTTTTTCCATTACGTCGAGGACTTGCTCAAGGATCGGCTTCCCTTTCCGGTCTATGACGACCGGCTTTTTTCGGTGACGGCCATCGATTCGAAAGGGGAGAACTGCGTCATACAGACGTATACATTCAACAAAGAGATTCCACGGAGCGCAAAAAAACTGGAGGCCGAGATGTTGCGGCAGGGGAAGATCCTAAAGGGCAGAATCGGCAACTCCCGCTTTATGTTGGCCATGGCGGAAGATGTCGTTTCCTGCCAGACGGCCATGGTGGAGGCTGGGAATTACCCCTACGATCTGAGCCGCGGGCGACACGAGAGAGACGAAAACTTTGAGTGAGTTCAACACAAAAATCAAGGAATTCATCATGACGGAGGTCACCCCCGACCTCAAGCTCGATCGGCTCGACGATGATGAGCCTCTGATCGAGTCGGGTATCATCGATTCGTTGGGCGTTCTGAAAATCCTGGCTTTTTTGGACGAGGCGTTCGGGGTCGATCTTTCCTCCGACCAGATCAAGCTGGAAAACTTCAAAAACGTCAGCACGATATGCGCTCTGATCGAAAAAGAAAAAAAATGACTCGCCGTGTGCCGCGCACGGTGAGTCAAAACGAAAGGAACCGTTGACTGTGGAAGATAAAATCCGAGAGCTCTTTGCTACTCTCCTTCAGGTTTCTCCGGAAGAGATCGAGGATCAAACGCGCCCTGAGAGGCTGGAGCGGTGGGATTCCATGCAGCATTTAATTTTGGTTTCCGGTTTCGAGGAAGAGTTCGGTCTCGACATCGATCCCGAGGAAGCGGTCGAGATGTACAAGGACTTCGCAACCTTCAAACGGATCGTGCTTAATAATTTAGAGTCCAAGAGATAACTACTGTAGTGTCTGACGCTGTTGGCACCTTATCCTAAGTTCGACAGGCGAAACGGAGTCTGCCACCACG
>CAYOJC010000080.1:0-23281 GCA_964404195.1 uncultured Syntrophobacteraceae bacterium
CCTATCCGAGGCTTGATTGCTTCCAGGCTTTGGGGATAAAACGCTATACGTTAGAACGAATGGCCACATCCATATCCACATCCTCCATGAAGTCCTCATAGTCAGCAGTGCTATGAGTGTCCCAGAAATTCTAAAACTCTTCGAGCGAGCGGAAGTTCTCCGGCAGAGGCTCGCGCCTGTCAGGTAGATTCTTCTTTTTTGCCATAGCTGCTTCGCTCGCTTATGCGAAGCTGACCACTTCGACAGGGCGTTTGACGGCGACGCTGCGACGTTGGAGTTTAAGACGTTCAATTTCGTGTAAGGTCTCTGCCGATAGGTAACTTTCGCCGCAATGAGGGCAGCTCATTACTGGGACATTTTCAACCACGAGCAAGTCTCTACCCTTGCCGTAGGTTCTGGCAATCCTTCGAATACGCACGCTCTCGTAGCCACAAATGTCACAAACCGTTAGGCTCATACCCCTACGCGGCGACAATTCACCTGCTCTGCGCTACTTCCTTCACCTTGTCTCGCAGCCACAGGTTGATCAACGTCTCAGTCGAGACTCCTTGCCGGCGCGCCTGAGCCCGCAGTTGTTTGACTATGTCATTTGCCACGGCGCAGTAGGTCTTGCTGGAGCGGATGTTTACACGGAAATCTGCGTCTTCCATGAGATCTTCATAGTCGGCCGTGCTGTGGGTGTCCCAGAACGTCCAGAACTCTTCGAGCGAACTAAAATTTTCCGGTAGTGGGTCGCGTTGACGAGATTGCACTTTACTTTTCCTACCTCTTCCCCTTCCCATCTTCCGACGGCTTCACTTCGGTGAGGAGCTTGCCGACGATGTCGAGGGAGGAGAGGCCGTCGGCCTGGGCTTTGAAATTCGGCATGATGCGGTGTCTTAGCACGGAAGGCGCGAGGGCTTGAATGTCTTCGATCGAGACCGCGTAGCGTCCCTGCAAAATCGTTCGTGCCTTGGCGCCGAGAATTAAATACTGCGACGCCCGCGGGCCGGCGCCCCACTCGATGTAGTCTTTGACGAACTGCGGCGCGTCGGGATTGTGCGGCCGTGATTTTTGGCTGAGCGACACCGCGTAGCCGATCACGAACGGCGAGGCCGGCACGCGGCGGACGAGCTCCTGGTAGCGCAGGATCGCCGCGCCGTCCATGACTTTGTGCGGCGTGGGCTTTCCGGTGGATGTCGTCTGCACCACGATCTGCACTTCGTCCTCAAACGACGGATACTGGATCTCGATGTTGAGCATGAAGCGGTCAAGCTGCGCCTCGGGGAGCGGATAGGTACCTTCCTGCTCGATCGGGTTTTGCGTCGCGAGCACGAAGAAGGGGAGATCGAGAGCATAGGTCTGGCCGCCGGCGGTGACATGGTATTCCTGCATCGATTGCAACAACGCCGCCTGCGTTTTCGGCGGCGTACGGTTGATCTCATCCGCGAGCAGGATGTTGGTGAAGATCGGTCCCTGCATGAATTGAAACTTCCGCCGTCCGGTCGCCGCGTCTTCTTGCAAAATATCCGTGCCGGTGATGTCGGACGGCATCAAGTCCGGCGTGAACTGAATGCGGTTGAAATCGAGATCGAGAATTTCCGCCAGCGTGCTGATCAGCAGCGTCTTGGCCAGTCCGGGAACGCCGACCAACAGACAATGGCCGCGCGAGAAAAGGGCGATCAGAACTTCTTCGATCACTTTTTCCTGGCCGACGATGACCTTGCGGATCTCCCCCAGCATCGAGTCGCGCTTGGCGGCAAACTCTTCGATGACTGCGATCTCCTGCTCGTTGATCTCGATTCGCTCCATCCCTTGTGCCTTTCTATCTCGCCTTCATGAGCCGTTCCAAAGTCGCCCGCGCTTTCTTCGACTGTTCCTGCTCGCCCAGCGCGCCGTAGGTTTCGGACAGCAGGCGGTGAATCTCCGGATTGAACGGGTTGATCTGGAGCGCCTCTTCGAGGGCGGCTTTGGCGGCGGCAAAATCTTTGCTCGCGTGATGGAGGCGTCCGAGCTGCACATAAGTGCCCACGGAATCGGGATCGATGTCCTGGGCTTTTTTGAGATGCGGCAGCGCCTCCTGATAACGCGCCTCTCGGATGAGTACCCGCGCCAGCTTGTTTAAAATAATAGGGGAGCCGGGACTTGCCTGCAAGGCGCGGCGGTACTCCTCGGTCGCGGCCGCAGTCCTGCCTCGCTCCATGAGCTGGTCGCCGATATGCGTGCGGTTGCGGGCGACCACGGACTGGATTTCTTTTAGCTCCACCGCCTCCTCGGTTTCTTTTTGACCGTCCACGACCTTAAATCTGCGCACGTGACTCCCTTCGACTTCTTTCAGATGCTTCGCTTTCAGGAAATCCTTCCACTCCGCTTCGAACGACGCATACGGCTTCGCCGTGGTCTTTTCAATCGCCTCCGGGGTCGATCTCGATTTCAGCTCCGATAAAACCTCGCGAATCGCGCCGTTGCCCTTATTATGGACGAGGAAATCGACCGCGGAGGCCGCCTCGGCGTAAGCCAACTGGACCTGCTCGGGAGTCTCCAGGTAAATCAGCGACGGCTCCATTTTTTTAAACCCGACGAAATTATTTTTCGCGAGCGCCTGGGCAAGCAGGGTCTGGTTGGCCGGCGTGAGATAATCCGCCGCGGCTTGCGATTTGTCGGCGCGCCGCCAGAGCGTTTCGTAAAAGCGCGCCATTCCCTCGTGCAGCCAGATCGGCGCCTTATTATCGGAGAGTCCCACGATCACGTAGTGAAGGTATTCGTGGCTGAGCGAGTCGAGCCAGCGGTAGCCCTGCAAGAGCACCCTGGGCGAGATCGTCATGACTTTGTTGAACTTGCAGATTCCGACCGCCCCGGTCTCCTCGATGTCGCGGCGCGACAGCGTTGAGATGGCGTTGAAGGCGACCGCGTCCGGCGCGATCTCCACGCGCACTTTCACCGGCGGGAAATAGCCCAGCGCCTGGCCGAGCGCGCGGTAGCTTTTTTCCAGAGTGTCCAACGCATAGGGCGCGAGGATGCCGTCTTTCTCTTCGTCGAGAGAGAGGATGAAGTGATCGCTCTCGAAACGCTTGAATTTCGCCACCCGGTCGCGCGTCTGCTGCGCCAACAGTTTGAGAGCCTGGCGCCGGTCGTTGGCGGAATCGACGGCCAGGGCCTGCTCCACCTGGCGGAGCGACTCGTCGTAGCGACCCTGATAGAACCGGACCTGCGCGGAAAGGTCGAGCGCGGGTGCGGAGCGGGGATTTTCCTTGAGCAGCGCGCCGGAGATCGCTTCGGCCTCGGACAGCTTCCACGCGTCCAGATACTCTTGCGCCTGCTTGATCCGCGGATCGTCCTCAGCGCTCAAAGCCAAGGATGGAAGCGCAAATGAAACGACGAGAATAAGAGAGAGAAAAACTTTCGATTTCAAAGCGAAATTACTCTGAGAGATTTTTGAAATAGCTCTCGATCTGTTCTTTCATCTGGCGCGGCACGCCTTGCTTGAGAGACTCGAGAATCTCCTCGCGGAAGCTGCGCGGCACCTTGTAGTCCTCTTTCCCCGGCAGGCGGAACTTCTCCGTGTCGAGGCCGGTAAATCCTCCCTCGACGTCGAACTGGGGAAACTGCGGCATGCCCGGCAGCGGCACCAGCTCTCCGGACGGAAGCATCCGGCCCATGCGGAAAAGGCGCGAGACCGACATCCGACCGAGCTGTCCGCGCTGCGCCATCTGCTGCATGGAATTTTGCAACTGCTGCTGCGATTGGGAGAGCTGCTCGAGCGCCCGGCGCTCGGGCGGCACCGCGCCCTGCGAATCGAGATCGCCCAGCCGCCCCTGTGCTTTGCCCATCGAGCCTCCCGCCTCCTTGATGTTTCGGGTGATCTGCGGGTCGAGCGACGGGAACAGTTGAAACAGCGAATCCAATTTTTCGTGCAGCTCTTGCGTGCGCTCTTTGAGCGTTCCCTGGCGGCGCTCGAGACCGCGCAGCCCGGCGCGCTCGCCGTCGGTGAGCGCCGCTTGGGGTATGCGCAAGAGCGAATCCAGATCGCTCTTTAGTCCCTGAAGTCCCGCCTCGGCCCTCTTGGCTTTTGCCTCCTGGTCCCGGGAGCGCCGTTTGCCCAATTCCTTCTCGGCCATGCCGAGGACCTCGTCGAAGCCGGAGAAATCTTTTTTGAGCAGCCGTCCGATCATCTCTTTCACCAGGTTGTTGACCGTCGCTTCGTCGAGAAGGTCTTCGCGCGGCGGGCCGCCGCCTTCGATATCCGGGAAAAGCTCGGCGAGACGGGAAAGCTCTTGATTCGCTTTGGACATGAAGCGCTCGAGTTTTTCCTTGAGAACGTTTTCGCGCTCGCTCAAGGTCCGCTTGTTGGCCGCTTCGGTATCGACCAGAACCTCCTGCTGCTCGCGCACGATCTGCTGCAATTCGTTCGCCGAGCGCATCATCTCGCCCTGCATTCTTCCCATGCCCGAAGACATCGCCGACTGTTGCGCGCCCTGGAGCGCCGCCATCATCGAGGCCATCTGGTTGAACAGCTCGCGCGCGAGCTGCATGGCGCCTTCGATGTCGCCCGCGGCGAGTTTTTTGCGGATCTCTTCCATGGCCGAGAACATGTCGCTGAAGTTGAGTCCCTGCATCGCCTCGCTGTTCATAAAATCGTCCGGCAGGCGCGAGGCGAATTGGGAGAGGGCCTGCTGGAGGGCGCTCAGTTGCTTGGCCATTTCCGAAAGTTGTTTCAGCACCGCGTCGAGATTTTTATCCCCGCTGCGGAGCCTGTCTAGCGACTCCATCAGCCGCTCCTGGCTTTTCATCAGGTCGCGCGCCGAGTTGGCGAGCTCTTCGGCCTTCATCCGCTTGCCGATCTCCTCCGAGAGCAGCGCCATCCGCTCCAATTCGGTGGAGATGTCGTCGCGGAGCTTTTCCTTTTCTTCTCCCGACGCCTGCTCCTGGCGCTTGAGCAAATCGTTTTTGGTGAATTCGAGATTGCGCTTGAGCGCTTCGAGGTCCGACCAGGTGGCGAAATCTGTCAGGCGGTCCTTCTCGGTGCGCTGCATGACGTCTTCGATGCCTTTGACCATCTCGCCGAGCTTGTTCTCAAAATTCTTGTCGTGCGCCGCCTCCGGCGCGGGTGTCTGCTTCTCGCCGGCAGGTTTCTCCAGATGATCGGCCAGGAGATCGACCATGCGGCCGGAGAGGTCGCGGATCATATCCGCCACCTGCTTGTGCTCTCCTCGGAGATTCTTGAGCCTAAGTTTCAGCGCCCGCGAGAGGCCGATCTTCGGCCCGGAGATCGTGTCGTTATCCTGCACTTCAATGTTGTAAATCGCCTCGTCTCCCTCTTTGAGCCCCAGCTTTCCTAAGTCCCACTCGAAGCGCTGCCTGGGAATCAGCTTTTTGGCGCCGTCGAGCTTGATCGGAATTTTTTCCTGCCGGTCGCCGATCCTGACGGAGAGCGCCGCTTCCTGAACGCCGAAGTCGTCGCGCGCGCTGAACTCCAGCGGCAACTTTTCATCTCCATTGACCTCGAGGTCTTCGGCCGGCTGTAAGATCTCGACCGTCGGGAAGCCGTCCGGACGGACGCGCATCTCGTAGGCGATCGGGCTGTTGCGGAAGCCCTGCGCGTCCTCCACCTCGATCCGGTAGCGCTGCGACTGAAACAAAACGAGATTCCCTTGCAGCTTTCTTCCGTCTATTTTCAACGGGACTTCTTTCGCTCCGTCGAGCATGAGCTTCGCTTTCACGACCTCTTTGTTCGTCGATGCTTCGAGCCGGACCGTCGAGCCCCTGAGCCCGTCGATGTTTCCGCCCTGGATAGATTGCGTGGGCAAGCCGGAGTAGTGAGGCGGATAGAGCGTGGCGTTCAAGTTGCCGATCTCGGGCGGATCGACCGCTTCCAGCATATAATTCGGCGATGAAAAGCTGCCGGCGACGGCGCGGTACGAGACGGTGCTTTTGACGTCGTTCAGCGTGGCGGTGAATTTTCCTCCGCCGAGCGCTTCCATGGAGATCTTTTCCTCCGTTGCAATTTTTTCCTGGCCGCTCGCACCCGAGCCGAGCAGCAAGTCCATCGATTTCGGAACCGCTCCGGTTGCCGCGGCCTGAAGCGTCACAGTGGCGCCGCGCGCGACGCGGATTCCTTTCGGCGTCAAATCGATCACCGTCTGAGACGGCGGAATATCTTTGAGCGGATGGGCCAGCAGGCTGAAAGTGTCGCCCACAGAAGAGGGATTGAAGAGGACGACGGCGATAACAGGCGCCAAGAGAACTGCGAACAACCGGCCTTTCGCAACGACGGGCGCGACGTTGACCAGATCCTCGGCGCGGAGCGAATGCAATTGCCTGCGCGTCGCGCGCAAGAGGGCCAGCACCATGGAGGCGGAGATTTCCGCCGGCCGGTTTTCGCTCGCGATCTGTGGATAAAGCTGGAGCGAGTTGATGAGGTTGTTTCTCAGATGAGGGCATTTTTTTTCTATATAGAGAGCGGCCCACTCTTCGGAGGCGCGCCGCCAGAGCTGGAACAAGGTCCAACCCAAAGGCAGGATCAACAGAACCGCGGCGAGCAGAAAGTAGAGCGCGGGCGCGTAGGGAAAGAAACCTTTGATCTCACGTACCGCCAGTCCGAGAGAAAAGAGCAGGATCAGGCAGATGCCGATGAGGCAGAGTCCCTCTAATCCCTTGACGGCGCGGAAGCGGCGGATGAAGCGCTGGAGAAAAGAGGCTAGCTCGCTGTACTCTTCTTGGCCCATGGCTTTGCGATGGGGTCATCTTACTATCCAGGAATCGGCTTGTCCATCAAGCTCCCCGGGAAAATTCGCACGCTGCGCTAAAGTTGGAGTACTGGAGTGGTGGAGTAATGGAGTAGTGGATTTAAGACCCAATACTCCTCTACTCCAATACTCCATAAGAGGTGTTGCGTGCCGTGCGTGGGTTTTTCGAAGCCGATCCCTGACGGCCGAGAGCCAACCGCTCGATCGGTGGTAAGCGAACATTTCTTGTGGTATGCAAATAGTTTAACCCAACGATGCGAGCGAGGCTCCAGTGAAATTTTTATTTATGAAAGGAATATTGCGGCATGTCTGAACCATCTAGCGAGGAATATTATCTTCACGAGGAATACGAAGACGACGAGAACGAAGCGGATATGCCGATGGACGAAGACCACCCGATGTGGAAGTCCGAGCGCATCTCGCTCACGTCGGTCGGCATCGACATCGGCTCCTCCACGTCGCACCTGATTTTTTCGCGCCTGCTGCTCCGGCGCCAAGGGATCGCGCTTTCCAGCCGCTTTGTCGTGGTCAAGCGGGAGATTCTCCATGAGTCTCCCATTTTGCTCACGCCGTATATCGACAAAACCACCATTGACACGGACAAGCTCGGCGATTTCATCCACGAGGCGTATCAAACAGCAGGATTGGCGCCGAAAGACATCGACACCGGCGCGGTCATCGTCACCGGCGAAGCGGCCAAAAAGAAAAACGCCGAAGCGATCTCGGCGCTGTTCTCCGCGCAGGCCGGAAAATTCGTCTGCGCCACGGCCGGGCACAATCTGGAGGCGATTCTCGCCGCCTACGGTTCCGGCGCGGTCCACATGACCCTTCACGAGGGGAACAATTTTACCGTGATGAACGTGGACATCGGCGGCGGCACGAGCAAAATCGCCATTACCCAGAATGGCAAGGTGATCGACACCTGCGTGCTTGAAGTCGGCGCGCGGCTGGTTGCTATGGACGAGCAGGGCAAGATCAACCGTCTGGAGGACACGGGCGTCAAGATCGGCAACCAGGCCGGCGTCAAGCTCGCGCTCGGCCAGACGATGAAAGAGGACGACAAGGAGAAAATGTCCGCAGTCCTCTGCGACTCGCTTTTCGAGGTGCTGGAGCGCGGCGCTCTCTCTCCGTTTGTGCAGAGCCTGCTGCTCACCCCCGAGCTTGATTACAGAGACCGCGTCGATGCGCTGATGTTCTCGGGCGGCGTGTCCGAGTACGTCTACGGCAACGAGAAGCGGAACCTCGGCGATCTCGGCAATCAGTTGGGACGGCGCGTGCGCGAGCGGGCGGAGAAGCTCGCGCACAAGATTCCCACGAAGCCGGCCGACGTGCGCATCCGCGCCACGGTGATCGGCGCGTCGCAGTACACCGTCCAGGTGAGCGGCAACACGATTTATCTCTCCCACGCCGAACTTCTGCCGCTCAGAAATCTTCAGGTCATAACGCCGCACTTCCATCAGCACGAGCCGCTCGCGCCCGCGGAAGTGAAAGAGGCCGTGCAGCGCGCATTACAGCGTTTCGACATCACCGACGGCGAGCGTCCGGCGGCGCTGGCCATCCACTGGGAGCTGGGGCCGTCCTATCCGCTGATTCGCAACTTGGCTCAAGGAGTGGCGGAGGCGATGAAAGAGCACGTGGACAAGGGACAGCCGCTCGTGCTGGTCTTCGACGCCGACATCGCCAAGCTCGTCGGGAACATCCTCGAAAGAGAGCTTTTGCCGGGCGCCGGCATCATCTCGATCGACGGCATCGATCTCAAAGATTTCGACTTCATCGACATCGGCGAAGAGCTTCCGGACGCGCGCGCGGTGCCGGTCGTGATCAAGTCGTTGATCTTCCGCCACACGGAACAAGGGCGGGGACACGTGCATCACCACGATCACGATCATGAACACTAGGATAGCGTTGGGCGTGATGAATCACGCCCCTACGTCTGAGGAATTCATGCGGGCAATCGTCTTTGTAGGGGCGCAATTTATTGCGCCCAGGCAAATCGGCAATAAATTCGGGCGTGATGAATCACGCCCCTACGTCTGAGGAATTCATGCGGCGCATCGCGTCCACAGTCGTCTTTGTAGGGGCGCAATTTATTGCGCCCAGGCAAGTCTAAAGCATGCGTGAAATTCTTCCAGGAATATTTACCTGGCCCTGGTTTTCCGAGCCGCACGGGTACAACTTCAACGGCTATCTCGTTCTTCATCCCGAAGGGAATCTCTGCATCGATCCGGTCGAGCCGGGCGAGCAGGACCTCGAAGAGCTTGCCCGCCGCGGCGTCTCGTGCATTCTCCTTACCAACCGCAATCACTCGCGCGCCGCGAATAAGATCCGCGCTCGCGCCGGCGCGCGCACGGCGATGCATCCGGCGGACGCTCCGCACGCGCGCAGCCAGGGCACCGAGCTGGACGACGAATTGAAGTTAGGGCAAAAAGCCGGACCGTTCGTTGTGGTGGGCGCCGCGGGCAAGTCTCCGGGAGAAATCGCGCTTCACTGGCCGGAACGGAAAATCCTCGTCGTCGGCGACGCGGTGATCGGCAATCCTCCCGGACGCTGCGGCCTGCTGCCGGAAAAAGTGATGGACGACCCGGCGCGGCTGCGCGCGAGCGTCGAAGCGCTGCTGGTTCTGGAGTTCGACGCGCTTCTCCCGGGCGACGGAGAGCCGATCCTCAAAGGCGCGAAAGCGCGGCTGCAGGAGCTCGTCGTCAAATTTCCCGCCTGACAGGCCGGCCACAAAGGTCCATCTACTTCGTTGCGCGTCGAACCGCCTCGCTCGACGTACTGAAAAAAGTACGCCTGCGCTCGTCGGTTCTCGCGCGCCTTGTAGCTGGAACCTTTTTGACCGGCCTGAGTGAATTTCTCAGTTCGTCGGCTTCGAGCTCCCCCTCCGATAGATCGGTCTTTATGCTGTTACCTTAGGCATTTTTCCAACGCATTTTTCCAACGTTTACAGCCAGCCGCCAAGTAGTGTATTATAGAACGCAGTCGCGGAGGGAATATGGATATTGCCAAGTTGCTTGCCTTTGGCGTCGAGCAGGGGGCATCGGATTGCCACTTGAGCTCGGGCGAGCCGCCGATGCTGCGTATCCACGGCGATCTTAAAAAGCTGGATCAACCCGCTCTGTCGCAAGAGGAAGTGCACGGGATGGTTTACGATATTATGAACGACGCCTTGCGCAAGGCCTTCGAAGCGACGCACGAGGTGGATTTTTCCTTCGAGCTCGGCGATATCGCCCGCTTCAGGGTCAACGTCTTCATGCAGCGTAAGGGCGAGGGCGCGGTCTTTCGCACCATTCCCTCAAAGATCCTCACGCTCGAGCAGCTCGGCATGCCTGCCATCTTGAAGAGTCTCTGCGATAAAGAGAAAGGACTGGTGCTCGTCACGGGTCCCACCGGCTCGGGAAAATCGACGACTCTCGCCGCGATGGTCGACCATCTCAACAACACCTACGAAGGCCACATTCTGACCGTCGAAGACCCGATCGAGTTCGTTCACCAGTCCAAGAAGTGCCTGGTGAACCAAAGGGAGCTGGGCTTTCACACCCAATCCTTCGCCAATGCGCTCAGGGCGGCGCTGCGCGAGGACCCGGATGTTATCCTGGTCGGCGAGATGAGAGACCTGGAGACGATCCAGCTCGCGCTCACCGCCGCCGAGACCGGCCATCTCGTCTTAGGCACGCTGCACACGTCGAGCGCGCCCAAGACGGTCGACCGCGTGATCGACGTCTTCCCGCCGAGCCAGCAGTCGCAGATCCGCTCGCAGTTCGCCGAGTCGATCGAGGCCGTGATCACCCAAACGCTGCTCAAGAAAAAAAGCGGCAATGGACGCGTTCCCGCTCTGGAAATTATGACCGGGACCACGGCGATCCGGAACCTGATCCGCGAGGGCAAGATCCATCAAATACCCGGCACGATGCAGGTGAGCCAAAAAGACGGAATGCAGACGATGGACATGGCCTTGGTGGACCTGGCGGCGCGCGGCCTCGTGAGTCAGGAAGAGGCGCAATCCAGGAGCATGACCGCGAATCTATTCGGCGCCGGCGCCTTCGGCGTGGGCGGAACCAGCGCGCGGGGCCGCGCCTTTTAATTTTTCGTCGGAGGGAACTATGAACCTGACAGATTTTCTCAGCGTCATGGTGGAAAAAGACGCGTCCGATATTTATCTGACGGTCGCGAGCCCGCCGATGTACCGCATTCAAGGCGTCGTGCAACCGATCGGCGATCATGTTTTCACGCCGGAGGAGGTCGAAGCTCTGGCGAAGTCGTTCATGAACGAGCGGCAGTGGCAAGAGTTCAGCGAGCAGATGGAGATGAACCTGGCCCTCTCGTATCGGCGGCTCAGCCGTTTTCGCGTCAACGCCTTTCGCCAGCGCGGCTCGGTGGGAATCGTCATCCGCAGGATCAAGGTCGAGATCGAGAGTCTGGATGACTTAAGATTGCCCCCGATCCTTCAGGACATCGTCATGACGAAGCGGGGTCTGGTCCTGGTGGTCGGCGCCACCGGGTCGGGAAAATCGACGACGCTGGCGGCAATGATCGATCATCGGAACACCCACGCTTCCGGTCACATCATTACCGTCGAAGACCCGATCGAATTCGTCCACCGGCACAAGAAGTCGATCGTCAACCAGCGCGAGTTGGGGTTCGACACCCAATCGTGGAACGACGCTTTGAAGAACGCGATGCGCCAGGCGCCGGACGTGATTCTGATCGGCGAGATCCGCGACTCGGAATCGATGGAGGCGGCGATCACCTTCGCCGACACGGGCCATCTTTGTCTCGGGACGCTGCATTCGACCAATTCGAATCAGTCCTTCGAGCGCATCCTCAACTTTTTTCCCGAAGAGCGCCACGCGCAGATTCTGATGCAGCTCTCGCTCAACTTGCGCTCGATCATCTCGCAGCGCTTGATCCCGGGCGTGGACGGCAAGCGTGTGCCCGCGATCGAGATCCTCATGGACACGCCGCGCGTCAAAGAGCTGGTTAAAAAAGGGGAAGTCGACATTATCAAGGAAGCGATGGAGCAGGGGATTCAGGAAGGCTGTCAGACTTTCGATCACGCGCTGTTTCTGCTTTACAAAGAAGGCAAGATCACCCTGGAGCAAGCCCTCATCAACGCCGACAGCGCCAACAACTTGCGCATCAAAATCAAGCTCGAGGGCATGAAGGGGGACGACGCGCTCGATCGCTTGCTGGAGGAAGAAGCCGAGCCGTCCAAGGAAAAGCCCGCGACCATGCAGATTCAGGGTTCGAGGAGTCCTGGAAGTCCGTTCAGGAAAATCTAAGGACTAGTGTGGCGTCTCATGCTGTTGGTACTTTATCCTAAATTCGGCATTTGAAAGGGAGTATACCACCACGAAGGACACGAAGAGCACGAAGGAAGAGAAAATCATTTTGAAATCCAGTCGCTTTTCAAATCAGGTTGTCCGTTCTTCGTGTCCTTCGTAGTACTATGCCTGAAAGTTTTCGCGGTTTGCGCAAATTTTCTTGCGCACCGATCCTAAATTGCGGAATCGACAAGAAAATATGATCTCACCACGAAGCACACGAAGGCCACGAAGGATTCGTATATTATATACTTTTGAACTTCGTGCTCTTCGTGACCTTCGTGGTGAAATGTTCGTTTCTACTTTGGTTGCGGCTTTGCCGCGCTGTGCGCTTCGTGGTGAATAGAAAAACCTTGGTTGAGCATCGATGATATCCGTCATGGCACTGGATTCCCGCTTTCGCGGGAACGACGGATAGTGTGCTCCAACGAACTAAGTTTCCATTCCACTTCAGAATGCCAGCGTCATGGGTTCCATTATCGGCGCGTTGATCGTCGCGCATACGCCGCGCATGGCGGACGAAGCGACGGCGCCGGCTTTCACCCGCGAGATGATCCGCGGCATGCACGAGCTGGGCGAGGTCGTCGCCGAGCTTCGGCCCGACGTTCTGGTTCAGGCCTCCACTCACTGGGTTACGACCTTCAATCACTACGTTCTCAGTCACAAGCGGCACAAGGGCATACTGACTTCCTCCGAAGTGCCGGAGATCATCGCCGGAGTTCCGTACGATTTTCCCGGCGACGCCGAGCTGGCGGAGGCGATCGCCGCGAGGGGAAAAGAGAAAATGCTTCCCGTCATCTGCACCGCCGCCGAGCCGTTCATGCTCGAATACGGCACGGTGAATCCGATTCAGTATCTCACGCCGAAGTTCGACGTGCCCGTGGTTCCGGTATCGAGCTGCCTGCTCGCGGATATCCCGGAATGTATCCGCTTCGGCGAAGCGATTGGGGGAAGCGATCCACGACAGCTCGAAGCGGGCGATGGTCGTCGCCACCGGCGGCAGCTTCCGCGGAAACTCCACGCTTACGGCCCGTCGTCGGGGACGGGAAACGCGGTGGTGAGTTTATTGCCGGGGTAGCTCGAAGCCTTAGAGATAAGTGCCATTTGATCGCATTCCCCGAGTGTGGCAGGAGTTAGGTAGCTTGGAGGCGTGGACCATGTCCAAAGCGAAGGAAGAACTGACCAAACTCATCGAAGACCAACCCGATGATAGCTCGCGCGAGGAAATCATACACGAACTGGCCTTTCACGTCATGGTCGAGCGGGGGCTTGCCGACTCGGACGCGGGCCGAGTCATCTCGAATGACGAGATGGCGCGACGCATCCGCACATGGCAAAGATAACTTGGACCGCAGAAGCTCAGCGTTGGCTTGAGGACATCTTCGGGTATATTGCCGCGGATAATACGCACGCGGCCGCCCGAACCGTCAACGGCATTGCTGCCGGCTTAAAAGCCAAGCGTTCTAAAATCGGGCGTCATTTTTCGCGCTTGACCGTCACCGCCGGTTGGAATAGATAACGACTCACCTGTTAGTCTCATGAGATTCGATGGGGTCACCTGATCCGGTCACGGCTTTGATCCATGCTATTATGGCCCGGACTGAGTTTCCTCAGCCGGGCTTTGTTTTGTCGGATGAATAAAAAGCACTCTAAAAAATCAAAGGCGCCGTCCCGCCGTCCCGCCGCCAAGAAGTCTTCCTCCAAGCCGGAGCAGAAGTTAGAGACGCTCAGGCGCGAGCTTGCGGAGGCCCTGGAGCAGCAGACTGCTACGAGCGAAATCCTGCGTGTGATCGCCAGCTCGCCTAACAATCTCCAGCCGGTGTTGGACGTAGTCGTCGAGAACGCCGCGCGACTGTGCGACGCAAATGACGCTCACATTCGGCTCATTGAAGGCACTGTCATTCGTTTGGTAGCCTCTTGCGGGCCAATTTCGCTACCAGAGGAATACGTGGCTATTAATCGAGACCGGCCGGCCGGCCGGGCCGTCATTGACCAGCAAACGATCCACATCCATGACCTCCAGGCAGTGCGTGAAACGGAGTTCCCGGATAGCGTAGGCGTTGTGAGAGGCGTTCGTACGGTGCTTGCCACGCCGTTGCTGCGCGAGGGTGTTCCCATCGGGGTAATTCTTATTCGCCGACTAAAGGTCCGTCCTTTTGCCGAGAGTCAGATCGCGCTCCTCAAGATCTTCGCCGACCAGGCGGTCATCGCCATCGAGAACGTCCGGCTGTTCCAAGGACTGACCGAGGCCCTGGAACAGCAGACCGCCACAAGTGAAGTGCTCAAGGTCATCAGCCGCTCGGCGTTCGATCTTCAGCCGGTTTTCGAGGCGATCGTCCGGAGCGCGGCGCAATTGTGCGAGGCGACGTTCGCCGTCATGCACCGGTTCGATGGCCAACTGGTCACGTTTGAGGCTCACCACGGCTTGACAGAGCCGGAGGTCGAAGCGGCCCGCCGCAGGTTCCCGCGACCGGCAGACCGGGAGACGGCAGTGGGCCGCGCGATCCTGGATCGGCAGATCGCTCACATCCAGGACATCCGGGACGATCCGGAATACCGCTGGCGATCACACGGCGACCAGATGGAATTTCGACGAACCGTGCTGGCGGTGCCGCTGCTACGGGGGGGTAAACCCATTGGCGCGATGGGCCTGTGGCGGCGCGACGTCCAGCCGTTCTCCGAGAAGCAGATTAAACTCATCGAGACCTTCGCGGACCAGGCGGTGATCGCGATTGAGAACGTCCGCTTGTTCCAAGAACTCACCGAATCACTGAAGCAACAAACGGCGACGAGTGAAATCTTGGGCGTGATTGCCCGCTCGCCGACCGACATTCAGCCGGTGCTGGATGCTGTGGCGGAAAGCGCCGCACGACTGTGCGATGCGACTGACGCACAGATTCGCCTCGTTGAGGGTGACGGGACGCGATTAGTGGCATCCTTCGGAACTCTCCCAGGCCCGGAGTTTAGGCCCACGATCCTAGGAACTGTCTCTGGCCGAGCAATCCTTACCCGAGAGACCGTACATATTCACGATCTTCAGGAAGCCGTTAAAACGGAATTTCCCGAGAGCGTGGGCCTGCGCGAGGGAGTCCGGACATTTCTTAGCGCGCCGATGCTCAGAGAGGGAATTCCGATTGGTCTGATCAACATCAGGCGAACGGAGGTTCGTCCTTTCTCGGATCGGCAGATTAAACTGCTTGAGACCTTCGCCGATCAGGCGGTGATTGCCATTGAGAACGTGCGACTGTTTAAGGAGTTGCAGGAACGGAATCGCGACCTCACCGAGGCCCTGGAGCAGCAGACGGCGACGAGCGAGATTCTTTCTGTTATCAGCAGTTCGCCGACGGACGTTCAGCCGGTATTCGACACTATCGTCAAGAACGCTGCCCGATTGTGTGAGGGCTCAGGATGCAGCGTGGTCCGCTTCGACGGCGAGCTGCTTCACCTAGTCGCCCAGTACAACATCTCGGCGGAAGGGCGCGCCGCCATGCAGCGGAGGTTCCCGATACCACCGACAAGGGAATCCGCGATAACGCGCGCAGTTCTAGATTCCACGGTGATCCATATACCCGACGTACGCCAAGATCCTGATTTCCGACTGCACGTAGAGCTTGCCGGAGAGGTCAAAGCTCTCTTGGCCGCGCCACTGCTCCGCGACGGACGGCCGATCGGAGCCATCGGCGTCAACCGATCGTATCCTGGTCCCTTTACCGACAATCAAATCGCTCTCCTCAAGACCTTCGCCGACCAGGCCGTCATTGCAATCGAGAACGTGCGGCTGTTCCAAGAACTCACCGAATCACTGGAGCAACAAACTGCGACGAGTGAAATCTTGGACGTGATTGCCCGCTCGCCGACCGACATCCAGCCGGTGTTGGATGCCGTGGCGGAGAGCGCGGCGCGTTTGTGCGATGCTCCGAGCGCCCTCATTCACCGCGTTGAGGGTAACGTCATGCGGCGAGTTGCGGTGTCCGGGCAAATTCCATCCGGACTCATGGGAGAGGTGGTCGAAATCGACCGTAGCAGGGCGGCGGGCCGGGCCATCGTTGATCGGCAAACCATCCACGTTCACGACATGGCGGTCGAGGCTGAAACCGAATTCCCCAAGAGCATCCAACAAGTGACCGGCACTCGAACCGCGTTGGCAACGCCTTTGCTACGGGAAGGCATCCCCATAGGCGTAATTTTTATTCGCCGCACGGAGGTGCGACCTTTTACCGAAAAGCAAATCGCGCTTCTCAAAACCTTCGCCGACCAGGCCGTAATCGCCATTGAAAACGTGCGGCTGTTCCAAGAGCTCACCGAAGCGCTGGAGCAACAGACCGCGACGAGTCAAATCTTGGGGGTCATTGCCAGCTCGCCGACGGATATCCAGCCGGTGTTAAACACCGTGGCAACAAATGCCGCCCGACTTTGCGAGGCAACCGATGCGCAGATTCGCCTCGTTGAGGGTGACGGAACGCGATTAGTGGCATCGTTTGGAACTCTGCCAGCCCCGGAGTTTATGCCCACGAGCCCGCGAAATCCCTCTGGCCGAGCAATCCTTACCCGAGAGACCGTACATATTCACGATCTTCAGGACGCTGTTAAAACAGAATTTCCCGAGAGCGTGGGCGCTCGCGTGGGAGTAAGGACATTTCTTTGTGCTCCGATGCTCAGAGAAGGAACTCCCATTGGTGTAATTTCCATCAGGCGAACGGAGGTTCGTCCTTTCTCAGACAGACACATCAAATTGCTCGAAACCTTCGCGGATCAGGCTGTGATCGCCATTGAGAACGTCCGGCTGTTCCAGGAGCTGCAAGCGCGCAACCGCGACCTGACCGAAGCCTTAGAGCAGCAGACGGCCACCAGCGAGATTCTGCGCGTGATCAGCAGCTCGCCGACGGATCTGCAGCCTGTCTTTCAGACGATCCTTGCCAATGCCGTCCGCCTCTGCGAGGCGCAAAATGGCGCAGTGTTCAGATTTGATGGAGAGGTCTTTCGGGCTGTCGTATCTAATAACGTTTCGCCCGCATTGCAGGCTTACATAGAGAACACGCCGATCCGGCCAGGGCGAGAGAGCGCACTGCGCCGAGTAGGACTTGAAAAACGGCCCGTCCATATCCCCGACATGCTTGCCGATCCCGAGTGCATTGTGCCTGAGCCTTACAGGGACGAAGGGATGCGGACGAGCCTCGCTGTGCCGTTGCTCAAAGAGAATAATCTGATCGGTGCAATCGCGATCCACCGTCGAGAGGTCCGTCCTTTCACGGACACGCACATAAAGCTGGTGACGACCTTCGCCGACCAGGCCGTGATCGCAATCGAGAACGTCCGCTTGTTCCAAGAACTCACCGAATCACTGAAGCAACAAACGGCGACGAGTGAAATCTTGGGCGTGATTGCCCGCTCGCCGACCGACATTCAGCCGGTGCTGGATGCTGTGGCGGAAAGCGCCGCACGACTGTGCGATGCGACTGACGCACAGATTCGCCTCGTTGAGGGTGACGGAACGCGATTAGTGGCATCCTTCGGACCTCTCCCAGCCCCGGAGTTTAGGCCCACGCTCCTAGGAACTCCCACTGGCCGAGCGATTCTTAACCGAGAGACCATACATGTTCGCGATCTTGCGGAAGCCATGAAAACCGAATTTCCCGAGAGCGAGGCTCTGATAAGTCGTTCGGGAACGCGGACATTTCTTAGTACGCCGATGCTCAGAGAGGGGACTCCCATTGGTGTAATCAACATCAGGCGAACGGAGGTTCGTCCTTTCTCAGACAAGCAGATCAAGCTGCTCGAAACCTTCGCCGACCAGGCGGTGATCGCGATTGAGAACGTGCGTTTGTTCCAAGAGCTGCAAGCGCGGACGACCGAGCTAGCTCGGTCGGTGCAGCAACTGACGGCACTGGGAGAGGTCAGCCAAGCGGTAAGCTCCACACTGGAACTGCAGACCGTGCTCAGCGCCATCGTTGGCCACGCGGTCCAGCTTTCCGGAACCAGCGGGGGTGTTATCTACGAGTACGACGAGGCTGCGGATGGATTTGTCCTCAGAGCTAGTTACCGGATGGAGAAGGAGGTGGTTGAGGTGCTTCAGGCGACACCGGTCCGTATGGGTCAAGGCGCCACTGGGCAAGCGGCGACGGTCCGTGCGCCAGTCCAAGTTCCGAATATCCTGGAGCAGCAGGAGTCAAGCGCTACGAAGGTCCGACCCATCCTCACACGGCTCGGATATCGATCCGTTCTGGCAGTTCCGCTTCTCCGCGAGGAGCGAATCATCGGTGCGTTGACGGTCTGGCGGAAGGAGGTGGGCAGCTTTGCGCCCGAGGTTGTCAACCTCCTCCAAACCTTCGCGACACAGTCGGTCCTGGCGATCCAAAACGCGCGGCTCTTTCGCGAGATCGAGGAGAAGGGCCGGCAGATCGAGGCGGCCAATCGCCACAAGTCGGAGTTCCTCGCCAACGTGTCTCACGAATTGCGCACGCCGCTCAACGCGATCATCGGCTTCTCTGAGGTACTGGGGGAAAAGATGTTCGGGGACTTAAACGAGAAACAAGCCGAGTACACCGAAGACATTCTTTCCTCCGGTCGCCACCTGCTATCGCTCATCAACGACATCCTCGACCTTGCCAAGATCGAAGCGGGCCGGATGGAGCTCGAGCTTAGCAAGTTCGATTTTCCCCTGGCGGTTGAAAACGCGATGACGCTCGTGCGGGAGCGCACGACGCGGCATGGCATTAAGCTCGAACGCGAGATCGACGAACGACTCGGCGACTTCGTCGGTGACGAGCGAAAGGTCAAACAGGTTTTACTCAACCTTCTCTCCAATGCGGTGAAATTCACTTCAGAAGGGGGACAGATCCGGGTTAAAGCAGGCCTGGGTGACAGCTCGGCGATCATATCGGTGACTGACACGGGCATCGGGATTGCGCTGGGAGACCAGGAGACTATCTTTGAGGAGTTTCGGCAAGTGGGAAGCGACTACACTCGAAAGCGCGAAGGGACGGGGCTTGGATTGAGCTTGACCAAGAAATTTGTGGAAATGCACGGCGGCAAAATCTGGGTGGAAAGCGAGTTGGGAAAAGGCTCCACTTTCACATTCACCTTGCCGATAAAGGAGGAAGGGATGACTCACCACGAAGGACACGAAGAGCACGAAGGAAACGCGAAGTAGGAGAGAGAGTATTTACCACGAAGGACACGAAGAGCACGAAGGGAACACGAAGTAGAGGGGAGTATTCACCACGAAGGACACGAGGGGCACGAAGTAGGAAAGGAGTAATTCACCACGAAGGACACGAAGAGCGCGAAGGGGATATACAAACGAAAGTGAAGTTTGATGATTTATCGAATAAGGTCATCGGTTGTGCGATTGAGGTGCACCGGGAGCTTGGTCCAGGGTTGCTAGAGTCGACCTACGAGCAGTGTTTGGCGTATGAGTTAAATCGAGCGGGGATTCCGTTTAAAATGCAGCCGCAATTACCCGTGAAGTACAAAGAGATCAAGCTCGACTGCGGTTATCGGATCGACCTGTTCGTAGATGATCGCTTGATCGTTGAGCTGAAGAGCGTGGAGCAACTAATGAAGATACACGAAGCGCAAATCCTAACTTACATGAAGCTTGTTAACGTCAAAGTTGGGCTGCTGATTAACTTCAACGTGGAGATTTTAAAAAAGGGCATCCGGAGATTTGTTCTCTAAACCTTCGTGTCCTTCGTGCTCTTCGTGGTGAACTATTGAAGGAACTTACTGCATAGATGCTTAAGGCTAAACGACAACCGTCGAGGAGAATAGAGTGGCCGGCGAACTGATTCTCATCATCGAAGACAACGAGAAGAACCGGAAGCTCGTCCGGGACGTGCTTCAGTTCAAGGGCTATCGGACCATGGAGACGGAAACGGCCGAAGAAGGACTGAGGCTCGCCGTTGAAAAATCTCCTGCCCTCATCCTGATGGATATCCAGCTCCCCGGAATAGACGGAATTACGGCTTTGAAGCGGCTTCGGGCCGATTCAAAAACGAAGAGCATTTCCGTCATCGCGATCACGGCTTCGGCCATGACTCATAATCGGCAGACGATGTTGGCCGAGGGGTTTGACGGCTACCAAACCAAGCCGATCAGCTTGAAGGACTTTCTCGGCGAAGTAGAAAGAGTGCTCGCCACACGAGGAAGCTAGGGAAACAGACTTCGTGTGCTTCGTGCTCTTCGTGGTGAGAGGGTTTTAACCACGAAGGACACGAAGGTCACGAAGGAAAGAGTTTGTGATCCGAACTTCGTGTGCTTCGTGCTCTTCGTGGTGAGAAGAATTAAACCACGAAGGACACGAAGGTTTCGAAGGAAGAAAAGACGGCTCTAGTGAAAACACCGGCCAAAATTCTTGTCGTCGACGACACGCCTAAGAACGTCAAGCTTCTCGCCGATCTTCTTACCGTCAAGGGCTACACGGTTGTGACCGCGGCCTCGGGCGCTGAGGCGCTACGACAGGTCGAGGCCGAGAAGCCGGACTTGGTGCTCTTAGACGTGGTGATGCCAGAGATGAGCGGCTATGAGGTCTGCCGGAAAATTCGCGAGAATTCTGCCACGGAGATTTTGCCGGTGATAATGGTAACCGCGCTCGATCCGTCCGAGGAGCGCATCAAAGGGCTCGACGCGGGCGCGGACGATTTTCTGACCAAGCCGATCAATCAAGCCGAGCTTCTTGCACGGGTAAAATCCCTTCTTCGAATCAAAGAGCTATACGATACCGTGCAGGCTCAATCGGCTCAGCTTGCCGGATGGAACAAGACTCTGGAGCATCGCGTTGAGGAGCAGGTGGCGCAGCTTGAGCGTCTGGGACGGCTGAAACGTTTTTTTTCTCCTCAGCTCGCCGAAATGATCATCGCCGGTGGCGCTGATGATCCGCTTAAAACCCACCGGCGGGAGATAACAGTGGTCTTCTTGGACCTCCGGGGTTTTACCGCATTCGCCGAGACCTCCGAGCCCGAGGAAGTAATGGGCGTCCTGCGCGAGTACCACGCTGAGATGGGCAAGCTGATCCTCGACCACGAGGGGACTCTCGAGCGCTTCACCGGCGACGGTATGATGATCTTCTTTAACGACCCGGTGCCGGTGGAGAACCCAGCGGAGCGGGCGATTCGTATGGCGCTCGCGATGAGGGACCGAGTCGGGGAGCTGACCGTCAAATGGCGCAAGCTCGGCTATGAGCTCGACTTTGGTGTCGGCATCGCACAAGGCTACGCGACCATCGGCGCCATCGGTTTCGAGGGCCGCTTGGACTATGGCGCGATCGGCACTGTGACCAACCTCGCCTCGCGCCTCTGCGGTGAGGCGAAACCAGGCCAAATCCTGATTTCCCAGCGGTTGTTGGCTAATGTCGATGAACTGGTAGCAGCGGAGCCGGTCGGTGAGCTGACGCTCAAGGGATTCCACCGCAGCATCACCGCGCACAATATCCTGCGATCAAAGTGAGCATTCTCGCGCGTCCCGAATGCGCGGATAAATTACAGCCCCATCTTTTTCAGCACGTCTTTGCCCGAGGTCCTTCCCGCGGGCGCGTCTTCGGGAAGATAGAGCATCACGCCGCCTTTCACGGGCCGGATGACGATCACGCCGTCGTTGGCGAGCTGGTTGGTGCATTTGATCGGGTCTTCGTTGTTGAAATAAGCGCGGAACGCGTCGTTGAAGCCGGAGTAGATGGTATGGATGCCTTTGTAGGGCTCTTTCCTTAACGTTACGATCGCCTTCTTGACGAATTCCGCCTGCGTGAGTTTTTCACCTTCTTCAGCCATGAGGCACCTCCGCGTTTAGATTCGTTCAATCTAGCTTCCCTTGCCGGTTAGTTTGCGCCACAGACGGGCCAGCGGATCGTAGAACTCATCGACGACGCGCTCTTTGAGCGGAATGATCGCGTTGTCGGTGATCTTGATGTGCTCGGGGCAGACTTCGGTGCAGCATTTGGTGATGTTGCAAAAACCCAGCCCCATTCTTTCTTTGAGTAATTCGCGCCGGTCGTTCGTGTCGAGCGGATGCATCTCGAGCGCCGCGTATCGGACGAAAAGCCGCGGCCCGGCAAAGTGATGCTTGTTTTCGGGGTGGTCGCGGATCACGTGGCAGACGTTCTGGCAGAGAAAGCATTCGATGCACTTGTGAAATTCCTGGACGCGGTCGATGTCTTCCTGCTGCATCCGGTAGGTCCCGTCCGCCTCTTTCGGTTTGGGCTTGAAAGCCGGCACGCGCTTGGCCATCTCGAAGTTGAAGCTCACGTCGGTGACGAGATCGCGCAGAATCGGAAAAGTTTTCATCGGCGCCACCGTGATCGGCTCGCTCGTGTCGAGGCTGCTCATCCGCGTCATGCACATGAGCCTCGGCTTGCCGTTGATCTCGGCGCTGCACGAGCCGCATTTTCCCGCCTTGCAGTTCCAGCGCACCGCCAGATCGCCCGCGTGCACAGCCTGGATGGCGTGAATGACGTCCAGCACCACCATGCCTTCGCCGGCGGGCACGCGGTAATCTTTGAAGGCGCCGCCGGCCGCATCGCCGCGCCACACGCGCATCGTGAATTCCTGGGCCGCCATTACTTTTGCTCCTCGAGCAGTTTTTTAAGCTCCTCGGGCATCTCGGGCCGCGGCTCCGGTGAAACTTTCAACGCGCCGTTTATTTTTCTCGTCACCAAATTGACCTTGCCCAGATTCGGGTCGGCACTGGGATAATCTTCGCGGGTATGGCCGCCGCGGCTCTCCTTGCGCTCGAGGGCCGACAGCGTGCAGACTTCGGCGACGGCCAGCATGGTGCGCAGGTCGAGGGCCAGATGCCATCCCGGATTGTATTGCCGGTTGCCCTGCAAGCTGATCCGCGAAAGCCGCTCCCTGAAACGCGCGATCTCGACGAGCGCTTTCTTGAGCTCGCTCTCCGTGCGGATAATTCCCACGAGGTTCTGCATGCAGTCTTGCAGCTCCATATGAATCGCGTAGGGATTTTCTCCGCCCTTGCTGTTGAAGGGCGCGAGCAGATCCTGCGTCATGACGCCCAACTGATCGCCGGCTACGGAAATGTGTCCGGTAAATTTCTTTGCGTACTCCGCGGCATAAAGTCCGGCGCGCCGCCCGAAGACCAGAAGGTCCGATAGCGAATTTCCTCCCAGGCGGTTCGCGCCGTGGAGTCCGGCGGCGACCTCACCGGCGGCGAAAAGTCCCGGCACGGTCGTGGCCGTCGTGTCGCCGTCGACCCTGACCCCGCCCATAAAATAGTGACAGGTCGGAC
>CAYOJC010000081.1:0-22472 GCA_964404195.1 uncultured Syntrophobacteraceae bacterium
GTGCGCTTCGTGGTGAATAGAGAAACCTCGACGGATAAGTGCCTTAATTTAAGAGGCACTACACTAGCTCCTTTTGCCTGAGTTGGAATCATCTTGTCAAGGAGCGGTGAATTTGCCATAAGACGAAACTGAACGGACAAGCTTCAGGACGAGTGCTCGCCGTCGTTAGGGGAAAGCGAAGAGGAATGAAAGAACCAACGAAAAAGTTTGACGTGGTCGTTGTCGGAAGCGGCAATGCCGCCCTGTGCGCGGGCCTCTCGGCCCGAGAGGCCGGAGCTTCCGTGCTGGTCGTAGAGAAGGCCCCGGAGGAGTGGCGCGGGGGAAATTCGTTTTTTACTGGCGGCATCTTCCGCTTTGCCTTCCAGGGCATCGACGACATTAAAACCCTGATCCCCGACCTCTCCGAAGAGGAGATTCGCTCGATTGAGATCGAGCCCTATACGGAAGACCAGTTCTATAACGACATGCTTCGAATCACGGAGTATCTGACGGACGCCGACCTCGCTCTGACTCTGATCCGCAACTCCTTTCCTACCATGCAATGGCTGCGCGACAAGGGGGTGCGTTGGATCCTGGCCTTTGGCCGTCAGGCCTTCCGGGTGAAAGAGAAATTTCGCTTCTGGGGCGGCCTTGTGGTCGAGGCGGTCGGCGGCGGTCCCGGACTCGTCGGCGCTCTCTTCGAGCGCGCGGCCAAGGATGGCATCGAAATCCGCTATGGCTCAAAGGCAACGCGGCTGCTCCTGTCCAGGGACGGCAGGATCACCGGGATCGAGATCCGGGGTGCCCAAGGTTTCTATGAGGTTCACAGCCCGGCTATCGTGCTGGCGTCGGGGGGATTCGAGGCCAACGCCGAGTGGCGTTGCCGCTACTTAGGCAAAGACTGGGAGCTGGCCAAGGTCCGGGGCACGCCTTACAACACCGGCGACGGGATCAAGATGGCCCTCGACATCGGGGCGCAGCCTTTCGGCCACTGGAGCTCGTGTCACGCGGTTGCCTGGGATCTCAACGCCCCTCCGTTCGGCGACCGGAAAGTCGGAGAGCTTTTTCAGAAGCACTCCTATCCCCTCGGGATCATCGTCAATATCAAGGGAGAGCGCTTTCTTGATGAAGGGGCGGACTTTCGCAACTACACCTACGCCGAATATGGACGGCGCATCCTCGGCCAACCGCGGCGGGTCGCCTTTCAAATCTTTGACTCGAAGGTATTGCCTCTGTTGCGCGATGAGTACCGGATCCGCGAGGTCACTAAGGCAGAGGCTTCCACCGTCGAAGAGCTCGCGACGAAGCTTGAGATCGATGTGGACGGCCTGGTTCGCACCGTCCGACAGTTCAATGCCGCGGTACAACCGGGTGAATTCAACCCAGCCGTTCTGGATGGAAAGAGGACGGAGGGAATTACTCCGCCTAAGACCAACTGGGCCCTGCCCATCGACGCGCCTCCGTTTGTGGGATTCGCGGTGACGACCGGCATCACTTTTACTTTCGGCGGGCTCAGAATCTCTCCGAAGGGAGAGGTCCTGGACACGGAAAACCGTCCCATCCCAGGTCTTTACGGCGCGGGCGAGCTGGTCGGCGGACTCTTTTATTTCAACTATCCCGGGGCCTCGGGACTCATGTCGGGCGCGGTCTTCGGCCGTCTGTCCGGCCGAGAGGCAGCCGGATATGCAACGCACATCCGGAACCTACCGAAAAGTGACATGGGCTAAATTCCGTTTTTTCTGTTTTGCCTTATCTCGGCGCGCCGCACTGAAATCTGGCGATTTCTTTTTGTTGCGCTCCGGCCCTTCCCGAGATGACGTCTATGTCCTCGCCGGCTTTTCCTTCGGCCAATCCGGCAAGGATGGACAGGGTGTAAGATCCCGCAGGCTGAATATCGATCAGTCCCCGTTCTCGAAGATCCCCGGCGAGATTCTCCATCAAACGTTCGGCGGCGGCGCGATCGGTAAACGCGAGGATCGTCACGATCCGGTCCCTGCCGGACCGGTTGGAGATTCCCACGTCGCCGAAGTGTTTATTGACGTAAACCGCCAAAGATTGAACGATCTCTTGCGCCGTCGTGTGACCCAGATGCTCGCTCACCCCGTCCAGGTCTGCCACGGTGAACAGGGCTACGGTAAGGTTTTCGCCCGGCTGTTTGCGGCTCACCGCCTTTTCGTAGACTTTGTTAAAAGTTTTCTTAGAGTAAAGACCCGTCAATTCATCTTGAAAATGCTCCAGGCTTTTGACGAACTCATCGACCATGGGATGCTGCAGCTTGTCGATTTCGCCGTAGCCGCCCTGAAAAATGATCTTGCCCTCGTAAAGAACCAGGATGCGGTCGGAGATGAAAAATACGTCGGGAATGTCGTGGCTGATCATGATGGTGGTGAAGCCGAATCTCTTCTGGTTGTGCACGATCATGCTGAAGATCGCGTTCTTGCGGATCGGGTCCTGACCGGTGGTGGGCTCGTCGAAGAGAACGATCTTGGGGTCCGTGATCAGCGCGCGGGCGAGCGCGACCCGCTTTTGCATGCCGCCCGAGAGCTCCGAGGGATACTTGTGCGGCACTTCCGAAAGCTCCAGTTGATCGATGCGCTCCATGACCTTGCGCTCGATTTCGTTCTCGCTCATCCGGGTGGTTTGCTTGAGCGGCAGCGCGATATTCTGAAAGACCGTGAGCGAATCGAAAAGAGCGTTGTTTTGAAAACAGTAACTGAATTGGCTTCTCAACTCGTCCAGGTCTTTCCGGCTCATCTTGTCGACCGGCCTGCCCCTGAAGAGGATGTTTCCCTCGGTCGGCGCGAGCAGCCCGATCATGTGCTTCAAGAGCACGCTCTTGCCGGTGCCGCTTTTGCCGATGATTGTCGTCGTTTGGCCGTCATGGACTTCCAGATTGACCCGATCGAGGATCGTCCGGGTGCCGAAACGCTTGGTGACGTTTTTAAATTCGATCAGCGGCTCGCCCATTTTTCTCCGTCCTAAGTTCGACGCTTCCCTTCTTCCTCGATTTCCAAAATCTTTTTCTCCGCAATCTTGGCCTTATGATGGAGCAATTTCATGTCGCTCGCCAACGAGGTCAAGAGGGGAGGGAGCCATACGGGGAAATCTTTGAGAAGCTCCTTTAAGTCGTCATATTTTAAAACGAACGTCTTGACTTCCGTTTTTGCCGTCGCCGTTGCCGTTCGAGGCGCGCCGAATAGAAAGGCGATCTCGCCAAGAATGTATGGGGGTTCGATTTTGTTCAGTATAAAATCCGTATCCCCCTCTTGCCGCGATATCTCTACCAGGCCGTGAGTCAAGAAAAATAGGTCTCGATGGGTCTCGCCTTTGCGCATCAGGACTTCTCCCGGCTGGTAGGTTCGGCTCTGGATCAGCGCGCCTAATTTGACCATGACGCGCAATTCCATTTGCCGGGCGACCAGCTCGGTGGAAAGCGTGCGGCTAAAACCGGATGGCGGCATCAGCGTGCCCTCGCCGCCGCCCGCGAAATTCTCCGCGGCCGGAAACTCAGGGCCCGAGGCGGGCGACTGAATCGGCGCTTCCGATTTGATGTGGTATCCGCACTCGCTGCAATACTTAGGCTCTCCGGCGAACTCGGCCTGACAGCTCGGGCATTTCATAGTGATTCTCGCTAACCGTATTTTTCCCAATCGCGTGACAAGTTATCTTGTTTCGCCGTGAAAATACAGCACCAGCCGTTGCGCGGATTCCGTAACATTGGTACCATCGCGGATTCGGGTGGCCGGGAAATCAAGAAATGGATGACAATAAAATCCCAGCGCGAAGTCCGGCCGGGAGCGAAGAACCCGGGCCGGGCGGCGCGTCTATGACGTCGCCGTTCGCGCCGCTGGGCAGGCTGGCCATAAGCTGGGTCAACGATATGGGCGCGGCGACGATTTTTTTCGCCAAGGCGTTCGCGCAGATTTTCCAGCGCAACCAGGCGGCGCGTATCCTCGAGCAGTTGTCTCATATCGGCGCCAAGACCGTGGGCATCGTATCGCTGATCGGCCTTTTTACCGGCATGGTCATGGCGCTGCAGATTTATTATGCCCTGGCTAAATTCGGCGCTCAGGGAGTGTTGGGCTCGGCCGTGGCCTTGGGATTGATCCGGGAACTTGGTCCGGTCATGACGGCCATCATGATTATCGCGCGGGCGGGCTCTTCCATGACCGCGGAGATCGGCATACTGCGCATCTCCGAGCAGATCGACGCCCTCTATACGATGCGCATCGATCCGCTCGGCTACTTGATCAGCCCGAGGATCGTCGCCGCGATCGTGAGCTTTCCTCTCTTGACGGCGCTGTTCGATACCGCCGGCATCATCGGGGGCTATTTTACCGGCGTCATGTTGCTCGGCCTGAATGCCGGAGTGTACGTCGACCAGATTCAGACCGGCGTGGACGCCAAGGACGTCATGGGCGGCTTTCTCAAAGCGCTGATCTTTGCGGTGATGGTCTCGACCATCTGCAGCTTTCAGGGCTATTTCACGCACATGCGCACCGACGCTCACGGCGCCAAGAGCGTCAGTCTGTCCACCACGGCGGCGGTCGTGCTCTCGTGCGTGGTCGTTCTGGTCGGCGACTATGTGATAACGTCGTTCCTTATATAAAGGATGATGTCATGAAGAAATATTCCATGGAGACCACGGTCGGGATTTTTGTGGTCCTATCTCTTCTATGCGTGGCGTATCTGACGTTGAAGCTCGGCGATATTTCGATGCTGGGCGACAAGTCGTATCCGCTGTTTGCCAAGTTCACCTCGGTGTCCGGCCTGAAAGTGGGAAGCCCGGTGGAAATGCTGGGCATGCAGATCGGCCGGGTGGCCGGATTTACCATGGATCAGAAAGACCAGGTGGCCGTGGTGGAGTTGAGGATCGGAAACGACGTCAAGATTTACAGCGACGCCATGGCGGCGATCAAATCGAACGGCTTGCTGGGCGATAAGTTCGTGAAGATCGACGCCGGCGGCGGGGGCGGCCAGTTGAAGCCGGGTGGAACCATTACCGAAACCGAGCCGCCCGTGGATATCATGGAGCTCATCAGCAAATATGCGTTCGGCGACGTGGAGAAAAAACAAACCAAGGAAAGTAAATGAGGCGGTCCATGAGAAAGGTGTTTATCGGAATCAGTCTTCTGGTCGTCTGGCTGTTCCCGATTCAGGTCCATGCGGACTCGGCGCTCGATACGATTAAATCGCGCATCAACCAGGTGCTGGTCGTGCTGCGGGACCCGGCTCTTAAAAGCGATTCGTCCAGGGAAGTGAAAAAAAAGCGGCTGCGGCAGATATTCGACAATGCCTTCGATTACGTCGAGCTTTCGAGAAACACCCTGTCGCGAAACTGGGACAAGCTGAAACCCGACCAGCAAAAAGAATTCATGCAGCTCTATCGAACTCTCCTCGAAAACGTCTACCTGGATTTGATCCTGTCGTACAAGGACCAGGAGGTCGTTTTTGGGAAAGAAAGATCGCTCGGGGAGAACAAGGTCGAGGTCGATACTAAAGTGATATCGGGATCCACTGAGATCCCGATCAACTTCCGGCTGATCTCGCAAAGCGGCGACTGGCGGATTTACGATTTCGTCATCGAGAACATCAGCGTGGTGTCGAACTATCGAAGCCAATTCGGCCGTATCCTCACCAAACAATCCCCCGAGGAGATGCTGGCGTCTCTGCGCAAACAGGTCAGTGGGAAATGACCTTGATCCGCCGATAAAGGGCGCTTGCGTCGTTGTGCTTAGGGATCGCAACCCCACGTAGTGCCGATGTAGGCGGTGATTCTCTCGCCTGTTTCTGGCTTGTGATATGGTACAAGCAATGGTATATTTCCTGCCATGAAAGCGACCATCGATAATGCCGGAAGGTTGGTCATCCCCAAGGAGATCCGGCGCGAGGCCGGATTGAAACCGGGCCTGCCGCTCGACGTACGCTGGGAAAACGGGAAAATCGCAATTACGCCCGGCCCTTTGTCCGTTAAGATGGAGCGGAGAGGCCGTCTGCTGATCGCCGTTCCGCGAAAAAGTATCGCTCCCCTCAAGACGGAAACCGTAGAGCAAACCCGTAAGACGGTGCGGCAAGAGCGCTCTTCGCGGTCTTAGAGACGGTGCAAACTTTTCTGCCTGATACCAGCTGCATGATCGCGGCCGTCTGTTCATGGCATGAACATCACGGCCAAGCGGCCGGCGAAATTCAGCGGCGACTTGTACGGCGGGAAAGGATGATCATTGCCGCCCCGGCCCTGGTAGAAGCCTATTCCGTGCTCACCCGCCTTCCTCCTCCGCACCGGCTGTCGCCCGAAGATACCTTGATCCTGCTTGAGGCGAATTTTATAAAGGGCGCCGGAATGATTGCCTTGCAGGCCGGATCTTACCGAGACTTGCTGCGTCAGGCGCCCAATAACGGCGTCGCAGGAGGTCAAACGTACGACGCGGTCATTGCCATGTGCGCATTCAAGGCCAAGGCTTCCGCGCTGCTCACGTTCAACCGAAGCGACTTTCTGTTTGCCGCGAAACAAATCGACATCATCGTCCCCGGAACCCTTTAAGCCTCCGCAAACTTTCGCGGTAGGATCACAGGTAGGTAGACAAACCTCGAAATTCAAGACTCGACTCTGTGACCCTACTCTCTGCTGGGCCGTTGAAGCGAACCGTGGTGATCGTTGCGTATTTGCGCAATTGAGCGAACGTAGCTGAAGTCGGCGTTGCTGTATCGGTGAAGTGAAGGCAAAAGGAAAGCGGCTCTATCGATCGGCTATGCGGAGGCGAGCATGAGCCGGTAAATTCAGGTGGAAGTAGGGGAAAGCCTTTGGTACAATTCGAACCATCATGAGCAAAGCGACAGAAACTGTAGTCAAAATGATCGAGTCCCTACCGGGAAAGGTCCAGGAGCGGGTTGTGGAAGAGCTGCGGGCTCTGGTGGAAGAGGCCCGGGACGATGAGAGATGGGACGAGCTGATTGAGCGTAAGAAATCCCGACTTGTCGCTGCGGCCCGCAAAGCGCGAAAGGAAATCGCTGCGGGAAAAGCAAGCGACATGGACTATGACAAGCTGTGAAATCCCAAACACTGCCAAGCTTTTGGGAAGCCTATCAAGTCGGAGCTTCTCGACAAGACTTTAGCGCGGATTGCGGCGGAGCCCGACCTCCCGGAACGCTTTCCGACCTTTTACGACCCCAATCTCCCTACGTTCTTTGTTCGAGCGGGACCCTTTACGATCGAATTTGCGGTCGATGAGGAAACCGCCGCCGTCACCTTCGTGAGCCTCTTTCATCGGTGGTGATGGTTTTCTTCTTTTTCATCTCTTATCTCTTTTGCGCACCCGGCTTCCGCCCCGGCCCTTCCCAATGTTTTTCTACGGTCTCGAACTCAAAACTCAACACTCAAAACTAAAAACTTTGCTAAGTGCGCCTCTCGCCTCTTGCCTATTTGATCAATTTGCCCTATTTTACGCGCAACCAACTTCGGCTGGGTCACCCGATCCGGTCACATCTTTGATTCCGCATCATCGCCCGGACTGGCTCTCCTAGCCGGGCTTTGCTTTGTGGGAGACGTGGCAGTAAAGCGTGAGCCAAGAGCGGACTTGACCCCGAATCCGGCCTCTACTACTATGGAGCCAGATATTATGATCCCGAGCTGGCGCGATTCATCTCACCCGATCCGATCATTCCATCTCCAGGCGATCCTCAGACGCTCAACCGCTACACCTACGTCAGAAACAATCCGGTCAAGTACATCGACCCGACCGGCCACTCCTTCTGGAGCGATCTCGGCAATTTCTTCAAAAACTTCTTCAAATCCCTCCCGGCTCTTATTACAGGGGTTGTGGTCGCTTGGGCTACTTGGGGCATAGGGATTCCTATACTTGCCGGTATGCTTGGAGGAATGGCGGCAGCAGCAGTGAATACAGCCATGAACGGTGGTAACTTCGGATACAACATCGGCATGGGGGCATTATTTGGCGGAATTGCAGGAGCCATAGGACCGGGGGTCTTTGAAGGGATGGGAGGAGTCGTTAGCGATGGACTTGCGTGGTCGAATTTTATTCCGGCAGTAAAAGCTGGTGTTGTCGTCGGTGCTGCGTTTGGTGGTCTTAGTACAGCGATTGGCGGAGGCAACTTTTTTCAGAACGTCGCCTTCGGCGCTCTTGGCGGCGCAATGGGCTCGGCGGTAGGGTTTGGGATTTCTGCTGGGGTGGCTAAAGGATGGGTGGCGGTAAAAGAGTGGTGGAATTCGATGCCGGGGGCAAAACCTGACGGCAGTGAAAATATTTCTTCCCCTACGCACAGCTCCCGAAATTCCCCCGAAGGAATAATTAATGTAGGAGGGCTCTAAATTATCACGAGCACTGATGTTAGTATGGCAACTTGCGCAGGACCCATTTTGGCAAGACCCCAACCCGGCAGTAATCCCTGACCCACCTGTGGAACAACCTGTAGAGCCTCCAATGAGCAGTAAACCGAGTCCAAATCCGGGACCGACTCCCAAGCCATCGCCAGAACCAATGCCTCCGGCCACAAACCCCGGAGCTCGAGCGCCATGGTGGCCGGTTATTCCTAACATCAGACCGTATCCGTTCTTACTGCTGCCTCCATGCAGCACACAGCCGGCGGTATGCGGGTTTAACCCACCGCCTCAGCCAATTTAGAGGTTTCAATATGTCGAACGACCGAGACATTCCGAATAATACTGAACTTGAGTCTCAAAGGAATGAATTCGAAAAGGCAGGACTCCTCTTTGAAAAACACAATTACGCCGAAGCGCTAAGCCTCTATTTGCGGCTAGCTGATAGTCAAGCGGGCAACAGAATTTACCTCAGAATTGGCTGGATGTACGAATTTGGGATGGGAACAAAGAAGGATACTAAACAAGCCGAGCGTTGGTATCAGAGGGCGGCAGATGCTGGTATCTCGGCAGGGTACTATTCTCTTGCAAGCATGCGGTTTCGAGAAGGGAAGCAGGACGAAGTTAGAAAACTAATGCAGGAGGCCGCAGCAGCAGGCTATGCGCCCGCTTCGTTCCACTTAGGTCAAATGTACAGATTCGGCAAAGGCGTTCCTGTTGATCAAATCAAAGCCGTTCAATACTACCAACAAGCTGCTGCCGCGGGGCATCTATTTGCGCAGCGCGCAGTAGCGGAAAAATATCTAAAGGGCGAATACGGAGTATGGCGAATTCCTAAAGGTTTTCTGATGCTGACTAAGATTATCTGGACTGGGTTTATACTTGCAATGAAAGATCCTTCTAGCGATCGCATAAGGCGTCTCGCTTGATTCTAGATTCATATTTGCTACTGTCCGACAAATTTTTTAGGTGTCTCAGTCCAAAAACCAGATTTTTTGCGATGTTCATGGCGTTTCAACGTGTAACGATTTGAAATTCGGGGGGAAAAAAGAGGGACAGGCTACTTTTCCATTGATAAAAGTTTCTTGGCTGTGTTAGGAAATTCGGCATGCCCAGAATCCCACGCGGCCAGGCGGCGGGATATGTTTATCATATCATTAACCGAGGTAACGGCCGCTCAGAGATTTTTCACAAGAGCCAAGATTATCAAGCTTTCCTAGATCTTTTGTCGGCAGCAAAGAAGCGCCATCCCGTGAAAGTATGGGGTCTTTGGGGTCAGACTTCTACGACTTGACTATCTTGCTTCAGCTTGTTAAAAGTCCCGCTCATGGCCCGGCGTCCTCGTCTTTTTGCTCCTGGCTTGCTTTACCACGTGATCGTGCGCGGGAATCAAAGGCGGAAAACATTCGTTGACGATCGGGACTACCGGGCCTACCTCGAACGCCTGGCGAGGTACCGTAGAAAGTACGACATCACCCTCTACGCCTACTGCTTAATGCCAAACCATGCCCATCTACTGCTCGAAAGCTCCGATCAGCCGCTAGCGAAATTCATGCAGGGAGTTCAACAATCCTACAGCCAGTACTTTAATCTCAGGCATCGTAAAGTCGGGCATGTTTTTCAAGGTCGATACAAAGCCATTATCTGCGAGAAAGATGAGTACCTGTTGGAGCTCCTCCGCTACATTCATCTTAACCCTGTGCGTGCGAAGATGGTGAGCGGACCGGAACGATACCGCTACAGCGGTCATGGGGTATATTTGGAAGGGAAGCCCTCCGAAGTATTGGATCCCGGCAAAGTGCTCAAGCTTTTGGGAGGCAGGGGAGCTTACAAGAGATTTGTTCTCGACGGACTGGGCGAAGGTCATAAAGAGGAATATTACGAAGCAGAGGATCAGAGGTTTTTGGGAGGGGAGGGTTTTGGAGAAAAGATGCAAGACAAGACAGCAGAAGAGCGTGAAGTAATTAAGAAGCGGCCCATCGGTACCGTCATAAAAGAAATGGCCGCAGAGTTGAGGATTGGAGAAGAAACGCTTCGAAGTAAGGATCGGAGCTGGGCCGTTTCCAATGCTCGTACCACGGTAGCGTACGTCTTGACCCGTCGATTAGGATACAGCCTAGGAGAAGTCGCAGCCTACTTACGTAGGGACATCGCGACAGTGGGGACTCTCGTAGGACGACTCTGGGCTCGGATGCAATCTGACGCGGATCTTAAACGTAAGGTAGAAAGATTCATTAGGATTGTTGAGTCGTAGAAGTCTGACCCCAATTATACCTACCCAATTACTACCTTGTTGAGTCGTAGAAGTCTGACCCCAATTACCAATTATGGTACGACAGAAAAGATCTACCACTACGACGGCAACGGCAATACTTCGGATGGCGCAGGCCGCACGTTTGGCTGGACCGTGGACAACCGTGTCGCTTTTGTTACCAACGCGAGTGGCACGACAAACATGAACTACGACTACACCGGCGCCAGGGTGAAGAAATGGGGGCCCCTGGGCCTTACCGTTTATCCCTTTGCCGGGTATGAGGTCGGACCGGATGGAACAAAGATAAAATTCTTCAAAGCGGGAAATGAGCTTCTGGCTGCGAGGCAGGTGAAGACTACCGGAGCATCCACGAAGCTTTTCTATCACAACGACCATCTCGGCGGGATAAACGTCATCACCGACGATGTCGTAAGCCATAACGGAGCCAGGCAACAACTCATCGAGTACGATCCGTGGGGAAAAATATCTCGCAGCGAGGGGACGAATCTTGAGTCTGAGCGGCGATTCACCGGACAGATACTTGATCCGGAGTTCGGGCTCTACTACTATGGAGCCAGATATTATGATCCCGAGCTGGCGCGATTCATCTCACCCGATCCGATCATTCCATCTCCAGGCGATCCTCAGACGCTCAACCGCTACACCTACGTCAGAAACAATCCGGTCAAGTACATCGACCCGACCGGCCACTCCTTCTGGAGCGATCTCGGCAATTTCTTCAAAAACTTCTTCAAATCCCTCCCGGCTCTTATTACAGGGGTTGTGGTCGCTTGGGCTACTTGGGGCATAGGGATTCCTATACTTGCCGGTATGCTTGGAGGAATGGCGGCAGCAGCAGTGAATACAGCCATGAACGGTGGTAACTTCGGATATAACATTGGGATGGGGGCACTCTTCGGTGGACTTGCGGGGGCTGTAGGCCCGACTATCTTTGGAGAGATGGGTGGAGTCGTTAGCGATGGGTTTGCATGGTCAAATTTTATTCCGGCAGTTAAGGCTGGTGTTGTTGTAGGAGCTGCGTTTGGTGGTCTTAGTACAGCGACTGGCGGAGGCAATTTCTTCCAGAACGTCGCCTTTGGTGCACTAGGCGGTGGAATGGGCGCGGCGATAGGATTTGGGATATCTGCTGGAGTGGCTAAAGGATGGGCAGCAGTTAAAGACTGGTGGAGATCGATGCCGGGAACAATCGCGCGACCAGGAAGTGCAAAGTCTCTAGATGGATTGCAATTCGCCAGCCATGACCGTTCCGACGTTATGTCCGATGCCCCAAAATATGCCGCTAGTTCTGAAGAAGGCATCAGCGCTGAAAAGTTGTGGAGCAAAACCTACGGCCAAGTAGAAAAGCTTGCCGTCGTCGGAGGAGCGGTAAGCATGGGAGCCGCACTTATGTCTGGCGGCGCCTATCTCATGGGGGAGGCACTTGTAATGGCTCCGGTCAACCCTGTAGCTGCTGCTGCTGTTGGAGCTATAGGACTGGTAAACTTTTTAGGAGGTGTGGGTTTGGAAGCTCTTGCAGGGAACTTGACATACGAGTTTTTCATCAAGCCATATCAAAATGTTCCAGCACCTGCATCAAGGTAATGGGGCCCATTGACAGAGGGACTGATGAAACCAGGCTTTTTAAGAACTCTTCCGAAAATGGGAATGTTCTGGCTTTTAATGTTTGCACTTGTTTTCGGCCTTATACTTAGCGGATGGTTTTTGACCAGGTTACTACACGCCTCTTTTCAAGGAACTATTTTCGGGGTAATTTATGCAAGTATCGTTGGAATCACAATCATTCTCTTAGTGTGTCATCGCTTCTATAATGTTGCGACTACAGGTCCTTCAACACAGAAGCGTCCGCTGGTCTTAATAATCGCAACAACACCTCTTCTATTCGGGGCCGCGGTCTTCTTGTACTTACTTCTAAGCGAACAGACAGACTATCTTCTACCCGCCATCGTGGCGACATTCTCAGTTTGGTTCTTGTTGCGGCTGGCTCTACGGACGGAAAAGAAGCAGGAATCTAGACGCATGTAATTGGAACAGAAAGGGCTGGGCGTGAGAAGGAACAGAAAAGGGGGTCGGGAGTCTTTTGTTGAGAAGAAAACCACGGAGGCAGAAGCAGCTCATGCCGTGTAGCCTCGTATTTCCACAGGTTGATCAGCCTATCATGTATTGAACCGCCGTTTCGTCTCGCCAATTTTGTTTTTGACACCGCCGTGGTATGCTAGGATCACTACAGTTTCCCGGAGCCGAAACGCTTGGAGGATTGGATAGATCGGTATGAGAGCTACCTGCGCTTGGAGCGGAATGTCTCGCCTCATACGCTTCGCCTTGAGACGGTTTGAGGATACAAAATGGCGGCAATGAAAGATTACAGCTACACGGTCATCTTCGAGCCTCTTGAACGAGGCGGTTATCAGGCAATTGTTCCTGCTCTACCGGAAATCATAACCACCGGTCGGACCCTGAAGGAGGCTCGCCGGATGGCCCGCGATGCCATCCGTTGCGCTCTGGAAGGAATGGCCAAGGAAAAAGTTCCATTTCCGAGGGAGATTCCCAAGGAACCTCACACTGAGAAGATTCGAGTGAGCCTAAAAGCCGCTTGAGTAAAAGAATACTCAGCCTTAAACCTCGTCGCGTCCTTCGGGCACTGCTTAGTCTTGGTTTCTCCATCCAGCATCAAACCGGCTCGCACGTGAGGCCGCGCCATCCACTAAAAGCCAACTCGATTACCTTGGCTCGACACGACCGCATCGAGCTCTACCACGTGATAACGTAGAGGATGTTGCGTCAAGTAGGGATCAGCGAAGAAGAGTTCTTAAAACAACTTTAACTTTCTCCGCTTTTCCCGGAGCAGGTGACAGAGCTGGAAGTGGAGCAAACGGGAACGCCAATTTTGTTTTTAATATCAGCATGGTATGCTAGGAAGAAAAAGAGGGACAGGCTACTTTTCCGTTGTTATTAGATCTTCAGCCATGTTAGAAGGGCGGGCATGCCCAGAATCCCTCGCGGCCAGGCGGCGGGATATGTTTACCATATCATTAACCGAGGTAACGGCCGCTCTGAGATTTTTCACAAAAGCCAAGATTACCAAGCTTTCCTAGATCTTTTGTCGGCGGCAAAGAAGCGCCAGCCCGTGAAAGTACTTGCCTTCTGCCTGATGCCGAACCACTTCCATTTAGTCTTAGAGCCCGCGCATAGGTTGTGGCCCGACTCGTGTAGAAATTCGTTCCTTCGGTATCCATGCCTGAAAAATTTCTTCCACAATTGCCTTATAACGAACGATCTCCACTTCGCCAAGGTCTAGTATCCCCCTTATGCCGCCTCTGATATGGAGATTTGATTCAGATCCCTCCAACCGTCGATGCGCCGCATATGGATCTGACCGCTGACCAAAAGTCCAAACAGCAAACGTTCCGCTGCTTGCGCGTCGGGAAGCGAGCCCTGGGTCTTCACACGTCTACGAAACTCCCCGTTAAGCCGCTCAATGACGTTGCTCGTGCGCAGCGACTTCCATTGACTCTTGGGAAAGCTGTAAAAGGTGAGCAACTCCTGCCCGCCTTCCTCCAAACTTGCAGCAACCTTCGGGGCCAGCCTCTTCCACTTCAAGATAAATTCCCGATAGGCTTTGCTGCCCTCATCCAAAGAGCCGGCCCGGATAATCCTGTGATAGTCGCTTCTCATCTCCTCCAGAGAATCGGGGTCAGACATAACAATCATTACAATTTATCAACTTCTCTCCGTCTGCCGTCAAAGGGGTCAAGTCCGCTCTTGGCTCTTAACAGGTGAGAGGAAGAAAACGGAGAGGGAAAAGGGGACGCGAACCTTTTCTGCGGAAATTTAAAGGGTCGGGGGGTTTTCACGTGACCCACGGCATGACCTCGGAGCGCTGTCTATCTCGCAGCGGCCATAAAGGCAGATGCCACTGATTGATCACCAGACAATATCCGGCAACGCGGATGCCAGGCTCGCTCGTGGCTTCTTGGAGATCCACCGCCTGTCCTGAGTAGGCCCGAAGGGCCGTATCGAAGGGGTGAGAATGCGATCACGGCGCGACATGACTCACCGCTTCTACTTGCCTGCGTGTACGCGCAAGCAGGTCGTATGGATGGCTTTCCCGTCGTAAAACACTCCCGACCGCTTATCGCGTCTACCGACCCCGCGAGAAGAGAGATCACCGTCGGTCTTTCTTACAGCCATCTGATGTAAAAACCCTCGCCATCGCCCCGGCTGGAGCCAGAGTCCAGCCCTGCCTGAAAACCCAACTCGGGTTGACCTAACAGCTCGTTATCGGATATTCTCTAATTCAAATTGGGAATACGGGCCAGTCGGTCCCTCCTCCTGCGCTCTTTAGGGTCTCGAAAGCGGGCCGGCGGACGGTCGCTGGGGACAGTGGCTGACCCTCCAAAGGAAAGTCCTATCATTTACGGATGGCGGCCGTCAGGATCAACCCGATAAAGCTACAGGGGCCGTGGGCGGAAGGCTACGTGCTCGATTTACATTCGATCAGCAGCACGTTTTTGGGGTACGACGGCTCGGTCCCTCGCTTCGATACGAAATACACAGAACTTGGCGACCTGGTTTATCGGTTCAAGTATCGCAGCGACAGTGCAGCCCTTCCGGCCATCGTCGATACCGTCGAGCAGTTCATCAGGGAATCTAAGTGGGAGTTCGACTGCATTGTTGCTGCGCCGCCCTCGATCGGGAGAAAGTCACAGCCGGTTGCTGAAATCGCACAAGAGCTTTCGTCACGATTGGGCGTTCCGGTCTGCGACAACGCCGTGGTTAAGGTAAAGACCACACCTCCCATGAAGAACATCGAGTTTCCAGCGGAGCGCGCGACGATGCTCCGGGACGCATTTCGAGGCGAACCAGACAAGACACGTGAGAAGCGGATATTACTGCTCGACGATTTGTTCGAATACGGCTCCACGGTTGGCGCCGTCGCGAAGGTGCTTCTCACAGAGGGTGAAGCGGGAGCCGTTTACATGCTCGCACTCACGCGGAAGCGGACGTAGAAAACCATGACAAAGGTGTTCATTGGCGGCTCACGGCGCTTGTCGCAGCTCAATAAAGACGTAAACCGCCGACTCGACAACATCATCGAGAAGGGCTTCACCGTCGTCGTCGGGGATGCGAACGGTGCGGATAAGGCTGTGCAACGGTATCTCGCGAGCAAGCACCACCAGAAGGTGATAGTCTTCTGCATGGCTGGAGAGTGCCGGAATAACCTCGGCAAATGGCCCACGCGGGACATCACCGCCGCTCCAGGCGCACGGGGGTTCGCCTACTTTTCCACGAAGGATCGCGCGATGGTCGAAGAAGCGGACTATGGCCTAATGCTGTGGGACGGCAAAAGCCGTGGAACGCTGACGAACGTCGTCGATTTGGTTCGGCAGGGACGGCCGGTAGTCGTCTACGTGGCCCCGGCGAAGGCGTTCGCAACGCTGCATGAACCTGAACAGCTTGCGGATTTCGTACGCCGCTTCGATCCGGCCATCCTTCACCGCATCGAGCGTGATATCCATACGGCGACGACAGCCCGCCACCATCGCAAGGCTGACGTGCCGTTGTTTTAACGTGGAATCCGTGTCAGAGAAGGCTTGGACATTTAAAGGGGTCGGGGGTCTCTTCACGTAACCCACAGCATGACCTCGGAGCGCTGTCTATCTCCCCGCAGCCGTAAAAGCAGCCGCCACTGATTGATCACCAGACAGTATTCGGCAACGCGGATGCCAGGCCTGTCTGCGCCTGCCCGCAGCCATGCAGGATGGAGGTCGCGTCTTGCATTACGACAATATGTGATTGCAAGACCTGTCCCCACTTCTTGTTTTTTACGCTGCCAGACTGGATGTCATCCGCTCGCGGATTGAGAGATTCAAGGTAGAGAAAAAACTTAAGACGTCGTGATGAACTCGCCCTGGATGATTGGTCTACTTACCCGAAATGAGCGGAGTCGGTGCCGGTGAGATTCTGCGTCGTTATCGGGATGCCGCTCGGTGCAAAGCGAGATCTGGATGAGCGATATCCGTGGCGGTCTTATTTAGATCGGCAATGGGTCGGGGGTCAGGTCTTGCGCTACGACAGTCCCTCCAATCTCTGCAATCTTTCCTGAACCGCAAGCGGCGACGAATCTAAAATTCAGACGGCCCGGGCTTCCGAGTCGGCAAACAGCAAACAGCAGAAAGTTGACGCTGCTGACCTTTCCGGGTAGGATATCGTCATTATGACAGCGATTGCTAAAAAGCTGGATGCGAGGCTCATCCGGTGGGCGCCCGAAACAGCTAAGAAAGTTGAGCAACTCGTAGCTGAAATCATTAACCTGGCCGATCACGACGCGCTTGACCTGGTTCGTTCGCGCAAGGTTGAGCAGGAAGTGCTCGATATTCTTAACCTTGAGACTAACTGATTTTCTCTACTACTGCTGCGCCAATGATATTTAGCCCTAACCCCTCGCTAACCAGCCTCTCTTAAGTTTCTCCCACTTAAAATATTATCTAAGAGAATTTGGCGTCAGACTCGTCCAAGTCGCGTATTCATCAGCGGCGAGCCTACGCCTCCGCTGCGTGTGTAAACGCCGTACGTTGACGCGAAGCGGGTCGAGCCCAACGAAGCCTAGGGGCGTTTTCACCGGCCGTTATCTAAAGCCGCCATACACGGCGTAGTTCGTAAACTTCCAAAAAACATCCACGTCCTGGAAACCGGCCGCTCTAAGCCAAGACAATTCGTCCTCCATCAAGCCGTTGTAATGCGCGCCGTGGGAAAGCCGCGTTCGGGCGGCTTGCGGTTCTCCTCCCGCCGCATTTCCCGTTGGCCCGTCGATCCAGCGCTGGCGCGTTTTTCGGTAAAGTCCCCTTAAGGTTTCGCTGGATGACTTGAGGCTGTCGGCATTGACAAAGCAGCCGCCGGGACGAAGCAGGCCGTGGGCGTCGCGGAAAAGTTGCCGCCGTTGCTCGTGCGTAAGATGGTGCAGCGCACGCGCCGAAATTACCGCGTCGAAAGGACCGGCGACCAAGCTCAGCCAGCCGGGCGAATCCAGCGTGCCGCGGACAAACTCCATCCGCCCTTTAAACTTTCCGTTTCGCTCTTGACCTAACTTGATCATCTCTTCAGATCCATCGATGCACACCGCGCTCGCGTTCGGCCGGTCCGCCAGCACCGCGGCGGCAAGCGCTCCGTATCCGGCGCCGAGATCGAGAACGCGAATCGCCTGCTCTTTGGGGTGGGGAATCATAAACACGACGGTTTTCATCTGCATCTCGCGGACCGATCGCTCTTGGTCCGACCGTTCATCCCAACTCTCGATAAATCCCCGGTCTTCCCACGCTTGATCCGGCGGGAATTTTGCTTTTATTTCTTGTTGCCTTTGTTCCATAACTCCTCTGTTGTTTTTTCCCTCTCGCCGCTTTTAATTTCCCAGCACGCCGATTAAACGCGCGATGATTTCCGGTGGCTGGCTGGTGATTTCTTTGGTCATCTTCTCAAGCTCTTCGCCGCTGACCGGCGCGAATTCGTAGTTTCTTTTCTTCACTTCCTCTTGGAACTGCGGGTCGTTCATCGTCTTTGCGAAAGCCTCGCGGAGAATCTTGAGCCGATCGGGCGCCATGCCGGGAGGCCCGAACATCGGCCGTCCCATGTCGCCGGCCGCGAGCAGCACTCTGGCAAGACGTCGACCTGTCTCAGGGGTCTTGTAGTGGCTCATGAGTTCAGCGACTGTCGGAGTGTCGGGCAGTCTTGAATCGCGCTTGTTGCCTGTCTGGAACAGATTGCGCACAAATCCATTCTTGCGCCATGTGGTATAAGGTTCTCGGCCAAAGAAAGCCTCGATGGTAAAGGCGCGGCAGTGAATCTCGCCGCGCTCGACTGCGAGGTCGATATCGGTTCCCCCGGGATAGCCTGTGACGATATTGAATCTAGCGCCGAGTATGTCCTGCAACAACTTGGGCAGATACGAATCCGGGCCGGTGACTCCCGTAGCGCCGCATTTGGGCGGCTCCTTGGCGATGCGGACATCTTCGATCGTCTTGTAAGGAGTGTCGGCGCGCATATACATGTGAGAATCACCGGTGGCCGGCGAGCCGATCCAGGAGAATTTGGCCCAGTCAAACTGGATCTCTTTTCTTCCCACCAACTGATTGAGATAAAGCGACGGGATGATGGAGCCGATCAGAGTCAAACCATCCGGCTTAGCCACGGAAAAGAGGTGGTTGGCCGCGACCACATGTCCCGCGCCGGGCATGTTCTGGACGATGAACTCGGGGTTTCCTGGAATGTGCTTTCCCATGTGGGCAACGATGAGGCGGGCCCACAGATCATAAAGATTTCCCGGAGGGGTGCCCACGATAACTCTGATCGCCTTCCCCTGATAGAAGGGAGCTTGGGCTTGCGCATTGAAGCTCCACAACAGTAAACAAAGAACCGCAAAGCTAAGCTTTTTCATTTTGCACCTCGTCCGCGGCCAGGGCCTTCGCTCGATCCTCGACAACGAAAGGTGCCACGGGAAGTCCTGGAGTAGCGACGTGGATGTGTGTCTCGCTCAGCCTTCCTGTTCTTTTTGGCCGTGATAGAGAGCGGCTAAGTCCTGCTCGTAGGTCCCTTGCGCGTGTGCGCGCGCGTCGCTCGCCAGTTGCTTGACTCCCTCATCGACGTTGGTGTCGATCATGGCATGATTCGGGTCGCGGTATACGCAGATGGGGTCCTCGCCCCGCGCGACTTTTGCGATCTCCCGCTTCATCAACTCGCGCAACATGCCGACGCCGCGGTCCGAGGTGGCGAGACGCTCGCGCGTGCGGTCGGCGACCGGCCCCTGCGTCTCCCAGGCCATGTGGTCCTGAGGAATGATGTGCTGCAAAGTGTATCGCGTTTCCGGATGAAGTTTATCGGGCGGGTCCTTGTAGGGCTCGGTGTACTTGACCGGCGGATCGAAAGCGTCCGCCGGCTCGCTGCCGTCCGGCGTCGGGAAGAAGAGCACGTGGATGTGAATTGTATGCTCGTCGTCGATCGGCGTGCGGATTTGTGAGCTCGGTCCCTGGCGCAGGATGGAAGGGAAGAGCAGCGGGTGCTCGTCCACGATTCCGTTGAAGTAAGTCCGCTTCTTCATAACGCCGTGATCGGTGAGATAGAATTCGACCTTCGTTACGTCGTCGGTAAATCCCCGCGTCGTATTGACCGGTTTCCGCTCGCCGCGCCCGTAATATTCCTGATGCAATATTTGTAAATGCGCGGGATCGACGGAGTTCTCCATCGCCTGAAACCAGTTACAGTCGAGCTGCGGATGGACGATGATTTTTCTATGGCCGTCTTTCCGAAAAAGAGTGTCGTAGTGAGTCAAAACGGGCGCGGGGGCGGGACCCATGTAGGCCCAGACAAGATTTAAATGCTCCTGGACCGCATACGCTCTCTGTTTGATGGTCAGATGAAACTTGCTTTCAGCGGGCTCGGCCGGACACTCGAGGCAATTTCCCTCCACGTCGTAGAGCCAGCCGTGGTAGCCGCAAGCGATGCCGCGCTCTTCTATCCTACCGTAAGAAAGGGAAGCGCCGCGATGGGCGCAGCGGTCGGCGAGCAGACCCAAGCGTCCGCTTTTGTCGCGAAACAGCACCAGCTCTTCGCCCAGCACGCGGAGAAACTTCGCCGGCTGCTCTTCGGTAAGTTCTTTGGCGACCGCGATGGGATGCCAGTAGCGGCGCAACAACTCGCCTGCGGGCGTCCCCGGTCCGACGCGCGTCAGCAATTCGTTCTCGTCTTTAGTCAGCATGCTTCACCTCCGCGGTCTTCGTTGTCTGAAGCAACGGCCACACAGATATCGCTTACAATGTACCACATCCTACGTGGGGACGGTCAACACTACCTTATATGCCGTGCGCGCGGCAGCGCGACATAGATAACTATCATCGACAGCGAACCCGCCGCGCCCATTGACGCCACGGCCCACGGAGCGCCCCAGAGGGTTGCCAGCGCGCCGATGAGCATGCTTCCCACGGTCATGGCGACCTGGCTCATGTGAAATATCGCCGTCATCCGGCCGCGGAACTCCGAAGGAGAGTACGATTGGATAACGGTTTGGACCAGTGCGTGGGCGCTTATGTGGCAGAGACCCACGATCCCCATCAGCACGAGCGAAAGCTTGAACCAGGGCGACGCCGCGAACATGATGATGGCGAGTCCGTACAATATTACTCCGCCCATCATGAGCATGCCTCGCGGCAGCCGGTCGCCGAGGGTCGCGATGAGAAATGCGCTGCACAGGGCGCCGACGCCCATGGCCGTCAGCAGCAATCCTTGCCCGGTCGCTCCGACTCCAAGGATATCGCGCGCAAAGACCGGCAGGAGCGCCGTGAATGGGACGATGAATAGAGACGCGAACATGACGACGAGGAGACCGGTGCGAACGGCCTCGTTCCTCCAGCTAAACTTCCACCCTTCGATGATGCTCTGGGTGAAGGATTCGCCATGAGCGGAGCGCCCCGCGCCGGCGGCGGAGGAGCGCCGCGCGGAGCTTAGCTGCAAGGTCCAGACGGTCGCGAGGAGGAAAAAAAGAGCCTGCACGGCATACGAGCCGGCGGTGCCGAACATGACGATGAGCATTCCGGCCAGGGCCGGTCCGGTGCTGCGCGCAACGTTGAAGACAACCGAGTTGAGACCGATGGCGTTGGTCAAGTTCTCGGGCGGCACGGCATCGGAGACCATGGCGGCCCGCGCCGGTTGCTGAAAAACCTGGGCGACTGCCATCAACAACGCGGTGACATAGACGTGCCACGGCCGGATTCGACCCGTAAAAATGAGCAGCGCGGTCGCGGCGTACACGAGCCCGTTCACAAATTGGGCTACCACCACCTGAGTCTTTCGCGAATAGCGGTCGGCGGCGCTGCCCGCCACCGGAGACAATAAGAGAAAGGGGATGGCTTGAATTCCCCGCACCAGGCCAAGCTGGAGCGCCGAGTCCGTCAATTCATAGATGAGCCAACCGCGGGTAACCTGATCCATCCACGTTCCCATTCCGGTGCAGGCCTGCCCGAGCCAGAGCAAACGGAACTCACGGTGGCGCAGCGCCTCGAAGGCCGGCAGCCGAAGGAATGCCTGGAAGAGACGACGCGACTTCCGGTTGGCAGCCGTTGCGGCGGGGTCGCTGATTCGCGCTGCGGAGGTTTTTTCCTCGTTGGATGTTGAACGCAGAAGATTCTCCAGAGCTGCCGGCGATGAGCATCGCTCTGGATGTTCTCAAGCCGCAAAGTGGGGATGACCACTCCTATATCATTTGGTAAGTCGGGTGAAAACCTCGAGCTATCGCGAAGGATGACCCGGAGAAAAATCGATATCGATATTCTCTTCCCGTTGAATTTCGCCGAAGCGCTCGCGCAGAAGATCGACCTCGGTCCCGGCGGGCACGGAGACCGAAGCCTCCAGGCGGAAGATCGGCGTGCCGCTGTCCGGCGCGGCATAGGTCTTGGTCTCCATAGATTCGATATTGACGCCGAGCTTGCTGAGCGTCCGGCTCAGCTTGTGGACGATGCCCGGATGGTCCATGCAGGAAGCCGTCAACGTGTAGGGCAAAAGCGATTCGACGGGTTTGCGCGTCGCGGGCGTTTTGATCGAGAACACGAGCCCGGTCTGGATCTCCAGCTCGCGGGACGCGTTGGCGACCTTCATGAGATTTCCGCTCTCGCCGCCGATCAGAATAATCACGGCGAACTCGCCGCAAAAAACCGCCATCTTGCTGTCTTCGATGTTGCAGCCGAGTCCGGCGATGAATTCCGAAATCTTTTCGACGATGCCGACCCGATCGGGACCCACGGCCGTTAGGATGAGATGGTTTTTGTCCGTCATGCGGGCTTCCTCCGATCTAGTGTAGTGTCTCACGCTGTTGGCACCTTATCCTAAGTTCGACAGGCGAAA